>DATNCQ010000171.1:0-18764 GCA_035571515.1 Vicinamibacterales bacterium
TGCCGACACGAACTTCCCGTCCTTGGAAAACCTGACCATCCGGTTGCCACCCGCGGCCCAGAGATCGCCATTAGACGCAAAGGCGAAGAACTCGACGACGAAGTTTCCGTTCTGGGTTTGCGCCGGAGGGATGTCCTTCACGTCGATCGTCTTGACGTGCGTCTTGCCGTCGCGCGTCAACTCGACGAGCGATTCATCGGTCGCAATCCAGATGTGATGTTCGGGATCGTAGGGGTTCTCCTGGACCAACTGCACGTCCACAAGGAGAGGACTGAACTGATCCCACGATTCGACCACCTTGCCCTGGCGGTTGTAGACGACGATCATCCGCTGCTGCTTCTGCTCCGCGGGCGGAATCGGCTTGCCGAGGTTGCGGAACGCGGCCGGCCCCCAGAACGTCGTCCAGGGACTCTTGTGCGTGCCGCGTCCGACCGCGATGATGCGATCCGGCGACTCCGCGTACATCGTCTCGGCGTTGATCGTCCAGCCGTCGATGACCGGCTGCGGCCAGCCTTTGACGACCTGGTAGGGGCCGCTCACTTCTTCTCCGCCCTTTCCGTCGACGGGCTCGTAGGCGGAAGAGATCACGTTGGTGTTCGACGCGAGCGCGCCAGGCGGTAAGGCCTTCGCTTCACCTTGTTGGAGACCGGCGGCGGCCACCTCTCGAGCCGCGCCGAGTGACCAGGCGCCCAGCGCACCCAGCACCAACCCCAGCGCCAAGGCCAACGTTACGCTCATGCCCGCGTGTCGCGTCTGCTCACTCATACAACTCCCTCGTTTGTTTCCGGGCCGCCTGAAGGCGGCCCCTACAAGTACGTGGGGGCCGGCTTTAGCCGGCCCCGTCTTCGTGCCCTTCGTGTCCTTCGTGGTTACCGTCGCGCGTCGAGCTTGTGCTCGGCGAGAAATGACGAGAGCAGGTCGGCGATGCGGAGGTTATTGAGGTCCATCATCGGGAAGTGCGTGTTGCCCGTGATGCCCATCTCGGGAAGCATGACGTTGGCGGCGTGCCCGCCGTGCCGGTTGACCGCGGCGACCATCAGCTTCGCGCGCTCGACGTTGATGCGGCGCGCGTCGAGCGTGAGCCGCGGGCCCACGTTGACCGGGTCCGGCCTGGCCGGGATGTAGTCGCCCCAGACGATCTGGATCGGAACCCTCGTCAGTTTCATGAAGTCGGCCATCGGGATCACTTCGCCGGCCGGCACCATCATGCCGTCCACGCGACGGAGAGGCGGCGGCACCTCGCCTTCGGGAAAGACGGCGTTGCCCGGTTCATACGACACGATCGCGGCGACGTTGGCCGTCTTGGTGCCGGTGATCCAGCCGCGGATGCCGGTCGATGAATGCGTCAGCACGACCGACGGTCCCAGTTCGTCGAGGAGCCGGGCGAGCGCGTCGGTTTCGACCTGCTCGTTCTCCGGCGCGTTGAACTCGGGGTACTGGATGCGCAGGAACTGGTCCAGTGCGTCGCGCGTCCGCGGAAACTGCACGCCTGGATAGAACTGCGGCTCCGCAACCCCGGGCAGCCACAACCCCAGGCGCCACGTCGTGAACGACGCCTGATCGTTGTCGGGCCGCGGCGTATAGGTCGTCGCCGCGCATCCCTGCCCGGCGCGCCCGGTGCGCGGCAGGTCGGTCATGTACACGCGATACCCGCGCCGCAGGAAGATGGTGCGAAAGCCGTCGCGGCCGTCGAAGGTCGTGTCCCATGTCTTGGTGCTGCTGGCGTGCACCATGACGATCGGCGTGCGCCGCGGATTGGCCGGAACCTGCCATTCCACGTATCCGTGATCGCAGTGCAGCGAGCCGGTGGCCGGCTCGCCCATCACCCGTCCGCCAAACGGGCGGCCGCCCTGTTCCGTGATGGTCAGCGATTGGGCCAGGACGATGGTCGACCCCGCGGCCGCTATCGCGGCCACCGCCATGAGCGCTACGCCCGAACCCAACCGACGCACCAACGTCTTCATCGTTGCCTCTGCATGCTTCCGGCGCTATAACACCACCACCACCGACCGGCGCTGCCGCCGGTCTCTCCAGCCCGAGGAGGCCTATGTCGACGCCAAGAATCTTACGCCTCGTTGTGGGTGCCAGCGCGACGCTCCTCCTGGCCGCGTGCGGCGCCGGCGGGTCCGGCGAGCGCGCGGTCGCCGCGGCGCCGTCGGCGTCCGCTGCCGCAGGCAATCCAGTCACCGGCGAGGGGTTACCGAACCCGGCGACGCACGTCAACCGCAACTGGGGCCAGTTGCCCGCCGGCCGGAAATGGGGCACGACCGCCGGCATCGACATCGATCCACGCGACGGCAACGTCTGGGCCTACGAGCGCTGCGGCGCGCCTGCTGCCGGCGGTGCGGGTGGCGGCGCGGTCGACTGCGAAACCAACCCGGTCGATCCGATCTTCAAGTTCGATCGAAACACGGGCGCCGTCCTCGCGAACTTCGGCAAGGGCGTCATGGTGACGCCGCATGGCATCTCGGTCGACAAGGACGGCAACGTGTGGGTGGCAGATTTCTCCGGCAACAAGGCAGGCACCCGGGGATACCAGGTCCACAAGTTCAGCCCGCAGGGTCAGAAGCTCCTGAGCCTCGGCATCGCCGGCAAGCGCGGCAACGCCGATGGTCAGTTCAACCAGCCGAACGACGTCATCGTCGGGCCTGACGGCAGCATCTACGTGGCCGACGGGCACGATGCGCAGGGGATGACGACCGCCGCCGCCATTGCGGAGGGGCTCAAGAACGGCGCGACGAGCCGCATCAGCAAGTTCTCGCCCGACGGCAAGTTCATGAAGTCGTGGGGAACCATCGGCACGCGTCACGGCGAGTTCCGCACGCCACATTCGCTCGCGTTCGACTCGAAGGGTCGCCTGTGGATCGCCGATCGCGGCAATCACCGCCTGGAGATCTTCGATCAAGAGGGGAAGTACCTCGAGTCGCGCTACATGTTCAGCCGCCCCAGCGGGATCTTCATCAAGGGCGACATGGTGTATGTGATCGACTCGGAGTCGGGTCCGCTGAACCATCCGAACTGGCACGACGGCGTGCGCGTGGGGCCGGTGGAGGAAGATCGCGTCGTCGGGTTCATTCCGCCGTTCGATCGTGAGGACCGCGTCTACCAGGGCGCGGCGGGCGAGGGCGTGGCGGTCGATGCGGACGGCAACGTGTACGCGGCCGAGGGGCCCAACTCTTTCGACCAGGCGGGTGGGGCCTTTACGAAGTACTCGGTGAAGTGACGCGCGAAGCGCGAGTCGCGTGTTCGCGCCATCCGGTCCAGCTCAACCGTAGCGCGTTCACGTTTCGTCTACGCTGAAAGCGTGCCCTCACGGATGGAGGCGGCTCATGCCCAACTCTCGACGTGTCTTGATATTCGTGATCGCGACGGTGGTGCCTGCGTCATTGGCCGCGGCCCCACAGAGGTCGGCGCGGAACGCTCAATCGGCTGCGACCGCTGAGAGGCCGCAGCGCGGCGTCACCGCTCCCACGGCGAAGGATCCGTTCATGGGCACGTGGAAGTTGAATCCCTCGAGGTCGACATACGAGTCCGGCGCAGCTCCCACGAGCTTCACGCGAACGCTCGAGGATCGCGGCGGCGGGACGATTTTCATGACCACGGACGTCACCATCCCGCAGGGCAGCACGCGCGCGTATCTCGTCTACCGGCGCGACGGCAAGCCGTACCCGGAGGCGGCGGTCGCTGTGCCGTCGATTCGCATGGTGACGGTCACGGCGGCCGGCCCGCGCACCGAGGACGTCTACATCATCGTCAATGGCAAGGCGCCCGAGAAGCCGAGCACCATCACCATCTCGGCCGACGGCATGACGATGACGCAGGTGGTGAGTGGGACGGACGCGAAGGGAAAAGCGTTCACCAATACGGTGGTGTACGACAAACAACCGTGAGCGGGGCGCCGCACGCGGCCACCGAATGCCCCAGCCTCCGGAGGTGCGTATGAGGCTGGCTCTCTTCACGCCGTGGTGGATAGCCATGCTGTTGCTCGCGTTCCCCATTCCAATGGCGGGCCAGTCCATCAATCCGGCGACCAGGCCGCAGGTTGCACCGATGACGGCGCAGGAGAAAAAGAACCTCGATTTCGTGATGAAGTGGTGGCGCGAGGTGCTCTACGCCGGCCATCTCGAGCTGGCGCCCAAATACCAGGCCGAGAACTACATTCAACACAATCCGAACGCCAACACGGGCCGTGCCGGATTTGTCGAGTTCTTCGGCAAGCTCGGACGCACGCCGATGAATCCGATACCGGCGGCGATGCCCGCGGATCAAATGCCCGTGGTGTCGGGCGCGAAGGGTGATTACGTATGGCTCGTCTTCGAGCACGCAGACAAGGATCCACGGAACCCGGCCAGCACGTATCACTACAATTCGTTCGACGTGCTCCGCATCGAAAACGGGCACGTGCAGGAACACTGGGACAGCGCGCACAAGATGCCCGGCACCGGCGTTGTCAAAACAGGCGTCTCACCGCGGCCGCCGATGCAATGGAACACCGGCAGGCTTTCACGAGAAGAAGAGAAGACCCTCGCGATGGCCACCGAGGAACTGAAAGACATGCTGCAGTACGGCCACCTGGAACTGGCGGACAAGACGATGGACCCCGGTTACATCCAGCACAACCCGAACGTTCCGCAGGGGCGCGACGGTTTCGAGGAGTTCATGCGCCGTGTTCCCGGACGTACACCGCGTGACATCAAGCCCGAATGGGTGAACGCGCCGGTGCTCACGCTGATCAACGGCCCGTACTCGTTCATGATGTGGGAGCGCACCGCCAGGGATCCTGACGATCCGAATCGCGAATACACATGGAACCACTTTGATGTCGTCCGCACCGAGAACAACTTGATCAAAGAGCACTGGGACGAGGCCCGCATCAACCCTCCGGCCGCGGCGGGCGCGAGGTAACCCGAGCGCCGTCATGACCGCCTCACCACCCCTCGACTCGCTGCGCTCACTCGGCGCAAGACGACTCGTCGTTGGCGGCGCGTTGCTGCTGCTGGCCGCGCCGGCGGCTGGTCAGGATGCCGCGCGCCAGGGCGAGGGCGCAGCCCTCTTCAAGACGTACTGCGCCATGTGTCACGACGGACCCGCCGCCGATTCACAGGCGCCGCGCCTCGATACGTTGCGTCGGTTGAGCGGCGAGCAGGTGCTGGCGGCGCTCGAGCGCGGCTCGATGCGCGTGCGGGCCGCCGAGCGGAGCCGTGCACAGCGCCGCGCGCTGGCGACGTACGTGTCCGGCAAACCATTGGCGGCTGCCGACGCCGCCATGCCGCCATCCGCGCTGTGCCGCGTCACCACCGCGCCGGCGGCCCGCGCCCTTGCCGGGCCGTCCTGGAACGGGTGGGGACTGGGGATCGGGAATGCGCGGTTTCAATCGGCGCACGCCGCCGGACTCACGCCAGACGAGGTACCGCGGCTCACGCTCAAATGGGCCTTCGGGTTCCCCGGCGCAAGCTCCGCTGGTACACAGCCGGTGGTCGCCGGGGGCCGCGTCTATGTCGCGACCGCCGAAGGCGAGCTGTACGTGCTCGACGCGAAGACGGGCTGCGTGTACTGGACCCTCGAGGTCGAGGCGGGGGTCCGCAGCGCGATCACGCTCGACGAGCGGGCCGACGGCATGCTCGTCGCCTACGTCGGCGACCAGGCCGCCAACGTGTACGCGGTGGATGCGAAGGCTGGCAAGGTCCTCTGGAAAGTCGAGCTGGACGATCATCCGCACGCGGCGATCACGGCCGCGCCGCAGCTCTATAACGGCCGGCTCTATGTGCCGGTCTCCTCGCGCGAAGAGTCGCAGGTCGGCGATCCCCGCTACCCGTGCTGCTCGTTCCGCGGCAGCGTTGTCGCGCTCGACGCAAGAACCGGCAAGCGCCTGTGGAAGACGTACACCGTTGCGGCGAAGGCGGTGCCGACGACGAAGAACAGCGTCGGCACGCAGCTGTACGGGCCGGCCGGCGGCGCCATCTGGAACACGCCGACGATCGACACGAAGCGGAACGTGCTCTACGTCGGCACCGGCAACAATTTCGCACCCCCCGCGACGGCCTTGTCGGATTCGCTGCTCGCGCTCGATCTCGCCAGCGGCCGCATCCGCTGGTCGCGGCAGATCACCGGGAACGACATCTGGAACGGGAGCTGTCGCGCGCCGAATCGTGAGGCGGCGGTCTGCCCGGACAAGGACGCGCCCGACTTCGACTTCACCGGCTCGTCGTTCCTGGTCGACGCCGGCGGCGGCCGCCAGTTGATCGTCGTCGGCAACAAGTCGGGCGTCATCTTCGGCTTCGATCCCGACGCGGAAGGAAAGATCGTCTGGGAGCGCCGTGTCGCGCAGGGATCGTCATCGGGCGGCGTGTTCTGGGGCTCGGCAACTGACGGCGCGAACATCTACGCCGCGAACGCCGACTTCATCGCCGACAGTCCCGCGGCAAGCGGCGGCATGAATGCGGTAGACCTGCGCACCGGCGCCATCGCCTGGAGCGTGCCGGGCGCGGGGTGCGCGAACAGGAATCCGTGCAAGCCGTCGCAGAGCGCCGCCGTGACGCTGATTCCCGGGGTCGTGTTCTCGGGGACGATGGACGGCCGGCTGCGCGCCTACTCGACGCGCGACGGCGGCGTGCTCTGGGAGTACGACACCGCGCGCGAGTTCAGCACCGTCAACCAGGTGCACGCCAATGGCGGATCGATGAGCAACGGCGGCGCCGCGGTGGTCGGTGGCATGCTGTTCGTCAATTCGGGCTACTCGCATCACGGCGGCATCCTTCCCGGCAACGTGTTGCTGGCGTTTTCCGTCGAGTAACCAGCCAGCCACGCGCTGTCGCGGTTGCCAACGACCCGGTTTTCGCTCACGCTTGGATCGTGCCGCCGTTGTCCTTCGCTCGTCTGTTTGGCGTCCCCGGGCGCCGCGCGGTCGAATCCATCGTTCCGCGCCGTACGTTCGACGATGTCATCCTGCCGCTCGAGACGCGCAGGGCCCTCGACGAGGCGCTCGCGCAGATCACGCAGCACGAGCTGATCTTCAACCGCTGGGGGCTCGGTGAACGGCATCCCACCGGCCTGGCGCTGGCGTTCAACTTCGCGGGTCCGCCAGGAACCGGGAAGACGATCTGCGCCGAGGCCCTGGCCCACTCTCTCGGGCGCCGGTTGCTGCTCGTCCGCTATGCGGAGCTCGAGTCACTCTGGATGGGAGAGACGCCGAAGAACGTCGCCGCGATCTTTCGCACGGCTCGCGACGAGTCGGCCGTGCTCTTCTTCGACGAGGCGGACGCGATCGCGTCGAGACGCTCCACGTCGCCCGAATCCGGCTTTCAGCGCGAGTCGAACACCGTCGTCAGCGTGCTGCTGCAGGAACTGGAGTGGTACAACGGCGTCGTCATCTTCGCCACCAACCTCGCCGCCAACTTCGACCCGGCATTCGAGCGCCGCATTCGCACGCACGTGCTGTTCACGATGCCGGGCCCCGCGGAGCGGGAGCGGATCTGGCGCGTCCAGCTGCACCCGCGCACGCCGCTCGACAGGGACGTGGACTTCGCCGACCTGGCACGCCGCTACGACGTGAGCGGCGGCGACATCCGCAACGCCGTCCTGAAAGCCGCACTCGCCGCCGCCGCGCGGCCGGGTCCCGATTCGTCGAAGCGGATTCACCACGGCGATCTCCAGGCGGGTATCGAATCGGTTCTCGCCGGCAAGCAGGTGATGCGGCAGTCGCTCTTCGCGGACGCCGACATCGCGACACGAGAGCAGATGCTGCTCTCCGACGCGCCGGCGAACGGGCGCCTGGCCGCGTACGCGATCGCGCTGGGCGCGATGGCATTCCTCATGGCGCTCGCCGCGCTGCTGATTGCCGTCTTGAAGTAGGTACTAAGGTTGGAGCGCGCCCTGGTAGGGAAGCACCTCGCCGGCCACGATGTCGGCGTAGAAATCCATCGGGCGATAGCCCGGGGCGGTGATCTGGATATGGTGCCGGCCCGCCGTCAGCCCAAGCGGCTGCGACGTTGGTGAGAACTGCCCGACGATCCCCACGTACTGACCGTCCACATAGAGCTGTGCGTTCGACGGCTGAATCTCGAAGCTCATACCGCCGGTATCCGGCTGCGAGGGGCTGATCGATCCCTGGGGCGGATATCCGGGTTGCGGATACGCCGGCTGCGTTGATGCAGGCGGGTACGCCGACGGCGGATACGCACCCGGCGGATACGTCGTGGGCGGATATGCCGGAGGCGGATACGCGGGATAGGGGGACGGATACGAATACGGGTAGTACGGGTACGGATACGGATTCGCGTAGGCGTACGGGTTGTAGTAGTACGGGTTGTAGTAACCGTAGTACGAGGAATAGCGCACCGGGTATCCGAGCCACAGTCCGAAGCCGAGACTGAGGCGCGGCCGGAACGCGTAATACGGCTGGTAGAACCGCATCGGCGCCGAACGGTACACCCGAGGCGCCCCGTAGACGCGCGGCGCGGCATACACGCGAGGTGCGGCGCGACCTGCACCGCGCGGTACCGCCTGGCCGACGACCACGCCGCCACCGCGCGCGCGGCCCCCGCCGCGGTGCTGCGCATGAGCGGACGACACGCCGACGACCAGCGCGAGCGTAGCTGCGACGAAGATCGTGGGTCGAATCATGGGATCCCCTCTACGTTCAGCATAACGCCGTCACGCCACTCCGGGGCACCTGTTTATCGGGCCCGCTCCCACACGATCTTGTTCGTGCTCCCTGCAGGGGTGAGGACGAGCCGGTCGTTCGACTCGAACACGTAGGCCCGGACGACCTCGTCGCCAACCTGCCCGGGGTTGATGCTGCCCGTGCGATGGTGGGTGACGATGCGGGCTTGTTCGTCGACCGAGTAGGTGCCGAAGTACGCCAGGTAGCCGGTGATGGCGTCCTTGGCCTCTTCCGGCGTGGGCTCGGCGGCGGCGTACTTGCGGCGCGCGCGGTTCGGCATGACCTGCGCCGCCATGTTTCCGAGGCTGTCGTAGATCATGATGCCCGTCGTCGTGTCCGAGACGAGGCGCCAGGTTCCAGAGAAGCGGGCCGTGTCCCGCGCGGGCGCCGTTTGGGCGCCCGTGACCGCCGCGGCAAGCAGCGCGACAGCCAGCGCAACCGCGGCGCGTTTCGTGAAACTGGTCATCACGCTCTCCTCTGCAGGGCCCGGGTTCGAATGCATTTCGCCCCTTGCATTTTTCGAGTGCAAGGATATACATAATCACCGTCGACAGGCGGGAACCGTGATGAACAGGAGGGCTCGTATGGCGTTCTCCGTGCGGCGAAGGGGAGTGCTGGCTGCGGTCGTCGTGCTGCTGCTCGCGCACGACTCCTGGTCCGAAGGGTCTTCCTATCAGCTCGTCGAAGACTTCTTCAAGCTTCCCGCGGGCAGAAAAATCGGCTCCACGGCCGGCATCACCGTCGATCGCGACGGGCGGAGCATCTGGGCGTTCGATCGCTGCGGCGATCAGAACTGCGTCGGCTCCGACGTCGCGCCGATCCAGAAATTCGACGCGACAGGACGACTCGTCAAGAGCTTCGGCGCGGGCATGTTCGTGCGGCCGCACGGCATTCACGTCGACCGCGACGGCAACGTCTGGGTCACCGACGGCGAAGGCCCCGACGGGAAGGATCCGCGCAGGAACGGAAAAGGACACCAGGTCTTCAAGTTCAGTCCCGACGGGAAGCTGCTGATGACGCTCGGGACGGCGGGCGTCGCCGGCGAGGGCCGCGATACGTTCAACATGCCCTCCGCGGTGCTCGTGGCGCCCAACGGCGACATCTTCGTCGGCGACGGCCACGGCGGCACGTCGAACGCGCGCATCGTGAAGTTCTCGAAGGACGGCACGTTCATCAAGACGTGGGGGAAGAAGGGCGCCGGACCGGGTGATTTCGACGCGCAGGGTCCGCATGCGCTGGCGATGGACTCGCGCGGGCGGCTGTTTGTCGGCGACCGCGGCAACAACCGCATCCAGATCTTCGACCAGGACGGACGCTTCCTCGAGGAGTGGCGGCAGTTCGGCCGGCCGAGCGGGGTGTTCATCGACCGCAACGACATCCTGTACGTCGCGGACCACCAGTCGACCCCGCAGACCAATCCCGGTTTCACGCCGGGGATTCGCATCGGCAGCGTGAAAGACGCCAAGGTCGTGACGTTCATCCCGGAAACCGCTGCCGAGCCGTCGCAGGAAAACGTGGCCGCCGACGCCGCCGGCAACGTCTACGGCTCACTGACCGGCGGCATGGCGCTGCGGCGATACGTGCGGAAATAGCGGCACGGTAACCGTGCTACGATCCGGCCGTCGAGGCACGGCATAGACGACATCGGAGGGCTGTATGAGGTTGTTTCTCGCGGCGCTCACTCTGGTGATGGTAACGACCCCGGCCACGGCCCAGTGGCTCGATCGGAAGACGCCCGGCATTCCGCGTCAAGCCGACGGCAAGCCGAACCTCACCGCGCCCGCGCCGCGCGGGCCCGACGGGAAGCCCGATTTGTCAGGCGTGTGGAACGCGCCGGCTCCTGCCGCCCGCCCGGATCTCAGCGACCTGCAGCCGTGGGTCCGCGAGCTCGCCGCGCAGCGTCAGCAGGAGTACCACAAGACCCGCCCGTTCTATCAGTGCCTGCCCAGCGGACCCGAGGCCGAGAAGTTTGGCGGCTGGAGGCGCATCATCCAGACGCCGGCGGCGATCGCGATCCTGAGCGACGACCTCACCTACCGCGTGATCCACATGGACGGCCGCACGCTCGAGGACGACGCCGCCCCGAGCTGGATGGGATATTCGGTCGGACGCTGGGAGGGCGACACGCTCGTCGTCGACAGCAACGGGTTCAACGACAAGACCTGGACGAGCCGCTACGGGGTGTCGCACACGGAGAAGCTGCGGACCACCGAACGCTACCGGCGCACCGACTTCGGCCACGTGCAGGTGGAGGTGACCTACACCGACCCGGGCGCGTACACGAAGCCCTGGAGCTTCAAGGCGACGATGGCGCTGGCCGCCGACACGGAAATGCTCGAATCGGTCTGCGAGCGCAGCAGCGAACACTGGGAGGGGAGTCTCTCCGAAGCCTCGAAGGGCTCCGTCACCGTGCCGCCCGACGTGATGGCTCGCTACGTCGGCGTCTACAGCGGGAAATACGGGGGAAGGACGCGCACGATCGAAGTCTCGCTCTCGGGCGGCCAGCTGGTCGCCAAGATCGAAGGGGGCGCCGACATCGAGGGCGGCCTCGGCGCCGCCGGCCTCGACACGGAAGGCGCGCGGCCGCTCATCCCGCGCTCGCTGACGTATTTCGAGGGGCTGGGCCTCGGGTACGAGTTCATCGTCAACGACAAGAATGTGGCAACGGACCTCGTGGAGATCCACATCTCCGGCCCGTACAAGTTCTCGCGCCAAAAGTGATCGTGCGCGCCGCGACGCGGCGCGCCAAAAGTGATCGTGCGCGCCGCGACGCGGCGCGCCAAAAGCGAGCGTGCGCGCCGCGACAGGGCGGCGTGAAGGGAGGATCGGATGCGAGCGACTCTGGCGATTGCGCTCTTCTGTGCTGGTCTGATGCTGTCGGCGGCGACCGCGTGGGCGCACCACTCGTTTGCTGCCGAATTCGACGCGACCAAGCCCATCTCGCTGACGGGCACGCTGACCCGGATGGAGTGGGTCAACCCGCACGGCTGGCTCTACATCGACGTCAAGGAGCCCGACGGGAAGGTCACGAACTGGGCCGTCGAGGCGGGCGCGCCGAACGCGCTGCTGCGCCGCGGGCTGCGGAAAGCTGACTTCCCGATTGGCACCGAGGTCGTCGTCACGGGCTATCGCGCCAAGAGCGGCGGGCCGACGGCCAGCGGCCAGAACGTGTCGTTCAAGGACGGCCGCAACTTCTTCCTGGGCGCCGCGGACGCCCCGAACGCACCAGAAAAGTAGGCGCAGCGGTCCGCGGCTGCCGGCGACCCGTTCCGTGCTATCTTCCGCGGACTCATGACCTCCAGGTTTGTACTTATTTCGGCTCTGGTTACCCTTCTGCCCGCCGTCGCCGCGGGCCAGCAGCGACCGCTCGCCGCCACGATGTCAACGGTCGGTTCCGCGCCTCCCGCGGTAACGGAGATCCCGCCCGGGAGCGCCTCGATGCAGCCGGACGGGCAGCGGACGATGGATGCCGTGCGGCTCCAGGGGGAGGACAGGATCGTCCTCGACGGCCGGCTGGACGAAGCCGTCTGGAGACGCGCCGTCCCCGCGACCAACTTCATCCAGCGCGACCCCAACGCCGGCGAAAAGACGACGGAGCCGACAGAAGTCCGGATCGTCTACGACTCGGACACGCTGTACATGGGCGTCACGTGCTTCGATTCCGAGCCCGACAAGCTGATCGCCAACCAGATGGCCCGCGACGGGAACATGAACGGCGACGATCAGTTCCAATGGGTGTTCGACACCTTTCTCGACGGCCGCACCGGCTACTTCTTCGAGATGAACCCGCGCGGGGCGATGGGTGACGCGCTGCAGGGCGCCGACTTCAGCAGCCGCAACCGGCAATGGGACGGCATCTGGAACGCGCGCGCCCTGATCAGCGAGATCGGGTGGACGCTCGAGATCGCCATCCCGTTCCGGACGCTGAACTTCGATCCCAAGAGCGACACCTGGGGCATCAACTTCCAGCGCGACATCCGCCACAAGAACAACGAGCAGAGCGTGTGGAGGGGGTGGCCACGGAACCAGGGACTGAACCGCATGAGCAACACCGCCCGGCTGACCGGCATCCGCGACATCAGCCAGGGGCGCGGCCTCGACATCAAGCCCTACCTGCTCGGCACCTCTGAATCGTTTCCGGGACGAGGGCAGCCACGCGTCAGCAACAACGCGAACGCCGGCGTCGACCTCTTCTACAGCCTGACGCCGGGCCTCCGGACCAACCTCACCGTCAACACCGACTTCGCGCAGGCGGAAGTCGACCAGCGCCAGGTCAATCTCACGCGCTTCTCGCTGCTGTTCCCCGAGAAGCGCGATTTCTTTCTCGACGGCGCGCTGTTCTTCGATTTCGCCAGCGCCAACATCGGCGGGAATTTCGAGGGCGACAACGGCGCCGACGTCATGCCGTTCTTCACGCGCCGCATCGGCCTCGACGAGAACGGGAACCCGCAGCGGATCGATGTCGGGGGGAAGCTCCTCGGGCAGATCGGCGACTACGACGTCGGCGTGCTGCAGGTCCATACGGGGGAGGAAGACACTGCCCTGGGAGAGGATTTCGTGGTCGGCCGCGTCAAGCGGCGGATGCTGAGCCAGTCGTACATCGGAGCGCTCTATACGCTGCGCGACACGCGCGGGGGCGACCTCGTCAATCGCCAGACGACGGGCGCGGATTTCAGGCTCGCGACCTCCACGTTCCGGAAGCGCCAGAACCTGAGCCTGAGCGGGTATGCCCTGCACACGACGAACCCGCTCGATACCGGCAAGAGCTCCGCCTTCGGCGCGGAGCTGTCGTACCCGAACGACCCGTGGTACTCGAGCCTCGAATACGCCGAGGTGCAGGACAACTACGATGCGGCGGTCGGGTTCACGCGGCGCACCGGTTTTCGCAAGTTCCAGCCGCGTACGGGTTTCCAGCTGCGGCCGGAGAGCGACTGGGTTCGCCGCTTCGACTTCCGGGCCGACATGGACTGGCGCGTCGACCCCGAGACGAGCCGGACGCTGACGCGTGAGGTGGACCTGAAGGCGTTCGACCTCTTCACCAACTCGCAGGACCGCATCCAGGTGCACGTCCTGCCGACGTACGACTCCCTCCAGGAGAACTTCACGATTGCGCCGGGCATCACGCTGCCCGTCGGTCACGACTACAGCTTCACGCGCTACCGCGTGGACGGGAATACCGCCGACCGCCGCCTGCTGTCCGTGCGGCCGCGTGTCGAGTGGGGACACTTCTATTCGGGCAACCGTCGCGAGTTGAGCATGACGGTCAACGTCCGTCCGCGGCCCGGCCTGTTGTTCTCGGTCGCGGGCGAACAGAACCATGTCAACCTCGCGGAAGGGGAGTTCTACACCCGCTTGTACCGGTTCGTGACCGAGACGCAGCTCAACCCGTTCGTGTCGCTCGTGAACAACATCCAGTACGACAGCCAGAGCAGCCTGCTCGGCTGGCAGTCACGGTTCCGGTGGATCCTCAGGCCAGGCAACGATCTCTATTTCGTTTACGTCCACAACTGGCAGGAGGATCTCCTGAGCCACCGGCTCTATACGCTCGATCGCAGGGCCACCTCGAAAGTCTCGTACACGCACAGGTTCTGAAGAACAAACTCCTGTCCGTCGGCGTCCTGGGCGTCGCGGCCGGCCTCGCGAGCGCGCAGTCGCCTGTCCGCAACGTCCCCGTTCCGTACGCCGAGGCACGGCCGATCTTCGAGGCGCTGCAACCGCAGTTGTGGCCGGCCGAGCTGCGCAGCAAGACGGCTCCGCAGATCGAGGCGCTGTGGCCCGGATGGATCGCGCGCGAGGACGCGGCCATTCGTGCCCGCGTCAACGCCGGTGACGAGGATTCGATCGTCAACCTGCTGCTGTACGGCACGACGTTCACCAGCGCGCCGCGCATCTCCGAACGCGAGCTCGCCGGCATCGTCGTGCGGCAGCGCGAGACCGGGGCGACGACCTTCGTTCCCTCGCCGGTGCTCGAGCGGCGTATCGACGACTTCATCGCGGCTCTTGCGATGCCTGCCGGCAACGAGCGGATCGATCTCGCGCGCCAGGTCATCGAGCGCAACGGGATGACGCCCACCACTGTGGAAGGGAAGCGCCGCGTGCGCGCGTATCTCGAGGAGCGCGCCTCGGTGGTCGGCAGCGCCGTGCACGCGCCGACGCTGCTCGACCCGGACGCGCCGCTCGTCGACCAGGTCACCATCTTCCGCGACCGGGGCCTGTCGTCGGATACGTCGATCCTCATCGACTTCGGCATCGAGCAGGCGCTCGACGCCGCCAGGTCGCAGGGGCTGCTCAAGCCGGGGGCCGTCCGGCGCGTCGGCATCGTCGGCCCGGGCCTCGACTTCACCGACAAGCAGGAAGGGCACGACTTCTACCCCCAGCAGACGATCCAGCCGTTCGCGGTGATCGATTCGTTGACGCGGCTCGGGCTGGCGCCATCCGGCGGCGTCAGCGTCACTGCGTTCGATTTGAGCGCACGCGTGATCCGGCACATCGAGTCGGCGCGGGCGCGGGCGCGCCAGGGCCAGCCGTACACGCTCGTGCTCCCGCGCGAGCCGGATCGCATGTGGACCGCGGAGCTCACCGGCTACTGGCGGCGCTTCGGCGATCGCATAGGAAAGGCCGCGCAACCACCGGCGACGCCGCCCGCGGCGGGCCCAATCGAGGTGCGCGCCGTCGCCCTTCCGCCGGCGGTGGTCCTGTCGGTGACGCCGCGCGATCTGAATGTCGTCGTGCAGGGGCTCGAGCCGCTGCCTGCCGCGCAGCAGTTCGATCTCGTCGTCGCCACCAACATCCTGCTCTATTACGGCGTGTTCGAGCAGTCGCTCGCGACCGCCAACGTGGCCAGGATGCTGCGGCCGGGCGGCATCTTTCTCACCAACGATCGCCTGTTCGAGCTGCCGGCCAGTCCCCTCCGATCGGCAGGCGCCACCGACGTCGTCTACCTCGAGCAGCCCGGGGCCGCTGTAAAGGGCGATCGCATCTACGCGTATCAGCACCCCTAGAGCGTTTCGCGCTCGAGCGCACATTTCATCTGTGGGGCGAGCCTTGTCAGCCTTGTCAGGCTCGCCTCGCGTGTCTGCCCGGCCACGGCCGTGGGCGCGCTGACACGCTTCCTCCCGCTCCATCGGTAGCCGCCCACATCGTCAGTTCCCGTATCGCTCGCACACGCAAGCCGTTGCCGTCCTGCCGCATGCGATCGACGGACGGCAGTTTCGTTGCTCTCCCCGGTCGCATGAAAACACCCACTCACCGCATCAGCACCTGTCTCGCCCTTTTCGCCGTACTCCTGCCGCATGCTGCCGCCGCCCAGGACGATCGGCCTCCGACTGACAAGACGCTCTCGCCCTTCTTCTTCGTCGAAGGCGGAGAGCCGGGCGTCGATGCCCTGCCGCTGAAGGACACGAAGGTGGACGTCACGATCGCCGGCGTGATTGCCGACGTCGTCGTCCGGCAGGTCTACGAGAATCGCGGGCAGCGGCCGCTGCACGCCCGCTACGTGTTTCCTGCGTCGACGCGGGCCGCGGTCTACGCCATGACGATGACCGTCGGCGACGTGCGCGTGGCGGCCAGGATCAACAGGCGCGAGGAGGCGAAGCGCGTGTTCGAGGCCGCGAAGCAGGAGGGGAAGAGCGCATCGCTGCTCGAGGAGAGCCGCCCCAACGTATTCACGATGAACGTCGCCAACGTGCTTCCGGCCGACACGATCGTGGTCGAGTTGAAGTACACGGAACTGCTGGCGCCGACAGAGGGCGCATATGAGTTCGTCTATCCGACCGTCGTCGGGCCACGCTACTCCGAAAAGCGCGTCAGCCAGGCATCGCCGGAAGACGAGTTCGTCCGGGCTCCGTACACGCATCAGGGCGAAGCGCCCCGCAGCGCGTTCCACCTGACCGGCGTGGTGTCGACCGGCATGCCGATCCAGGAGCTCTCGTCGCCGTCGCATCGACTGGTGACGCGCTCGAGCGGGCAGGGGCGCGCGGAGATCGCGCTCGCCGATTCCGATCGGTTCTCGGGCAATCGCGACTTCATCCTTCGCTATCGGCTGGCCGGCCCGACGATTGGCTCGGGCGTCCTGCTCTACCAGGGACGCGACGAGAATTTCTTCCTGCTCATGGCGGAGCCGCCGCACGCGGTCGCCGCCGACGCGGTGCCGCCACGCGAGTACGTCTTCGTGCTCGACGTCTCGGGATCGATGAACGGTTTTCCGCTGGATACCGGCAAGCGGCTGATGAGCGATCTCGTGAGCGTGCTGCGGCCGTCCGACACGTTCAACGTCGTCGTCTTTGCCGACGGATCCGAGACGTTCTCGCCGGTCTCCATGCCGGCGACCCGCCCCAATCTCGCGCGCGCGTTGCGGTTCATCGGCGCGAAGAACGGCGGGGGCGGCACGCGTCTCCTGAACGCACTCGAAAGGGCCGTGGCGGTTCCGCGTCAACCGGAGGTCTCCCGCAGCATCGTCCTGCTGACCGATGGCTACATCGAGGCGGAGAGCGACGTGTTCGACTTCGTCCGCAGTCAGCTCCACGATGCGAACTTCTTCGCGTTCGGCATCGGCAGCAGCGTGAACCGCTACCTGATCGAAGGCGTTGCGCACGCAGGGCTCGGAGAACCGTTCATCGTGACAGAGCCCGGCGAGGCGACGGAGGCGGCGGCGCGGCTCAGGCGATACATCGACTCGCCTGTGCTGACGGGCATCGACGTGAAGTTTTCGGGGTTCGACGTCTACGACGTGGAGCCGAAACAGATCCCGGATCTCTTCGCGAGCCGGCCGATTGTCGTCTTCGGGAAATGGCGGGGCGCCGCGGGTGGAACGATCGAGATTTCCGGGAAGACGGGTCGCGAGCCATACCACGCGTCGATCCCCGTTGCGGCGGAGAGCCCGGACGCGAGGCATGGGGCCCTTCGATATCTCTGGGCACGCACCCGCATCGCCACCCTGGACGATTTCGGCCTCGGTGCGGCCGGCGACGACAGGGTGGCGGAGATTACATCGCTGGGGCTGACGTATGGATTGCTCACGCGGTACACGTCGTTCATCGCGGTGCAGGAGATCGTGCGGCGCAGCGCTGACGGCGCCCTCGATGTCGATCAGCCGCTGCCGCTTCCAGAGGGGGTCGCCGACAGCGCCCTCGGCGTGACGAGCGGCGACGAACCGCAGCTCCTGTGGGTGTGCGCGATCGCGCTGATGCTCTTCGTCTGCACGAGCCTGGTGTGCGCGAGGCGTCAGCAATCGGGAGCGGTCCGGTGAAGATCAAACTCGGCGTGCTGACGGTCCTCGCCCTGGCGGTCTGGAGCATGAAGCACTACTACGCCGTCGCGACCGCGGACGACCTGTGGTGGATCCTTGGTCCGACGGCGTGGCTGGTCGGTGTCGTGACGGGAACCCCGTTCGCGCTCGCGCCTGGCGAGGGGTATTTTTCGCGCGAGCACCTGTTCCTGATCGAGAAGTCGTGCGCGGGCATCAACTTCATGATCGCCGCCTTCGGGATGTTGACGTGCACGTGCTTGCGACGCGTCGATTCCGGCGTCTCTGGCGCACGCGTGCTGGCGGCCAGCCTGCTGGCGAGCTACGCCGCGGCCGTGCTCGTCAATGCCGTGCGCATCGCCATCGCGATGCCGCTCGCCGCGCATCCGGTCGCCGTTTCGACACTTACGCCTGGCGAGGTGCATCGCTTCGAGGGGATTGCGGTCTACTTCGCCGGGCTGGTGCTCTTATACGAGGTCGTGCCGCGATTCGATCGCGGCACGGATCGCATTGACGCGTAGGGCGTTGATGCGTAGGGCGGGTGCCGCCGAGATGCGTCGGGCGGGTGCCGCCGAGATGCGTAGGGCGGGTGCCGCCGAGCAACAGGTGCCAGGCGGAGGCGGACCCGCCTGGCCGCCTGTCGCCCGGGCGTTCCGCCGCGTGGCGCTGCCGCTCGCCTGGTATTACGCCGTCACGCTGGCGCTTCCGCTCGCCAACGGCGCGGCCCACGCGGGCGCCGCGTTCATGGAGCACGCGCTCATCGTGCTCATCCTCCCGCCGGTGCTGATCGTGCTCGCGAGCGTCGCGTGTGAAATGGCGCGCGCCCTCGCGGGTCTGGAAAGAAGGCGGCTGCCTGCC
>DATNCQ010000172.1:0-29080 GCA_035571515.1 Vicinamibacterales bacterium
AACTCGTTATCGTCCTTGTCGAAGTGGTCGGCGAGGTTGACGAAGTGCAGCTTCTCGCCGATCTGGTAGCGGGAGAAATCGATGATGATGTCGTAGCGCTCGGCGATTCCCATCTCGTCGAGGGCGTACACGAGGACCGGCGACGGCAGGAGGTTGCCGTCGTTGCCGATCTGATAGATCGGCAGCGCGGTGCCCGCGGCGTTGGCGAGCGCGATCTTGAAGAAGCGCGAGACGCTCGCGTTGAGGATGCGGAAGCGGTACTTCCGCCGCTCCACCTCGAAGTACGGCTTGTAGGCGAGGTTGACTGTCATCACGTCGCCGACAAAGCCGTTGAACTCGAAGATGTCGAAGGTGAGCTGACCGTCCTGGTCGAACGCCTTGTCGGCGAGCATCAGGTTGACGTCGTAATCGAGGTTGCCCCACGATTTCGCGCTGCCGCTCGGCAGCCGGAGGTTGACCCCGTCGGTGAGCGTCTCGTTGCCGCGATCCAGCCCGCTGTAGATGTTCATCATCGCGGCGTTGCCCTTGTAGACGTTCTGCGCCGTGAAGCTGAACATGTGGTCGTGGAACCAGTGCGTGCTCATCGTCTCGTGCCAGTCGCCCGGCACGTTCATCAGCCCGCCCGCATCGGTCGGCGAGGACGCCTTCGGATCGATCGCGCCCGTGTTCATCGTGGTGCAGCCCGCGAGCACCACCGGCCAGTGGTAGTCGTAGTACTGGTTCGGGAAGAAGAACGCGCCGGTGAAGCCATCGTTCTCCGCGCCGTGATGGCCGTTGTGCTCGTGGGTCGAGATCGTGTGGCGGCCGAACCCGCCGTTCTGCGTCACGTCCACCGGCAGCCCGTTGTAATGCCGGAAGAGGACCGGCTCGCCGTAGCGCGACTGCACCAGCTTCGGCGGAATGGTCCCGTTGAACGTCCAGACGGCGTTTTGGTCCTGCACGGGCAGCGACGGGTGGAACTTGAGCGGCATGGCCGCCGCGGGGTTGATGCCGGAATTCATCGAGCTCGGCACGCCCGGGTTGTAGGACACGTTGCTCTGCGCGCCGCGCTGGGTCACCTCGTAGGCCACCGCCGGGGGGTACGCGCTAAACGCCTGGTGCGCCCACACGTCACCGGGCGGCCGTCCCTCGACGGGCCCCGTGCCGCCGCCCAGCATCGGGTCGACGGGCTGCTGGGTCTGGTTCGAGTAGGCCGTCGGCAGCGGATTGAGCGACGCGGGATCCTTCCGTTGCAGCACGTCGAAGCGCGGCATCGGCGCCGTGAACGCGCCCACGCCGAACAGCGGGCTGGGCGGCAGGCCCGTGGGGCCGACAGCGGCCGACGCCTGGCTCACGAACGGGTTGAGGCCGCCGATCGGCGCGAGCAGGCCGGCGCTGGTGAACAGCCCCCACTTGAAGAGATCGCGGCGCGAGACGCGCCCCCAGGAGAGTTCGCGGACGATCTCCTGGCGATTGCGGCGCGCGCGCTCCGCGTCGCGCAGCCGCGCCTTCGACGCATTCGCGGGCAAATAAATAGGATTTCTACGCATATCAGTCTCCGTCGAATTCGAAGTGTCCACGCCACGCCTCGACCACCGGGCCGCGGCCGAAGAGACGTGTTGTCAGTTGTGTATGGGCCGACCGGACGATACGCGCGCGGTCCGGCGCTCACAAGATTGCGAATCCCTGTAGTGCCACCGGGAATTCACAGGGAGCGCGGCGGGAATGTGACGAGGGGGTATATCAGAGGGCGACGAACCCGCGACGGATCGCGTAGCGCACCAGCCCCGCGGTGTCGTGGATATCGAGCTTGGCCATCAGGCGCGAGCGGTACAACTTCGCGGTGTTCTGGCTGACGCCCAGGATGCCGGCGATCTGCCGCGTGCTCGTCCCCTCGCCGATCAGCCGCAGCGTTTCGCGCAGGCGCGGCGTCAGCGCCTCGGGCATCATGTCGCCCGAGGCGCAGAGGCTCGCCAGCACGTGCGACATCTTCGTGCCCATGTAAATCGAGCCCGCACTCACCTGCCGGATCGCCTCGACCAGCTCGGTGGCGGCCTGCGTCTTCACGACGTAGCCGCGCACGCCGGCGCGCATCGCCGCCACCACCTGGTGCTCGTCGGGGAACACGGTGAGCAGCACGACGAGGACCTTCGGCTGCATCGCGATCAGCTCGCGCGCGCACTCGATGCCGCCGAGGCCCGGCATCACGAGATCGAGCACCGCGACGTCGGGACGATGGATCTGCGCGAGGTGGACGGCGGCGCATCCGTCTTCCGCTTCGGCCGCGACCTCGAAGCCGGCGCGCTCGAGCAGCGTACGTACGCCCTCGCGCACGATGCGATGATCGTCGGCCAGCAGAATGCGCATGGGGACCGTGTGACGGTACGCGCTCGGCGCGCGTGCGCCAAGATGGCGAACGCGGTTACGCGGCAGGAAATTCCCTCACGCGCTGCACAACAATCGCGGTGGCGCGCGGAGGTTTTCCCGCTACGCGCGTCGGTTCTTCTCCTACGCGGTGTCCCGGCCGCGTGCGCGCGACGCGGCGTTAGTGACTTTCCCTCTGCGCGCTACGGGGAAATCACTGTGAAGGTCACCCGAATTTGGGTTAACAAAAGTCTTGACTTTGGAAGACTTATTGATCTTGACGCACTGCAAAATGATGTGTTTACTTAACCCCGTTCTCACACTCCCCACATATGAGACTCAGACACGACGGGCGCGACGATGCAAGTCCGCGTTGGTTGGGCGCCGAGGCGCAGCGAGGACGCGCGGCACACGGCGCCGTCCCTCGATCGTTCTGCGAGGTGTGCGGTCACACACTGACGGAGGCCGAGTACCGCAGCGTGCACCATCATCTCGAGCGGCAGGCGCAGTCGATCGCGCAGGCGCTGCACGACGAGTCGGGGCAGCTGCTCACGGCCGCGCACCTCGCGCTCTGCGACATCAGCCCCGACGTGTCCGACGCCGCGCGCAAGCGCCTCGACGAGGTGCGCAAATATCTCGACTCCATCGAAGAGCAGCTGCGCCGCATCGCGCACGAAATACGCCCGCGGCTGCTCGAGGAGATCGGCCTCGTGGCGGCACTCGAGTTCCTCGGCGCGAGCGTCGAGAAGCGGCGCGGCATCGTCGTCACCGTCGATGCCGGTCCGCTGCGCAAGCTCGCGCCGACGATCGAGACGACGATCTATCGCGTCGTGCAGGAAGCGCTGAACAACGTCACGCGGCATGCCCAGGCGGCGCGCGCGACCATACAGATACGGCGGATGACCAACGCGCTGCACTGCCTCATCCAGGACAACGGCGTCGGCTTCGACGTCGATGCGGTCCTGGCCAGGCGGGGCGATACGGGGATGGGACTGATCGGCATGCGTGAACGCCTCGGGATCCTGGGAGGGTGGGTGGACGTGCGCTCCGCTCCGGGGCGGGGCACGGATGTCGAGGTCGTGATCCCCTTGGAGGACTGAGGATGCCGCTGCGGATCCTGCTTGCCGACGACCATCAGATCGTACGACAGGGCGTGAGAGCGTTGCTCGAGAAGCACGGCATGCAGGTCGTGGCCGAATGTTGCGACGGGCGCGAGGCGGTGCAGCTCGCCGCCAGGCACAATCCCGACGTGGCGGTGCTCGACGTGACGATGCCCGGCCTCAACGGCGTCGACGCCGCGCGCCAGATCCTCGAGCAGCGCCCCTCGATTGGCGTCGTCCTCCTGACGTTCCAGACCAGCGAGCCGCAGGTCGCGGCCGCGCTGCGCGCCGGCATTCGCGGCTACGTCCTCAAGACGCAGACGAGCGACGACCTGGTGCGGGCGCTGCGCGAAGTCGCCGCGCGCGGCACGTACCTGAGCCCGGGCATCTCCCACATCGTGGTCACCGCCTACTTGAACGGCAGCGAGCCGGCCGAGGATCCGCTCACCGCGCGCGAACGCGAGGTGCTGCAGCTGGTCGCCGAAGGCAGGACCACGAAAGAGATCGCCGCCGAGCTCGGCCTCAGCGCCAAGACTGCGGAGTCGTACCGCGGACGCCTGATGCAGAAGCTCGAAATCCACGAGACGGCCGGCCTGGTCCGCTACGCCATCCGCCAGGGCTTGATCCAGGCGGTGATCATGTGCCTCTGCGTCGGCAATTTCGTCTTCGACCCGGCGTTCACGGACTTGCTCGGCGACGCCCTCGACTTGATCGTGTAGCCCGCGGATCGGGAAATCCTCAGGCTCCTCGCCGGAGTTTCCCGCCTTGCCACGGTGGACCGAAGCACTTAGGGTGCGGCAGTGGACAAAACGCCGCTGCGCGTGATTCTCGCCGACGATCATCAAATCGTGCGACAGGGCATTCGCACGCTGGTTGAGCGACAAGGCATACAGGTCGTGGCCGAAGCGGGCGACGGCCTGACGCTGATCGAGCAGGTGCGTCAGCATCTTCCCGACCTGGCCATCGTCGACGTCTCGATGCCGGGGCTGAACGGCATCGACGCGACGCGCCAGATGCTGGCGTCGGTGCCCACCCTGGCGGTGGTGCTGCTGACGATGCACGACGAGGAGCTGCACGTGTCGGCGGCGCTGCGCGCCGGCGTGCGCGGCTACGTGCTGAAGACGCAGGCGGCCGACGAGCTGATGGACGCCATCCGCACCGTCTCGACGGGCGGCACGTACCTCAGTCCGAAGGTGTCGCGCATGGTCGTCAGCGCCTACGTGTCGGGCGCCGACACCGCGGCCGATCCGCTCACCGCCCGCGAGCGCATCGTGCTGCAGCTCGTCGCGGAAGGCAGGACGACGAAGGACATCGCCGCGACGCTGAACCTGACGGTGAAGACGGCGGAATCGTACCGCGCGCGGCTGATGGAGAAGCTCGATATTCACGACACCGCGGGGCTCGTGCGCTACGCGATCCGCCGCGGCGTCATCACCCCGTAAGGGCAGGCATCATGATGAAACGCGTCATTCCCTGGACGATCTTCGCGCTGTTCCTGGCCGCGGTCGCCACGTCGGCGCTCGGCTGGCGCGCGACCTCGCGCGACGGGTTCGACCTCGGCGCCTTCGGCCGGCTCCCGGTCTCGTTCGGCGGCCGCGTCCGGCCGATGGAATCCATCGGCCGGATGGGGCTGCTGCAGGTCCGCGGCACCCTCGACGTCCCGCTCGGCCAGGGCGACGGCAGGTGGGCCATCGGCGGCACGAGGTTGAGCTCGACGGAGTGGCTGCTCGAGGTGCTGGTCAAGCCCGAAGTCGCCGATACGCGCCGTGTGTTTCCGGTCCGCGACGCCACGCTCGTCTCGAAGCTTCAACTCACGCCGGCGGCCGATGCCGGGGGGTACTTCACCTTCAAGGAGTTGTCACCGCGTGACGCGGAGATCTCGAAGGAGGCCAACCGCATCGGCAAGGTCCTGCCGGCAAAGCGCGCAGCATGGGAGCGGGAGATGGTCGAGCTGCGGCTGCGGCTCGCCTCCTACGAACGGCTGAAGAACAGCCTGCAGGCCAACAGCCTGCTGCAGCAGGAAGCGAAGGGCGCGCCGCTGCAGTACGACATGATGGCGCAGCTCACGACGTATCGCGCGAACCTCGCCGAGGCCGCCCGGGTGGCCGCCCGGCGGAAGAGCGGAGGCAAGGAGACGCTCGACACGAAGAAAGCGGCGGACCTGACGACGTTCGTCCGGCCGTTCGCCGTCGTCTCGCGCATCGGCGTGATCGACATGATTCCGCCGCCGCGCCCGGGCGATTCACGCACCGGCTGGAAGAACATGGGCGAGACGATCGTGGAGAGCGCGCGCACGGCGAGGCTGCCCGCGCCCGTGACGCAGCTGACCGCCATCTCGTCGGCGTTTGCGCAGGGCAGCCCGGCGACGTTCAACCGCCTCGTGGACGCGTACCGGCGATGGCTGTCGTCGAACGGGCTGGCGCCGGCGCTCAGGAGAGCTCGTTACGAATCGATCTACAACGTCCTGCAGCCGTACGCGAAGGCGATCGCCCTCTACCTGGTCGCGCTGCTCTTCCTCTGCGGCGCGTGGGCTGGCCGTTCCGCGACGCTCTATCGATCGGGCCTGCTGGTCGCAGCGCTGGCGATCGCGCTGCACAGTGCGGGACTGCTCCTCGACATGATGCTGACCGGCCGGCTGCCCGTGTTCACGCCGCTGGCATTGATGGCGCTCGTCAGCTGGGTGGTCGCGCTCGGCGCCCTCACGTTCGAGCGGTCGTCGTGGTCCTCCGGCCGCGGCCGCGCGCTGGCGATCGGCGCCGCCGTGGCGCTGCTCACGCTCGTGGCTGCGCACGCGCTGACGACGGCCGGCCTGACGCTGGTGGTGGCGGAGGTGCTCAGCGCGCCGTTGGCGGTGGCGATGCTGCTGGCGCTGATCGTGCTGCCGCTCGCGCGCGAGCGGGCAATCGCCGCACCCGCTGGCGCGGCGCCCGTTCCGGCCTAGCGCGGATTTTCGGTTCGCTGCTGGCGGGGGCGAGCCTGGCCAAGGCTCGCCCCACGGCAATTACCTACCGCGTGGCACGTGGCGGCGTCGAGCCGCCGTACGCCATCTTCCCGCCGACGAACGTCATGACCGGCTTGATGTCCTTGATCTGATCCGCCGGTATCGTCAGGTAATCCCTGTCCATGACGACGAGATCGGCGAGCTTGCCCGGCGCAATCGAGCCGAGGTCGTCCTCGCGCATGAGGAAGAACGAGTTGCTCCGCGTGTGCGCGATGAGCGCCTCCTCGCGCGTGATGGTCTGGTGGTTGACGACCTTGCCGCCGACCATCTTCCCGGTCACCGCGAACCAGAGCGTGTAGAACGGGTTGTACTGGTTCACCTCGCTCGTGTCGGTGTGGAAGCCCCACAGGATGCCGCTGTCCTGGATCATCCGCAGCGGCGGCATCTCGTACGCGCGGTCGCCGTGCGCGCGGTGAAACGCTCCGCCCATCACCGGCGGGATGGCGCGCACCGCCGCCCACATGCCCAGCTTCTTCATCCGCGCCAGATCGTTGGCCGAGACCTGATCCATATGGCAGAACGCCCAGCGCAGGTTATGGATCGGGTACTCCTTGTCGATCGCTTCGATCTGATCCAGGAAGAACGGAAACGACTCGGAGATCGTCGCGTGCTGCTGCAGCGGCATGCCCTTTCTGGCGACTTCGGTCGCCAATGCCTTCCAGTTGGAGGCTTGCTGCGGCGTATAGCTGACGTGCGGCGCCACCATGTTGTCGCTGTAGGCGAGCGTCTCGCCGACCGTCACGTCATCAATGTAGTAGTCGCCTTGGAACAACTTCACGCGGCCGAGCGACGCCACCATCTCCTGGAGATTGTTTTCGGGAGTGCCGGCTGACGGACCGACCATGCACATCACGCGCAGGTTCAGCTCGCCCTTCCGCTGCATCTCGAGGTAGGCCTCTCTCTGCTCCGCCGGGCAGCCGACCATGTTGACCGCGGTGAGACCGACGCGGTTCAGGTCCTTCAGCATCGCCATCGCGCTGACGGGATACGGATCCTTCGCCTTGTCCCGCGCAGGAATCTTCGAGGCGACCTGGGCAAGCCCCGGATCGTTGATGCGTCCTGTCGGGTTGCCCGCGGCATCGCGCTCGACCCACGGCTCCTTGATGGCGTCCACGCCGAGCTGAGCGATCGCCTTGCTGTTCATGAAGGCGCAGCAGCGCGAGAACTGCAGGTAGACCGGGTTGTTCGGCGCCGCGGTGTCGAGCTCTGCCCTCGTCAGCGGCGTCGGGTTGTCGGCGAACTGATCGTAGGACCAGCCGCCAAGGTTGTAGACGAACTTGCCGGCGCCGAGCTCAGCGGCCTTGGCGCGCACGATATCGAGCGCCTGCTTGCGCGACGCGATGTCGTCGAAGCGGGCCTCCGTCGTCCACGTCTCGGCGCCGCGCGTCAGGTGGGCGTGCGCGTCGATGAGGCCGGGGATCACCGCCTTACCGCCGAGATCGATGCGCCGCGTGCCTGGACCCGCGAGCTTGTTGATGTCGGCGTTCGAGCCGACCGCCACCAACCGATCGCCGCGGACGGCGACCGCCTGCGCGATCGTGAACTTGTTGTCGACGGTGATGATCTTGCCGCTGGTGAGCACGAGGTCGGCGGGGGCCGCCTGCTGGCCGTGGACCACGGCCGCCGCGCCCGCGACCGCGGCAATGACACCGAGCAGCAGCGGCTTGAGAATCAGGCGTCTCATGAAAACCTTCCCCGGCGCGAACGCGCCGCAATCGAAATACGGCCGAGCAGATCGAAGAGTGCGGCGGGATTATCGCTCGGATCGGGTGCGCGTCAAACCGTGGCCTTCCGAGCGCGTCCCGAGTTCAACCGTTCGTGCGAATACGGAGACGCGGCACGCACATAACGCCGAGCCACGCCTCGTTATTGATCACCTCTCTGCACGTTACTCGCGCGTGCGAACGCCCCGTGGAGCACGGCTGATCGATTAACGACTGTTGATCGTCGACGGCTGATCGATATCGCGGATCAGGAAAAGGCAGAGCACTCTCTGGAATATCGATTGCTCCCGACTTGCGCGCGGGATACCGATGGCCTCGGATCCCCCAGGGGATGCAACGATGAATCGTATCGCTCGGATTTGTCTTCTTCTTGCCGCCGCGGCCGTCCTTCATCCGTCTTCGAGCGGCGCGCAGACGCGCGTCGAACAGAACGACCCGGCGATCGTCTACAGCGGCAACTGGTACACGAACGACGGCGCGGCCAACACCGGCGGTCACGCGGTGTTGACGAACACGAAGGGCGCGCGCGCGGCGATCACCTTCGACGGCACCGGCATCAGCTGGATTGGCGTCGCCGACGCGTATGCGGGCCTCGCGACGGTGTACCTCGATGGCACGATGCAGGTGATCAACACCTACAACCCGATCTCGCAGTATCAGAAGGTGCTCTTCCGCGCCAACGGCCTTGCGCCCGGGGTGCACACCTTCTCGATCGAGATCACGCACGAGCGCGGGCCAGGCACCGACGGCTCGTGGGTGTGGATCGATGCGTTCGACATCCAGGGGACGCCCATCGCGGGCGGCGTCACCGCCGGCAGGGGTCGCATCGAGCACAACAACCCGGCGATGAAGTACGAAGGGCACTGGTACGCGAACAACAACCCGGGGCTGAGCGGCGGCGCCGCCGCCCTCGCGACCGACCCCAACGCGCGCGCGACCCTCAGTTTCGACGGCTCGGGTGTGGCGTGGGTCACGTACCAGGACCAGTGGTCGGGCGTCGCGCGCGTCTACGTCGACGGCCAGCTCAAGACGACGATCGACAACTACGCGTCGTCGTCGCGCATGGGCGTCGCCGCCTACAGCATCAGCGGGCTCGGCGCGGGCTCTCACACCATCACGATCGAGGCGACCGGGAGTCATAACTCCAGCTCGCAGGGATCGTGGGTGTGGATCGACGCGTTCGACGTCGTTCCCTGAGGCGGGTCCGCGATGTGATGGCACCGGTCACGTCGCGGGACCCGCCCCACGTACGTAGGCCGGGTTCCGCGGCGAGCAACACTCGCGCGAGCCGCGGACCCGGCAGTCCTGCCTACTGCCTGCTGCCCGCTGCCCGCGGCCCGCTGACCCGGATCTCGAACAGCTTCGGCCACAGCTTGCCCGTGACGAACAGCCGCCGGCCGGCGGCGTCGTAGGCAATGCCGTTCAGCACGTCCGCCCCCTGCTGTTGATCCTCGCGCGGCAGCAGCCCCGTCAGATCGATCCACCCCATGACGCGGCCGGTCGCCGGCGAGATGCGCGCGATGAAATTCGTCTGCCAGACGTTGGCATAGATTTCCCCGTTCACCCACTCCAGCTCGTTCAGATCGCGGATGACAATGCCGGCGTCGGTGACGAGGAGGCGGCGCGTCTCGGTGAGCGTCTTCGGATCGAGGAAACGGAGCGACGCGCTGCCGTCGCTCATGATGAGCGCCTCCGCGTTGTGGGTCAGTCCCCAGCCCTCACCCGTGTACTTGAAGGTGCGGAGCTGCTTGAACGTGTTCCGGTCGTAGACGAAGCCGAGCTGCGACTGCCAGGTGAGCTGGAGGACCGTCTCGCCCCACGTCGTAATGCCCTCGCCGAAGTATTCCGGCGATACCGCGACCTGCTGCAACACCTTTCCCGTCGCGAGGTCCACCTTGCGCAGCGTGGACTGGCCGTTGAGGCCCGTTCCCTCGTAGAGGGCGCCGTTTTGGTACTCGATCCCCTGCGTGAACGCGCGCGGATCGTGCGGGTAGACCCGCGCGACCGCGTAGCTCGACACGGGAGCACGGGAACCAACGGGAGGAAGACGCTGCACCTGATGCGACTGGGCGCCGGCGGATGCGAGCGACGCGGCAGTCAACCCGAACACGATCAAGGCGTGCCGCGCGCGCACGGATTAATCGTATCCTCAAAGTGACATGTCGCCGTCATCCGAGGACCTCGTTGCCAGTCGCGACGCGCTGGCGCCCGAAATCGCGCGCCGCCGGACCTTCGCCATCATCTCCCACCCCGACGCCGGCAAGACGACGCTCACCGAGAAGCTGCTGCTGTACGCGGGCGCGATCGAGCTCGCGGGCGCCGTGCGCGGCAGCAAGACGCAGCGCCACGCGGTGTCCGACTGGATGGAGCTCGAACAGCAGCGCGGCATCTCCATCAGCGCCGCGGCGCTCGAGTTCGAGCTCGAGGGGCATCACGTCACGCTGCTCGACACGCCGGGCCACCAGGACTTCAGCGAGGACACGTATCGGACGCTGCTCGCCGTCGACAGCGTGGTCATGGTGCTCGACGCGGCCAAGGGCGTCGAGCCGCAGACGCTGAAGCTGTTCGAGGTTTGCCGCTCGCGCGGCCTGCCGGTCCTCACCTTCATCAACAAGCTCGATCTGCCGGCGCGCGATCCCTTCGAGCTGCTCGATCAGATCGAGCGCGTGCTCGGCATCTCGGCGGCGCCGATGAACTGGCCGCTCGGCGACGGCGCCGACTTCCGCGGCGTATTCGATCTCGAGGCCAACGCCGTGCTGCTCTACGAGCGGCAGGCACGCGGCCGCAGGAACGCGCCCGTCGTCGTCGCCAGCGCGGATGCGCCCGAGGTGACCGAGCTGGTCGGCGAACGGCGGCAGCAGGAGCTGATCGACGCCATCGCGATCATCACCGGCGCGGGCACCCGCTTCGACCGCGACGCCTACCGCGACGCGAAGCAGACGCCGGTCTTCTTCGGCAGTGCGCTGAACGACTTCGGGGTCGAGCCGTTTCTCCACGCGCTGCTCTCGCTGGCGCCGAGCCCCGGGCCGCGCGAGTCGGACGCGGGGGCGATCGAGCCGGCCGATCCGAACTTCTCCGGCTTCATCTTCAAGATCCAGGCGAACATGAACCCGCGGCATCGCGACCGCGTGGCGTTCCTGCGCATCTGCTCGGGCCGGCTCGCCAAGGACATGACCGTCGTCAACGCGCGGCTTGACACGCCGCTGCGCATGTCGCGTGTCTACCGTTTCTTCGGCCGCGACCGCGAGACCGTGCCCGAGGCTTTTCCCGGCGATGTCGTCGGCGTGGTGAATCCGGGCCGCATCGCCATCGGCGACACGCTCTACGCCACCAGGCGCGTCCAGTTCCCGCCGATTCCACAGTTTCCTTCCGAACAGTTCGCGATGCTGCGCCCGGTGGACGTGCGCCACAAGCGGTTCGACGAGGCCATCGAGCAGCTCGCGGAGGAGGGACTCATCCAGCTCTTCATGCCGATTTCCGGCGTCCGCAACCCCATCATCGGCGTCATCGGCTCGCTGCAGCTCGACGTCGTCGAGGCGCGCATGTCGTCGGAGTACGGCATCGCGTGCACGCTCGATCGGCTGCCGCACGTGGCCGCGCGCTGGCCGATCAAGCCGCCGGGCGTAGAGCTCGTCCTCCCGACATCAGGCGTGATGCAGGCGGTTGACCGGCTCGGCCGCGAGGTGCTGGTGTTCGAGTCGGACTGGGTGATGCGGTACACCTTCGACAAGAACCCGAAGATCGAGTTCAAGCAAACGATGTAGGTCCGGCTTTGCCAGGCCGGGCACGACCGATGCTTCTCTGACGACATGCCTCGATATAGACGTGCTCGCCTTGTCGGGCTCGCGCTCGTCATCGGTGCGGCCAGCGCCTGTGCCGGCCTCGGCAATCTTCAGCAGATCATCCAGCCGCCGCGATTCGAGCAGGCGGCCGGTCAACCCGCGGAAATTCGCCTCGTGGGTCCGAGTGCCAACTCGCCCCTTGGCGGCGCGGGCGTCCGCATCTGGCTGGCGGTGACCAATCCGAATCCGTTCGGTTTCACGCTGAGCACCGTCGACGCGACGCTGATGCTCGAAGGGAATCGTGCAGCGGCCGGCGATTTTCCGCTCGGCCTGCCGCTGACCGCGGGGCAGCAGACGGTGGTGCCGCTCGACCTGTCGATCAGCTTCGCCGACGTGCCGGGGCTCAGCCGGACGCTCGGACGTCTTGCCGTCGGCGGCACGGCGCCGTTTCAACTGGACGGGACTGTAGGCATCAACGCCGGACGCTTCGGCAACCCCACCTTCGGTCCATTGACCCTCGCCACCGGCGACCTGCAGGTGCGCTGACGCCGGGCTGGATGGTGGGAGCTATCCACTATCCAGACCCGGCGAAGCTTGATTCCCGGCGAAACATCGATCCCGGCTAAGATCCCGCTTCATGAGCCAAGTTACTTTCAAACGTCCCGATGGAAAAGAGTGTTCCGGTCATTACGTCGAAGGCGCCGGCGGCAAGACAGCGCCCGGTCTCGTTGTCATCCAGGAATGGTGGGGCGTCAACGATCACATCAAGAGCGTGGCGGACCGCTATGCGAAACACGGCTTCCGCGTGCTCATCCCGGATCTTTATCGCGGCAAGGTCGGCCTCGATGCCAAGGAGGCCGAGCACCTGATGACCGGCCTGAACTTCGGCGACGCCGCCGGCCAGGATGTTCGCGGCGCGGTGCAGTATCTCGAACAATCGAGCCCGAAGGTCGGCGTCACCGGCTACTGCATGGGCGGCGCGCTGGCGATCCTCGCCTCCGTGTTCGTGCCCGAGGTCGACGCCACGGTCGCGTGGTATGGATTTCCCCCGCTCGAATACGTCGACGCGTCGAAGATCAAGGCGCCGCTGATGGGGCATTTCGCCATTCACGACGGCTTCTTCAAGATCGAACAGGTCGATCAGCTCGAGCAGAAGCTGAAAGCGGCGGGCGTCAAGTACACCTTCTATCGCTACGACGCGGGCCACGCCTTTGCCAGCGACGATCCGATCATCCACACGGTGGGCCTGAAAAAGGATGCGACCGCCGCCGCCCAGGCGTGGGATCGGACGCTCGACTTCTTCGGCCAGCATCTCGGTGCGGCACAGCCTGCCTGAACCGATCTCCTTCGTGCGCGCGTCCGCGGCCTTTTCCGCCGGCCGCGGCACGCCGCGCGCGTTCCTCGAGCAGTGCCTCGCCGCCGTCAAGCGGCACGACAAGTCGATCGAGGCATTCGTGACGCTCGACGAACGCGGCGCGCGCAAGGCCGCCGACGCGGCGACGCGCCGCTACAAGGCGGGTCGGCCGCTCTCGCCTGTCGACGGCTGTCCCGTCGCGGTGAAGGACATCATCGCGACCGCCGACATGCCGACGCAGATGAACTCGCCGATTTACAAGGGATGGCGCGCGAAGTCCGATGCGGCCGCCGTGGCCGCCCTGCGCCAGGCGGGCGCCGTCATCGTCGGCAAGACGGTGACGACCGAGTTCGCGATCGGACGCTCGGGACCGACGAAGAACCCGTGGGATACGGCGCGCACGCCGGGCGGATCCTCGAGCGGGTCGGCCGCCGCCGTCGCCTGCGGCATGGTGCCCGCCGCGCTCGGCACCCAGACGGTGGGCTCGGTGCTGCGCCCTGCCGCCTACTGCGGGGTCGTCGGCTTCAAGCCGACGCATGGCGCGCTGCATACCGGCGGCATCCACCTGCTCTCGTCGACGTCGGATCATCTCGGCGTCATCGCGGCCACCGTGGAGGATGCCTGGCAGGTCGCGGCGCAGATCTCGATCGGGACCGCCAGCCCCGGCGTCGGCTTTCTCGCCGGCGCCACCGAGACGCCCCCGGTCGCGCACCAGCCGCGAAAACTGATCCGCCTCTTCACGCGCGGATGGACGGAAACCGATGCCGACACGCGCGCGGCGTTCGATGCGTTCATCGACCGCGTGAAGTCGCGCGGCATCGACGTCACCTCGCGCGAGGAGGATGCGGAGGCCGCCGACCTCGAGGCGCATTTCGAGAAGGAGCTCGACGGCCACCTCGACCTGGTCGCCTACGAGATGCGGTGGCCGTTCGAGGACTACCTGGCGCGCTACGGCCCGAAGATGGTCGGACCGCGCATCCGCGAGCTGCTCGAGCGGGCGCGGGCGCTGACTCCCCGTGACTATGAAGCGCGGCTCGCGACCCGCCACCGGATGCAGCGCGCGGCCGCCGCGGTGCTCGCGCGCTGCGACGGCTTCATCACGCTCGCCTGCTCCGGCCCGGCCCCGCGCGGCCGCGCGCAAACCGGCAGCCGCACCTTTCCGTCGTACGCTTCGTGGCTCGGGCTGCCGGCGTTCTCGCTGCCGTTGCTCGAGGTCAACCGCCTGCCCGTCGGCGTCCAGCTGATCGGCCGCGCCGGCGCCGACTCGACGCTGTGCGCGACCGCGCAGTGGATGACGACCCAAGCCTGCCTCGCCGACGCGTAGCGAAGGCGGGCGCGCTTCGCCACCACATAGTGGAGTTGAGTGTCGCCGAAGCCCGGCTCAGTCCGCGATGGTTCCCGCCCGGCGAAGGCGGATAGAATGGAAATCACGGAACGGAGGTACGGGATGAAGATAGTCGCCACGTTCGTTGCGGTGTTCGCGATGTCGGCGCTGCCCGCGTTCGCGCATCACGGCTGGGGCGGCAACGAAGACAAGCTGACCGACGTCACCGGCACGGTGACGAACACCGTCAGCCTCTCGGGCCCGCACGGGACGATGAAGATCAAGGACGCCGAAGGGCACGTCTGGGACGTCACGATGGCGCCGCCCAACCGGACGCAGCAGGCTGGCGTGACGGAGAAGCTGATGCCAGTCGGCTCCACCGTGACGGTGCACGGCCACCGCAACAAGAACCAGAAGACCTACGAGATCAAGGTCACGAAGCTGACCTTCAACGGCAAGCTGTACGACGTCTATCCGGGAATGGATTGATGTGGCGGGTCCGCAAGGACCCGCCCTCCACTACGTGATTGCGCGACGTCCTGCTGTGGATTGAGCAGACCGGGCTCGGCCAGTTGATGCGCCAGTCCGGTCCGTGGACCTACGCGCTCGTCAACACCGTACACATCCTCGGCGTCTCCGCGCTCTTCGGATCGGTCCTCGCCCTCGACCTGCGGCTGCTCGGCCTCTGGAAGCGCGTCCGCCTCGGCGAGCTCTCATCGGTCATCACGCCGGTCGGGATGACCGGGTTTGCGATCGCCGCCGTCACCGGCGCGGCGATGCTCGCGACGAAGGCGACCGCCTACGTCGACAACCCGTTCCTGCTCGTCAAGTTCCCCGCCATCGCCCTCGGCCTGCTCAACGTCGGCCTGCTGAACCTGACGCCGGCCTGGAAAGCGCGCGGTACACGCGAGCTGTCGCGCACGGAGCGGCGTCAGCTCGCGGTCTTCGGCGGCGTGTCGCTCGCCTCCTGGCTGACCGCGATCACGTGCGGACGCATGATCGCCTTCTGGTGAATCGCGTCGCCGCTCATGCCGCCAGCCTAGCGGCGATCCTCGCAGAAGTCTTCCTGCAGCTCGGTGCTGGACCGCTGGTAGTAGCGCGTGTAGGTGTACGGCTTCGCGAGCGACTTCGAGTCGTCTGCGGTCACCTGGTATTCCAGGTAGCGGCCTCCCGCGATCGGCCTGAACCGCTCGACCAGGTGCAGGACGTCGCTGTGCGGCGCACCCGCGTCGTTGAGCCACGTGGCCTCGTTGAAGCGCGTCGTGTCGACGACGAGCGTGTCGCCGTCCAGGCGGCCGATCGAATCGCCAAGATAGGTCGGGTCGCCTTTCGTCGTGTGCTCACGCCGCCCCAGGTAGATCTCGCGCTTGTTGCCGAGCGCGATGCGCTCGAACATCAGCGTCACGCGGTTGCCGTCGGCCAGCATCTCGAAGCGGTTGTCGTCGCGCGCCATCATGCGGAACGGGCCGACCACCATGCAGTGCTTCGCGGGATCGAACTGGAGGTTGCGGGACCTCGCCGTGTCCTGCGCCGCCGGGAGCAGGGCAAGATCGGCCAGCGTCCCGCTCGGCTTCAACCCACCCGGCAGCGCGACGCCAGCCGGCGCGGGCTCGTAGATCCCGGCGAGCGTCCGCAGCCGTGCCTGGAGCGGCGCGGAGCCGCCTTCGTCCCTGCGGGGCTCCGGCGCGGCAGGCGCGCTCGACGCATTCGCCGATCGACCGGGCAGCGTCTCGTTGGCGTACTTCGCCATGAACGTGGCGAACCGCGCCTCGTGCTCGTCGAGCAGCTTGTCGCGCCGCTGCGCCCAGAGGTCGTCTTCGGGCGCGTTCTCGTTGCAGACCGCCTCGCCCCCTTCGGTCGGCTCGGCAACCTTCCGGTAATAGCGCGTGTAGGTGTACGGCTCCTTCAGCGCCAGGCGATCGTCGACGAACACGCGCACCTGGATGAACTGGCCGTTGCCGTACAGGCGGTAGCGCTCCACGACGTGCAGCTCCTCGGAGTGGACCCAGCGGTCCGAGTTGAGCCACGACTTCGTGTTGAAGCCGACGACGTCCACGATGAACGTGTCGTCGCCCTCGAAGCGCCCGCGCGCGTCGCCGTTGAACGTCAACGGCACGTTGCGGGGATGCGGCGAGTTCAGGTAGATGCGCACGAGGCCGTGTTCGTCGATGGAGGACCACACCTGATACAGCTTGCCGCCCGGAGCCTCGACGAGGCGGAAGTTGCCCGCGCCGGTGCCGTGGCCCTGGCGGAAGATGCCATCGAGCTTGCAGACCTGGCCCGTGTCGTCGGTGTTCCACTCGGTCGCGTCGTGCTGGGCGAGCGCCCACGGCTGCACGAAGTCGGCGAGCTTCTTGTCGATGACTTCGTACGGCAGCTCCGTCGGCGGCGCGCCGAGCGGCGGCGCTCCCGGGTTGAGGCCGAGGCTTTGCCAGGTGCCGATGAAGGCCGCGGGAACCGATGCCGTAGGAGCCGCCTTCAGGCGGTCCGTCTGCGCGTTGGCGACGAGCGGCAGCAGGAGTACCGCGACCGCCGCCAAGGTCCGGCTGAAGCCGGACCCTACCGAAGCATGCTGGCCGGACACAGGCTTATTCCGGTTTGAAGGAAAAGGTCTTGCCGTCGGCGAGCGTCACGCTGAGCAGCAGCAGCTCCGGCTGACCATCGCGGCGCGGACGCCCTTCGAACGTCAGCTTGTCGCCGGGCTTCGAGACCGCGCGTCCCCACCCCTTGCTCTCGAGCTGCCGCGGCGACGGGCCCTCGACCGTCCACTCCTGCGGCGCGTCGCTGCTGCCGGCCTTCTTCCCCTGCAGCACGAACAGCGTATGCGGGTTGGCCCAGCTGCCCTTGGTCAGCGTCCCCTCGATCGAGATCGTGGTCTCGGGTTCGAACTGCGACTGCGAGTGGTGGGCGCGCAGGCTCGCCGTCCCGAGCGCCGCACCGAACGCCACCACCGCCGCGAACACCAGCCGCTGCACGCGAATTGACTTCATGGCCGCGTCCCTTCCCTCTCGAGCCTAGAACAGATACTTGACCGCGAACTGCATGATGCGGGGGTCGGCCGCGGTCGTGATCTTGCCGAACAGCGTGTTGGTGAACACGGTGTTGGGATTGCCGACCGAGCCGAAGCCGTTGATCTGCTGCGTCGTGCCGGGCCCGACGTGGTTGAACAGGTTGAACGCCTCGATGCGCGCCTCGAACTGCCGGCCGCCGCCGACCGCGAAGCGGCGCGTCAGCGCCGTGTCCAGCCGCCACGTCCCCGGCCCTCTCAAGGCATTACGCTTCAGGTTGCCATACGTTCCCGGCGTCGGCAGCGAGAAGACCGACGTGTCGAAATACCGGTCGTTGGTCGGGTTCGACAGCGTCCAGTCGCCGTTGACGTTCGGCCGCTGGTTCTGCGCGCCGGTCAGCGCCTGGTCGCGCCCGATGGTGACGTTGAGCGGCCCGCCGCTGAGCGCCTGGAACAGCGCCGACGCCTGCCAGCCGCCCGCCCACACGTTCATCGCGCGCGACGAGAACTCCGGCGTGTTGACGACGAGGGTCGTGTTCAGCACGTGACGGCGGTCGCCGGCGCACGGCCCCCAGTCGGCGTGGGGATCGCCGGGATGTGAATAGAGCGGGTCGAGGAACTGCTGCGGGTCGCCGTCGTTCAGGCACTTCGACAGCGTGTAGTTCGAGTTGACGCTGTAGTTGTTGCTGATGCGCTTCTGCACCCCGAGCAGCAGGCCGTCGTAGCGCGCGCGGCCGTCCTGGTTGAGCTGCGTCACCGACGCGAAGTACTTGCCCTGATCCGGGTTCTGCAGGAACAGCACGCGGCGCTGGTTCAGGTTTCCCGCCGTCGCATCGGGCGTGAGGACACCCGGGTTGATTTCGATGCCGTTCCACAGGTGTGACGTGCGGTTGCCGAAATAGCTCGCCGTCAGCGACCAGTTCTCGCCGTACTGCTTCTGGAAGCTGACGTTGTAGTGCTGCGTCATCGGCGGCGTCGCCTCCAGCGTCTGCGTCCAGTAGGTGCCGGCGAGCGGGAACGCCGCGTTTTTGTCCACCGGCAGCGGGAACGGGTTGCCGCCCGGATAAGTGGCAAACGGATCGGAGAGCGCCACGTTGTTCAGCGTGATGAGCGACCCCCACGGCGGCACGCTCGCGCTGCGGATGTGATGGAACATCGCCGGCTGGTCGTAGACGACGGAGTAGCCGACGCGCACCACCTCGCGTCCGGCGCCGCGCGGATCGTAGACGGCGCCGAGGCGCGGACCGATCCCCGCCATGCTGCCCCGGCTCGACGCGTGGCCGGGGAATCCCTGGTCGCCGGGGAAGATGAGCCCCGCGGGCGCGTTCACGTACACCGTACTGCGCTGGTTCGCGGCAAAGCGCGCCGGATCGAAGATCAGCACCTGGTTGTCGTCGTTGGTCAGCGGGAAGTACGGCTCCCAACGCAGCCCGTAGTTGAGCGTCAGCTTCGAGCTCGCCTTCCACGCGTCCTGCACGTAGGTGGCCAGGTACGGCGCGCGCTCGTTCAGGTGCACGTCGGCGCCCTGCTGCACCTGGCCGACGCGGCCGACGAGGAAGTCCGCGAGCGAGAGGCCGGTCACGCTGCCGTCGAACGTGAACTGCCCGTTCGAATACTGCGTGTTGAAGACGTGCATGACCTGGTGCAGGTAGTTCACGCCGAAGGTGATCTGGTGCGCGCCGCGCACCATATCGAAGTCGTCCGCGACCTCGTACACCGTGTAGTCGTATTTCGCGTTGTTGTTGCCGCCGCCGCCCATGCTGAAGGCGTTGCTGACGCTCAGGTTCGTGAACGCCCCCGCCAGCGGCGTCGTGTAGACCCTGGCGCCGAAGTCGGCCGGCGACTTGAAGATCGACGGCGTGCGGACGTTGATCGAGCGGACGTTGGTGAAGCGGAACGAGTTGATGACCGAGTTGCTGAGCGAGTAGGTGTCGCCGAACACCGACGAAATGCCGTGGTTGTCCACGCCGACGCTCGGCGTCGTCAGCGCGTTGATGCCGTCGAAGTAGTTCGGCAGCTTGTAGCGGATGTCCATGTAGCGGCCGTACATCGAGTGCCGCGCGCTCTTCTGGTAGTCCACGCGCCCGACGTACTGGTTGTCCGTGCTCGGCGTCGGGTAGCCGTACTGGTAGCGGCCGCACGGGTCGGTCGAGACCGGGATGTACTGCAGGTACTTCAACGCCACCGGATCGAACTGGGAAGGGGCCACCTGGTTGTTCACGAACGGCGCCCGCAGCGCAATCTGGCGCCCGGCGTTGCAGGCGGGCGACGCGAGCGCGGTGAAGTCGCCGCCGAGCATCGCGGCCGTCGGCACGAACGCCTGCAGCGTGCTCGGCTGCGTGTGGATGACCGTTCCCTGGTAGCCGCCGAAGAAGAACAGCTTGCTCCTCGCAATCGGCCCACCCATCGCGCCGCCGACCTGGTTGCGCATCAGGCCGTCGTCCTTGGGCTTGTTGGTGGCGGGGTCGATGGCGGCAAAGGCGTTGGTCGCGTTGAAGCGGTGGTCGCGGAAGAAATCGAAGACGCTCCCGTGATAGTCGTTCGTGCCCGACTTGGTCACGACGTTGACGATGGCCGACGCGTGATGGCCGTAGCGGGCCTGCAGCGCGCTCGTCTCGATGCGGAATTCCTGCAGCGCGTCCGGGAACGGGACCGGAAGGTTGAAGTTCGTGCCCGGGTCGTTGTGCGTCGCGCCATCCATGACGTACACCGTGCTGCCGGGCGAACCGCCGGCGACCGAGATCGGCACCGTCGGGTAGTTGCGGCTCGAGGCAAACCCGCCCGCGGTATTCACCGTGACGCCCGGCGAGAGCAGCAGCAGGTCGGTGACCTGCCGTCCGTTGAGCGGCAGCTCGAGGACGCGCTGGTTTTCAATCAGCTGGCCGACGCCGGTGCTCCGCGTCTCGACCATCGCCGCGTTGGCCTGCACGGAAATCTGTTCCGAGACCGCGCCGAGCGCCAGCACCACGTTGACGGTGGGGGTCGCGTTGACGGTGAGCACGATGCCGGTCTGGACGTAGGAGCGGAACCCCTGCAGCGTGGCCTCGAGCCGGTACGGCCCGACCGGAAGGTTCGGCAGCACGTAGCCGCCGGTCTCGTCGGAGACCGCGGTGCGCGTGAAGCTGGTGGCGGTCTGCGTGACGGTGATGGTCACGCCCGGCAGCACGCCGCCCGTGTCGTCTTTGACCGTGCCGGCGATCTGCGCGGTGGATCCGGCCTGAGCGAAGGCCAGCGTCGGGATGAGAATCGGCATGAGAAGGAGGAGGAGACAAACTGACAGTGGGGCACTGGCATTGCGCTTCATCGTGCGGTCCTTGGCCGCCGTCCGGTCTACATCGAACGGCTGTTATGGATGTGGTTCCCCAGTATGGCCTCGCCCCTGGGGAACCGCAACCCGGCCGGTCGGAAACGCACTGAAGTGTCGGCGATGGGTACTACCCTCGATGGCCGGGCCCTTCGTCCGCGATGTCCGACTCGTCGTCGAATTCCTCCAGCTCACCGAAGTCGGGCGGCACGTCATCGTTGCTGTAGCCGCGTTCCTCGGAGCTTTCCGTCTGGGGGGGCGTGCGGGCCGGATCCTCGTCGGTATCGAGCGGGAATCTCATGCGGTGCACCTCTGGAGGTGAGACAAGCAAGCGGCAGACCCCATCGGGCACGGCGCCCTCGAGCTTGAACCAATCGTTTCTGGTGTACCGTCACGAGATGGCTCGCGGATGGGAAAGCAAGGCTGTCGAGGCACAGCAGGATGCTGCCCTCGAACGGGCAGCGAGCGCGCCGAAAGTCAGTATTGCCGACAGCGCACGGCTCGCGGAACGGGCGACGCTCTCGCTCGCGCGCACGCGAGCGCTGGCCGATCTCCAGGTGGCGTGCGCGGCGGCGCATCGTGCGATGCTGCAGCAGGCGATCGCCGATCTCGACAAGCGGCTCGCGGCGCTCGAAAATCCGAAAACCCAGGGGACCTAGTCGTCGCGTCGGCGCTCGACGCCCCGCGGCGCGCTGCGCCGATCGAGCCCGCTGCGCCGATCGGTGAACTGTTCGAGCGTGTACCCGTCGGCCACGAGCTGGCGCTCGAGTTCCGCTTCCATGTGCGTGCAGGTCACGCCGTCCTGGAACTCGTGGGTGGCCTGCCTGTTGCCGGGGCCGTAGACGAGGAGGCGCGCCCGCCCCTCGGGTGTCGACGCGCGGATTACGCGAACCGATTCCGCGTCACGGACGAACAGCCAGATCGTCTCGACCAGTCCGGTCATGAGTTCAGGCCTGAAAACCGCAAGGAAAGCGCCCGCGAGTGTACCCGAGGGGCGGCGAAGGGGCAATGCGCCCGGCCTTGACTCGACCGGCCAGAGGCGTATCCTCCCAGCAGGACTCAAAGGAGGCGGGTATGAGGCACGGTCTGGTTTCCTTCGATGGGGCGGCGCTGCTCTGGATTACCGCCATCCTGCTGGTTCCGGCGATCTTCGGCGTGATGTTCCTGCCGACGCTGCTCCGCGCCGTCGTGCTCAGCGTGATGGTCGCGCTCGTCCTGACCTACTTCATCCTCTACTCGTGGTCGCGGCTGCACCCGGCGAGCGCCGGCGCTCACCTGCTCGACGTGCTGCACATCGGCCCGCCCCGCACCACCCGAGTGTAGGGTTGGCGGCGGCGATGCGTTAGAGTAGCGCTCCAAAGGAGCCCGCTCATGCGTGTTGCCGCCGCCGCGCTCGTCGCGCTGGCACTGTCCGCGCCCGCCTTCGCGCAATCCCGCTATCCGGCGCTCGACCAGGAGCCCGCGTGCCAGACGCTGATGCCCGCGGCCGCCGGAGGTCCGCTCCCGCGCAACCCCGACGTCATCGTCCTGCGATTCCTCGGCGTGTCGAACTACGAGCTGGCCTACCGCGACACCGTCGTCCTGCTCGACGCGGGCATCGACAAGCTCGCGTGGTGGGCGCCCAATAACATCACGCCCGAAGAGATGACGAAGCACGTCAACGCCATCCTCATCGGCCATGCGCACGGCGAACACCTGTGGGATGCGCCGTTTGTTGCCGAGAAGACGGGCGCGCTCGTCGTCGCGGATCCGATCGCGATGCGGTGGATTCGCGGCACCGGCCGCGTTGCCGAGAAGAAGATGGCCACCGTCAAAGGGCTGGGCGCCGAAAACGAGATCTTCAAGTTCAATGGCTTCACCGTCGAGGCCGTGCAGGGCCACCACAATATCGTCCCCGACGACTACATGCGCAAGGATCGCGCGGCCGCGGAGGCCGTCGGCGCGCTGCAGGGCAAGCTGACGCCCGAACAGCAAGCGCACGACCGCCGGCTCGGCGGCATGGTGCCCCTCGACGCCCAGGAGCGCGAGAAGCTGATCACCGAGGGGACGGTCGCGTACTTCTTCACCTTCGACAACGGGTTCAAGGCGTTCTACACCGACAGCGCCGGCCCGACGACGGAAGCGGAGAAGAAGATCATGCAGGGCAAGACGGGTATCGATCTCGGCATCATCCCGTATTACGGCGGCGAGCTCGCGATTCCGATCACGATGGAATACATACGGCTGTTCAAGCCGGCGGTGATGCTGCCGACGCATCACGACGGCCATCGCAACCGGATGCTCGACATGCCGATGGGACCGCTCAACCTCGCGATTCGCGACGAGCTGCCGAAGTCGAAGGCGATCGCGCCGCTGCTGCGAACGCCGGTGTGCATCAACACCGCGACAAAAGAGCTGTATCTGGGGAATTGAGATGCACAACTCCCAACTTCCAACGTCCAACTCCCAAGGTTGTCGCTTCGTCGTGTCTGGTGTGGTGGCGCTGCTTCTGGCCGCGCTTGGAGGGTCTTCACTGGCTGCGCAGGGTGCGAAGGCGGCGATGCAGCAGGATCCCGCGTGTCAGAGCCTGACGCCGGTGTCCGCCGGCGGGCCCGCACCGAAGGGTCCCGACACCGTCGTCGTTCGCTGGCTCGGCTGGACGAACTACGAGATCGCCTACCGCGGCGACGTGTTCCTGCTCGATGCGTACTTCGACCGTGGTCCGCGGATGCACGCCGTCGGCGTCGCGCCGGCCGACATCAGGAAGGCCACCGCGATCTTCATCGGCCACGCGCACTTCGATCACATGTCGGATGCGGCGGCGGTCGCGAAGCAGACCGGCGCGACCGTGATCGGCGCATCGTTCGCGGGCGACGTGCTGGCCAGCGGCGGCGTGCCCGCCAGGCAGTTCAAGGCCGTCAAGGGCGGCGAGGTGATGCCATACCCTGGCGTCACGGTCGAAGCGGCGCTCGGTCACCACAACGTGATTGCGACGACGGTGCCGCAGGGGTTTCTCGAGAAGCAGGCCGCGGCGCTCGACGCCGCCTCGCTGCAGCAGCCGCCAACCGACGCCGAGAAGGCTCAGCTCGACGCGATTCGCGCGCGCGGGAGCCGCGACCCGAAGATCGCGACCGACGGGGTCATCAACTATCTCTTCACGTTCGGCAACGGCTTCCACGTGCTGTTCGCGGACAGCCCCGGCCCCATCACCGCCGACCAGCGCATGCTTGCGCAGAGGGCGCCGACCGTCGACGTCGCCATGTTTCCCTACTTCTCGTTCGAGGCGGGCATCCCCCCGCTCGTCGAGCTCGTGAAGACGTTCAGGCCGTCGACGGTCTTCCTCGGCCACCACGACGCCGAGGGGACGATGAAATGGGCGTCGAACTATCCGCCGGCGCTCGCCATCCGCGACGCGAGCCCGAAGACGCGGACGATGGACGTGATTTACCGCACGCCGGTCTGCTTCAACACCCAGTCGAAGGAAATGCTGATCGGCTGGTAGCCGAACGCCTCAGCCGCGCAGGCGGAAGCGCTCCTTGAGCACCCACGCTTTCGCCGCGAGGAACAGCGCGACCATCTGCTCGTGGTCGCCGGGATCGACGACGATGACGAGCGAGTCGCTGTCGGTGCCGCGCGTGTGGCGGACCGCTTCCTTCGAGCGCATCCGCGAGTTCAGCGGCTTCAGCCAGTAGGGAAGCTTCTTCTTCTCGTCGACGCGCGCAATCAGCCGGGTACGCTCGCCAGCGGGATCGGCGAGCGCCACCTTGCAATAGCAGTCGCCGGCGTTGCGTCCGCGCCGGACCTGCTCGAACATCATCGCGCGGCGGTCGAGGCCGTTCCACGCCTTGACGGGCGGTACCGATGACGGCCGGACCTCGATCGAGCTCCCCTTCTTCTTCGGGACCCGCACGAGAAATTCCCAGCGGTTGCGCTGCGCGTAGTTGCCGTCGACGACCTCGTAGACGTATTCCGTGCCGCGCACGACCGGCTCTTCGCGAACCTTCCAGCGGGCCGTGCGATCCGTCTTCAGCTCGATGTTGACGCGCGCGAGTCGATATCGTCCCTGCGGCATGTGAGCCCCCGAAGGACGTATCGAACCGGACCGACGCCGGGATTATTCAGCCGTGCAACTATGTGTCGAACCGCCCGTCGAAGTGCTGGTCCATCGATGGCCTGACAAGCTGGTAAATGGCGAGGCGCTGGCCGCCTGGATCCCGCAAGACGAGGCAGGGGCCCTGCGGAATCTCGAACAACTCGCCGTCCGCCGCCCAGCCCCGATCGATGAGCGCGCGCCGTGCAGCCGGCAGGTTCTTGACCCGGTAAATCAACAGCCCGTGTCCGGGTTCGAGGTGGTTGGCGAGGAGCAGCGGCGGGCCAGCCTCGGCGAGGCGGACCGCGGCCACCCACGTCGACCCATCGCGCACCCGCCAGAGCAGCCTGCCGCCAAGCGTCTCGGTGTAGAACGTGATCGACACTTCGATGTCGGGTGCCGGCAGGTAGAGATAGTCGAGCGATTCGAGCAGCAAGAGTGGTGTCGCTAGCTGACGGCGTCGACACCCGCCTTCGCGCACTGGCCGTCCTGCGCGCTCGTCCCGCCCGACAGCCCGACGCCGCCGACGACCTTGCCGCCCATCGTGATCGGCAGGCCGCCGTCGACCGGCACCGCGCCCTTGATCCCGAACACGCGGAGACCCTCGCCGCCCTGCGTCACCATGTCCTGGAACGCCTTGGTCGGCCGCTTGAACCGCGCCGCCGAGCGGGCCTTCTCCTGGCAGACGACCGTGCTGCCGATGGGCGTGTCGTCCATCTTCTCGAAGTAGACGAGATCGCCGTTGGCATCCACCACCGCCACCGCCATCGTCCAGCCGTTCTTGCGCACTTCGCCCAGCGCCGCGGCGGCCACCTTCTTCGCGTTCTCCAGGCTGATTGAGGGTCCGTACGACATTCTCACGCTCCCTTGATGGACCGATCGAGGAGCTCGATCGGATGAAGGATGGTCCAGTCGTGCCCGAGCCGCCGGCCGGCGGCGGCAATCTGCAGGATGCACCCGGGGTTGCCGGTCGCGATGATGTCGGGCGCCAGCGCCGCGATGTTGCGCGCCTTGCGCTCGCCGAGCTGTGCGGCCGGCTCCGGCTGGACCAGATTGTAGATGCCGGCGCTGCCGCAGCAGATCTCGGCCTCCGCGGGCGAGAGGAGCTCGATGCCGGGAATCGCGGCGAGCAGCGCGCGCGGCTGCGCGCGCACGCCCTGAGCGTGCGCGAGGTGGCAGGCGTCGTGGTAGACGACGCGCGCGGCGATCGGATGACGCCTGGCGCGCGGCTCTCCGAGCTCCACGAGCGCCTCCGACACGTCGCGCACCTTCTCGCTGAACGCGCGCGCGCGCTCGGCCCAGGCGGCGTCCTCGTGCAACAGCTCGCCGTACTCCTTCATCGAGGAGCCGCACCCGGCCGCGTTGACGACGATGCGATCGACCCCGGCACGCTCGAAGACCTCGATATTGTGTTTCGCGAGCGCGCGCGCCTGGTCGATGTTGCCGGCGTGCAGCGCGAGCGCGCCGCAGCATCCCTGCGCGGCGGGCGCTTCGACCGTGCACCCCTCGGCGGCGAGTACGTCGATGGTGGCCCGGTTCACGCCGGCAAAGGCGAGGCGCTGGACGCACCCGGTGAGCACTCCTGCCTTGAGCCGCGACGTACCTACGGCGGGCGTGTGTTCCGGCGCCCTCGACGTCAGTGAGGCGAACGACAGCTGCGGCGCGACGGCGATGAGCGACCGCACGCGGCGCGGCAGCACGCCGAGCACCCCGCTTCGCTCGAGCGCGCGAAGCAGGGGCCCGAGGAGCACGAGCGGCGCCATCGCGAGCCGCAACCGCGACGGATACGGCAGCACCGCGAACAGCAGCGAGCGGAACACCCGCTCGCCGAACGGCCGCTCGAAGTGGCGCTCGATCTGCGCGCGGGTGCGCTCGATGAGCGGACCGTACTGCACACCGGAGGGACAGGCCGTGACGCACGCCATGCAGCCGAGACACGCGTCGAAGTGGCTGACGAAGGTCGGCGTCATCGCCGCGCGCCCCTCGAGCCCTGCTTTCATGAGGTAAACGCGGCCGCGCGGCGTGTCCATCTCTTCGTTCCAGAGCAGATAGGTGGGACACGAGGGGAGGCAGAAGCCGCAGTGAACACACGCATCGATGAGGGCCATGGATGGCTGGTCTGGCCCTCGGAATGCGCGGCCGGGATCCGGGATCCGGGATGCGGGATCCGGGGTTCCGTGTTCCGTCGCCGCGCTCATACAGGTCCCCGGCCGGCGTTCAGGATCCCCTGCGGATCGAGGGCGTGTTTCACCGACGCGCCGAGGGCGCCCGCATCCCCGAGCGGTCCCCACACGTCGAGCTGCTGCTTGACGGCTGTGTCAGCACGCAGCACGACGACATGGCGGAAGACGTCGGTGCGCGAGCGCAGGCGCTCGACGACGTTCCGCTGCACGCGCGGGTCGGCGTCCACGCGCAGCAGGCCGGAGCCGATCGCGGCGCGGCCGGAGAGCTCGATCCCGGTGACGCTGGCGCGCACGTCCTCGACGAGCGCCAGCACCGCGCCGAGCGAGGCGGGCATCCACGCGAACTTGACGATCATCCCCGGCGACTGCCACGGACGCCGCATGTGGGCGCGCCACAGGTCGGTCTCGGACTGCCCGGCAACCTCCTCGCACATCGCGCCGGCGGCGAGCGCGCGCGCCTGCCGGACGTGCGCCTGGAGCGCGCCGGGCGTCGATTCGAATTTGAGCAGTAGACGGGAGGGCCGGCTAAAGCCGGCCCCTACGTACTCGTGGGCCGGCGGCCCGCCCGCTACGTGAGAGACGTGGGGGCCGGCTTCAGCCGGCCCCGGCCCGGCGTGAACATCAATCGCCGCGGCCTCGAGCTGGCTGCTGGTGATCGCCGCGAGCGCGGCCGTCAGCGCATCGGCGCCATCGAAGCTCGCCACGAGCGTGCTGGACGCGCCGGGCTGCGGCGACAGCTTGAACGTCGCGCTCACGATCGCCGCCAGGCTGCCGTGCGATCCGCTGATCAACTTTCCGAGGTCGTAGCCGGCGACGTTTTTCACGACGTTGCCGCCGGCCTTGATCAACCTGCCGTCGGTCAGCGCGACGCGGATGCCGATGAGCAGGTCGCGCGGCGTCCCGTAGCGATGACGGAGCGGGCCGCTGTCGTTGGTCGCAATGGCCCCGCCGATCGTCGCCTCGTCGAACGCCGACTCGATCGGGAGCCACTGCCCGTGCCGTCCCAGCGCACGATTCACGTCGTCGAGACGCGCGCCCGCCTGGACGGTGGCTGTCAGGTCTGCGTGCTCGTGCGCGACGAGCGCATTGAGACGCTTCGTGCTCAGGACGAGGTCGACCGACGCCGGTGTCCGTCCCCAGCCCATCTTGGTGCCGCCGCCACGAATGACGACGGAGGCGCGCTGCTTTGACGCGGATGCAAGCGCCGCGGCGACAGCGTCCGCGGAGGGAGGCTCGATGGTCTCGCGCGGCACCACGCCGTCGATGCCAGGCGGACCGGAAAGTCCGCCTCTACGATCCTCGACGGGCATGGCCATCCTCAGAATCGCTCGCCGAGTCCTGCCTTCTCGATCGGGTGCGCGTGGTACGGCCCGGGCACTTCGCCGCAGAGACGCGGCGTCGGAAAGACCTTGCCCGGGTTGCAGAGTCCCTTGGGATCGAACGCGCGGCGGACGGCCAGCATGACGTCGAGGTCGTCGTCGGTGAACATCTTCGGCATGTACTCGGCCTTGTCGGCGCCGATGCCGTGCTCGCCGGTCAGCGAGCCGCCCGCGTCGATGCAGTACTGCAGGATTTCGCCGCCGACCTGCGCGGCCAGGTCGGACTGGCCGGGAATCTTCTCGTCGTAGCAGATGAGCGGGTGCAGGTTGCCGTCGCCGGCGTGGAACACGTTGCCGATGCGCAGGCCGCAGCGCGCCTCGAGCTGCCGGATGCGATCGAGCACCTCGGGCAGCTTCGTCCGCGGCACCACGCCGTCCTGCACGTAGTAGTTGGGCGTCACGCGTCCCATCGACGCGAAGGCCCCCTTGCGGCCCTTCCAGATGCGCGCGCGATGTTCCTCGCTCTGCGCGACCTCGACGGTCGTCGCGCCCGCCCGATGGCAGATCTTC
>DATNCQ010000173.1:0-73153 GCA_035571515.1 Vicinamibacterales bacterium
TCGGCTCGCCTTCGAAGACCGGCTCGTTGGTCAGGCCACGTTCCCCGTCTTCAGACTCTTCTGCCCCGGTCGGGTCCGGGTCCGGCGGGACGATCGGCAATTCGTCAGCGGTCAGCACGGCGGCGACGCCACGCATCGCCAGTGCCGCACGCGCGTCGATGTGGCGAACGCGGGCGTGCGGCTCGGGGCTGAGCATCAGTTTGCAGAACAGCATCCCCTCGGCGCGGAAGTCCTCCGCGTATTTCGAGCGGCCGGTCACCTTCGCCCGCAGATCGGGCGTGGTGTAGTTCTGTCCGACCAGTTTCTTGTCAGCCATACTCACCTCGTTCAGTAGAGACGCACCTCGAGGTCCGCCTCCACGATCGGTCTACTCCACGAGAGGGATGCTGCCAACGGTTTCCGCCCGAACGATCTCGTCGATCAGGAACAAATCCGTGAGGAGCGCGCGCAGGTGGATCGACGCGTTCAGGTTGTCGACGAGCTGTGAGCCGATCGAGGGCTGCGCCAGCACCAGGCCGACGGCCGCCCGGGCGTCGCTCGCATCGCGGTTCAGTACCGCGATGAACGCGTCGTACTTCTCCACGGGCTGCAGCTGCTCGGTCCGCACGATCTGCGCCAGCACGTCGCCGAGCCCGTCGAGCGCCCCGTCGCACTTGGTCAGCAGCGTCCGGATCTGCGAGCCGCCGCCACCCCCCGGTTCAGCGCGAAGACCCTGCGCGGCATACGCGAGCATGAACTCGTAGCACTCCTCGATCTTGCCGCAGCGGTTCTTCAGCTCGTCACGTGTCATGGTCACAAGTGCTGCTGTTCGGCGCCGTGCGCCTTGGCCCCCACCACCCAGCGTTCGGGATCGTGGTGCTGCAGAAATTCCTGGCGGGTGATGTCGCCGAACACCATCCCCTTGGTAATCCACAGCTTCTCGGGCCGGATCGCGAAGTAGATGTGCGCGATCGTCAGCCCGACGAGCCCGATGCCCGAGAGCCCGTGCAGGACGTACATCACGCCCCACATGGTGTCGCCGAACAGATAGGGGTTGCGCGTGAACAACGGCGTCTCGACGCGGTTCATCATGAAGAGTCCCGTCGGCACGGTGGCGAGCGCCGTCAGCACGATGGCCGTGTGATACATCTTGTTGTCCCACGGGTATTTCGCGGCCTTGCGCGGCGCCGGCGCGCTGCGGCCCATCGCCCGCTTGAAGCGCGCCGCCGCTTCGGCCACGTCTTCCCGGTTCAACCAGATCGACCAGAAGTCCAGCCAGAAGCTCGCGTGGATGATGTGGTAGACGATCGACACGGTGAGCACGAGGCCGGCAATCCAGTGGATCTCGATCCAGTTGAACTGCAGCCCGAGCACCGGCGCCGACGCCGTGCCGAGCAGCGTCAGCATCGACGCCGCCATGATCCAGTGGAACATCCGCGCCGCGAGCGAGTGCCGCTTCACGCGCGCCGGCACCTTCGCCGCTGCCGCTTCGTTGACCGGCGCGGTGACCGGCCCCGCCGGCTTCGGCCAGTAGCGCACGAAGAGCGTGTGTCCCACCATGAAGCAGAGGCCGAACGCGAGCGCGATATAGACCAGGCCCCACTGCGCGTGGATGAGCGTGTCCTCGCCCCAGGGGTTGACGCCCCACTGCACCAGGAAGTTCGTCATGCCTGTGCCCCTCCCCTGATGGCGCGTTTCACGAGGTTCCTCACGAGCGGGATCTTGTAACCGTTGTGCGCGAGCGGCCGTGCGCCCTGCACCGCCAGCTCACCCGCCATCGCCGCCGTCTCCTCGCTACGCGGCTTGCCGGCGAGGGCGTCTTCCACCGCCTTCATGCGCATCGGATGCGCGGCGACCGCGTTGACGACGATGCGCGCGCTTTCAATCGTGCCGTTCGACAGCTTCAGCGCCGAGGCGACGTTGACGAGCGGGAAGTCCCACACCTGCCGCTCGCGGACCTTCTCGAAGTAGAACTCCGCGTTGGCCCAGGTGGCGGGGACACGAATGGCCGTCAGCAGCTCGCCGGGCTGCAGCACCGTCATGCGCGTGATGTCGGTCGAGGGTCCGATGAAGTAGTCCTCGGCGTTGACGACCCGCTCGCCGTCCATCGAGCGGATGACCATCCGGGCGTCGAGCGCGACGAGCGCGGGCGCCGTGTCGGACGGGTTCACCGCCACGCAGCGGTTCGCGTCGAAGATGGCGTGCTCCCTGTTGATCGCGGTCGGCGTGTCGGCGTAGCAGATGTTGCCGCCGGCGCGGTAACAGGTCCACCCGGAGCGGTAGTACCAGCAGCGCGTGTCCTGCGAGATGTTGCCGCCGAGCGTCCCCTGGTTCCGGATCTGCGGCGAGGCCACCAGCGCGGCCGCCTGCGACAGGAGCTTGAAGCCGTCCTTGACGAGCGCATCGCCCGCCAGGTCGGTGAGCGTGGTGGACGCGCCAATCTCGAGGCCGCCGTCTGCGGCTTTCTTCACGCCCCGCAGCCCCGGCACGCCGCTGAGATCGACGACCACCTTCCGCCGCTTGTTGCGGTCCTTGAACCAGTCGAAGGTGTCGAGCCCGCCGGCCAGCACCCACGCGTCCTTCCCGTACTGATCGAGCAGCGCCAGGGTGTCTTCGACGGTCGTCGGCTGAAACAGCTCGAAGACGGGCATTACATCGTGAACAATTGCCATGTCCCATCTCCCTCAATGCAAAATGCAAAAGGCAAAATGCAAACCCGATGTCCTCGCGACGTTCACCCGGTCATGGCGTCGCTGGGTACGGTTTGCATCTTGAATTTTGCATTTTGAATTTACGTCGTGGTCCCTTGCGTGTACGCGGACGCGCGCATCATCGAGCGCAGGATCTTGTCGTAGTCCCCGCAGCGGCACAGGTTGCCCGAGATGCCGTGCGCCAGCTCCTCGCGTGTCGGCTTCGGGTTGGTCTTGAGGAATCCCACCGTCGACATGATGAACCCCGACATGCAGAACGCGCACTGGAAGCCCTGCTCGTCGAGCACCGCCTGCTGCACCGGGTGCAGCGTGCCGTCCGGCCGTTCGAGGCCCTCGATCGTCAGGATCTTCCGCTCGCGCACGGTGTGCGTCAGGATCGAGCACGAGTAGTGCGGCACGTCGTCGATGAGGACGGTGCAGGCGCCGCACTCGGACCTGTCGCAACCGAGCTTGGTGCCGGTGAGGCCAAGCTTGTAGCGCAGGGTGGTCGCGAGCGTTTCCTGCTTCATCACGTCCACGCGGCGCATCTGGCCGTTGACGTTCAACGTCATCAGCCGTTCCACCGCGCCGGGGAGCGATCCCTGCCCCAGGAGCGTCGGCCCGCGGAACAGGTAGGCGGAGGCAGAGACAGCCGCGCCGCTGGCAATCACCATCTTGATGAAGGCACGCCGGGAGACGTTGCCGGGCTCGAGTGGCGTTTGCTCCTGGATCGTCATAGCGCGTTCACCTCGTCAGAAAACTGCAGGCGGTCGCATCAGGAACAAAAATCGGAGAGTTGCAGTCTGTTGGCGGGCCAATCCTACTGCCAGACACCGGGGCGCGTAAAGGAATTACCGAACCGCTGAAACCATGGCCACGATGGCGTCGATTACGGCCTGCGGAGCGTCGAGCGGAACCCAGTGACCGCTGTCGGAGGCGAGCACGTGCCGGCCCCGGCTCGACTGGCGCGCGAGCGTCGAATCGGCGCGCAGGCGGGGTTCGTGCGCGTGCGCCGACGAGATCACGGTCAGCGGAACGTCGCCAGGGCCGTCAGGGGTGGCGCGCAGGACCTCCTCGGCGCTCTCGCAGATCGTCGCAATCTGGCTCCCGAGCGCCTCGAAGAACTTCGGTTGTGTCCACATGTGACCGAGCGTCGCCCGTGCCTCCGGCGGCAGCTTCCAGATGGGCGCCAGGATCCCTTCGTCTTCCCGGCGCAGCCCGCCGCGGCTGACGGCACTGGCGAGCAGGCGCGCCACGCCCGTCGCCCCCGCGCGGGCGAGCGCCGACACGATGGCGGCGAGCCCATGCCGCGCCGCCGACGCTCCGTACCCGCACAGGCGGACGCCGCGCGCGATCAGCGCCTGCTGCTCGCGGCCCGGACGTGCCCATGCCTCCGCAATCGCGGGCTCGATGAGGATCAGTCCCGCGACATCGCCCGGGTGGCGCGCGGCGAACAGCCGCATCACGAGACCGCCGAACGAGTGGCCGACCAGCACGTACGGCGGCGCCACCCCTCCCCGCTGAAGCAGTTGATGGAGCTCGCCGGCGATCCGGCCGGCGGTTCGCGGCATCGGACCAGCGTCGCTCCAGCCGAACCCGGCGCGGTCGTAGCTGCAGGCTCGCGTGACGCGCGCCACGGCAGGCTGCACGAGACTCCAGCTCAGTGAGGATGCGCCGAGCGCGGCATCGAAGACGACGGCCGGCGTACCGTCGCCCCCGCACCGGAGGTGCAGCCGGTGGCCGCCAACATCCACCAGTTGTCCGGGCGGCGGAATTGACATACGGTTAGCCCCTCAACTGACGGTCACGGAGAACGGAGAGGGCAACATATGAGAAAGACAGTCTGCATGTTCCTGTTCCTGTTCCCGCTGCTCGGCGCGGCAGCGGCTGCCCAGGACGCCAGGGCCACTGCGCAGGCGGCCGCGCGGGCGATGGGTACCGACACGCTGCGATGCATCACCTATTCCGGCACCGGCGGCTACGTCGGCATCGTCGGACAGGGGTTCTCGCCGGGCGACGACTGGCCGAAGGTGCAGCTCGCCAACTTCTCGCGCACCATCAACTACGACGCGAAGACGATGCGTGAGGAACAGACGCGCACACAGGGGAACTACCCGGCCAGGGGCGGCGGCGGCATTCCCATCCAGGGAGAACAGCGGACGGTCGCGCTCGTGAGCGGCGACAAGGCCTGGAATCTCAACGGCGCCGACGTCAATCCGCAGCCCGCCGCGGCTGAAGTGCGACAGCTCGAGATCTGGCTCGACCCGCACGGGTTCCTGAAGGGCGCGCTCGCGGCGCGCGATCTCGTCGGCTTCGAACGGTACGAAGGGGGCGGCGAGCGGCGGAACATCCTCGCCTACACGATGGGCAAGTACCGCATCCAGGGATCGATCGAGCGCGAGACCAACCGCGTCGTGCGGGTGCAGACGTTCGTCCCCACGCCGATGCTGGGCGACACGGTGGAGGAGAAGACCTACGGCAACTACAAGCAGTACGGCAGCGTGTGGTTCCCGGCCAACTTCCACCACCACTCGAACTGGGACCACGAGCTGCGGCCGCAGGGGTTCTTCGGCGTGCCCGACGGCGGACACAACTCGTTCGGCATCACCATCAGCACCGTCCAGCCCAATGCGTGCGGCGACGCGATCACCGTCCCCGCGGCGGCGCAGAACGCGACGGTCCCGCCAGTGCGGGTCGAGGCGCAGCAGTTGGCCAACGGCGTGTACCAGCTGGCCGGCGGTTCGCACAACAGCCTGGCCGTCGAGTTCGCCGACTTCGTGACGGTCGTCGAGGCGCCGCTCAACGAAGCGCGGTCGCTCGCGGTCATCGCCGAAGTGCACCGGTTGTTCCCGAACAAGCCGATCAAGTACGTGGTCAGCACGCATCACCACTTCGACCACGCGGGCGGGCTGCGCACCTACGTGCACGAAGGCGCGATTCCGATCGCCCATCGCGACATCGTGCCCTACTACTACTACACGGTGATGGATCTGTCGCCGCGGACGCTCGAGCCGGATCGGCTCTCGCTCTACCCGCCCGACGAGTTCCAGGAGACGTTCGTCCTGGAACAGGTGCAGAACGACAAGTACACGGTGAGCGATGGCAAACGGATCATGGACCTGCACCTCGTCCAGGGCAATCCGCACGCGACCGGAATGCTGATGGCGTACCTGCCGGCGGAGCGGATCCTCGTCGAGGCGGACCTGTTCAACCCGCCGGCCCCGAACACGCCGCCTCCGGCGATGCCGAACGCGGCGGCGATGAGCCTCTACAACAACGTCCAGCGGCTCAAGCTGCCGGTGGACCGCATCGCGCCGATCCACGGCCGCGTCCTGCCGTGGAGCGAGTTCTTGCGGTTCGTCGGCAAAGCGGGAACGCAATAGAGCGGGCCATCACAGGAGGCACCCATGAGCAGACGACTTCTCGCGTTGATCGGCGCGGCGGTGGTCATGGTCATCGTGGCCCTCGTTGCGCTTCCACGCCTGCGGCCCGGTGCCGCCGGAGACGGAGGCGCCGCCGCGAATGCGGGTGCGGCATCCGCCACCGCCTGGGGCGAGCCGGACCTGCAGGGCATCTGGACCGCCGACGGCGAGATCCCGCTGCAGCGGCCCTCCAAGTACAAGGATCGCGAGTTCTTCACCGACGAAGAACGCGCCGAGCTCGACAAGCAGCGGGCCGAGGCGATTGGCCGCGAAGCCGACGAGAGCCGGCGGAGCCGCGGCAGCGAGCAGGATGTCGGCGGCGCCTACAACGCGGCCATCTTCACGACGCACAAGCGCATGGGCCGACGAACGTCGCTCGTCGTGGATCCGCCCGACGGCAGGATTCCGCCGCTCACGCAGGAGGCGCAGAAGAAGAGAGCCGTGATGCGCGAGTATCAGCTCGCGCTCCTGCAGTCGACGGACCTGTGCAAGAACAAGCTGCCGGGGTGCGAAGGCGGGACGTACGGACCGCCGTCGCCGAAGCGGAACGAAGCGCCGCCCTTCTACGTGACCGTCGGCGCGGCCGGCGGCGGCGGGGCCGGCGGCGGCGCGATCAATCGAGCCGACAATCCGGAAGACCGCGGCCTCGGCGAGCGGTGCATGGCCGCGGGGCTGCCGGACTTCGGCGGCAACACCGGCTTCTACCTGCAGATCGTGCAGTCGCCCGGGCGCGTCGCGATCTTCTACGACACCGGCCAGGGGCAGGGTTGGCAGCGCGTCATCCCGGTGACGACCACGCCGCATCTGCCGCCGCAGGTGCGCCAGTGGTGGGGCGACTCGCGCGGCCGCTGGGACGGCAAGACGCTGGTCGTCGACGTGAGCAATTTCAGCCCGAAGTCGTACTTCCAGGGCGCGCAGGAGAACCTGCACCTCGTCGAACGGTGGTCGCGCCTCGACGCGAACACGATCGAATACGCCGTCACCATCGACGACCCGACGACGTGGACCAAGCCGTGGACGGTGAAGCAGGAATACAGCCGGCAGAGCGACCAGGCGAACCGGATCTACAAGGAGCCGCGGTGCCACGAGGGCAACTACGGCATGCCGGCGCTGCTGGCGGGCGCGCGCGCGCAGGACCGTGCGTTCGCGGAGAAGCGCGGCCCCGACCCGGCGAAAGAGTGCACGGCGGGGTGCGGAGGATTTGCCCTGGGCTTTGCGGACACCGGCGAGGACGCCAACCCGTTGGCGAGATAAATCGAGCTGATGAAAACCCCAATTCGTAGGGTCCAGCTTCAGCCGGACCTTTGCGGCCAGGAGAGGTCGTCATGCGACACGTCACACGCTCGATCGTCACGGTGGCAATCGTCTCGGCGGCCGTCAGCGCGGTGATCGCGGTCTCGGTGACACGCACCGCGGGGCAGGCGTCGCGGCCGGCACGCACGGCCGACGGCAAGCCGAACTTCAGCGGCATCTGGCAGGCGGCCAACGAAGCCAACTGGGACCTGCAGGCGCACGACGCGCGGCCCGGCGCGGTGATGCAGGCCGGCGTCTACCCGTACGAGTACGCGCGCGTCCCCGCGGCGCCCGTGCTGGCGCTCGGCGCGGCCGGCGGCGTCCCGGGGTCGGTCGGCGTCGTGCAGGGCGACGGGCAGATCCCGTACACGCCGGACGCCGCGAAGATCAAGCAGGAGAACGGCGAGCACTGGATCGATCGCGACCCGGAGCTCAAGTGCTACCTGCCGGGCATCCCGCGCGCGATGTACATGCCCTACCCCTTCGAGATCGTCCAGAGCACGAACAAGATCCAGATGGCGTACGAGTTCACGAGCACCGCGCGCACGATCCATCTCGACAAGGTCGAACCGCCACCCGACGACACGTACATGGGCCATTCCGTCGGCCGCTGGGAGGGCGACACGCTCGTCGTGGACGTCACGCGGTTCAACGGCAAGAACTGGTTCGACCGGGCCGGGAACTTCCACAGCGACGCGCTGCACCTGGTCGAGCGCTTCACGCCGATCACGCCGGACGCCATCAACTACGAGGTGACGATCGAGGATCCGAAGACCTTCACCCGGCCGTGGAAGATCGCGATGCCGCTCTATCGCCGGCTGGAGCCGAACGCGCAGCTGCTCGAGTACCGCTGCATCGAGTTCGTCGAGGAGTTCATGTACGGCAACCTGCGGAAGCAGCAGCTCGTGAAACGGTGGGAGGGCGACACGATCGTGGTCGACATCACGCGCAAGGTCCCGCAGGGCGACAAGCTGCACGACTGGTACCGGCGGTGACGAGCAGCGGTCGGCCGCGAGGCGGGATTCAGGCCGGGATCCGGGGTCCGGGATCCGTTGTTCGGATCCCCGATCCCCGATCCCCGATCCCTGCCGCGCAGTGGATCAGAACACGTAGCGCACGCCCATCTGGGCCTGGCGCGGGAAGCCGCCGCCGCCAGCCAGGTTCGTCAGCACCAGGAACGTCGAGGGCGTCCGGCGGTCTGAATTTTCAGGCCTCGGATTCTCCCAGTTCACGCGGTTCGTCACGTTGAAGATGTCGAGGAACAGCTCGAGCGCCTGGCCGCGCGGCATCCGCGCTCGCCAGCCGGCGCGGAGATTCAGCTGGAACGAATCCGGCCCGACGGCGCCGTTGCGCCCGCCCGCATACTTCACGTCCTTCATCGCGTTCAGCGCCGTGCCGCTGTAGGTGCCCGCCGGCAGCGGGTCCATCAACTCTCCGTTCTGGTCGGCGTCGATGCTGCTGTCGATGAGCGTGAACGGCGCGCCGCTCAGGTACGACAGGCCTCCGGACACAGCGACCCCGTGGGTCTTCGGAATGTCCGCCCGGCCGCTGATCTTCAGGTTGTGCCGGTGGTCCACGCCGGACGGCCCGTACCACTCGTCAAGGTGGAGATCGGTCAGGTACTGGTAGACGTTCCGGTCGGCCTGGTTTTCGCTCGTGCCGCGCGAATTCGACAGCGAATAGGACACGCGGCCCGACCAGTTGTTCGAGTACCGCTTCTCGAGCGAGAAATTCAAGGCGTCGTACTTCGATTCGCCGGTGTTCTCCATCACCCAGACCTGCTGGCTGTAGGCCTCACCCAGGACACCGAACGCATCGGTGCGCGTGATCGCCCCCGTGCGCGTCGTGTTCGCGCGCACCATCGGGTTGAGATTGCGGCCGAGGAACATGTCCTTGTTGTGAATGTGAATGTAGTCGGCCTGGATCGCCATCATCCGCGTCAGCTCGCGGCTGTAGCCGACGGTCATCTGATGCGCGTAGGGCTGCTGCCGGTTCGGCACGTCGAGGACGACGAGGCCGTTGTTCTTCAGCAGCGTCCCCGGTGGAAAGCGCTGGTTGAGCAGCGCGCGATTGAGGAACGGTCCGTTCATCAGGAACGGATCGGTCGGAAGCCGGCCCGCCGTCGGACCGGGATCGGCGTTGTCGTTGGGGAAGTTGACGACGGCCGAGGACGTGTACTTGGGGAATTCAATCGTGTCGTCGAGCGCGCCGAGGATGGTGCGGTTATAGAAGATCCCGTAGCCGCCGCGAACCACGGACCGGCCCTCGCCGTCGAGCGCGTGCGTCAGCCCGATGCGCGGCGCGATGTTGTTCCTGTCCACCGGATAGCTCTTGTTGGCGGCGGGAAACAGCGGGTTGTCCGTCTCGTTGAGCGGAATGATCTCGAGATCGTAGCGAAGCCCGGCGCTGATGGTCGTCCGTCCGAGCTTCCACTTGTCCTGCGCGTACCCCTCGACGGTGTGATTGTTGATGAACTCGTTGAACGTGCCGAGCCTGATCATGAGCCGTTCCGGATAGGTGCGCGGGTTGGCGGCGTCGAACGGCAAATCGGTGTTGAACACGAAGGTGCCGTTCGAGTTGATCTGGGAAACTCGCCTGAGCTCCGTGTAGTTGTAGCGCGCGCCGAATTTCAGCTCGTGGTCGCCCTTCTTGCCGGGCACGAACCACGAATAGTCGTCCTCGATCTGATAGTTGGAGTCCCACGGGCCCTGCGACTCGGTGCTGGCCTGCGACAGGAAGCTCGTGTAGTTGAGTTGCGGCGGACAGAGCGCCTGGTCGCCGCTCGCCTCGTCGCCGAACGTGAAGCCCGCGCGGTCGCCCGCGCTGCCCTGGGCGCGGAAGCAGGCGTTGCCGTGCCACCAGTGTTCCCACGTCCTCGCCACGCGAACCGTGTTGACGCGGGTGTTCCCGAGCACGCTCGTCAGGGTCCCGACGGCGGTCTGATCCAGGTCGGTCTCATCCTGATAGGACTCGAGCGTCTGACGGTTCCCGATAGTGTTCCACTGCGGCGCCCACTCGCGCAGCCAGCGAACCGCCCACGTATGCGCCGCGTTGATCTGGTGGTCGAAGCGGACGAGCGTATTCCAGTCGGTCCGATCTTCGGCGATGGAGAAGTCGAGCTGCGGCCGCGTGGGAAACACACGCGTCCGGTTCGGGTTGTCGATCTGGCGCTCGAGGCTGAAGAAGAAGTGCGCCTTGTTGCGGACGACAGGGCCGCCGATGACGCCGCCCCAGTCCCGCTGCGTGGTCGTCGGCTTGGGGAGGTTCCCCTGCCTGACGAGAAAATCCCGCGCCGTCAGCCGATTGCTGGCGAACGATCCGAACAGCACCCCCTTGAACTGGTTGGTGCCGGTCTTGGTGACGGCGTTGAGGATGGCGCCGCTGGCGCGTCCGAATTCCGCGTCATACATGCTCGTCATGACCTGGAATTCCTGGATGGCCTCGAGCGGCGTCCGCACCTGCGCGCCCGCGCTCGTGCCGAGCGCATCGTCGGCGTTGTAGCCGCCGTCGACCGAGACGTTGTTGTTCTGGCTGGTCTGCCCGGCGGCGACGATCGTGTCGTTCCCCATCTGATTGGACGGGGTGAACACGACACCCGGCAGGAGCGACACGATCGCGAAGTAATTGCGATGCGTGGCGGGAGTCTCGGCGAGCTCCTCGGTCCCGATGTTGCCGCCCACCCGGGCGCTCGTCGTGTCGACCAGCGGCGCCTCGCTCGTCACGGTGAGCGTTTCCGCGAGGCCGCCGACGCCGAGCGTCAGGTTGATCGTCAGCGTATTCCCGACCTGCAGGAGGAGACCGGGCCGCTCTGTCGTCTGGAAGCCCGCCAGCGTGGCGACCACCTTGTAGCGGCCTGGCACGAGCTGGGAAACGAAGTAGGTCCCTTCCGTGCTGGTCGTGACGTCTCGAAAGATGCCGGTGGCCTCGTTCGTCACGACGATCGAGACGCCGGGCAGCACGGCGCCCGATGTGTCGGTCACCTTGCCGGCGATTTCCGACGTCCCCTGCTGCGCGAAGAGTGGTGTGACGATGGCGAAGAGGAACCCCGCAAGAATCAAGGCGAACTGGATTTTTCGCATCTGACGCCCTCCTGGTGAGCCCCCGGTGGTTGAATCAAGGAGACAGGATGAGATCGCGTCCGACGGTGTGAAGTGGCGCGATTAGACTCCCGGCGCGCCGCGTCGTCAATGCCTTTCCCGGGCATGTGCACGCGTATTCGCTCGCGGGCTTCAGTTCGCCCGCTCGCGAACACGCGGCTGTTGTCCATTCGTTACCTGCCGTCCACCGAGAACGCGAGCAGCACATTGCCCGGCATGCCGTTCGAGGCATATCCCGATTCGACGAAGACCATCCCGCCGACGATGACGGGCCCGGGTCCATTCAAGGATCCGCCGCGGCCGGGTACCTCGTTCACGGTCTTCTGGGAACCGACCGTGTCGAAATCCCACAGCAGCGATCCGTTGGTCGTGGAGAACGCGCGCATGTGCCCGTCGATCGACCCGGAAAACACGACGCCGGGGATGGCGGCCACCGCGGCCGATTGGGCGGGGCTGCAACGCGGCCGCTGCCCGCACGGTGCCGGCGCTTTGAACCAGACCTGCTCGCCGCTGTCGAGGCGAAGCGCGAACATGCCGCCGCCGACTTTCGGGTCCGGAAGCGTCGCCGTGCTGCGCGGTACGGCGATGCGCCCGAGGTCGGAGAGCGCCACGTAGACGTTGGACTGATCCGCGGCGGAGCCCCACTGCACGCCGCCGTTGACGCCGCCCTTGCCGATCTGCTTCTGCCAGATCACCTCGCCTTGACGGTCGGGGTCGACGGCGTGGACGATCCCCGACTTCTGTCCGGCGACGAGCGCGCGCCTGCCGCCAGGCAGGTCCACGAGAATCGGCGGCGACGCGAAGTCGAAGTCGGGTCCTTTCGAGTCGGGACAATTCGTCGTGTCCTCGCGAATGCAGGCCGAGTTCCACGCGTCGGCGGCGAGCGCCTGGCGCACCCAGAGGACCTTCCCGGAATCGAGCGCGAAGGCCATGAACGCGTCGCTCGTCGGCGTCGACGGATCGCTGTAGTTGTCGCCGGTGGTCACGTAGACCGCGTTGTGCGATGCGTCGATTGCCGGAGCGGTCCAGATCGGTGCACCTGACGGGCCCCGCAACATCGTGCCGACCTTGTTCGGCTTCGTGGGATGCGCTTCCTCGGCGATCGTGTACGTCTTCCAGATCTGCTCGCCGGTAGAGCCGTTCAGCGCGACGAGGCTGCCGCGGAAGTCGCAGCACCCGTAGTCGGACGGCGCGCCGGCGCCCTCCTCGCCGGAGGCCACGGGCACATAGAGCCGCCCGTCGTGGAACGCCGGCGATCCGGTGACACGCGCGGCAGCGTGATCGTCGACCTTTCGCTGCCAGAGCAGCGTGCCGGTGGCCGCGTCGACGGCGTAGACGTTGGCCGCGCGATCGCCGATGAAGGCCGCGTAGGTCGATCCGCCCGGCGCATTGATGCGCCCGACGGTGACGGCGGCGCGCACGGCGGTGGCGGCTTGAAACACCCAGTGGATGCAACCGCTGGCGGCATCGAGCGCGTACACGTTGCCGCTCTGGCTGCCGACGTAGACGCGCCCGCCGCTCACCGTCGGTTGCGCATCCGCGGCGATGTCGCCCGGAAACCCGAACGCCCATTTGAGCTTCAGGCGCCGCACGGTGACCGGAGTGAGCCCCGCGCCCGCGGCATCCTGATACCTCGCGTTGGAACTGTTCACGCCCCACCCGTTCCAGCCTGGTCCTGCCGACGGGTCTGCGAAGACCGTTCGGGGTCCGCACATCGATCCCGGTGACGGCCTGGTGACGAGCGGCCGCTGCAGCGACTTGCCGGTGACGAATTCCGCGACCGCGCGGCGCTCGCTTGCCGAACGCGCGGCGGTCATCGAAATCATCGACCCGCTTTCGAGAGCGGCCAGGACCCGCTCCGGCGTCATCGCCATCAGGGCCGCCCGAGTGGGTGCGCGGTCGATGCCGGTGTCGTGGCATGACGCGCAGGCGGCCCGGTAGACCGAGGGTCCGTCCTGGGCAAGGAGGGGGACGGCACTCGCGACCACGAGTGCCAGACAGCGCGCGCCGTGCATGACTGATCGCACGTTCGTACCCGCCTTTCGCTGGCGCGGAGCGTAGCACCAGGGCTGCGCCGGCACAACGGCCGGCTCTTACACCGTGCGAATGAGCGAGAACTTCGAGTTGGCGCCCAGGCTGTCGGCCACGGGCAGCCCCAGCTCCTTCCGTACGAGATTGGTCCCTTGAACCAGCGCAACCATCTTGTAGAACGCGTGCCGCCGGCTCATCCCCTCCCGCCCCATTCCGCAGTCGGTGGAGATCACGAGCCGCTCCAGCGGGATGACCTTCAGTGCTCGACGAATCAGGTCCGCCACCTCCTCGGGAGACTCGACCTGCAGCGTGTGGTGATCGATGACTCCGATGCACACTTTCTTTCCCGTGATCGTCTGTCCGACGGCTTCGAGATCGATGGCGTTCGAGCTTTTCATCTCGAACGTGACGACATCGGCGTCCACCTGATTCAGCAGCTCGAGCGCGGGCTTGTATGACTGTACGGTCGCAAACATCCGCTGCTGGGAGGGGTTGCCCCAGCACGTGTGGCACCACACCTCGGTCTTCGCGCGCAGGCCCTTGACGGTGTTGTTGAACACGTTCAGCATGAATTCGGGGTTGATCACCTTGTCCACGTAGCCGCGTGCGGCGAGCAGGTGGATCTGCGGCTCCTCCATCTGAATCACCTGGCATCCGGCATCCGCGAGGTCGTGCAGCTCCTCGTTGAACGCGTCGCTCAACGCCATGATGCGCGCCGGCAGGTCCTTGTAGTACTCGTCCTGCACCGCGAACGCGACGAGCTCCGGCGTCACCGTTCCGAACTTCACGGGCCTGGTCGTCAGACGCTGGGCGGTCTTGAACAGCTCGGCAAACTGCATTTCGCCGCGGCCCACGGCGCCTGCAAGCGTGGGCATCACACGCGCCTCCAGGTAGTCGTGCAGGATGTGCCCGCGCGGAAATGCAAGGCCTCCGGCGCCGGCTTTCGCCAGCTTGGGGTGCCGCGTCTCGAATCCGGTCATGTGGTGAGGTGGATAGCTCGTCCAACTCTGCCCGCCGACGTCCTGATCGAACCGGCAGTCGCCGTCGGTCACGATATCCAACCCGGCCACCTCCTGGTCCCGGAGGTACACCGATAACGCGTCGACGTACTGCTCGCGGAAACGCGAGGTGACCATCGCGTCCAGAAAGGACCGCGTCCCGAGGTTTTCGGTGTACCAGCTCGGTCGCGGCAGCGAGCCCGTAATGGTCGTTGGCAGCAGCTTTTCGGCGGTGGCCTTCAACATGCGCGTGCCTCTCAATCCAGTCGGGAATGCAGACCTGCGATATACAACGCGCCGACATCCTCGTTGACATCAGGGCGAAGTCGTCAATACTAACGGACCATGCTTCCAACCGAACGGTTCACCTATTCGCCCATCACGCAACGGCCGCGGCTGGCGCTGCCCGGCGGCGCGCGCCTGGCCGTCTGGGTGATCGTCAACGTCGAGGAATGGAACCCGCTCGAAGCGATGCCGAGGACCGTGCTGACGCCGCCGGCGGGCGGGTCGCCGATGCCCGACGTCCCCAACTGGGCGTGGCACGAGTACGGGAACCGCGTCGGCTTCTGGCGGATGCTGGAGGTGATCGATCGGCTGCGGATTCCTGCCGTGCTCGCCATCAATGGCGGCGCGATCCAGGCCTACGAGCCGATCGCGCGCGCCGCGCTCGAGCGCCAGTGGGAATTCATCGGCCACGGCTTCGGGCAGAAGAACATGCAGAAGGTGCCCGACGAGCGCGTCGACATCCAGAAGACGACGGAGGCCATCACGGCGTTCACGGGCCGCCGGCCGCGCGGATGGCTCGGACCGGGGCTGACCGAGACGTGGGACACGCCCGACATCCTCGCGGAGGAAGGCTACGAGTACGTCTGTGACTGGGTGCTCGACGATCAGCCGGTGCCGATCAAGACGCGCGCGGGGTCGCTGCTGAGCGTGCCCTACACGCAGGAGTGCAACGACGTCGCGATGATGCTGATTCAGCACCACAAGGCGTCCGAATACCGCGACCGCGCGATCGATCAGTTCGAGCAGTTCTATTCCGACGCGCACGACTCGGCGCGCGTCATGGCGCTCGTGGTGCACCCGTACATCATGGGCGCCGGGCATCGGCTCCGGTACTTCCGCGAAGCGCTCGAGCACATTCAATCGCGCTCCGGGGTGCTGTTCTGGACGGGCGAGCAGATTCTCGACTGGTATGTCGGGAGCGGGCGGGAGGCCGGGACCCGGGATCCGGGATCCGGGATCCGCGATCCGGAAAACGCCGGATACGCACGAGAAGGGCAGCCCTGAGGCCGCACGTGGAATCGGTACGAACCGCCGAGGCTCCGCGCGCGGCACCTGGCGTTGCCCGGGTCGTGATGTTCGGCGTGCTGCTCGGCTCGTACGTCGTCAACGCGATGGACCGGCAGCTCTTTCCGCTCGTCGCGCCGGAGGTGCGCCGGGAGTTCGGGTTTTCGCTGGCGGGTGTCGGTCTTCTCTCCACCGTCTTTACCCTCGGCATGGCGGTCGCCGGCGTTCCGACCGGCTTCCTGCTCGCGCGCTTCTCGCGCCGGGCCGTGCTGCAGACCGGCATCGCGCTGTTTTCAGCGGGCACCGCGCTGATGGTCGTCTCGCGCGGCTTCCCCGACATGCTGCTCTACAGGACGCTGACCGGCGTCGGCGAAGCGATGCAGTTGACCGTCCTCCTCGCCATCGCCGCCAACTACTTCGCCGGGTTTCGCGGAGCGGCGCTCGGCGCCGTCAACTTCTCCTTCGCCATCGGCGCGATCGTCGGCCCCCTGCTCGGCGGCACGCTGCTCGGCGCGTACGGGACGTGGCGGGTGCCGACGCTGATCTTCGCGGTGTGCGGCTTCGCCATGATGGCGCTGATTGCGGCCGCGGTCGATTCGTCGTACACGGAGCGCGATGGCGCATCGACGCTGCGCGCCGGCGACGGAGGGGCAGCGACACTCGGCAACCGCAACACGATCCTGCTCACCGCGATGAGCCTGCTCGGCGGCCTCGTCATCTACGGCTACCTCGGTCTCTATCCGACGTTCCTGCGGGAAGGGCTCGGCTACTCGCCGCAGAGCGCGGGATCCGTCATGGGGATCTACGGGCTCGGCGCGCTGATGTCGATCGCCGGCGGATGGATCGGCGATCGCGGTTCGCCGCGCGTCGTGCTGAGCACGGCGTTCCTCGCCGCAGCTATGCTCGGATACCTGCTCTTCAACGGCTCGAGCTCGTTCTACTGGCAGGCGGTCCTGTCGTTCGCCTGGGGCGTCGTCGTCAGCGGCGTCGTCTACGTGAACCTGGCGGGCTATCACGTGAAAGCGGTGCGGAGAGATCTCGCCGGACGGGCATCGGGCGTGTTCGTCACGAGCCTGTACCTGTCGGCCGCGATCGCCGGGTATGTGATGGGATGGATCGCGAATCGTGCGGGATGGGGAGCCGCCGGTGCGTTACAGATTTCGCTGTGCGCGCTTGCCGCTGCCGCCCTGGCACTTGCGCTGCGGCCCGCGCAGATGTCGCCACGAAGTTTGCCTTTTAGATGACTTTCTTTCCGTCCGCCCGCACCAACCACCCGGCGGGGGACTGTGCTGGCTGGTGCTGTTCTTGCGGCCCACGTGCCACATGGCCCCAGCGCACAATTTCGACAGTCACCGTCTCGAGGTCCTCATCGGACGCTCGGCAGCCAATTGTGTACACCCGTTGGCCGCATGGCACTCGCGGTCGCGGAAGGACCGGGCAGTCCTGCTGATCTCTTACTTCGCGATCAGTTATGTGATCGTGTTGGGTCTGCTGCACGCCGTCTCGGCGTAACGCGGACAAGGCCCGGCGCGGCAGGTTGTACATCAAGGCCGACCGCAAGGTCGGCCCCTACTATTTACCTCGCACTGCCCACTGCCACTGCCCGAGTGGTTACACGCGCGCGATTGCGCCCTCCAGGGCGCGCTTCGTGAAGACCGCGATCATGGCGCGGCGGTAGTCCTCGCTGGCGTGGAGGTCGGCGTTGACCGCCGGCACCTGCGCGCCTGCATCACGCGCGGCGGCGGCACACGCGTCCTGCGACGCCGGCTGCCCGGCGAGCGCCCGTTCGACGCCCGCGAGCCGCACGGCGCTGGGGCCGGCGCCCGTGATGCCGACGCGGGCCGCGTGAATCGTGCCGTTGCGCACCTCGAGCGCGGCGGCGACACCGACGATCGCGAAGTGCGACGCCCGTTGATAGAGCTTGCTGTACGCGGAGGCCTGCGCGGGCGCGAACTGCACGCGCGCGAGGATTTCGTCGGCGGCCAGGTCGGACGTGAACAGGTCGCGGAAAAAGCGGTCGGCCTTCACGGTGCGCCATCCACGCGGGCCGATGATGTGCATCTCGGCGTCGGCCGCGAGCATGGCCGCGGGGTAGTCGGCGGCGGGATCCGCGTGCGCCAGGCTGCCGCCGAGCGTGCCCCGGTTCCGCACCTGCAGGTCGCCGATCGCCGCGGCGGCGTCCGCGACGACCGGACACTTCTTCCGCAGCAGCGCCGAAGACGCCACGTCGTGATGCACCGTGCCCGCGCCGATTTCAATCCGCCCGTCTGTCTCGCGGATGCCCGAGAGGCCCGGGATGTGGCCGATGTCGATGAGCCGCGCCGGCTGGGCGAGCCGCAGCTTCATCAACGGCACGAGGCTGTGGCCGCCGGCGATGAGCTTCGCGTTGCCGTTGGCGGCCGCCAGCCGCGCGACCGCATCGTCCAGCGTCGCGGCGCGCTCGTACTCGAAGGGGAGCGGGATCATCGCTGCGCTCCGTGAATGATGCGCCACAGCTTTTCGGGCCGCAGCATCATGTCGACGTGCGTGACGCCGAAGGCGCTCAACGCGTCCACGGCGGCCGATACGATGCTCGGCGTCGATCCGAGCGTGCCGGCTTCGCCGACCCCCTTGGCGCCGAGCGGGTTGAGCGGCGTCGGCGTGACCGTGCTGTGGAGCTCGAATCGCGGAAAGTCGGCGGCGCGCGGCAGGGCGTAATCCATGAACGAGCCGGTCACCAGCTGGCCCGACTCGTTGTAGACCGCCTCTTCGATCATCGCCTGCCCGATGCCCTGCGCGAGCCCGCCGTGAATCTGGCCTTCCACGATCAGCGGGTTGATCAGGTTCCCCGCGTCGTCCACGGCGACGAGCTTCAGCAGCCTCGGCTCGCCTGTTTCCCGATCGATCTCCAGCATCGAGATGTGGCACCCGAACGGAAAGGTGTTGTTGGCCGGCTCGAAGAACGCCTCCTCGCTGAGGCCCGGCTCGAGCCCCGCGGGCAGCGGTACGGGCACATACGCGAACGCCGCGACGTCGGCGAACGCCTTTGCCGACGCCGGGGCGCCCTTCACGGCGATGGTGCCGTTCTCGAACACGAGATCCGCCTCGCTCGCCTCGAGCAGATCGGCGGCGAAGCGCGCCATCTTCGCCTTTACCTTGGCGCCCGCGAGCTGCAGCGTCGTCCCGCCGACGGCCTGCGATCGGCTGCCGAACGTGCCGATGCCCTGCTTGACGATGGCCGTGTCGCCGTGATGGATGGTGATGTGCTCCATCGGCACGCCGAATTGATCGGCGAGCATCTGCGCGAAGGTCGTTTCGTTGCCCTGGCCGTGCGGTGACGCGCCCGTCGTCGCGCTGATGCGCCCGTCGCGTTCGATCGTGACCTGCGCGTGCTCCCAGCCGCCGGTCGCCATCGTCGCCGAGGGGCCGACCCCGCAGACCTCGACGTACATCGCGAGGCCGAGCCCGACGAGCCGTCCCTCTGCCTTCGCGGCATCGCGCTCCGCCTGCAGCGCCTTCCAGTCGGCCGCCTGCAGCGCCGCGTCGAGCGCCTTTTCGTAGTCGCCGGAATCGTAGACGGCGCCCATCTGGGTCTGGTACGGGAACTGTGTCGGCGCGATGAAGTTCTTCCGCCTCAACTCGGCGGGATCCATCTTCAGCTCGCGCGCGAGCATGTCCATCCCGCGCTCGATGAAGTAGCTCGCCTCGGGGCGGCCGGCGCCGCGATAGGCGTCGGTCGGCGTCTTGTTGGTCAGCACCTCCGTCAGCGTCGTACGGATGGCGGGAATGTCGTAGGTCGCGTTCGCCATCAGCGCCGCCAGCGTCGGGATGCCGGCGGTGAACATCATGTTGTACGCACCGACGTCCGCGATCAGCCGCAGGCGGAGCCCGAGCACCTTCCCGTCCCGCCGCGCGGCGAGCTCGACGTAGCCGATGAGATCCCGGCCGTGCGTCGTCGCCACGAACGCTTCCGACCGGTCCTCGATCCACTTGACGGGAATGCCGAGCCGCTTCGAGATCGCCGCGGCGACGAACTCCTCGCCGTAGATGTTGATCTTCGCGCCGAAGCCGCCGCCGACCTCGGGCGCGATGGCGCGCACCTGGTCCTGCCCGAGCCCGTTGGCGGCCGCGATCGCGCTCCGCAGGATGTGCGGGTTCTGCGTCGACGACCAGATCGTCATCGACCCTTTTCCCGGCTCGTAATGCGCGACGACGCCGCGCGGCTCGATGGCGTTCGGGACGAGCCGGTGGTTGACCATGCGCTGCGAGATGACGACGTCGGCCGCCGCGAACGCGCGGTCGATGGCCGAGTCGTCCACCTTCCCGTCCAGCGTGACGCCGGTGCCGCTCGGCAGGTCCGCCACCGCCACGTTGTTCGGGAACTCCGGGTAGATGGTCGCCGGCTTGCCGGTCATCGCGCGCTCCGGATCGACGACCGCCGGGAGCACGTCGTACTCGACGACGATGGCGTCCGCGGCATCACGCGCGACGTAGCGGTCACTCGCCACGACGACGGCCACGGGCTCGCCGGCGTATCGCACCGTGTCCACCGCGACGGCGCGGTGGACGGGCGCGGGAAACGGGGTGCCGGGGGACATGGGGCCGACCAGTTCCGCGATCTGCGCGCCGGTAAAGACCGCTTCGACGCCGTCCATCGCCTGCGCGGCGCGCGTGTCGATCGAGCGGATGCGGCCGTGCGCCACCTCGCTGCGCGTGAAGGCGAGGTGCTGCATGCCGGCAATCTTCACGTCGTCCACGTAGGACGCGCGTCCCTGGATCAGGCGTGGATCCTCGCGGCGCTTGACGCGCTGGCCGACGAGCTTCGGCAGGACGGGAGAAACCGCCATCGGCTACTTCTCCCCGACGGATGCCGCGGATCCGCTCTTGTTCGCGGCGTGCTGAATCGCGTTGACGATGTGCTGATAGCCGGTGCAGCGGCAGAAATTACCGGCGATCCCGTCGCGGATCTCGCGCTCGGTCGGCCGCGCGTTGTCCGCCAGCAGGTTGACGGCCGTCATGATCATGCCGGGCGTGCAGAAGCCGCACTGCAGTCCGTGCTCTTCCCAGAAGCCCTCCTGTAACGGGTGCAGCTCGCCGTCGCGCGCGAGCCCTTCGATGGTCGTGATGGCGGAGCCGTCGGCCTGGACCGCGAAAAGCGTGCACGACTTGACGCTTCGGCCGTCCACGAGGACCGTGCAGGCGCCGCACTGGCTCGTGTCGCAGCCGACGTGCGTGCCCGTCAGGTGCAGCTGTTCGCGGAGGAAGTGGACCAGCAGGAGCCGCGGCTCGACCTGCGCCTTGCGCACCCTGCCGTTAATGGTGATCGAGATCGCGTTCATCGGTTCCTCGGGGAGAAGAGGCGCAGGGGCCGGCTCGTAGGGGCCGGCTTTAGCCGGCCCCCCGCTGATCGCGTAGAAACTGGACGAACAGCCTCGTCACCTGTTCGGGCTGCTCCTGCTGCACCCAGTGTCCGGCGCCGTCGACGAGATGGAAGCCGACCATGTGCGAGCAGGCGGTACTCTGCATTCTGTCCACGGCGCCGGGCGTCTGATAGACGCCCCAGTCGCTCCTGCCGCCGATGAACATCGAGGGCACGTCGATCGCGCGTCCCGAGAACGTCCGCATCTCGGCGACGCTCTTCGGATCGGAGCCGCGGCGCACGCGATACCCCTGGAGCGCGCCGGTGAATTGCGTGCGGGCATATTCGGTGGCGTAGACGTCGACCTCCGCCTCGGTCAGCCACTTGCACGCCGCGATCTCGGCGGCGGACGGCATGAAGGGCGCGACGGTCTCCGCCATTCCCTTGTCGCGCTCCATCACGTAATAGGTCGGGATCTGCGCCATCTCCGCGGCCGTGCGCGCCTTCAACGGATGCGGCTTGTTCCCTTTCCAGTCGGCGCTCTTGTAGTGGTAGTAGGCGCGGAAGAACGCGTGCAGCCCCTGCGGCGCGTGCAGCATGTTGTCGTTGGCCGCGCGCGTGCGCTGATAGTTCTGGTAGTACTTCCGCGGCGGATTCAGCTTCGCCAGCTCCGCGTCGAGCTCGTCGTCGGTCGGCGCGCGCGGCGGCTGCGCCGCGCCGTTGGCCGTGTTGAAGGGAAGCGCGGGCGGCCCCTCGAACGGCGAGCTCAGGATCGTCACCGAGCGAAAGACGTCGGGACGGATCAACGCCGCCCACGACGCGACCGGCGCTCCCGCATCGTGTCCCGCCACCATCGCCACCGAGCGGTGGCCGAGCGCGTAGACGAGCCCCATCGCATCGCGCACCATGTTGAGGATGCGGAACTGATCGGGATCGGCCTCGTACGAATCGTCCCAGCCGGTGGTGCGCCCGAACCCCCGTTGATCGGGAGCGATGACGTGGTAGCCCGCGGACGCCAGCGGCACCATCACCTTGCGCCAGCTGTAGGCCAGCTCCGGAAAGCCGTGCAGCAGCAGCACCGCGTTGCGCCCCGGCGTTTCGTAGCCGGCCTCCAGGATGTGCACCGTGAGGCCGTTGACGCCGGCGACGCGCCGCGAACGGACGCCCGGCGGAAGCGTCGAATTTCCGTACGGCGGAAGGCTCTCGATATCGACGCGCGCCTGCGCCGTGGCGACGGCGGGGCTGAGCGCCAATCCGCCCATCGCGGCGGCCGACGCCGTCGCGAGGAAATCGCGCCGCGACACGTTCGACGCCGCGCTCACGACGTTCGCTTCCTGGCCGGTACCGGAAGACCCGCGATCTTCAGCGTGACCATGTTCAGCGACGACCTCGTGGTGAAGTACAACGTCTTCCAGTCGTCTCCGCCGAACGCCACGTTGGTGGTCGCTGGCTGGCCGTGGACGATGCGCCCGAGCTTCTTGCCCGTCTTGTCCATGATGTAGAGGCCGCCCGCGCCGCCGGTGTAGACGTTGCCGGCCGTGTCGACCTTCATCCCGTCGGGCACGCCCGGTTCCGCGCCCCCCATGTCCGCGAACAAACGGCTGGTTTGCTTCGCGACGGTTCCGTTCGGCAGCAGGTCGTACGCGCGCACGATGCGCCGCCGCGCGTCGTTGACGTAGAGGATGCTCTCGTCCGGCGAGAAGGCGAGCCCGTTAGGACCGATCAGGTCGTCGACGACGAGCGAGATGGTGCCGAGGTCCGCCGAGACGCGGTACACGCCGGCAATCGTCACGTCGAACTGATCGGGCGCGAGCGGCCCGCCCGGATCGGTGAAATAGATGCTGCCGTCCGACTTGACGATGACGTCGTTCGGCCGCAGCAGCCGCTTGCCCTGGAAGTTGTTCGCGACGACGGTGATGCTGCCGTCGGCATCCTCGCGCGTGACGCGGCGTGTGAGGTGTTCGGCCGAGACGAGACGGCCCTGGAGATCGCGCGTCAGCCCGTTCGCTTCGTTGGTGGGCGTCTGCGCGACGACGACGCCCTGGCCCGGCGTGAACTTCATCCGCCGGCTGGTCTGGATGTCGTTGAAGAGGAGGTAACGGCCTTCGGCCATCCAGACGGGACCCTCGGCAGGACCGACGTCGCCGCCGAAGCCGGTGGCCAGCTCGTGAATCGTTTGCGACGTGTCGATGATGGCGTCGAGCTCGGGCGCGAGGCGCTCGATCCGCTTCGCCCCCTGCGCCCGCGCGCTCCGGAGGGGCCCGGCGAACGCGAGCGCGCCTGCCGCGCCAACCATCTCGAGCAGGTGCCGGCGTGAAATCCCGTGACGTGCCTGCATGACCTTCCTCCCTTACTGGGGTTCATAGGGTTCAAAGGGTTCAAAAGGTTCAAAGGGTTCTCGAACCCCATGGACCTCATGAACCCGATGAACCCATGAACCCATGCCACGAGGCCAAAAACAGGCGGTATCGTAGCTCAAAGCGCCTCGCGCGGATGCTTGCGCCTGCCATGCTTCGGTGGGAAAATCCGCCGCACAACCCACACCGGTCGTAGGGGCCGACCGTGAGATCGGCCCGTTCGCGAGGGCGGCATGCACAGACTCTCGTTCGTTCTCGTCGGTTCGATGGTCCTGGCGTTTGCGCCCCGGACGCTGGCGCACCACAGCGCCGCCGCGTTCGACACGCAGAAGGAAGTCCGGGCGACCGGGACGGTCAGTGAATTCAGTTTCAGGAACCCGCACGTCTACCTGATCCTGCAGGTGAAAAACCCCGATGGATCGACCCGCCGGCTCGAGGTCGAGGCGGGCGCGGCGTCGGTGCTGAACCCGCTCGGCTTCAACCGGAGCTCGATCGCCGTCGGCGACACCGTCACCGTCGTCGGCAACCCGGCGCGCGCCAGGCCCGATGCGTTGATGCTGGGGAAGGATCTCTTGAAGCAGGATGGCGCGTACTTCCCGCTGTTCATCGGGTCGCGCAGCGTCTACTCTGCGGGGAGCGCGCGGGCGACCACGATTGCCGGGACATGGTTCCCGCCGTTCACCGAGATGAACGCCTTCGGTGCCGCCGCGAGAAACTGGCCGCTGACCGACGCCGGCAAGGCGGCCGTCGCCAGCTTCGACCCCAAGGCCACCCCGCAGAAGGATTGCATCCCGGTCGGCGAGCCGAACCTGATGTTCTATGCGGTCGCCGACACCATTACGGTGCAACGCGACCGCGTCGTGATGAATGTCGACTGGATGGATTCGGTACGGACCATCTTCCTCGACGGCCGCGCGCATCCGCCCGCGGCGCAGACTTTCCCGCACGGCCACTCGGTCGGACATTGGGAAGGCGACACGCTCGTCGCGGAGACGACCAACTTCAAGGAACATCCGCTCGGTCTGTCCACGGCTGGATTGCCCGGCAGCGCCCGGAAGCGCTTGACCGAGCGTTTGCGTCTCGCGGACGGCGGACAAGCCCTGATCTACTCCGGCGTGCTGGAAGATCCCGTCTATCTCACGCGGCCGGTCGAGTTTTCAGGCCAGTTTCAATACCGCCCCAACATGCCGCACTCGAACGAGAAGTGCGACCTGACCGTCGCGCACAAGTACCTCGGCGACTTCAAATAGCGAATGGCTGCAATGTCTCCCCGTTTCATGACGGCTGTCGGTGTCCTGCTCGTCGTGCTGGCGGCGTCGTCGGCGTTCGCCCAGGCGCCGGATGGCGCACAGGTGTTCGCGGCGAGCTGTTCGAGCTGCCATAACGGCGCCGCCGATTCGCGCGCGCCGGCGGTCGACGCGCTGCGCTCGCGGGCGCCGGAGGCGATCGTGGAAGCGCTCATGACCGGCGCGATGCGGCCGCAGGGCTCGAGGCTGAGTGGGGCGGAGCGGCGCGCCGTCGCCGAGTTCCTGACAGGGAAGCGCATGGGCGGCGACGTGACCGGCGCCGGCAAGGGACGCTGCGCCGCGGCGCCGAGCACCGGGTCCGTGCGTGATCTCGGCATCATGCCGCACTGGACGGGATGGAGTCCCTCGCCGACCAACACACGGTTTCAGCCCGCGGAGCAGGCGGGCCTGCGACCGAGCGATGTGCCGAAGCTGGCGTTGAAGTGGTCGTTCGGATTTCCCGACGCCTCGGTGGCGTGGTCGCAGCCGACGGTCGCCGAGGGCCGCGTGTTCGTCGGCAGCCAGAACGGAACCATCTACGCGCTCAACGCACAGAGCGGTTGCATCTACTGGACGTTCAGCGCCAGCGGCGGCGTGCGCACCGCCGTCGTCGTGTCGCCGCCGACGGCTTCGTTGCCGGCGCTCGTCTATTTCGGCGACACGGCCGCCAATGCCTACGCGCTCAACGCTAACACGGGCGCGCTGGTCTGGATGCGCAAGGTCGACGACCATCCGTTCGCGCGCATCACCGGTTCGCCGACGTTCCACGACGGCCGGCTCTACGTGCCGCTCTCCTCGTACGAGGAAGCGCAGGGCGCCGACCCGCAGTATCCGTGCTGCACGTTCCGCGGCAGCGTGAGCGCGCTCGACGCCTCGACCGGTCGAGTGATCTGGAAGACCTACATGATCCGCGACGCCGCGAAGCGCCGGGGCACGAGCTCCGCGGGCGTGCCGCTCTGGGGGCCGTCGGGATCGGGCATCTGGTCCGCACCGACGATCGACGCGAACCGGCGCCTCGTCTACGTCGGCACGGGCAACACCTACAGCGCGCCGGCGCAGGCGTCGAGCGACGCGGTCGTCGCGCTCGATCTCGAAACCGGATCGATTCGCTGGATGCGGCAGGTCACGCCGAACGACGTGTACGTCACGGGCTGCAGCTCGGGCAATCCGAACTGCCCGGAGGCGCCCGGGCCCGACGTCGATTTCGGCAGCCCGCCGATGCTCGCGCGCGTCAACGGGCGCGACGTCATCGTCATCGGTCAGAAGTCGGGCGTTGGCTACGCGATGGATCCCGATCGCAAGGGTGAGGTGCTCTGGCAGTACCGCGCCGGTAAGGGCGGGACGCTCGGCGGCATGGAATGGGGCGGCGCCGTTGACGGCGGTCTCGCCTACTTCGCCGTCTCCGACATCCAGCAACCCGAGCCCGGCGGGCTGCACGCGGTGGACATTGCGACGGGCCGGCGTGCCTGGTTCGCGGCCCCCGCCAGTCCGGTGTGCGGCAGCGGCACCGGGTGCAATGCCGCGCAGTCCGCGGCAATCACCGTCATCCCCGGCGCGATCCTCTCGGGCTCCAACGACGGCGCGCTGCGGGCGTATTCGACCACTGACGGGAAGCTCCTCTGGCAGTACGATACCAACCGGGAATTCGGGTCCATCAACGGCGTGCCGGCGAAAGGGGCGTCGCTCATCGGTCCCGGCCCGGTGGTGGCGGGTGGCATGGTGTACGTCAATTCGGGATATGGCGGGTTCGGCGGTCGACCGGGCAACGTGCTGCTCGCGTTCGGTCTGGAATCGACGCCCTGATTACTTGGCGCCTCCGGCGCGCCTGAAAGGAACTGCGATGCGTGCTTGCATGTTGTTCGTCACCGGGCTGCTCGTGGGCGTGGCCCTCACCACGGTCGCGGCCCAGAGCTCGAAGAGCCCGAACAAGGGACTCGTCCAGCTGAATCACATCGGGATGAACGTACCGAACCTCGACGAAGCGGTCGCGTTCTACACCAAGACCATGGGCTTCCCCGAGGCGTTCCGCGTGAACGACGAGAAGGGACAGGCGCGCCTCGTCTACGTGCAGATCAGCAAGAACACCTTCTTCGAGATCCAGCCGGGCCCGGGCCGTCCCGCGGCCATCAACCACGTCGGCATCCACGTCGAGAACATGAAGGCCGCGACCGAGATGTTCAAGGCGCGCGGCGTGAACGTCGGCGAGATTCGCACCAGCGACACGAAAGCGATCCTCAACAACATCACCGACCCGAACGGCATCCGCATCGAGCTCGCCGAGCTGCCGCCCGAGTCGATGCACCGGCAAGCCATGAATCGGTGGTAATCACCATGCGCACGCTCATCCTGTGCTCGACGGTACTCACCCTGTTCACGCCCGGTCTCGCCGCGGCGCAGGACGCGTGTGCCAATGTTCCCAACCTCGCGAAATCGCTGCCGGGGACGACCATCGTGTCGGCGAAGCCGGTGCCGGCTGCCCCGGCGCAGCGGCGTGGGCCGAGCGTCCCGGCGTTCTGCGAAGTGCAGGCGACCATTTCACCGGTCCCTGGTTCGCACATCGGTGCGGTGTACCGCCTGCCGATGAACTGGAACGGCAAGGTGCTCGGCATCGGCGGCGGCGGCTTCGCGGGTAACGTGACGGTCGCGGCCGCGGCGGCCGGCCTCGCGCGCGGCTACGCCGTGATTCAGAACGACCTCGGCCACGAGAGCAGCGGCGCCCTCGACCCGGCTTTTACGATCAAGGCGCCGGGGCAGCCCAACGTCGAAGGGATCATCGACTTCGGCCATCGCGCGACGCACGTCGCGACCGACGTGGGCAAGAAGCTGGTGACCAGCTTCTACGGCCGCGCGCCGCAGCACGCGTACTGGCAGGGATGCTCGACCGGCGGCCGGCAGGGGCTCGCGGAGGTCCAGCGGTATCCGGCGGATTACGACGGCGTCATCGCGGGCGCGCCCGTCTACACGCCGCTCGTCTATTCGAATGCGATCCTGCGGGTGCAGGCGTTTCACAAGACGCCGGGCAGCAACCTGCTTCCGGAGCACGTGCCGCTCATCCAGAAGGCCGTGCTCGCCGCGTGCGACGGGAAAGACGGCATCGCCGACGGCATCATCACCGATCCGCGGTCGTGCACGTGGGACCCGGGCGAGCTGGCCTGCAAGGGCGCGGCGGGCGCCGATTGCCTGACGCAGGCGCAGGTCGAGACGGTGCGCCGCGTCTACGCGGGGGTGAAGACGAAGGACGGGAAGTTCGCCGCGATGCCGCTGATGCGCGGCGGCGAGAGCGACTGGGTCGCGCGGATGATCGGGACGAAAGAGCAGCCGCGCGGGCTCAACGCGGTGCTCGGCGCCCCGTTCATGTCGTACATCGTGAAGGGCGATCCCGCGTACGACATCATGACCTTCGACCCCGAGCGCGACATGAAGGCGCTCTCCAGCGGGCCGGCTGCCGAAGTGCACCAGCAGAACCCCGATATCTCCGCCTTCGTCAATCGCGGCGGCAAGCTCCTGCTGTGGCACGGGTTCAACGACCCCGGTCCGAGCCCGCTCTCGACGATCGAGTACTTCGACGAGGTGCGCCAGAAGGTACCGGCGGCGAAGGACAGCGTCCGCCTGTTCCTCGCTCCCGGCGTGCTGCACTGCGGTGGAGGCCCCGGGCCGGATCTGTTCGACACGCTCACCGCGATGGAGCGCTGGGTCGAGCAGGGCACCGCTCCCGGCGCGATGATCGCCACCAAGGCGGGGTTCGTCCCCTTCTCGCGCCCGGTCTGCGCGTATCCCCTGCTCCCGCGCTACAGCGGAAGCGGCGATCCGTTCGACGCCGCCAACTTCAACTGCGGCACGCCGTAAGGTGGCAGAGGGCAGGGGCGCCTCCTGCCACCCGCCACCTGCCACCTGCCCCCTAGAAGATCAGCCGGACGGCGATTTCAGCCTGCTGCCGGTTCTGCGCGGTCGGCAGCTGACCGAACGAATCCGACAGCGCATTGCTCTGGAAGCTGCTGCCGATCCCTCCGAGGTTGTCGCGCCCGAACAGGTTGAAGATCTGGAAGATCCCCTCGAGCCGGCGCCTGCCGCTCAGCGCGAACGCCTTGCTGATGCGGGCGTCCACGCGGTTGTAGTCGTTCTGATCGATCTGCGCCGGGTTGATCGGCCCGAGCCCCCGCGACGCGCGCCACGCGTTCACCAGCCCGATGTCGAGATCGCGGTTGCCCTGGCCCTTGTGCGTGCCGGGCACGTAATCGGTGTTGGCGCCGTCGGCGTTGAGATCCACGCCGGCCCTCGCGCTGAAGGGCGCCGAGGTGCGCAGCGTCCACACCATGCCGAGCGTCACGTCTCCCGGCAGCAGGTAGGCGCCGCTGGCCACCGCCGCGTGGCGGCGGTCGGCGTTGCCGTAGCCGGCGTCGTACTCCGGGTGGTAGAAGTCGGTGATCGTCCCGGTCGACGTCGCGCCGAACGAGTTGTCCTCCACCTTCTGCAGCGTGTACGACACCGTGTACTGGTAGCGGCTCGACAGCCGCTTCTCGAGCCGCACGAGCAGCGCGCGGTACTTCTGCCAGCCGACTGACTGCACCTGGTTGATGCGCCCCCACTCGGGACGGGGCCGCACGCCGTTGAGCGGCGTGTTGATCTGCACGCTGGCGTTGAACGCGTTCGACTTCGTGTTGACGAAGTCGGCGTTGATCGCCATGTCGCCGCCGAGCTGCCGCGACGCGCCGACGCTCACTGTGTCGGCCCACGGGTTCACCATGTTGTCGTCGACGATGTTGATGTTCGGCGGGGCAGTCGAGGCAAACGACGCCGGAGAGCGGCCGCCGTACGGATCGGGGTAGACCGGGTTGCTGATGCTGATGCTCGTCTGCCGCAGCGTCGTCTCCTCGGCGCCCGGCGTGCCGTTCATGATCGTGTTGAACAGGCGCCCGTAGCCGGCGCGCACCACCGTTTTGCCGTCGTTGCGCACGTCCCACGCCAGGCCGAGACGCGGCGACACGTTGTTGTCGTCGCCGCGGTCCTGGAAGTTCACGAGCGGCAGGATGCGCGGGTAGAACGACCCGTCGTTGAGCCGGTTCTCGTTCCAGATCAGCGTGTCGCGCTCGTAGCGGAGGCCGAGATTCAGCGTCAGCCCGCCGCCCGCCTTCCACTCGTCCTGCGCGTAGAACTGGTAGTAGTGATGCGGTTGTCTCCTGACGAGACCAGGGAATGACGCGGTAAAGGTGTTGATGGGGCCGCGCAGCGTGGCCAGCGTCGCACTGCTCGTCGGATCGAAGAACTGATCGTTGACGAAGTTCCACGTGCCGCTCGGATTGCCCTGGGCGTCCTCGTCGAGCGTGGTGCTCTGGACGTCGGCGCCGAACTTGATGTTGTGCGACGAGGCCGAGATCGAGAAGTCGTCGCGGATCTCGCGGATCTTCTGCCCGGTGATGAACACGGTGTCGTTGCCGTACGAGAAGCTCGGGAAGTTGTAGACCGCGCTCGTGCCGGCGAACCGCTCCGGCGCGAAATCAAGAGTCTTGTAGTACGGAGCCCCGCTCGGCGCCTGATACATGATCTGCTTCGCGACGTTGCCGCGGATCTCGTTCAGGAAACGCGGCCCGAGCACCCACGTGTGCCCGACGACGAGCGCGTCGCGCGGGATCAGCGTGTTGCCCTGGTTGGCCATTCGCCCGCCGCACCCTTCGCAGAAGAATTCCGCCCTCTGCCACGCCCAGCGGACGAATCCGCTCTGCTTGGACGTCAGCTGCGCGTCGGTCCGGCCGAAGAACTCCTTGTTGGGAAGGCCGGCGTCGAAGACGCCTTCAAACGCCCCGTAGAACTGCGGACGTCCGGTGTTGACCACGTAGCTGATGTCTTCCTGCGTGAACTCGGTGGCGACGAAGAAGTGGACACGGTTCAGGACGATGGGCCCGCCGAGCGCGGCGCCGAACTGGTTCCGGTTGTAGCGGTCGCTCCCGGTGCCGGCCTTGACCGCCGCCGCCGTGAACTTGTCGACCTTGTTCATGTGCTTGTTGCGGAAGAATTCGTAGCCTTCACCGGCGAACGTGTTGGTGCCGCTCTTGGTGACGACGTTGATGACGCCGCCGGCGCGGCCGCCGTACTCGGCGGGCGGCTGGCTGGTGAACACCTTGAATTCCTGGATGGCGGCCTGCGGGAAGTCCTGCCGCGGCTCGCCGGCCTTGGTCGACATGTTCATCGTGCCGTCCGCGAGGCTGTTGCTCGTGAACTGCAGCGTGCCGGCGCCGACCTGCGCGTTGCTGCGCCGCGGGCGCGTGCCGTCCTGGCTCGTGCCGGGCAGCAGGAGGGCGAGGGTCACCGCCGCGCGGTTCGCCACCGGCAGCATCTCAATCTGCTGCTGCGTGATGACGGCCGCCACTTCGCTCTTGGTGACCTCGACGACCGGCGCCTGTCCCGTGACGGTCACCGACTCCTGGAGCGTCGTCAGCCCCATGGTGACGTCCTGTTTCAGCTCGCGATTGATCGTGATCGCGAGGTCGGTGACGGTGGCGGTCGTGAAGCCGACGAGCTCCGCTTTCAGCTCGTAGCGGCCGAGCGGCAGCGCGCCGAAGCGGTACTGACCGTCGTTGCCGGTCACGTCCGCCTGGGTGAAGCCGGTGTCGACGTTGCGGACGGAGACGGACACGCCCGGCAGGACCCCGCCCTGCGCATCCGCGACGATGCCGGTGATGACGCCGCGTTCGCCCTGGGCCGCGGCCGTGGCCGCGAGACCCAGCGCGAGGAGGAGCACGAGGAGCTGGAACGTCCGAAGCATAGCGTCCTCCTGACCGAGGTTCCTACAGATGAAAGAGCCGAATCGCGTTGCCCTTCAGGATGCGATCGCGATCCGTGGCCGGCAGCTTGAACTGATCGACCACGGCGCTGGGGTACTCGATGTCCCGCGCGTTGAAGCTGTCGGTGCCGACGACGATGCGGTCGGAGCCGACGAGATCGAGGAGAAAGCGGAGCCCCTCCGGGTGATAGGTGAGGTAGTCGTAATGGAAGCGCCGCACGTAGGTCTTGTACGGACGCTGCGGTTTCGGCCGCTCGCCTCCCATGTGGTCCATGAAGTGCTCGAGCCGCCCGGCGACGAAGGGAAACGCACCGCCGGCATGCGGCAGCACGACCTCGAGCCGTGGGAACCTGTCCAGCGTGCCGGTGCTGATGAACTTGGCCGCGAGGACCGCGTGCGCGAACGTGTTGTCGAGACCCGCGTCGGCCGCCCTCCGCCCGAACAGGTCCGAGTTCAGGTTGTGGAAGAGGATCGGGTAGCCGAGCGCCTCGATGCGCGCCAGCAGCGGCGCGAACTCCGGCTGGAACAGGTAGTCACGGTTGTCGATGGAGTCCGGCAGGTGCACGGCGCGCAGGCCGGGCTTGCCCGCCACGCGGTTCAACTCCTTCAACGCCGCGTCGGCGTCGCGAATCGGCAGCTCGATCGAGGCGATGAAGCGGTCGGGAAACGCCGCGTGCGCCTCGACGCCCGCGTCATTGACGATCTGCGCGAGGCGCTCGCCCTCCTGCGGGGTGACGATTTGCCACGGCATGCCGCCGTTCAAGGTGAGGACGTGCATCTGCACGCCGTGCTCGTCCATCCACTTGCGGCGCTGATCGATGTCGAGCTCCAGCGGGAACGGGTTGCCGAGCGGCTTCCCGAGGTCGGCCATCGCCTTGGCGTAGGACGGCGGCACCCAGTGCGCGTGCAGGTCGATGGCGACCGGGCGATTGGCATTGGCGTTCGCCGGCCGCGCGTTCCACCACGGCTGCAGCGGCGTTTGCGCCGCCGAGTCGGCAGGCTGCAGCGTCGTCAGCGCGCCCAGCCCCGCGCCGGCGCCTGCTGCCGCTGCTGTCTGCAGAAAATCTCGTCGTCCGAGTACGGGCCGCCGCGATGCCCCCTCTGGGTCCTGCATGATCGTCCTCCGTGAAACACGCGTGACGTCGTTGCAGAGAGTCGGGACCGCCTGAAACCGTGCGGATGGTAGCACGTGGAATGAGCGATAATGCGTCCCGCCCTCCCCTGGCTGCTGATTCGAGGACCTTATGACAGACCTTGTCGATCGCCGTACCCGCGTTTGCGTCACGTGGCTCTTCGTCCTCGGGGTCCTGGCGCTGCTCCTCGTGCCCGCCTCGCGGATGGCCGCCCAGGCGACGGTCGGCCAGGCGGATCGGTGGGAGCCGGCGATCAGGAAATTCGAGGAGGCCGACAAGGTCACGCCTCCTCCGCAGAACGCCATCGTCTTCATCGGCGCCTCGAGCATCGTGCGGTGGAACCTGCCAGAGTCGTTTCCGGAGCTGGGGAAGCAGGCGATCAATCGCGGATTCGGCGGATCCCTCGCGGCCGACTCGACGCGATATGCGGACCGCATCGTGATTCCCTACAAGCCGCGGATGGTGGTGTTCTACGCCGGCGACAACGACGTCGAGGCCAATCACACGCCCGCGCAGATCGCGGGTGACTTCACGGCGTTCGAGCGAAAGGTGCACGCGGCGCTGCCCGAGACGGAGATCGTCTTCATCTCGATCAAGCCGAGCATCCGGCGGTTCCCCTGGATCGAGCAGATCAAGGGCGCCAACGCGCTCGTGCGGGAGTACTGCGCCTCGCACCCGCACCTGACGTTCGTGGACATCGTGCCGCAGATGCTCGGGCCGGACGGCAAGCCCAGGAAAGAACTGCTCGTCGAGGACGGCCTGCACATGACGCCGGCCGGCTACAAGATCTGGAACGACGCGCTGAGACCGATCCTGCAGGCGAGCCGGGCGACCCGCTAGACGTTCCAGGAAACGCCCCGCGACGCGGTGGCGCGTCGTCGGGCATTCTCAGCGCTCGGCGGCTTGTTCACGAGCGGCGACTGCGAGCGCCGTGATCGGCGATAGACGGTAAACCGCGGCGCCGGCTGTAGAGATCGAGTCCGTCGGGCATCGAAAGCTGCATCGTCGCTCACGAGGCAGGTCGACGAGCCGGCGCCAGCGGTTTTCCACGGCGTCGAGCCTGGAGCCGCGAGGGAACAGGGCGCCGAGCGCAAATGCCCACAGCGCGCGAACATGCCGCCGAGCGCTGAAGAGGTCCCGCGCGCGACAGTGGACTGCGCGGCTGCGCCTCCTGCCGCGCGGCATATGATCCGCTGATGGCCATCGATGAACCGACTGAAGACTTCGCCGCGATGTTCGAGGCGTCGGTCAAGGCGAAGCGCATCGAGAAGGGTCAGACCATCGACGGCACGATCGTCGCGATTGGTCCGGAAGTGGCCTTTGTCGATGTCGGCGGCAAGGGCGAGGCCGCCATCGCGCTCGAAGAGCTGAAGGACGCCGAGGGCCATGTCGAGGTCGCCGTCGGCGACCGCATCCAGGCTGTCGTCGTCTCGACCGCCGGGGGGCTGACCCTCTCACGGAAGCTCGCGCTCGGGGCCGCCTCGCTGCGGCAGCTCGAAGACGCCTTCCAGTCGGGCCTGCCGGTGGAAGGAAAGGTCGAGCGCGCGGTGAAGGGCGGCTACGAAGTGCGCATCGCGCGTCAGCGCGCGTTCTGCCCGCTCTCGCAGATCGACACCATCCGCTCGGACGCGGCCGCCCACGAAGGACGCGTCTACCAGTTCCGCATCGTCGAGTACAAGGAAGGCGGCCGCAATCTCATCGTCTCGCGGCGGGCGCTGCTCGAGGAGGAGCAGCGCGCACAGGCCGCCGAGATCCGGCGCTCGATCGTCGCGGGTGCGGTCCTGACCGGACGCGTGACGTCGGTGCGCGAGTTCGGCGCCTTCGTCGATCTCGGCGGCGGTGTGCAGGGGCTGCTGCACGTGTCGGAGATGGGGTGGGCGCGCGTGTCCGACACCTCGCAGGTCGTCAAGGCCGGCGATCAGATCACCGTCAAGGTCCTGCAGGTCGACGAGAGCAGGGAAAAGATCTCCCTCGGGTTGAAGCAGCTCACCGCCGATCCGTGGTCGAACGTCGGGACCACGTACCAGGTCGGGCAGGTGCGGACCGGCCGCGTCACGCGCATCGCGCAGTTCGGCGCGTTCGTCGAGCTCGAGCCCGGCGTCGAGGCCTTGGCGCACATCTCGACGTTCGGTCCGGCGGGACGAGCCGGGAAATCGTCGATGGAGCTGACCCCGGGCATGACCGGGGCGTTCGAGATTGCGAGCATCGACCTCGAGAAGAAGCGGATCGGCGTCGCGCTGGTCCCGGAAGGTTCGGCGCGGGCCGGGAATGCGGAAGACACCGAACACCAGGACGCCCCGGCGGAGCGGTTCGGATCGCTGGCCGACAAGCTGCGCGGCGCGCTCGAACGGCGCGAGAAGTGACCATGCAGGTGCGGACGAACTGTTGTAGGCTTCGCACATGTTTCCGCCCACCCGCGGCGCCGCGGTTCTCGCTGGCATAGCCCTCTCGGCCGCATCGCTGTCACTCCAGGCGCAGGCACCCGCGGCGACGCCCCCGCTGCCCGACGGTCCCGGGCGCGCGCAGGTCACCATGCAGTGCGCCAACTGCCACGCGCTCAACGTCGCGCTGAGCAAGCGCGGGACGGCGGACGAGTGGAGCGCGATCGTGAAGACGATGGTCGAGCGCGGCGCGGTGATCACGAACGCGGATGCCGCGACGATCGCCGCCTATCTCGGTCAGCACTTCGGACCCAATGCGGCGGCGCCCGCCGCGCGTCCCGCGCAGGTCGCGGGTCTTCCGGACTTGCCCGGCCGCGACGTGCTGACCCGCCGGTGCATGCAGTGCCACCAGATGAGCATGTGGACCGCCTTGCGGCAGGATCGCAAAGCCTGGGAGAGCACCGTCTACCGGATGGTCGGGCGCGGCGCGCTCTGGACCGAGGACGACATCCGCGCCATGGCCGACTACCTCGCTCGCATCAGAGGACCGCAATGAGAAATCTCGTCGCGCAACTGTTGTCCAACGGGATCTCGCGGCGCGACTTCGTGCGCCGCCTCGTCGCAGCCGGCGTGACGACGACGGCCGCGCACGCGGTCCTCGACTCGGTGACGGCGATCGCCCAGACACCTGGCGCGCCACCGGTCTCGCCCGAATCCATCAAGCTGTTTCAGGGCACGGGTGGCGAGGCCTTCGCCGAGCAGCTCATCGCCTCCGGCGTCAAATACGTGTTCGGCAACTCGGCGAGCGAGGACGCGCACTTCTACGACGCGCTGCTGGATCGGCCGCAGCTCCAGTACATCCTGACGCCGCACGAAGGTCCGGGCGCCGCGATGGCGGCCGGCTACGTGAAGGCCTCGGGACAGCCGGCGATCGTCATGTCGGCCGGCGCCGTCGGGTTGCCCAACGCGCTCGGCCAGATGTTCAACGCGTGGAAGGAGCAGACGCCCCTCGTCTTCTATGCGTACCGCACCGAAGACTCGATTGCCGCCGGCCGCGACGGGTTCGAGGAGCTCCCCGGGCAGGAACAGCTCGCCGCGCCGATGACGAAGCTCTCGTGGACGGCACGCCGGCCGGAGCTGATTCCCGACACCATCCGCCGCGCCTTCCGTGTCGCGTGGACGCCGCCCTACGGGCCGACCTACGCCAACTGGAACTCCGATTACACCGAAGAGAAGTTCACGGCCGAAATCATCCGGCACGAGCAGGTCGACCCGCGCATGCGCGTGCGGCCGAACCCCGTCGAAGTGCAGCGCGCCGCCAAGCTCCTCGTCGAATCGCGCCTGCCGCTGCTCATCGTCGGCGACGAAATCTACAAGGCGAGGGCGTTCGACAAGGTCGTGCAGCTGGCGGAGCTCCTCGCGATCCCGGTGACGCAGGCGCGCAGCGTGTACACGAACTTCCCGCAGCAGCATCCGCTGTGGATCGGCAATATCCCCGCGGGCCGCATCGAGACGCTGCCGTATCCCGGCGGCGCCCCCGATGTCGTCATCAACATCGGCAACAAGCTGCAGCACAACTCAGCCGCGCTGACCGTGCCGCGCAAGACGCCCTTCATCGACATGCGCAACGACGGCGCGAGCATGGGCAACGTGCTGACGACGGCGGCGCCACTGGTTGCCGATGTGGCGTACGGGACCGAGGATCTGCTGGCGGCGGTGAACGACCTGATGACGCCGGCGATCAAGTCGCGCGTCGCGCAGCGGCTCGACGAGGTGCGGGCGTTCGGCGCCAAGGCGCGGCAGATGCGCGCGCTGGTCTCGAAGAATCCGTTGTGGGACGCCAGCCCGCTCGAGGCGGATCGCGTGACGTACGAGCTTGCGCAGTGGGCCGACAGGGACGCGATCGTGATCAACGAGGGCGGCTCGCTGGAGGTCGCGCACAGCTGGGAGTTCGACCCGCGCGGCGGCCGCGAGCTGTTCTTTTACTACGGCGCGCATCTCGGCTCCGGTGTCGGCACCGCCGCCGGCGTGCAGCTGGCGCGGCCGGGCAAGCAGGTGATCTGCCTGACCGGCGACGGATCGTTCCTCTTCGGCCCGACGGCGCTCTGGAACATGGCGCGCCTGGAGCTGCCGGTCCTGACCATCGTCTACAACAATCACGCGTACAGCGGCCCGCACAATCGCGCGATTGCCAACCTCGGTGGCGGCGGCCGTTCAATCGACGCGCGCAGGTTCGTGCACGACTACCTCGGGAAGCCCGACATGGACATGTCCGCGATCGCCCGCGGTTTCGGCGTGGACGGCGAGCGGGTGAAAACACCGGCCGACCTGAAGGCGGCGCTCGGTCGCGCGCGAAGGAAGATGGCCGACGGCAAGCCCTATCTCATCGACGTCGAAGTGGCGCGCCACGGTCCCGGCTGGACCGACGATCCGTGGGTGCCGACGCGCGCCTAGAGGAGGAACGATGCGCACGAGAAGCCTCGGCATCCTGGTGACGTGCGGCGCGATGGCCGCGCTGTCGCTGACGATCTCGTCGGTCTCGATCGCGCAGGCGCCTCCGGCGTCCGCGTCCACGCCTCTTCCGGCCATCGCTCCGGCGACTCCTCCGGCTTACGTCGTCAACCTGGCGACGCCCGAAGGGATGGGCGCCTTCAAGGCCCAATGGAAGAACATGGACGTGAAGATCGTCGAGGCGCCGGCGATGCCGAATGCCGGACCGGCGTGGAAGACCTCCTACGACATCACGCCGAAGGCAGGTGACGAGGGATTCGACGATTCATCGTGGCCGGCGATCGAGCCGAAAGGGTTGCTCGAACGGCGCGGCGGCGGCCATCTGTTCATGACGTGGTTTCGCACGAGCCTGACGGTCCCGGCGAAGATCGGCGAGTTCGACACGGCGGGGGCGATGGCGGTCCTCACCTTCACCATCGACGATTACGCCGAAGCGTGGGTGAACGGGCAGATGCCGCGCCGCGTCGGAAGACCGAGTCCGGCAACGATCCAGGGCTTCAACATGCCGAACCGAGTCGTGCTCGCCGAGCAGGTGAAGCCCGGCGACAAGTTCCAGGTGGCCATCCTCGGCATCAACGGGCCGATTTCGCTCGCGCCGCCCAACCCGGTGTTCTTCCGCGAGGCGAAGGTCGAGTTTTTCCGTTAGCGCGCCGATCGCGCGTGGGTCGACACGTTTCGAGGAGCGACTATGCCTAGAAAAACGAACAGACGCGAGTTTGTGCAGGTTGCCGGCCTGGCTGCGTCGGGCTTCATCGCCGCTGCCGATCCGCTGGCTGGCGCCATCCCCGAACCGCAGGCGCGGCCGGCGCCGCAGGCGCGACCGGGGACGGGCTCGATGGGCGCACGCTTTCGCGCGTTGATGAACGGGCCGGAGCCGCTGATCTGCCCCGGCGCCTACGATGTCCTGACGGCTCGCCTCATCCAGGTGCACGGGTTCAAGGCCGCGTTCGTCGGCAGCAGCGCCCCCAACCAGGAACTGGTCGCCCTGCCGGATCAGGCGGTTGTCACGGTGTCCGAGATCATCGCCTATAACGGCGTCATCGCCTCGAACGTGGACATCCCGATACTCGCGGACGTGGACGACTTCGGCGCCACGCCGCTGAACGTCTACCGCTTTGCGAAGGACGCTGAACGAGCCGGCATCGGCTGCGCGGCGTTCGACGACCGGATGCCGCTCAATCGCGCCACCGCCTACAACGTGCCGGGCGTCTTTCCGAAGGCGCGGATGATCGACAACATCCACGCCGCCGCGGACGCGCGCACGGACATGGTCCTCATCGCGAGATGCCTCGCTCCGACGCCGAACAACTCCTACACGGAGATGCTGGATCGCGCGGCGGCCTATGCCGAAGCCGGTGCGGACGCCGTGTGGATTGGGTTGCCGACGGCGCAGGACTACGTGCGCGCGGCCGGCATGATCAAGAAGCCGCTGATGGCGGTGATCGGCAGCGCGAACCTGCCGGCCACGGCCGCCTCGATGAAGGCGGCGCGCATCGCGGTCGGCCAGTCGGCGAGCATGGTCAACATTGCGCTCGGCGCCATCGACAAGGCGCTGGTCGAATTGAAGACCACGGGCCGGATGACCGAGGCGCAGAAGGGGGCCCTGGGCCGCGAGACCACGGAGAAGGTCGAGCAGGTGGACGAGCTCAACGCCCGCTCGAAGAAGTACAACCTTCCCAGCGCCTCGGCCCCGGAACGCTAGCGCGGATTTCAGTCTCTGTGGCGCGCCTGACAAGGCTCGCGCCACAGGTGACGGCGGAGGGCTGCTGTGGCTACGACACTCACCGTCAATCAGCGCGTGCAGACCGTCGATGCGGCGCCTGACACGCCGCTGCTGTACGTCCTCTCGAACAATCTCGAGCTGCAGGGACCGCGATTCGGGTGCGGGCTGGCGCAATGCGGCTCGTGCTCGGTGCTCCTCGACGGCGTCGAGATACGGTCGTGCGTCACGCCGCTCTCGGCCGTCGCCGGCAAATCGGTGACGACGCTCGAGGGCCTGCCCGCCTGGTACGCGCGAGAGAAGCGGCTCGCGAGCGCGCCCGAGCTGCATCCCTTGCAGCAGGCCGTGATCGATGAACAGGCGCTGCAGTGCGGCTACTGCTACAACGGCCAGATCGTCAAAGGGGCGGAGCTGCTGTCCAGGAACTCCCAGCCGACGGTCGAACAGATTCGGACGGCGATGAACGGCCACCTGTGCCGGTGCGGCACGTATCCGCGCATGATCAAAGCGATCCAGCGCGCCTCGCGCGCGATGCTGGGAGGCGGACGATGAGCGGCGACTTCTCCGCCACGATATTTCCCAGGCGCGACTTCCTCAAGGCGGGCGGCGCGCTGCTCGTCGGCCTCACCTTCGCGCCGCGCGTGGACGCGCAGCAGCCGCCCGGGGGCGCGATTGCGGGTCCGTTCACCCCGGATCCGGAGCAGCTCGATACCTGGATCGCCATTCACGCCGACAACACGGCGACGGTCTTCCTCGGCTACGTCGAGCTCGGTCAGGGGAATTCGACGGCGTTGTTGCAGATCGCTGCCGAAGAGCTCGACCTCGACATGTCACAGGTCTCGACGGCTCGTGTCGAGACCGGCAAGTCGCCGAACCAGGGGGGAACCAACGCCAGCGCGTCGATCAATCGAGGCGGACCGCGAATCCGGCTCGCGGCGGCGGATGCACGGCAGGCACTCCTGGCCCGCGCCTCGGAGCGGCTCGGCGCGCCGGTCGAGCGCCTGACCGTCAGCCGCGGAGTGGTGTCGGTCGCCGGCAATCCCGCGCAGTCGGTCACCTATGGTGCGTTGATCGGCGACCGTCGATTCGACGTGCCCTATACCGGCAAGGCGCCCGTCAAGGATTACCGCAATCACAGGATCGTGGGCGCGAGCGTGCCGCGCAACGACATGCCCGCCAAGGCGAGCGGCAAGTACGTCTACATGCAGCACGTCCGCGTGCCGGGCATGCTGCACGGCCGCGTGGTGCGCCCACGCGGTCAGGGCGCGTATGGAGACGGCGCCCGCGTCGTGAGCCTGGACGCCGGTTCAATCAGCGACATTCCTGGCGCGCGCGTGGTGCGGCGACGCGACTTCGTGGGGGTGGTGGCGCGCGAGGAGTGGGATGCGGTTCGCGCCGCCCAGCGGCTGCGCGTGACGTGGGACCTGCCGGAGTCGTTGCCCGCCACGCCGGCGGCGCTCTTCGAGCGGATGCGCGCCGCGAAGACGATCGACTCGGTCGTGATGGATCGCGGCGGCGTCGATGGCGCGTTCGCGGGCGCGCGCCACGTCGTGTCGCACCGGTTCGACTCGCCCTACCAGATTCACGCGGGTTTCGGACCGAACTGCGCCATCGCCGACGTCAAGGCCGATTCGGCGCTCGTCATGTGCTCGACGCAGGGCCCGTATGCGACGCGCGGCAAGATCGCCGAGGTCCTGCAGGTGCCCGAGGGAAACATCACGGTCCGCTACTACGAGGGCTCCGGCACCTTCGGCCGCAGCTGCTACGACGATGTGGCGCAGGCGGCGGCGGTGATGTCGCAGGAGGCCGGCGCTCCGGTGCGCGTGCAGTTCATGCGGTGGGACGAGCACGGGTGGGACAACTTCGGACCGGCGCACACGGCCGACGTGAAAATCGCCGCCGATGCCGCCGGCAAGCTCGTCGCCTACGAGTATCACGGGTGGCAGCACACGTGGAGCGTGACGGAAACGACCGCGCAGCTGGCGGCGGGACGGCCGGCGAGCGAGGGGCAGGATGGCCGCGCGCAGTCGCTCACCCCGACCAATACCGGCGAGATGTATGCGCTGCCGCACTGGCGCATCGTGAATCACCGCGTCCCCGGCCTGCACGGCTACTTCAAGGGAGCGCCGCTGCGGTCGCCGCTGGACCTCGCCATTGCCTTTGGCGCGGAGCAGGTCATCGACGAACTGGCGTACCTCGCCGACATGGATCCGTACCTGTTCCGGCGGCAGAACATGAACGGCGATCGCTGGCTGGCGGTGCTGAACGCGGCCGCCGAGGCGGCGAAGTGGAGCCCGAGAAAGGCGGCGGGGGCTCTCTCGAAGGCGCGTGTCGTGAGAGGACGCGGCATCGCGGTCGGAACGCACCTGTCGTCCTACGGCGCCGCCGTGGCGGAGATCGAGGTCGACCGGAACACCGGCGTGATCGTTGCCAGGCGGATGTACGGCGCGCTCGAAGCCGGCCAGATCGTGAACCCCGGCTTCGTCGAAAACCAGATCGGCGGCATGCTGGTCCAGGCGGCCAGCCGGATGCTGAAGGAAGAGGTCACCTTCTCGCGCACGAACGTCACGAGCGTGGACTGGGTCAGCTATCCGATTCTCCGCTGCAGCGAAGCGCCTGAAGTCTTCCCGGTCATCGTCAAGCGGCAGGATCAGCCGTCGACCGGCGTCGGCGAAGAGGTGATCGCGGCCGCGGCGGCCGCGATCGCCAACGCGTTCTTCGACGCGACCGGCGTGCGGCTGCGCGAGCAGCCGATGACGCCGGCGCGAGTGCTGGCGGCGCTTCGGCGCGGCTGACGCAAGCGACCAGACGTAGCGCCCAGACGTAGAGGCGGACCTTCAGGTCCGCCTGACAGACCAGACCTACCGAGAGCGCGACCAGTTCAAGACGGGACACCGCGGGGCAGATTACTCTTGGGCAGGACGGCCCGCCTTCCGCTTGTAGGAATCGACAGCGATTCGGATTCCTTCCGCGTAGGGAGTTCCCGCAAAACCGAATTCTTTCGCGAACTTGGTCGAGTCGAACAGGTAGGCGGAATCGCTCTGATAGAGCATCTCGTATGACTCGCCGACGAGAGGATTGAACCACCCGGCCACCCGAAGCACCGGCCGGCTCAATACGCGGTATTTGGGAGCCATCCCGAATGCCTTCGCGGCCATGGCGATGAATTCTTTGCCGGTTGGCGGATCGGGCGCAGTTGGGAGATGCCACACCTGGTTCCACGCGGTGTTCCGCTCGGCCAGCATGACCACACCCTGTGCCGCATCCGGTGTGAACGTCAGCGAGTGAGGCACCGAAGCGTTGACCAGCCAGGAGGCGCGTGACCCTTTCGACAAGGGCTCGAGCACCAGGACGTTCGGGACGCCGTTTTGCGCATCCGGTCCGTAAAAATCTGCGGAGCGGGCGATCATCGCGCTCAGACCGCCCGCCTTCACCTCGCCCATCAGCGCTGCAGCGATCTTCGCGCGGACCTCTCCCTTCTTCGAGCGTGGCGCATACGGTGTGTTCTCCGTCATCGGGCCGTCGACTTTCCCGTACATGTAGACGTTGTCGAAGAAGACCAGCCTCGCTCGTGCTCGTTTGCAGGCTTCGATCGTATTCGCCATGATTCGCGGCCACAGATCCTGCCAAACCCTGAAGTCGTACTTCAGGCCTGCGAGCAGGAACACGACGCTCGAGCCAGCGACCGCCCCGATGGTCTGCTCCCGATCGGCAAGATCTGCTCTGCATACCTCCGATCCCGGCAACGGATTCGGATGGCGACTGACCAGGCGGAAGGGCGTGTGCCTGGCGGCGAGGAGCTTGCCGAGCTCATTACTGATCGCACCGCCCGCACCAAGAATCGTCGTCACTTTGCCGCCGTCACGGCTGTCTCGCGTACCTGTAGGGCCCCGTTATGTGAATCTCCACGACGTCGGTCGCCGTGCCCGTGCCGTCGACAATGAACTGGTAGCCCAGCCCCAGGCCTTCAAACAACGTCTGCGATTGCGGCACCAGCGGCCGCGAGTCGTCGCCGGGGATCGTGCCGCCGGGAATCCTGGCGATCAATTGGCCGCCGGAGAGCGAGACTTCGACCGTACGCGGCCTTCCCGCCCAAACCCCTTTGTAGACGCCGACATATCGCGCCAGCACGTCTGACGGCACGGTGACCACGGTGCGAGCCGCATCCGCGAGACTGCCCGCCCAGTGTTCGCTGCTGCGTTCACAGACAGCCTCGAGCATTTCCGTATCGGCGGCCAGCGTCATGCTCGCTGTAAAGCCCCACGGCTTCGCGTACGCGGCCGGGTCGATGTAGGTCACCTCCACTTCCAGGTCGCCGACGTCCCGGCGTCGGTATCGCTCTGTCGTCCGCAACGATTCCGTATGAGGCACACCAGCATCAGTCAGCCATGTCTTGTCGTTGAAGCCGACACTGTCCACGACGAGTGTGTCCCCGTCCCAGCGCCCCACCGAGTACCCCATCCAGCTTGGTGCGGGCCCGGCCTCCAGTTCGCGGCCGTCCATGTGAATCACGCGATAGGTGAGGTCGTCGTTCAGGATCGCGATGGCGGCGGGCGTCTGGAGGATACGCTTCCAACCTGCAAACCGGCCGGACTCAGGCCCGCTCGGCAGGCATTGAAAGAAAGGACGCATCCTGTAGTAATCGTGCTCGTGCTGATGAACGACGTCGTTGACCCACGGCTGCGCGTTGGCAAGGTCGGGGCGAAAGACGGGAGCCGGCCCATTCCAGATTCCGGTCAAATCGGGCTTGCCGTCGGGGCCCCGCGGCGCCGGTGCGGTGAGGTCCGGCTTGCCGTCTTGAGTGCGCGGAATGCCAGGAGTAGGCCGATCCAGCCACTGGGCCTCAGCCGAAATCGCCCCCATCGTCAGAATCAGCGCCGCGAGCAACAGCCGCATATCGCCCTCCGATTTCCTTCTGGAACGGCGTCGGTCGATGCCGGGATGGTAACACTCCGAGGCAGCAACGAATCGAGACGATCCGCACGCCGCCTCACCGCCCCATCGATGGCGCCCCGTGCAGCCTTCATGCGACCGGTTCTTCAGCCAGGTGTTCTGCTTCCCACGCGCGGAAAAACTTCATGGCCCTGTCGAAATACCGGTCGTTCATCCACCCGTAGCCGAAGTCACGACCATTGTCCGTGTGTAAACCTAACAGCCAGAAGTGGCGCAGGGCCACGAAATAAGAGGTGGCCTGGAGATCGTTCTCGCTGATAGGGCGCTCGCCTCTGTAACCACGGAGAAACGGAGGCCATCGTTCCTTTTCCTTCTCCGCCAGGCTGGCTCCCCAACGGAAGACTGCGATGTCGTAGGCTCGCCAGCCCCACCCGCAGCAGTCGAAGTCGAAAAAGGTGACGGTATTGTCATCGGCGAAATGAGCATTCCCGCCATGAAAGTCGCCGTGGCAAAAACCCTGTTCGAGCATTTCGAGAGGCAGCCCAATCACGCGGGTGCGTAGTCTCTCTGCCAGCGTTTTCACGTACTGCCAATCTGCGGGGCGGTGCGCGAGGAAAGGCTGAATGGACGTGAGCGGCCTGTCCAGGAGATGGGCTACGTCAATCACGCAGCGGTGATGTGCGCTCTGAAACTTCTCCGTGGCGGTGTGTATTCTGGCGAGCGCTTTTCCGTATTGATACGCCTCCTCTTCTTCGTCGGCCTCATACGCAGGGTCCTTGCCTGGTGCGTATGTGAACAGGACGACGTATCGTGTGCCTTCCGCCGCGGCGACAGGGTGGATCAGGCTGCCATCTTTTCTGGATAGAGGAACGGACACCGCACAGTTCGCCCGTCGGAGAAAGAGCAGCACATCGAGTTCGTAGAGAATCTCCGAGACAGAGCGCCAGCCCTCCCGGTAGACGCGCAGGATGTATTGTCCGTCACGGGTTTTCACCAGGTACGTATCGTTGAGACCGAGACAAAGAAGCCGGCACTCCAGAGGGATGCCAATGTCGTACTCTGGCAGCACATCGGTCATGAGCGCGTTGGTTGCGAGAGTTGAATGAGTAACGGGAAAGTGATTCTCCATAACAGCGAACTGCGAACGAGTGCGGGGCGGCTACACCCTGGCGATGATCTCGCCGTGGGGCACGAGGAACCATCCGTCGGGGTGCGTCGCCCACCGGCGCCAGGCGTCGGCTATGGCGCGAAGTTCTTCGACCGAGCTCTCGCCCGATGCCACCAGCTGTGCCCCGATCGCTGATGTCGTCATGCGATCGGCCCACAGCCCCGCCCACCACGCGCGGTCATCGGCGGTGGCGTAGCACCAGACGCTCGCCGTCGCAGTGACGTCTTCGAATCCGGCCTCGTGCGCCCACGCCAGCAGGTGGCGGCCGGCATCAGGCTCACCGCCATTGGCCCGGGCGGCGAGGCGATAGAGCTCGAGCCATCGATCGAGCTGCGGATCGTGCGGGTACCAGGTGAATGCCTCGTAATCGCCGTCGCGCGCGGCCACGATACCGCCCTGGCGGCAGGCCCGCCCCCATGCGCGCAATGCAGCCACCGGATCGGCCAGGTGCTGCAACAGCTGGTGGGCGTGCACGACATCGAAATCGTGTAGATCCGCGTCGAGCGCGTACGCGTCGCCGACGCGCCACTCGACCGAGTCGCTCAATCCGCGCGCCTGCTCGATGATCGGCCCGGCGGCATCGAGACCCACGACCCGTCCGGGCGCCACTCGTGCGGCGAGATCGACGGTGATGTTTCCCGGCCCGCACCCGACGTCGAGGAGATGCAAGCCCGGCTCGAGATGATCGAGCAGGTAGGCGGCGGAGTTCTGTGCCGTTCGCCAGGTGTGTGAGCGCAGGACGCTCTCGTGATGCCCGTGGGTGTAGATTTCTTTCGGCAATGGTCAGCCGGATTCTCGCATGCCAGCCTCGTCCGCTGCAGGCGAAGTCAGGCCGAGCAGGTCGAGCAGTTCGGGTATGCGTTCGATGTGATGGTCGCAGGCTGAACGCCGCGCAGCGACCCGGTCCGGCCACAGCGTCGCCATAACGCCAGACATGAACACGGTGGTCATACCGACATCCTTCGCCCCAACCAGCTCGTTCGCGCCGCCGTCACCGACGAACATGGCTTCGTCAGCCCTGACGTTCAACGCCTGGAGGCAACGCTCATAAATCGCACGTTCGGGCTTCACACATCCGGCAACACAGGAAAACACTTCGACATCGAACTGTGCCGCAAGCGGACTCTCTGGCCAGGCGGCCACTTCCATCACGTCCGCATTGCTGATCAGCGCCGTGCGAAGCCCTGCGGCGCGGATCGTGTGCAGCGCGTGAATATTCTCTGGCGGAATACGTGTAAGAGAGTCGCTGAATCGCTGCATCCGGCAGCGCGTGGCTTCCCGGATGCGTTCGCCGGGAATCGTGGGGTCGATCTCGTGCGCGAGCGTTCGCACGATCGTGTATGGATCCGTTTCTTCGCCGGTCAGGCGCCACCGCGATCGAGTGATGAGCAGCTCGTTCCACACGTCGCGATCGATGCCAAGGACGTCCGATGTCCACGGAAGATAGGACCACTCATCTTCCGGTCCGGTGAGCGTGTGAAACAGGTCGAATACGACCGCCCGTAGTCCCATCATTCGTCGGCCTGACATAGCGCTTCAGCCGCCGCGGCTCATGCTCCGAAGAGCCGCCGACGGGCGCAAGCGCAAGTTATGCCGCTCGTTGAACTGTGTGCTCCAGACGGTTCGACCTGCGCCCCTGTTCCTCTGAACTCAGGTTCGATCTGATTGGGCTCCCTCACGAATGTCTGACCAGCGCTTCGTCCGCTGCTCCTCCGTGGTCTCTTCGATGCGCGATGCAACGGTCCACACGTGTCCAGATGGATCGAGAATTCGCGCTGTCCTGTCGCCCCAGAACTGGTCTTGCGCCGGCATGAGGATCTTCGCACCTTTAGCCGCCGCACACTCGACCGCGTGATCGACGTCCGCCACGTACACGAAGATGACTACGGGAGAGCTCCCGTCGAGCAAGGGCGCGCGGCTGGCGGCCACATCGGGGAACTCGGATTGAACCACCAGGAACGCGCCGTTGATGCGCATCGCAATGTGTATTGGCGAGCCATCCGGGCCTGGTCGACGCACCTGCTCGACCGCACCAAACGCTGCCGCGCAGAAGTTCATCTCGTCCTCTGGACTCGGGCAGACCAACATCGGGAATACCGACTGCAGTCCTTCGGGAATCGATTTGACAGTCGTCATGTGGTTCCCCTCGCGCGTGTCACTTGTAACGCCAGAACTCGCCGTCAGCCGACCGGTACGAGTCGGCTCCAGCAGCTGCGAGGCGCGCAGCATACCGCGAAATTTGCGGACGTCGGAATCGTCCGAGAGCGTTGGCCCCATCGAGGTGTCGCGACGGCCCGAGCGATGCGACGTCTGGGTTCGTCATCAGTGCGACGTTTATCGTGAGCTGATGCGTCCGATCCTGATGGATCGGTCTCGTCGTTCGCGCCACAAGCGAGCGAATCGGCGTAGGCTAGCTGTTGTGCGACGGGAATTGTGGCTCCTGCTCGCGGTTGCCGCCGCAATCGGTGGCGGCGCACCCGCTCGTGCGCAGTCCGTCGGAAGCATGTCGCTCCGCGTCTCCGCGTCGGTCGTCGTCACCACGATCGCGCACAACGAAGCCGACGGCACTTCCATTCTGGATGTGGCCGTGTTCTGGCGCGGAACCCCTGGATGGTTCACAGCAGGCGATCCCGGCGGGCAGTCTGGCGGGTGGACGTCGACAGGTCTGCCGGACGGGCGACCTGGGCCCGAGATTCACTTCATCGGTGTTGACGGTCTCAGGCTGGAGGTGCAGTTCGATCCAGCAACCGACCGTGTGCGGATCCAGGATCAGAGCATCTCGTCGCAGAGTGCGAACGTGATTCTCGTCGACGACGTGGACGGAACCGCGGGACCGAGGATTGTCGAGACGATGCGCGTGGAGCCCCGCTTTCCAGGCAGATTTGTCGACATCGACACCGTGGTGCGGCGCCATCCGGCGCTGTTTCCGTTCCTGCGCTGTGAGATGCGATTTCCTGACCAGCCGCAACACTCACCCATCGAGGTTGCGACGTGGCGGCAAATGACGGACGTCACGTGTGCGCGTCTGCGAGATGCTCGCTGAATCGCGGCCACACGCCGGTGCACGGCCAACATGACATTGCCGATCACGGCGCAGTTGCCTGCCCTTCCGCCAAATACTCCCGAAACGGCGACCCCAGTGCCTACGGCTGATCGCAGTCCAACAACCCTACTTCGAACGCTGTGCCCGGGCCGTGGAGGGCGGCACACGCCCTCGCAGGCGCATGTACACGACCACGTTGCCGTAGTGTTCGTTGTTGTGAGCGACGTTGAACATGAGGACGGCGCCGCGAGTCGTCTCGGTCCGTGGCGCGCCGGGCTCTGCACCCATTCGGACCCGTGTGCTGAACGTCGTGTCGGTCGTGGCCCCGTAGACCCGATCGCAGTATGCCAGCGAGTCCCTGATCCCCTTCAGCAGGGCCGCGCGGTTGGACAGGGCTTCGTAATTCTCCGTCGACGGAGACTTCTCGCCTGCCGCCTGCGAACAGAAAAAGAAGTTCGCGGCGGCGATGTGGCCGACCAGCTGGCCGAACGTGCGAACCTCGGCGGTCGGTCGAAAGGCGTAATCGGCTTCGGTCATGGCCTCCGCGGCATCTGCCAGGTTGGTCCGGATCGTCGAGTGCATCGAGTTCGCGACCTTGGCGAGCGATGTGGACAACGCCTTGTCGTAGCCCCCATCAGTCGTTTGAGCCGAGGCCGGCAATCCGGCGCATGCCATCACGAACGCCACGAGCCAGAGAGAACGCATCGAAATGCTCCTGCGGAAGTCACGAATACTGAACAAGTCGTCTACCGGCATGTTACGCGGATCCCAGAGACGCGACGAACTTCTCTACAACGGCGGCGCCGGCGGCCGGGTTCGTCCGTAACGCCAGGTGCGGGCCACGAATGGTGACCACCTCGACATGCGGCACGGCGGCAGCCACCGCCCCGACGTTCCAGCGCGGAACAACGATGTCGTGCGACGCCGCCAGGTACAGCACGGGAACGGGGCATTTCGCGGCGTCCAACCGGACATCGACGCCAAGTGCGGCCCGTGACCGCGCCGCGAACGCCGAGGGAGCCACGCGGCGGAAGACCTCTTCCTGATCCTGGCGAATATCGGTCGAGCCGTAGAACCCAATCGCCCGAAGCAGCTTCGCGCCAAGCGGGAACAGGCGCGCGACGGGCGTGACCACCGCCCATCGAAACCATCGCAGCGGTGGCCACGGGTAGCTCACGAACGACGCGCAGATGACGACGCCACGAAGGCCGGGTGGCGACTCGGCGGCGAGCATCAGCGCCAATGGGCCGGAAAAGGACCAGCCCAGGAGCACGAAGTCGGAAAGTCCGGCACACGCGCTGCGCACGACGGGAAGGAGTCCCTCGTAGTCATTCGGTCCCGCCGACGCGTACTCGATCACACGCGGCGCAATCCAGGCCGGAAGAGCCTGCATGAACGGCCGAAAAAGGATCGACGTGCCATCCAGGCCAGGCAGGAGAACGAGTGTCGTCGGCCGATGCACCGTGGCTCTTTCGGCGCGTTACCTGGATTCCACCTGAGGCCCCGGCTTCAGAAGCGGCGGGTCCTGAGGCCGCAGGCTGTCGTTGGCTGCGAGCCGATGTTAGACCGCTTGTCATTCCTGATCGAGTTGTGCGGCACGCAACTGTTCGCGCAAGCCCTTCGTGAAGTTGGGATGTGCTTCGCCCCATGCCAGCGCCTGTCGCCACGCCTCCTGCAATTGTTCGTCGTATGCCCAGTGGGAGAACAGAGGCCTCATCGTCACTTGCTCGAGCACATGCTCCAGGAACCCGGTCTCAATGGCGGCACGGATATCATCGTCGCCGGTTAAGAAGAGTGTAGTGACGCCGCCGACCGCTCGTTCAAGGATCTCGCGCGTCTCTTCCTTGCGAACGAGGTGATCGAACCATGCTTCGAGCTCAGATGCCGCCTCGTATCGACTCAGTGCGATACCGCCCTTGGGATTCTCCTGAATGCACCTAAAAAGGTATCGCTGGATCAGGGAGCACGTCTCTCCAGCTTCCAAGTGAGGCTGGATGCGATTCCAAGCCTCCCCGGTGAGCTTGTACAACAGCGCGTCCGCTTCGACGTCGGCGGCCCTTTGAATCCATTCGCGAGCAAGCTGTCTCGGAATCGGATCTTCCGATCCCAACGCGGCGTTGATCGACTGTTTCAGTTCGTCCATGGATCGCGCCGCCGGCTAGGCCTTGCCAACGTCCTTCATCCGCGCTTGCTCGCCTTCCAGACCTCTTCGCACGGCCATTGCCTCGCCCACTCGATCGTGACAAACGGGTAGCGTGTCGTCGCGTCGGCGGGAGGACGCACGTCGAGCAAATCGTCGATGGTGAAACCAGAGCGGCGCAGCAACCGGATCCAGTCGCCGTGCGAGAGGTGAAATTCGACACCGGAGTCGGTCGGCCATTCGACGCGATACATCCCGAATGCCGGGCGGAGCATCCGCTCCGTCGCGGCGATACCGTCCTCCGCGGGCATGCACAGCATCAGCAGGAAGGAGTTGGTGAGAAAGACCAGCTGGCCACCCGGGCGAAGGAGACGCGCGGCCTCCGGAACCCAGCGCTGCGGGTCCGCCCAGAGGCACGCGCCGTACTCGGAGATGGCGAAGTCGAAGCTCTGATCGGGGTAAGGGACCGCTTCGGCGCTACCGTGCAAGAGCGGAAAGTCGAGACCGTGCTGCTTCTGCAGGCGCCGCGCGGTTGCCAGCTGCGCTTCGGAGTTGTCGATGCCGACCACTCGCGCGCCGCGCCGTGCCAGCCAGGCCGAGACGTATGCCGTGCCGCAGCCAAGCTCGATCGCATCTTTCCCCGCCAGACTATCGGGAAGAACACCGATCCGTGACTCGGGCACACTCCATACTCCCCAACTCGGCTCGTCCGCGGCCCACTGTTCTTCACCCTGCGCAACGTACAGTTTCGCCCACTCGTCCCATGCCGCGCGATTGCGAAGGACGTAATCCGGCAGGTCACTCACCGGCGTCCTCAGCGTTTGGGCGTAGCTTTCCAGGCGAACGACTGCCCGGCGATCTTACCGTCGCGGACCAAGACGACCATCAGCCACAGGCTGCAGTGTTTCAGGCCGTGTGTGTCCGGTTCGGCGTCAGCAACGCTCGCCTTGGGTGGTGCGTAGGGATTGAATTCCATCGAGGCCACGAATCTCCCAGACGAGAGCTACGCCGCGGGCGGGGAAGGCGAATGCGCAATATCGATCCTTATCGTGCGGACCCGCTCAACTGTTGAGAGAAGCTCAGAGCATCGAACTCAGCCCATTCCTCGGCGATCTTTCCGTTCACGAAGCGACTGATGATGATGGCTGTCCACCGAAGGTCATTTCCGGATGGCGCCACGCCCATCAGCTCTCCAGTATGTTTGCCACGACCTGACACGCGGGTCACGACCTTGTCGCCCTCTGCAAGCTGGTCTTCGACCGTCTCCTGAAATCCAGACACCGCATCAATGAACCCGCTCACCAAGTTCCTGAACGCGGTCGGTCCCCGCATGTCGCCGAGCATCGGAATGCCATGGTAGATGTAGTCGTCCGCGTAGAGTCCACCGAGCTTGTCCAGTTTCCCCTTGCGCATCGCCTCTTCGCGAACGATTCGAATTGTTCTCTTGTTCGTTTCGGACATCACCACCTCTTCAACGAGATCAAGTCGAGTTCGCTGAGAAACTCCAAGCACCAGGGCACGGTTTACGACGGCATGAAGCCGAGTTGCTTGAGGAACGTGGCCATGTCCCAATAGTCGGTGCAGCGTCGAATCTTGTCGCCGGCGAATTCGAAAATCGATGCGCCCCGCACTTCGACGCGCTTGCCTGTCAATGGCAATCCGGGTAAATCGCCTCTATGGGTGCCCCGCATGATCCATTCAGCAACCCCGCTGGTGCCGTTTGCGAACCTGGACTGCAGCTCGAAAGTCACGTCAGGAAACCCTGAAATGAACCCTTCGCCGAATGCCCGCAGTTCGGCCGTACCGCGGTTCACCACGCCCATGGTCACTTCGTCGTGGATCACATCCCCGGTGAATAGCGGCAGCAGGCGCCCCATGTCGTGAGCCGACCAGTATTCCGCCCAGGCCTCTATGGCGCGTTCCTGATCGTGTATCGACGCGTTGCTCACCCCTGTCATAGTCACCTCCGCGTAGAGAGGACCGGTTAAAGAGAGCCAATAGGCTCGCCGCATCATCGCACGATCGTCGTCGGCGGGTTCGCACCCGCGACAGGCGTGCCGAGTCCCTTGTAGAGGAAGCGCTGGAAGCGGCGCGCGTCAAAATTCTCGCCGATGTAGAGATTGCCTCGACTGTCCACCGCGATCGCATGCGGCACGTTGAGCGAGCCGCCGAACAGCCCCTGCTGGCCGAAGCGCGCGATCACCTGCAGCGTCTCGCGATTCAGGATCCACACGTGATGGTTCGCGCCGTCGATCATGTAGAGAAACCGCTGTTGCGGATCGGGCGACAGGACGAAGCCCGACGCGGCGCCCGCCAGCAGCGTTCGCTTCGAGACGAACGCTTCCTTGACGAAGGTGCCGTCCTTCCTGAACACCTGGATGCGGTTGTTCGGCCGATCGGCGACGTAGACGAAGCCGTCGCGTGAGATGGCGATGTTGTGTGGCAGGCGGAACTGCTGCGCCGGCGGCGCCTCCGGATTGTAGGGGCCAGGCTCCTTGTCATCCGGCTTGTTGCCGTACGCACCCCACATCCGCTTGAAGGCGAACGTGTCGGCGTCGAGGACGATGACGCGGTGGTTGCTGTAGCCATCGGCGACGTAGACCTCGTTGCTGGCCGGATCGATCACGAGATTCGCCGGGCTGCCCATGTTCTTCGTGTCGGCGCTGCCGCCGCTCGCGCCCGGCTTGCCGAATTGCTGGAGGAACTTTCCCTCTCGGGTGAATTTCAGCAGCTGCGCATCCCTGGCGCCGCTGCCGGCCAGCCACACGACGTCCTTCTGATCCACGAACACGCCGTGCTCGGTCTGGGGCCAGTCGTAGCCGGGCCCGGGGCCTCCCCACGAGCGAATCAACGTGCCGCGCTGATCGAGCTCGAGCACGGGCGGCGCCGGCACACAGCAATCGGCCTTGGGCGGGGTGTCATCCGCGCCGGAGAAGCGCTCGTTCGTCAGCAGGCCGGCGGGCCGCTGCAGGACGTAGAGGTGATCCTGCCGATCGACGGCCAGGCCTCCAATCGGGCCGATGGCCCAGGTCTCGGGCAGCGGCTGAGGAAACGTGGGGTCGTACTCGAAGATCGGAACCTGGATGTTCTGCGCCTGACCGACGAGGTCATGCTGCCAGGCGATCGAGATCGACACGAGCGAGAGGCCCAGTGCGGCTGTGGCGAATCGTGTGAGCGGCATGCACGACTCCTGCGCGTCCCGGCGACGTCTGTCGGCCGTGGAGTGTGACATAAGTCGGTGTCGCGTGCTTTCGAACCTGTGATCGCAACCCCGAACTCGTAAGCCGCCAAGGCGTGCAGGCCTCGCCTGACGCGAGATCCGCCGGGAACGTCGCTTGCCCCGGGCGTCACCATGCCTGTACCACGCGCGGCGACGGTCCTCTGCCTCATGGTGCTGTCCGTGACGTCAGCGCGCGGTCAATCCAGGGTCATCGAACTGAACGAGGCAGGCTGGAAGGCGCTCCGCGATGGCTACGGCAACCGGGCGGCGGGTCTCTTCGCCGACGCGCTGGCCCTGAAGCCCGGCGATCCCGTGTTGTTGATGGGCGCGGGAGCCGCCGCGCATGCACAAGGGAAGCAGAAGGAGGCGATGACCCGTCTGCGGGAGTCGTTGACGGCGAAGCCAGACCTCACGCCTGCCTCGGTGCTTCTCGGTCAGATCGCGTACGACGAGGGCGAGGTCGATCTGGCCATTCGTACCTACGAGAGCGCGCTGAAGTACGCGCCGGGCGACGCGGAGATGACGCGGACGCTCGATCAGTGGCGGAAAGAGGCCGGCATCCACGAGTCGTTCGAGGAATTGCGGTACGACCGTCTACGGATCCTGTTCGAGGGGCACGACGAGCGGTCGCTCGCCATGGACGCGACGCGCGTATTCAACTCCGCGTTCTTCCGAATCGCAGGCAGGCTCGGCGAGTATCCGTCCGACACCATCGTCGCCGTCCTCTACACCGAGCAGCAGTTCCGGGACGTCACGCGCGCGCCGAAATGGTCCGCCGGCGCCTACGACGGAAAAATACGCATACCGGTCGCGGGAGCGTCGCAGCAGCCGGAGCTGTTCGAGAAGGTGCTGACGCACGAATTGACGCACGCCATCATCGCGGGCATCGCGCCGGCCGGTGTTCCGGGGTGGCTCAACGAGGGGCTGGCGCAGTATTTCGACGGGACGGACGCCCGCGCCGCTCAACGGCGGATGAGAGCCGCCGGACGAGCGATTCCGCTGACGCATCTCGAAGGCGGCTTCGGCGGTCTCGGCGCGGCCGACGCGCAGGTGGCGTACGACGAGAGCCTTCTTGCGGTGAACGTCATCGCCGAACGGCCCGGTTTCGGCTGGACGCGACTGCTGCACGAGCTCGAAGGCGCAGACTCGGTCGAGGGTGCGCTTCGATTGTTCGGCCTCTCATACCAGGACCTCGAGACGTCGTTCAAGAGGTAGCCTGCCTTTACGCCGGCCGCCGCCTGGGGCAAGCTGGCGAGCCATGTTCGTCATCGAGCTCACCTACACGGCGCCGCTCGCCGACATCGACGCCGCCATGCGCGCCCACATGACATTCCTGAAGAAGTACTACGCGGCCGGCAACTTTCTCGTATCGGGCCGCAAGGTTCCTCGCGACGGCGGAATCATCCTGGCGGTTGGTGACAGCCGGGAACGGATTGAAGCCATCGCGCGCGAGGATCCCTTCTATGCGCGCGGCCTGGCCGACGTCCGCGTCATCGAGTTCCGGGCCAGCCAGCGGGCCGACGATGTTCAGCAGCTGATCGATCGATGAAGGAGGGCAATTCGATCGCAAGCAACGGAGTGTGACGTCCGTCGCGGTCGCGTAGTCTGCAGAGGAACGGAGCGGTGATGAGCACAGCAACACGACTTCGAGACCTCGACGCGCTGCATGTCGATGAGCGAATCGGTCACTACGACTGGCCGGTCGTCGCCGAGCAGCTGGATGCCGACGGCTGGGCGCTCGTGCCACGACTGCTGACCGCGAGCGAATGTGCCGCCCTCGCCGGCCTGTATGCCGACGACCGCCATTTTCGCAGCCGCATCGTCATGGCACGGCATGGCTTCGGACGCGGCGAATACAAATACTTCACCTATCCGCTGCCCGACAGCGTCTCCGCTCTGCGTTCGAACCTCTATCCACGCCTCGTTCCGATCGCGAACCGATGGAACGCGTCGATGGGGATCCCGGTAAGGTACCCGGATTCGCACGCCGAATTCATCACGCGATGCCACGAGGCGGGGCAGACGCGGCCGACGCCGCTGCTGCTGCAGTACGGCGAGGGCGATTTCAACGCGCTGCACCAGGATGTCTACGGCGAGCACCTGTTTCCACTCCAGGTGGCGATCCTGCTCTCGGAGCCCGCGGCGGACTTCACCGGCGGGGCGTTCGTGCTGACCGAGCAACGGCCGCGGATGCAGTCACGGGCCGACGTCGTACCGCTCCGTCGCGGTGACGGTGTCGTGTTCGCGGTCCGTCACCGTCCCGTCCAGGGAACACGCGGTGTCTATCGCGTGAACATGCGACACGGCGTCAGCCGCCTGCGGTCGGGCCAGCGTCATACGCTCGGCGTCATCTTTCACGACGCCAAATGACGCCCCGTCCGTTCCGCGCGAGCGAGGCGTAATATATGCGCGACGGAAAAACGATATGCAGCGACTGACGAATCGCCGAGTCCGGATCGTGGTGCTCGCCGCCGCGTTGGGCGGCCTGGTTGCGGCGGCGTCGATGCGATCGCTGAGCGCGCAGCAGGGCCAGCGACCTGCACCGCCGCAGGGTTACATCACCGGTGTCGTGCGCGGCGACAGCGCTCCCGAGGCCGGCGTCTGGGTGATTGCCGAGACGAAGGATCTGCCGACGCCGTTCGTGAAGATCGTCGTCACCGACGACCGCGGACGCTTCATGCTGCCGGAACTGCCTGACGCCACCTACAGCATCTGGGTGCGCGGCTACGGCCTCGTCGACTCAGCCAAGGTGCAGGCGAAGCCGGGAGCGGCGCCGCTGACGTTGACCGCCACGCCGGCGCGCACACCGCAGGAAGCCGCGAAGGTCTATCCCGGCAACTACTGGCTGTCGCTCATGGAGCCGCCGGCGAAGCACGAGTTCCCGGGCAACGGGATCAACGGCCTCGGCCCTGCGATGCTGACGCAGAACCACTGGATCAACTCGCTCAAGTCCGACTGCAACTTCTGCCATCAGCTGGGCAATCAGCTCACGCGCAGCGTCGATCACATCTTCAAGGCGAAGCCGGAGCTGAAGACGCACGAGGAAGCCTGGGAGTGGCGGCTCGGGACCGGCGTGCGCGGCACGGCGATGTACTCGGTGCTGACGAACCAGGGGAAGACGCGGCCGCTGCGGACGTTTGCGGACTGGACCGGGCGCGTCGCCAAGGGCGAGGTGCCGCCGCCGCCGCCGCGGCCGAGCGGGCAGGAGCGCAACGTCGTGCTGACGCTGTGGGACTGGGGCACCGACCACTCGTTCATGCACGACGAGGTGGCGACCGACAAGCATCATCCGACGGTCAACGCGTACGGACCGATTTACGCGGTGTCGGCCGGGCACGGGACGCTCGTCATCCTCGATCCGCTGACGAACCGCACCGAAGAGATCGAGATTCCGACGCGGGCGCCGCGCGCGGAGGTGCCCTCGCGATTTCCGAAACCCAACCGCCCGTCGCTCTGGTGGGGCGACACGCACCTGTGGGGGAACCCGCCGTACAACCCCGCCGATCCGCACAACCCGATGCTCGACAGCAAGGGGCGCGTGTGGATTACGTCGAAGATTCGCCCGAACCAGGATCCGTCGTGGTGCAGCGACCCGTCGAACAAGTACGCGGCGTGGTTCCCGCTGCGCAACAGCGGACGGCAGGCGTCCTTCTACGATCCGAAGACGAAGCAGTTCACACTCATCGACACCTGCTATTCGACGCACCACCTGCAGTTCGACGACGACGCGAACGAGACCGTCTACTTCAACGAGCTGACCGGTCCGATCTTCGGCTGGATCGACACGAAGGTCTTCGACCAGACGAAAGACGAGCAGAAAGCGGTCGGCTGGTGCGGCCAGGTGGTCGATACCAATGCCGACGGCAGGATCACGCGTCCATGGAACCGTGCCGCCGGCCGCGGCCAGTCAATCCTCTATCAAGGGGATACGGCGAGCGGCGCGGCGAACACGGCCGCGCGCGGAGGCGGCGGACCGGATCCCTCGCTCGATACCGAGGTCGACTTCAGTCTCTACTCCGCCGTCCCCAGTCCCGTCGACAACTCGATCTGGGGCGTGTCCGAACGCTTCCCGGGCTACCTGGTGCGCGTCGATCGCGGCACGAATCCACCCGAGAGCTGCCGTGCCGAAGTGTTCCGCGTGCCCGAGCCTGGATTCGACCCGCGCGGCGTCGACGTCGACACCAACGGCGTCGTCTGGACGGCGCTGGCGGCCAGCAGCCATCTCGCCAGCTTCGATCGGCGCAAGTGCACGGGCAGCGTCGGCCACAAGATCGACGGCAGCGAGTGCGGCGAGGGCTGGACGCTGTATCAGACGAACGGGCCGAAGCTGAAAGGCACCGACATCCCCGCCGACTTCCACTATTTCAACTGGGTGGATCAGCAGAACATCCTCGGACTCGGCGCGAACAAGCCGCTGGCAACGGGATCGAATTCCGATTCGCTGCTCGTCCTCGATCCGCAGACGCGCCAGTGGATGACGATGCGCGTGCCGTATCCGCTCGGGTTCTACTCGCGCGGCATGGACGGCCGCATCGACGATCCGCGGGCCGGCTGGAAGGGGCGCGCCCTCTACGCGAACTACGGCACGCACTTCGTGTGGCACATCGAAGGCGGAAAGGGGACCAAGGGAAAGCTGGTCAAGTTCCAGCTTCGTCCCGATCCGCTCGCGCGATGAAGCATTCCACCCGCATCGTCTGGCTGCTGGTCACGGGGCTGGCGGTCTCCGCGGCTGCGCAGGAATGGAAGACGAAGCCGCCGGCCGCCGCCGACTGGGCGGCGCTCGCGAAGCTGCCGGACCTGACCGGCGTCTGGGAGGCGCCGACCGTCGGCCGCGGTGGACGAGGACCGGCCGCGGCACCGCCGCCCGTACCGCAGCTCACGCCGGCCTACGCGGCAAAGAAGCGCGAGCTCGACGCGCGCAACTTCGACGACACGGAAGCGGCCAACTGCCTGCCGACGGGAATGCCGGCAATCATGGGGCATCCGTATCCGTACGAATTCCTGATGACGCCGGGCAAGGTCACGATCGTCACCGAAGCCTACATGCAGGTGCGTCACATCTACACCGATGGCCGGCCGCTGCCGGCCGATCCCGATCCGACGTTCAACGGCACGTCGATCGGCCGCTGGGACGGCGACACGCTCGTCGCCGAGACGATCGGGTTCTCGCCGCTCACCACGATTGCGCGGAACACGCCGCACAGCGACAGGATGCGCGTCACCGAGCGGTTCCGCCTCACCGCGCCGGACACGATGTCGATCGAAACCACCGTCATCGATCCGGCGGTGTTGGTGAAGCCGTGGACGACGACGAGGACGCTGGCGCGGCATCGGGAATGGACGATTCGCGAGTACATCTGCGAAGAGAACAATCGGAACTTCCTCGACGGCCAGGGGAAAGCCGGCGTGAAGCTCGACGCGCCGGCGAAGAAGGAGTAGGCGATGAGGCCGATCGCACGCACAGCCGGGCGCGCGCTGCTGGTCACGGCGATGATGTGCGGCGTCGCCACCCGCGCGTGGTCGCATCATGCCGCCGCGCCCGTCTTCGACATGAATGCCGAAAAGAGCGTAACGGGCGTCGTCAAGCAGGTCGACTGGACGAACCCGCACATCTGGATCTGGCTCGATGCGCCGAACGCGTCGGGTCAGGTGGAGACGTGGGGATTCGAGGGGATGAGTCCGAACTTTCTCGCGCGCCGCGGCTGGACGCGGACCTCGCTCCTGCCCGGCATGCGGATCACCGTGACGTTCCGGCCGCTCAGGGACGGGAAGGCCGGCGGCATGTTCATGACGGGCAAGCTCGCCGACGGCAAGGTCCTGACGAGCACCGGCGCGGAGTAACGGCTTCGGCCGCCAGGCGCGGCGCAGGGAAAACGACCGCCGTCATGAAGGCGCAGGGGAATGACTGCGCGTCGCCTTCCAATTGAGAAGCGCGATCCCGAACGTGATGGCCACAACGGCGATTCCCCCGACGTCTGTCTGCGTGATCAGCACTGCCGTGAAGACAAGCGCCAACAGACTGAAGATCCATCCACCTGGCAGGCGAAGCGCGTCGGCTTCGGGATGTTTCCGCCGCAAGGCCGGCAGGGCCGCCGCAATCGAACCATACACGAACAATCGCGATACGACCGACAACGTGGCGTTCCACCGGAAGTTCCCGGCGATCGCAAACAGCATCAGGAGCGCGGCAAACGTCACGATCGAGACGGACGGCGTCCGGAAGCGCGGGTGAATCGCGGCGAAAAATTGCGGGAAGTCTCCTTGTTCCCCCAGCGCGAATGTCAGCCGCGGTGTGTGCAGCATGTTCGCGCTCAGATACCCGTATATCGAGATCAGCGATCCGATCGCCATGAGCGACGCACCGATCGGCCCGGAAAACCTTCGCGCCGCGTCCACCAACGGCTTCGTCGTCCCTGCGGTATCCGGCAGCGTGTGAATCACCACGAACTGCAACGATACGAACAGGATCGTGGAACCAGCCAGAGCAAGCAGCAATGCCGCGGGTACATCCTGCCGGGGGTTTCGTGTCTCTCCCGCAGCGAAGAGGGCGGCGTCGAATCCGCCGTAGGCGTAGACCATGAGGATAATCGCCGCAAACCAGTCCGCAGCGGTGGCGGGGACTTCGGACGGCATCACGCGCACAGCTGGACTCATCGCCAGCGCGACGACGCCGCCGCACACGAAGATCCCGATGATCGCGAGCTTCGCGATCGTCAAGAAGTTGCTCAACCGCGCTGCGCCATGGACGCCCCGGTAATTCACGGTGGCCAGCAGCAGCACCAGCACGCTCACGATGACTGCTCGAGGAAGCGGATCGGTCACCGCGGGACGGAACTCGCTCAGGTAGTTGATGAACAGGTCGGCTCCTGCCGAAGAGGCGGCGATGCGGGACAGAAACGAGAGCCACCCTATCTGGATCGCCGCGAACGGCCCGAACGCTTCACGGGCATACAGATATGGTCCGCCAGCCTCCCGGAATTGCGACCCGACCTCCGCCAGGCACGCGCCGATCACGCCGATCCCGGCGGCCGCCACGAAATAGGCGGCCGGGCTCAGGCGGCCGAGATGCGCCGCGATGAGCGACGGCAGGCCGAAGACGCTTGCGCCGATCATGGTGTTGACCATCAGCGCGGCGAGACTCCAGCGGCCGATGGCGCGGACAAGGCGACGAGGTGCTTCGAGCGGGAGACGGCGGGCCAGCGCAGCAGGATACTACTGACGCGCTCCGGCTCTCCGCTGGACGTTGGGCAGGTTGATTGACAGGCGGTTGCACTGGCGCGACTATTGGGCGCCTCGCCGGCAGGTGAAACGCCGCCGGGAAGACGGGAGTGAATCAGCATGCCGACCAAGCATCTGCTGAGCGGCTCGGGCGTCACGCGTCGCGACATGATCCGGCTCGGCGCCGGTGGACTCGGGTTTGGTCTCTTCGGCGGCTTCGGCCCGGTGCCGCGCGTATTCAGCCAGGCGAGTCTGCAGGCAGCCGCCGGCGATTCGCGCCGGATCCTCGTCGTCTTCGAATGGTTTGGCGGCAACGACGGTCTGAACACCATCGTGCCGTACGGCGACGCGATGTACTACACGCATCGCCCGACGATCGGCATCAGGGAAAAGGACCTGCTGAAAATCGACGCGCATTTCGGCTGGCACAAGTCGATGCGCGGCATGAAGAAGCTCTACGACGAGGGCAAGCTGGCGATCGTCCAGGGCGTCGGCTACGACCAGCCCTCGTTCTCGCACTTCACGTCGATGTCGTTCTGGCACACGGCGGCGCCCAACAGCGGCAACGAGTACGGCTGGATCGGGCGCACCGCGTCGGCGCTCGACCCCGGACGCGCGCAGCAGAACCTGATCGTGAACATCGCCGAGAGCCAGACGCTCGCGGTCAAGTGCGCGGACCACGTGCCGCTCGTGTTCGTCGACCCCATGAAATTCCAGCGCGGGCTGTTCGCGCAGGAAAAAGCGGCCGTTGACGCGCTCGTCGCGGGGCCATCGCCGGAGAGCGAGGCGCACCGCTACGTGCTCGAGGTCAGTCGGAGCGCGGCGCAGGCGTCGGAGGTCGTGCGCGCGGCGTGGGGCCGCTACAAGGGGAAGGACAACCCGGACCTGCGCCTGCTGGATCTCGACAAGGTGGCGGCCCTCATCGAAGCGGATTTTCCGACGAGGCTGTATTACGTCCCGTTGCGCAACAGCCTGTTCGACACCCACGTGAACCAGGCGGCGCCGCACGACCGGCAGCTCGAGTACTGCTCCGATGCGATCGAGGGCTTCTTCCGTGAAATGGAACGCATCGGCCGCGCAGACGATGTCGTCATGTACGTCCACAGCGAGTTCGGCCGCCGCGTACCGGAGAACACCAGCCTCGGCACGGATCACGGGACGGCGCAGGTGAACTTCGTGATCGGCAACCCGGTCAAGGGTGGGATGTACGGCACGCCGCCGAGCCTCTCGAACCTGGTGCTCGGCGACAACCTCGAGAACACGACCGACTTCCGTGACGTATACGCGACGCTGATCGAAGGGTGGCTCGATGCCGACGCCGCGCAGGTGCTCGGGCACAAATTCACCCCCCTCGATCTGTTCCGGGGGTAGGCGAGAGGAGAGCACGATGACCACCCGCAGCAGCTGGTCTCCGGGGCCGGCGTCCTGGAAGGACGACCTCACCCCCATCGGCGCGGCCGACTGGAACTACGACCGCGCCGCGCACCTGCTGAGCCACGCGGGATTCGGCGGCTCGCCGGCGGCCATCCAGAAGCTCGCCGACGCCGGCCTCGATCGCGCCGTGCGCACGCTCGTGCACTACGAGAGCATCCCGAACCCACGCATGCAGCCGTTTGCCGAATCGGGTCTCTGGGACCCGGCGTTGAACGGGTTTCCCGAGAGCCGCCCGGAGGCGACCGACCGCGCCATCAAGAACGGCGTCTCGATGGGGATCGACGTCAAGCCGTCCGGCAAGCGTCCGCTGCAGCCGGTCTCCGATCGCTTCTTCTACTGGCTGCGGGCGACGATGCTCGAGACGCGGCGGCTGGGGTACTGGTGGGCGAACCGGATGCTGCAGACGTCGCACCCGGTGGAGCAGAAGATGGCGTTGCTGTGGCACGGCCACTTCGCCACGCACGAGAACAAGGTGCGCGACTACCGCAAGATGATGCAGCAGGTCGATCTCTTCGAGCGGTTCGCCACCGGCAACGTCCGCGAGTTGACGATCCAGGTCGCCAGGAACCCGGCGATGCTCTATTTCCTCGACGCGCAGTACAACGTCAAGGGCGCGCCCAACGAGAACTTCGCCCGCGAGGTGATGGAGCTCTTCACGATGGGCGTGGGCAACTACTCGGAGAAGGACGTGCGCGAGGGCGCGCGCGCATTCACCGGCTGGTACTTCGACAACCTGACCTTCAAGGTCGATCCGGCCAAGCACGACGAGGGCGCGAAGACCTTTCTCGGCCGCACGGGACGCTTCGACGGCGTGGATGCCGTGAAGATCATCTTCGAGCAGCCGGTCACCGCGGAGTACCTGGCCGGCAAGATCTATCGCTTTCTCGTCCGCGACGAATTGTCCGCCGACCTCCGGCGGAAACTCGGCGCGGTGCTGCGCAGCCACGATTACGAGGTCAAGCCGCTGCTCGCGGTGATCTTTTCATCGCGGGATTTCTACAGCCAGGCGAGCTACGGTGGGCACATCAAGGGTCCCGTCGAGCACATGGTCGCGATGATGAAGCAGCTGGACGTCGACGAGCTTCCGGGCGTCCCCGACTTCAACCAGTCGACCATCTCGATGGGACAGCACCTGCTGAATCCTCCGTCGGTCGCGGGATGGGCCGGCGGCAAGGCGTGGATCACGCCGGGGCTGCTCATCGCGCGCGGCAACGTCGCCCGCGACGTGCTCGTCCCCGACATGACCGGCTTCAGGGACTGGAACTTCACCGCCGGCACCGACGATCTGCTCGGTCAGCGGCTGCGCGACGGCTACGACATCGGCGCGGCCACCGCGGTCAACGATCCCGCGAACATGAGCGCGTTCGACCGCGCGGCGCTCGAACGGGACGAGCAGTTCAACACGCGCATCTCCGGCTACATCGCCTGGGAGCAGGCGGCCCGCAAGCTGATTCCGACGCCGCGTCATGCGGCCCGGTTCGATCTCACGCAGATGGTGATGGCCAGCGGCGCGACGACCGCCACCGACGCCGTCGATTACCTGATGTGGCGGCTCCTCCGCGTGCCGGCCGCACAGCCGGCGCGCGACGCGTTCGTCTCATTCCTCACCGGTGAGCTGGGGACCGACAGCCTCGAGCGCGCCAGGAGCTACATGGAAGATCCGCTGCGCATGACGGCGCATCTCATCATGAGCACGCCCGAATATCAGATCGTCTGACAGCGCCCGTCACGTGCTCGCCTGTGCGCGGATGCGGAATGGTGGCGGCTGGCTCCCGTCGACATCCGTGAAGCCGTATTCGCGTGCGAGCGTGCCGACCTCCACGAGCTGACCCGACTTTTCGAGAACCCGCGCATCCGATGCCAGCGCCACGATCGCGCGGCCCAGGTACGCGGTCGTCTCATTCGGCCCGCCAGGCCGGTTGCGGAACTCCAGCGCGCCGGCCCGCCGGAACGCCTCGACGACACGCTCGGTACGCATGAACCCGGGCGCGACCGCGAGCGCCGCGATGCTGTGCTCGCGCAATTCCTGGGCGATGGCCCACGTCATCCGGGCAACGGCGTTCTTCGCCAGGTCGTAGAACACGTTGCGCAGGTAGGGGAGCGGCTCGAGGTTCGCGGACGTGCTGACGATCAACCCGCGCCGCACGGCCAGGCGGCTCGCGACGAGATGCGCGCGGACACCGGCGGTGAACATGCGATCCCATTGCTCGAGCGGCTGCTCCCAGAACGGCACCAGCGGAAGAGGACGGCATTCGCTGTTCTCGTAGCCGCCCCACACGTTGTTGACCAGGATGTCGAGCCGCCCATGGTCGCTGCGGATGCGGGCGAAGAGCGATTCGACGTCTGCGTCGACCGTATGGTCACACCGAACGGCGATGCCGCGGCCGCCACGGTTCGTGATCTCCCGGGCGCACTCGTCGATCGTGCCCGGGACATTGTCCGTGGTCGGTCCGCCGCTGACGCTTCGCCCCGTGACGTAGACGATGGCGCCCGCCTCGCCAAGTTCGAGCGCGATTCCGCGTCCCGCCCCGCGGCTGGCGCCAGTAACCAAGGCGACGATGTTGTCCAGTCGCGTCATGTGTGTTGAACCGGCTATTGGCGCCTCTGCGTCACTCTACCCGCGTAAGCTTCCACCGAGTATCGTTGGCGGGCGCCGCGGAAGGTACGGCTCGCGCACCAATCAGGCAATTGACGTCCGCAGACTTCTGCGTCAGCGTCAGCGTGTTTCCCTCGACTCGAAACTGGAATCTCATGAAGGCGGCGCCCCCCATGCAGTTCGGGACTCGCGCCACCGTCGGGCGAATCGTCAATGTCGTGCCCGACGTTTCGTACGTCCCCGTGTTGGCCACGAAAGAATCGAAAGCTGTGGTCTTCTCTGCGGTGGTTGGATCCTCAGCCTTGAACAGGGGGCGAGGCTGGTTCCCGGGCACCCACATGTAGCTGTAATGGGTTCGCGTGAAGATAAACAGCCCCGGCTGTGGATTCGAAACATTGGATGCACCCGCTCCCGTAACCACGATCTCGGCGACCTTCCAGGCGCCTTCCAGGGGACCTCGCGCACCGCTTTGTGCAGCAAGTGTCACCGAGAACATCACGACCATGAGTACAGCTTTCAGGAAACGGATCATCTTGCGCTCCTTTTTCTTCTTGCCATACCACCGGTGGTCAATCCCGTCGGTCTCACGATTGCGCTTCAGCCGCGGCGCGTCTCGTTCCCGAGTGCCCGATCCTATGCGCCGGCCCTCAGTACAACGAGATGAACGCCCATTAACCCGAGCTTCTTCTTGAGCTCCGCCTCGTGCGCGTCGAGTTGCCTGTTCCGACGTCCACCAAGACCGCACACGCCGATCACTACGTCGTTGCCTGCTGCCGCAAGGGTGCATTGCCCGATGAAGCGCTGGAACTCTGAATTCGGTCCCTTGGTGGCCGAGAGCGTGAGCCACTTGACTTCCACAGCCAGACTGCCGTCGTTGGCATCGACTGCCGCAAGATCAAAGTTATTTCGGATTCCGAATACATCGACGACGGTTCGCGCCTTGCTTCGCGCCCAACAGGCCGGGCAGCCTTCAACACGATGCTCGAAGTGCGAAACCGCACGATCGCACGTGGGCCTGCACTTGACGCTGCGATTCGCTGGGTGAGTAAACACACGAATCTCCGGGTTGGCCCGGGAGAGTTCCCATGCCGGCTGGACGATGTGATCTCTCTCGAATGCCGCTTCATTTTGAACGACTCCCGGCGGACGTGCGGCTTCAATCCGGGTGACCAACGTAGCGGCAAACTCTCGAATGTCCACTGAGGAATCGCTCTATTGCGCCTGCCCCCGCCACCCGCGGCTGGCCCGCGCTGAGCCGCCCACCGCAGCGTTGATCTTCTCGACGTTCCTATCGAGCACGTTGAAGATCACCGATCGGCCCAAGGTTCCGAAGACCAGGAGGAGTGCTGCTTTCCGCCGAACGCCACCAGATGGTCTGGCCGTGAGAGCTGAGAACGACTCACGCGCGTTAGGCCTCATCGCTCAGACACTGGATTCGAGGAGCAGACAAGCAGCAGCGACGTCGCCACGATCAGGCCGAGGACTGTTTCGTGTCGCATATCGTCCCTTCGACGCAGCCGGGCGCGGCACGATTCTAACGGCGACTACTCAGCCTGAGCTCCTGGATCTGCTTTGCGGCATCCTCGACCTGCATGGCCAGGATCTGCTGTCCGAACAATGCCGTGGCTTTGGCTGGATTGCCGATGTGCCCCTGGCCGTCACCAGCTTTACCGAGGCCCATGCGGCTGAATCGCAGCATCGAAGGGTTCAGGTACATCAGGCTGGACGTGTCATGCGTGCCTGCATGCGAGCCGACATCCTCGGCACTGACCCCCTGCGAGATCACCCAGTCGTCGCCCCTGCCCGGGTAATACGCGGAGATGTGATGTACCCGCGCGTTGGTCGCCGCCCACTCCTTGTTGAGCGCCTCCGCGACCAGCTTCTGTCCCGCCTGGTTCCCGCCGCTGTCGCCGACGAGCGCAATATCGATGAACCCGTGCTGCCTCAGGCTGCGAGCCGCATATTCGAGTACCTTGCTGAACACGTCTTCCGGCAGTGAGATCGTGCCGGCGAAGCGCATGTGCCCGGTCGGCGGGTTGATCTCGCCCTCCGGCACGTAGGCGATGACCGGCGCGACCAGCGCGTTGCCAAGCCGCTTGGCAACTTCACCAGCCTTGTACTTCACCAGGTAGTTGTGCTTTCCCAGCACCATGTGCGGCCCGTTCTGTTCCGTGCCGCCCGTCGGGATGATGACCGTCGTCTTGCCGGCGGCAATGGCGTCGCGCACTTCGATCCAGGTCAAATCCTCGAGGAAGACGCTATCGCTCTGTGGAACAGACGGTGCCTGTGCCGCAGACATCGGGAGCAGGTACGCGAGGGCGACAAGCAGGAGAACGTTGACAGCTCGCATGGCACTCCTTCTCGATTGCTGGCGGCCCAGCGTCACAGCCCGATGTCCTCGTTCCAGATCGCGGGGTGCTCGCGGATGAACCGCTGCATCATCTCGATGCAGCGGGCGTCCTGGAGCACTTCCACGGACACGCCGCGGTCCCGCAGGAGATCTTCCTCGCCGCGGAAGGTGACGTTCTCGCCGACCACGATGCGTGGGATGCGGTACAGCAGGATCGCCCCCGAGCACATCGCGCATGGGGACAGGGTCGTGTACAGGACGCTCCGGGTATACACCGCCGCCGCGCGCCGGCCGGCGTTCTCCAGGGCATCCATCTCGCCGTGGAGGATGGCGCTGCCGCGCTGCACGCGCCGGTTGTGCCCCCGGCCGATGATCCGGCCCTCGTGAACGAGGACGGAGCCGATCGGCACGCCCCCCTCGGCCAGCCCGGCCTCGGCTTCGGCGATGGCGGCCTTCAGGAATTCGTCCATCGGCTCCGACCGCATGCCTCCGTGCGCGCGGATGCTAGCACGGACACCCACACCGCGACGTCGAACGTTTTTCACGTCATCGCGGCTTCATCGGCGAGGGCGCGGTTCAGGAGGCGGCGGAATGGAGTCCGCGGGATCGGGCCAGTACACGCGCGACAGGTAATGCAGCGCGATGCCCGCGCCCCAGCGGTTCGGGGCCGTCCAGATCACGAGCACCGCGAGCACGACGAGCAGAGCGATGCCGAGCACACGATGCGAGCGCACCACCCCGAAATAGATCAAGACGATCATCACGCCCAGCGGCAGCCGATCCCCGATGATGGTGAAGGCCCACGTGTCACCGGGATTACGTGTGTAGACCAGGCCGCAGGTTGAACAGCGTTCGAGCTGGGACCACCCGGAAAACAGCCGCCCCTCGCCGCAGTGGGGACAGCGGTTACGCAGGCCACGCCAGAGCGCAGTACGGATCAATTTCGAGCGGGAAGGCGGCATAGGTCCTTGTGCGGTCGACGAGGATCGGGAAGAATCTGGCGGCATCATGCGTCATTGCATCCAGGTCGCGGCGGCCGGCGCGGTTCTTTGCCTGGCGTCGCCCGCGGCGGCGCAGGCGCCGTTTCATCTCGAAGAAGCGACCATTTCCAGTATTCGCTCCGCGTTCGCAAGCGGGCAGCTCACCTGCGCGCAATTGACGAAGCTGTATCTCGACCGCATCGAGGCCTACAACCTGAAAGGTCCGTCGCTTCATTCCATCATTACCGTGAATCCCAAAGCGATGGAGACGGCGGCCGGCATGGACCGGCAATACCAGGCCGACCGCGCGGGCGTCGGCGCGCTGCACTGCATTCCTCTCGTGCTCAAGGACAACTTCAACACCGCCGACATGCCGACGACGGGCGGCAACGTCGGCATGAAGGATTCGCGCCCCTCGGCCGACGCCTTCACCGTCGCGAAGCTGCGAAAAGCCGGTGCGCTCATCCTCGGCAAGGCGAACCTGCAGGAATTCGCGCGCGGCGGCATGTCGAAATCGAGCCTCGGCGGGCAGGTGCTCAACCCCTACGACCTCACGCGCACGCCGGGCGGTTCGTCCGGCGGCACCGGGGCGTCGGTCGCGGCCAACCTCGCGCTCGCGGGCACGGGCAGCGACACCGGCCAATCGATCCGCTCGCCCTCGTCCGCGAACAATCTCGTCGGCGTGCGGCCGACGCGGGGTCTCGTCAGCCGCGGCGGCGTCATTCCGAACAGCCAGACCCAGGACGAGGTTGGCCCGCTCGCGCGCACCGTGACCGATGCGGCGCTCATCCTCGACGTCATGGCCGGCTACGACCCCGCCGATCCCATCACCGCCTTCGGGCGCGGCCATCAGCCTGCGAGCTACACGCACCTGCTGCGCGCGGATGCGCTCGCGGGCGCGCGCATCGGCGCGATGACGAACCTGTTTGGCAGGGACGAACGTCACCGCGAGGTCAACAAGGCGATGGACGCGGTCATCGCCAGGATGCAACGCGCGGGCGCCACCGTCGTTCGCTTCGAGCTTCCCGAATACGATCGGCTTCTTCCCATCCTCGCGACGGACGTCTACGAGGCGAGGACGGTCACGGAACGATACTTCGCCGCGCTTCCGCCCAACTCGCCCGTCACGAGCTACGGCGCGCTGCTGGCGCCGAAGACCTCCGCCGTGCAGAAGACGCTCGAAACCGAATACCGCATAGCCGACGGCATGAACAGCGCGGAGTACAAGGACCGGATGCTGAACCGCGACAGGCTCCGGCTCGCGGTGGCGAACAAGATGGCGGAGTTGAATCTCGACGCCATCCTCTACCCGCACCAGAAAATCCTGGTGGTGCCGGTGACCGCCGCCGATCAGGTCGAGCGCAACGGCCCGCTGTCGAATGGCACCGGCTTCCCGGCGGTCACCTTTCAGGCGGGATTCTCCGCCGCCACCGCCACGGCGCCCCTGGGCGTTCCCATAGGGGCCGAGCTGCTCGGCCTCGACTTCAGCGAAGACAAGCTGCTCTCGTACGTCTACGCGCTCGAACAGGCGGCGAACCCGCGCAAATCACCCCGGAGCACGCCTCCGCTGCGGGGCGAACCGTAACGCCGCCCGCTCAGTGGCTGCGTACCTGGTGTTAACCGGAAAGGGTGTCCGTCCGTTGTAGATGTTCGAGGAGAGAATCGATGTCAAGACGTGCACTGTTGATCGGTGCGTTGACGACGACGCTCATCGTCGACGCCTCGTCCGCGGCGGCGGAGTACCGGGCTGAGCGGCAGATGACGCTCCGGTCCGGTGGGACCTTCATGCTCGATTCCGACACGGGCGCGGTGACCGTCACCGGCGATTCGCCCTCCGGCGCGCTGGTCTCCATAACATCGCGGCGCGACGATTTCGCCAGCCGCTACGACGTGCGGTTCGAGGAAGGCAGCGACGGCATCACGGTCAGCGTCAAGCGGCGCGGGACCTGGCTGGCGGACATGTTCCACAGCGCGTGGGGCGATAACACGCGCATCGTCATCCGCGTTCCGCGCTCGACTCCGACCAGGGTCAGCACCAGCGGCGGGTCGATCCGCGCGTCTGCGCTCGGCAACGCGAAGCTGCGCACCTCCGGCGGCAGCATCGACGCCGCGGAGCTCGCGGGCGCAGCGCTGCTGTCGACGAGCGGCGGTTCGATCACGGTGCGAACGGTCGGCGGAAACCTCGACGCCGACACATCCGGGGGCGGCATCCGCGCGAGTGACATCCGGGGCGCGGTGCGTGTCGACACGAGCGGCGGCAGTATCGTCGTGGAGAATGCCGCGGGCGACGTGCTGGCCAGCACCAGCGGCGGCGGCGTGCGCGTCACCGGCGCCGGCGGACGCGTCGATGCGCACACCTCCGGCGGATCGGTCGACGTCCTGTTCACCAGGGGCAACGCGCGAGGCGGCGATCTGGCGACGAGCGGCGGCGGGATCACGGCAGGGGTCGACCCGGGAGTCGGGCTCACGATCGACGCGGGGTCCTCCGGGGGCGACGTCAACACGGACGTGCCGGTGGCGATCCGAGGTGCCGCCTCCCGCCGTGAGCTGAGGGGCGATCTGAACGGCGGCGGACCGCTGCTGCGCATGCGCACGAGCGGCGGCGGCGTGCGGATCGCCTCGATTCGCTAGCGCAAGACCGGGGAGTAATCCTCGGCGATTGCCCGCGCCCGGCTCTCGTGTTACCGTGCCGTCGCTTGCGTGAGGGGACCGTGCCCACGATCAAAACTGCCGCGCTCGAGGTGTTTGGCATCGTTGCCCTGGCGTCCTGCCTGCTGCTGGCACAGACGCAAAAGCCCGGGGAATATCCGCAGGGCGGCACGCCTTCTCCGATGATGAATTTTTTCGTGACGAGCGTGCCGGTCGGCGACGGCGGCAATCTCGGTGGACTGGCGGGCGCCGATGCGCATTGCCAGACGCTCGCCGCGGCCGCAGGCGCCGGTCAGCGCACGTGGCACGCCTATCTGAGCACGCAGGCCCGGCCCGGCACGCCGGCTGTGAACGCGCGCGACCGCATCGGCAGAGGCCCCTGGTACAACTTCCGCGGCGAGATGATCGCGCAGGATCTGGCGCATCTGCACGGCGACACGCTGGAACTTGCCCATCAGGGCAACAATCTGAACAAGCTCACCGGGCTGACGGAAAAAGGCCAGATCGTGCCCGGGCTGTACGACTACAACGATCCGCGCGACGGCGACTGGGAGTACGTCAAGAACACCCGGTTCTCCAGCCGGCATGAAATGCTCACCGGCACGCAACCCGATGGCACCGCGTTCACAGATAGCCAGGATCACACCTGCGATAACTGGACGAGCAACAGGAGCCCGGATCCCGGAAAGTCCGGCGGCGACCTGAATGCGTCCGATGGCCGGCTCAACGCGCAGATCGGTTTTCCGGACCGCAATGGCGGCGGCAGCGGTTCCTGGAACTCCGCGCACGGAACGCGCGGCTGCGCCCAGGCGGATCTGCCGAGGACCCACGGCCAGGGCCTCTTCTACTGCTTCGCCATCAACTAGCATCGCGAACACGCTCATGACCAGGCCACGCGGTCACGTTGTCCTCCTGGCTATCGTGCTGCTCGCGCAGCAGGCCGTGCCGGCCACGCAGTACAACACCCAGGGGGTCACGCCGCCGCAGGGGAGCAATCCAGCGCCCGCCAAGATGACGTTCTTCGTCACCAGCGTCGGTCTCGGCAAAGGCGGGAACCTCGGCGGCCTTGCGGGCGCCGACGCGCACTGCCAGGCGCTTGCGACGGCTGTCGGCGCCGGTGGTCACACCTGGCACGCCTATCTCAGCACCCAGGCTCGTCCGGGTCAGCCCGCCGTCAACGCGCGTGACCGCATCGGCAAAGGGCCTTGGTTCAACTGGTCGTACGCGCAACTGGGTGCGCCGCAGAACGCCCTCATTTCAGTGGACCTCGCCGACCTGCACGGAGACACGCTCATCCAGGCGCAGCGCGGCAACAATTTCTTCAAGCAGTCCGCGCGCAACGAGCATGGGCAGGTGATTCACGGCATTGGCGATCCGCCGCCGATTCAGCACGAGATTCTCACCGGATCGAAATGGGACGGCCGCGCCTACACCGATAACGCCGACCACACGTGCAACAACTGGACGAGCAGCTCCACGGGTGCCGCGCAGGTCGGGCATTCCGATCGAATCGGTAATGGCTCCTCCTGGAATTCGTCGAACGCCACGAAGGGCTGCAGCCAGGCCGATCTGGAAAGCACCGGCGGTACCGGCCTTTTCTACTGCTTCGCCATCAACTGATTTCGACCGACAGACGGCAGGGCGATCATGCGGAACGAGTAATCCGACGACCAGGGACGAGAATTGCCGGGCTGCCGTTACTTGCCGAGCGGCATGCGCCGCCGCAGTTCGTCGAAGAAGTTCTGGAGGAAGACGACCTCGTGTTCCTGTTTGGGTGCGTCCGCGGATGCCACGGGCGTCACCACCACCACGCGCTTGCCGTCCGGCGCCAGATCCCACTGCGTTCCGCCGAGTCTGGCGATCCACACTCGGGGTTTCTCAGCCACGAACCTGTCGCCCTTCACCGTGTAGCTCGCGGTCAGAAGCTGGTCGCCTGATTGATAGAGCAGATCGCGTCCAGTCCGGAGCCAGCGCGGAAGTATGCCGCCGCTGTTCGAGATCTGCCATCTGCCCCCTTGGCCAGACGTCGGCGGAGGAAACGCCCGGACGTAGACTTCATTCGTGCCAGATTCGTTCGACTGATACGCCAGCCACCGCCCGTCCGGCGAAAACGACGGGTTTAGATCGAGGAAGGTGCTCTTGAGAAATGGCTCCGGCG
>DATNCQ010000174.1:0-28408 GCA_035571515.1 Vicinamibacterales bacterium
CCTGACGTCCTGACGTCCTGACAACCTGACGTCCTGACAACCTGACGTCCTGACGACCTGACGTCCTGACAACCTGTTACACTGGGTAGTTCCCATGAAGATCGGGTTTGTTTCCTTAGGGTGTCCCAAAAATCTCGTCGATTCCGAGGTCATGCTCGGCATGGCCGAGAAAGAAGGCCACGAGATTACCGCCGACGCGTCGCAGGCCGACGTGCTGGTCGTAAACACCTGCGCCTTCATCGATCGAGCCAAGCAGGAATCGATCGACACGATCCTGGAGATGGCCGAGCTGAAGAAGACCGGCAGGTGCCGGCGGCTCGTCGTCACCGGCTGCATGGCGGAAAGGTATCGCGACGAGCTCAAGGCGCAGATTCCGGAAATCGATGCGGTCCTGGGGACCGGTGAGGTCCCCGAGATCGTCAACGCCATCGGCGGGGCCGCGCCGACTGGCACCGGGGCTCCGCGGAACCCGCTCTACGTACCGTTGCTCCGATCGAACGGGGAACCCGTGACCTCCGGATCCCGCATCCCGGATCCCGGATCCCGGCCTGCATCCGGCGATCTGCCGACGTACATCTACGACGCCGACACCCCGCGCCTGCTCGCGACCCCGCGACATTACGCCTACGTCAAGATCGCGGAAGGGTGCGACTACAAGTGCGCCTTCTGCATCATCCCGACGCTGCGCGGCCACTACCGCAGCCGTCCCGCCGAGTCCATCGTTCGCGAGGCGCGCGCGCTTGCCTCGCGCGGCGTCAAGGAGCTGCTGCTCATCTCGCAGGACACCAGCTTCTACGGCGTCGACCGCGGCGAGCGCGGCGCGCTCGCCCGCCTGCTGCGCGACCTGAACGCCGTCGACGGCCTCGAGTGGATCCGGATGCTCTATCTCTACCCGACGACGATCGGAGACGACGTGCTCGACGCGATGGCGGAGTGCGACAAGGTCTGCAACTACGTGGACCTGCCGCTGCAGCATGCCTCCGACCGCGTCCTCAAGCGAATGAAGCGCCCGGGTACCCGTGCCAGCTACGAGCGCCTGCTCGAGCGCATCCGCACGCGCATTCCCGGCGTCACGCTTCGCACGACGTTCATCGTCGGCTTCCCGGGCGAAACGGACGACGACTTTGCGCGGCTGCACGATTTCGTGAACGTCGTCGGCTTCGATCACCTTGGTGTCTTCACCTATTCCCACGAGGAAGGGACCTCCGCGCACGGTTTCGAGGACGACGTGCCGGCGAGGGTGAAGACGCAGCGGCAAGCCCGGCTGATGAGCCTTCAGAAGCGGATCGTGGCGAAAGCCCAGCAATTACGTGTGGGGCAACGGGTTCGGCTGCTCGTCGACGGGCCCTCCTCGGAGCATGAGCTGGTCCTTCGGGGGCGGCTCGAGGGGCATGCGCCCGACATCGACCCGCTCGTGTATCTCACCGACTGCGACCCGTCGGACTTCATCGCCGGCCAGTTCATCACGGCCGAAATCGTCGGCAGCCGCGAGTACGACCTGCTGGCCGCTCCGGTAAGCGTCGCGTCGCTGGCGACGCCACCAAGAGATCCCGCCTGAGCCGCTCGGCAACGCCCGAACAGCTTCCGTGTGATATTCTTAAGGGCTGCTACGCGGAGAAAGTCTCCAAGTGGGCTCGTGCCCACTTTTTTTATTTGTGGGTGTGGGGCCGGCGTCAGGCGGCCCGCGACGAATGCAGGCGCTGGAGCACATCCGCGCGATTGCTGAGCGTGTCGCGCGGTCGCACGGTCTCGACGTGTGGGATATCGTGAGCCGCCGTGAAACGCAGGGGCTGGTTGTGCGCGTGTTCATCGACCGGCCGGGGCCGGCGGCCACGCCCGAAGAAAGCGTCAGCATCGAGGATTGCGAGCAGGTGAGCCGCGAGATCGGCACCATCCTCGACGTCGAGGACCCGCTGCCGGCCGCGTACACGCTCGAGGTTTCGTCGCCGGGACTCGACCGGCCGCTGCGCGGCGAGGACGACTACCGGCGGTTCGCCGGCCGTCTCGCGAAGATCGTGGTGAGCGAGGCGGTGGACAACCAGAAGGCGTTCGAGGGGCGCCTGCGCGGCGTCGAACGGACCACGGCGGGGGCGGCGGTCGTGCTCCTCGAGGGGCCGAAGCAGCGTGTGCACCGGCTGCCGCTGCAGCTGATCACGCGGGGTCGACTGGAAGTGGAGTTCTGAGGCGGACCTGAAGGTTCGCCGCTACGAGAGACGACAGCAGAGCATATGCAAAACCCGTTGATGCAGACGATCGAGGCGCTGGCCAAGGAAAAGGGCATCGAGGCCGACACGATCATCATTGCCATCGAAGACGCGGTCCTCACCGCTTCGCGCAAGTACTACAAGACGAACGAGAACCTGAAGACGCGGTTCAACACGGAGACCGGCCAGGTCGATCTCTTCGCCATCAAGCACATCGTGCAGGACGTCGAGGACCCGTCGACGCAGATCTCGCTGAAGGAGGCGCAGGACCTCTACGGCGAGGAAGCGGAAGTCGACATGGAAATCGAGTTCCCGAAGCGGACCGACGTGCTCGGGCGCATTGCCGCGCAGACCGCCAAGCAGGTGATCTTCCAGAAGGTGCGCGAGGCGGAGCGCGAGAACATCTTCGCCGAGTACAACCAGCGCATCGGCGAGGTGATCAACAGCACGGTGAAGCGGTTCGAGAGCGGCGACCTCATCGTCGAGATCGGGCGCGTCGAGGCCGTGCTGCCGCGCAAGGAACAGTCGCGCGCCGAAAGCTATACGCCCGGCGAGCGCATCCGCGCGGTCATCAAGGGCGTCAACCGCAGCGCCAAGGGCCCGCAGATCGTCCTCTCGCGCACGGATCCGGCGCTGCTCATCAAGCTGTTCGAGCAGGAAGTCCCGGAAATCTACGACGGCACCGTCATGATTCGCGGCGCGGTGCGCGAGGCGGGCGACCGCGCCAAGGTCGCCGTCTACTCGCGGGAGCGCGACGTGGACCCGGTCGGCGCCTGCGTCGGCATGAAGGGGACGCGCGTCCAGGCGATCATCCGCGAGCTGCGCGGCGAGAAGATCGACATCGTCGAGTGGTCGGACGACGCGATTCTCTTCGTCACCAACGCGCTGAGCCCGGCGAAGGTGCAGCGCGTCTCCATCGTCGACGACAAGGAACGTGTCATGGAGGTCGTGGTCGAGGACAAGCAGCTGTCGCTGGCGATCGGCAAGAAGGGGCAGAACGTCCGGCTGGCGGCGAAGCTGACCGGCTGGCGCATCGACATCAAGAGCGAGGAAGAGAAGCGGAAGGAAGTGGAGGCGCAGTTCGGCGCGCTCGAAGCGGGTGACGCGCAGGCGCAGATGGACGCGCTGTTCCCCGATACGCCGCCGCAGGCGGAGATGGCGATGGACAGCGCGGAAGGCGCCGACGGCGGAGAGACGATAAACGGCGCGGAAGCGGAAGGCCCCGGGAGCGGAGAGGCGACGGAGGCCGCGGCCGCCGGTGAACCAGAAGAGCAAGAGAGCTGAGGGAATCTATTTTTGGCAACAGTCCGGATCTACAAGGTCGCTGAGCTGCTCGGTTCAACCAGCCAGGAAGTGCTCGCGCTGCTGAAGCGCGATCACGGCATCGAGCTGAAGAGCGCCTCGAGCACGATCGAAGAAGTCGTCGCCCGATCGTTCGTCGAGCGCGTGGCGCGGCAGCGCGGCATCTCGCTGCCGGGCGGCGACATGTTCGCCGAGGCGCCCGTGCCGCCGAAGGGCGGCGCGAAGAAGACCGCCGCGGTGAAGAAGGCCGAGCCGCCAAAGCCGACCGCGCCCGTGCTCGGGCCGCCCCGCCTCGTCAAGACGATCAAGCCGCTGCATCCACCGGCGCCGCTCGCGCCCGTGGAAGAAGAGGCGCCGCCCGTGCCTGTCGTGGCCCAGCCTGTGGCCGAGGCGCCGCCGCCCGCGCCCGAGGTCGCGCCCGAACCGCCGCGCGCCGAGCCACCGCCGCCGCCGCAGGTCGTCGAACCGGCGCCGCCGGTGCCGGTTGCCGCCGCGCCGTCGGTCGAGGAAGCACCGGTCGCCGCGCGAGCGCCCGAGCCGCCGCGCGCGCAGCCGCCCTCCGCGCCGCGCGTCGTGCCTCCGACCATTCGCCTGCGCATCGAAGAGCCCGGCAGGCCCACGCAGCCCGCGCGGCCGCTGACGCCCGCCAAGCGTCCGGCCGTGTCGCAGCCGCGCATGGTGCAGCCGCCGGCAGCCCAGCCACCGAAGCCGACGACACCGCCAACCGGCGCGCGTTCGGCGACGCCGGGCGGACGTCCCGGAGCCGGCGGCGCCGCGCGTCCGAACTATCCGCCGCCGCCGCGTCCGACGACGCCGAGCATGCTGGGCGGCCCGCGGCCGCTCCCCTCGCAGCCCATTCGGACGCAGCCGCCGCAGCAGGCGCGGCCCGGGATGCCCGGCAGCCGCCCGCCGATGGGCGGGCCGCGCCCGCCGATGGGTCAGCCGCCGCGGCCTGGCGTGCGCCCCGTGACGCCGAGGCGCGAGCGCCCGTCGGCGCCCGCGACGGCGATGATGCCGGCCGCGCCACCGCCGATCACGCGCACCATCACGCTGGCGGAGGGGATGACGGTCAAGGACCTGGCGGACAAGCTGGACGTCCGCGTCAAGGACGTGCTGACGAAGCTGTTCATGAAGCAGATGCGGCTGACGATCAACAGCACGGTCGACATGGAAGTCGCCAAGGACCTCGCCCGCGACTTCGGCGCCGAGATCGAGATGCGGAGCTTCGAGCAGGAGCTCGTCTCGGCCGAGCAGGAAGATTCGAAGCCGGAAGACCGGAGGTCGCGCGCGCCCGTGGTCACGGTCATGGGCCACGTCGATCACGGCAAGACGTCGCTGCTCGACTCCATCCGCGAGACGAAGGTGGCGGAACGCGAAGCCGGCGGCATCACGCAGCACATCGGCGCGTATCACGTCGACGTCGGCGACGGCCGCAGCGTGGTCTTCCTCGACACGCCCGGCCACGAGGCGTTCACGCTGATGCGCGCACGCGGCGCGAAGGTCACCGGCGTGGTCGTCCTCGTCGTCGCGGCCGACGATGGGGTCATGCCGCAGACGCGGGAAGCGATCGATCACGCGAAGGCGGCCAACGTGCCGATCGTCGTGGCGATCAACAAGATCGACAAGCCGGGCGCCAACCCCGACAACGTGAAACGCGAGCTCGCCGAGCTGAACCTAGTGCCCGAGGACTGGGGCGGCTCGACGGTCATGGTGCCCGTCTCGGCGAAGAAGAAGCAGAACCTCGATCAGCTGCTCGAGATGATCCTGCTCTCGACCGACATCCTGGAACTGAAGGCCAACCCGAAACACAGTGCGTCGGGCGCGGTGCTCGAGGCGAAGCTCGATCGCGGCCGCGGCCCGGTCGCGACGGTGCTCGTGCAGGACGGCACGCTCAACGTCGGCGACAACTTCATCGCCGGCCCCGTCGTCGGACGCGTGCGCGCGCTGATCGACGATCGCGGCCGTCCGGTGAAGTCAGCGGGGCCGTCCACGCCGGTGGAAGTGCTGGGGCTGACGAGCCTGCCGCAGCCCGGCGATCCGTTCCAGACGGTGGCCGACGCGGCCAAGGCGCGGCAGATCGCGACCTTCCGGCAGACGCAGGCCAAGGAGCGCGCGCTCGGCGCGCGCGGCGGCCGCCTGACGCTCGAGTCGCTGAAGGAACAGATTGCCGAGGGCGGCGTCAAGGAGCTGCCGATCATCGTCAAGGCCGACGTGCAGGGCTCGTCGGAGGTGCTGGCCGACTCGCTGACCAAGCTCTCCGACGAGAAGGTCAAGATCCGCATCATCAGGGCGGGCGTCGGCGCCATCAACGAGTCGGACGTGCTGCTGGCGTCGGCGAGCAACGCCATCATCATCGGCTTCAACGTGCGGCCCGATCGCAACGCCGCGGACATGGCCGATCGCGAAGAGGTGGACATCCGCCTGCACTCGGTCATCTACAACGTCACCGAGGAAATCCAGAAGGGCATGGAGGGCCTCCTCGAGCCGACGTTCAAGGAAGTGCGCATCGGCACGGCGGAAGTGCGCGAGGTCTTCAAGGTGCCGAAGATCGGCGCGATTGCCGGCTGCATGGTCCTCGACGGACGCATCACGCGCGCCGGCGAGACGACCGCGCGCCTGCTGCGCGACAACGTCGTGGTGCACGAGGGGAAGATCGCCTCGCTGCGGCGCTTCAAGGACGACGTGAGCGAGGTCAAGTCCGGCTTCGAGTGCGGCATCGGCCTCGAGCGCTTCAACGACATCAAGACCGGCGATGTCATCGAGGTGTTCACGATGGAGAGACAGAAGGCGGCAACGGCATAGGCGGGTCCGCCTTCGCATGGCTTCGCATGCTCGGCGGCACCCGCCCCACGTACGTAGGCCGGGTTCCGCGAACGGGCGTGGAACCAGGCGTTCGCGGACCCGGCACACATGGCTCAAGGCTATCGACCAGACCGCGTCGGCGATCAGATCCGCCAGGAGCTGAGCGAGATCCTCAGCCGTGGCGAGGTGCACGACCCCGGCATCGGCTTCATCACGCTGACGCGCGTGCAGGTCACCCCGGACCTGCAGATGGCGCGCGTCTTCTACACCAGCCTCGGCGATCAGAAGGCGCGCACCGAGACGTCGCGCGCGCTGCAGCGGGCGACCGGCTTCTTCCGGCGCCAGATCGGCGCGCGGCTGCAGCTCCGCCGCGTGCCGGAGCTCGAGTTCCGGTTCGACGAGTCGATCGCCAACCAGGACCGCATCGAGCAGATCCTCCGCGACATCCACGAACAGGACGCGCAGCGCGCCGGGGCCGCGTCCCCGGATCCCGTATCCCCAGACGATGACCGGCGCGGCGACTGAGACGGCCATCCGCGCGCGCATCGCCGACGAAATTCGCGGGCGGCAGCGGTTCGTGCTCTCGTCGCACGTGCGCCCCGACGGCGATTCGATCGGCTCGCAGTTCGCGATGGCGCACGCGCTGTGGCACCTCGGGAAGGACGTCCGCATCGTGAACCGCGACCCCGCGCCGGGGCCGTTCTCGGTCTTTCCCGGCGTCACGAAGATCGAGGTCGCCAGCCACATCGACGATCCGGGCGACGCGGTGATCGTCATGGAATGCGGCGACGTGACGCGCACCGGCGTCGAGGGGCTCGAGCGCGGATTCGTGATCAACATCGACCACCATCTCGGCAACACGGCCTACGGCGCGCTGAACTGGTTCGACGCGAGCGCCGCCGCCTGCAGCGAGATGGTGTTCGACCTCGTCAAGGAACTGGCCGTGCCGCTGACGCGCGAGATCGCCACGCACGTCTACATCGGGATCATCACCGACACCGGCTCCTTTCACTACTCGAACATCTCGCCGCGCACCTTCGACATCTGCCGGCAGTGCGTCGAGGCGGGAATCGACCCGCCCGCCATCGCCGGCGCCATTTACGACAGCAACACCCTGGGACGGCTGAAGCTGTTCGGCGCCGTGCTGAGCCGGATGGTGCTCCACCCGAGCGGCCGCGTCGCCACGCTCTGCGTCGACCGGAAGCTGGCGCGCGAGTGCGGCGGCACCTACGAAGACACCGAAGGCATCGTCAACCTGCCGCTGTCGGTGAAGGACATCGAGGCGGTGGTGTTCTTCAAGGAGGCCGGCGAGGACGACTGGCGTGTCAGCATGCGCTCCAAGGGCGAGGTCGACGTCAACGCGATCGCGAAGGAGTTCGGCGGCGGCGGTCACAAGAACGCGTCGGGATGCAGTGCCCGCGGCACGTTCGACGAGCTGAAGCTGCTGTTCGAGCAGAAGCTGCTCGAGCGGATACAGACAACTGGCAGCGGACAGCAGGCGGTCGGCACGCCTTCGTGATCGTCACGTCCGCGATCTTCACTGCCAGCTGCCTGCTGCCAGCTGCCCGCTGATGGACGGCGTTCTCGTCATCGACAAGCCCGAAGGTCCGACGTCGCACGACGTCGTCGCCACGGCCCGCCGCGCGCTCGGTGAGAAGCGCATCGGCCATACCGGCACCCTCGATCCGCTCGCCACGGGCGTGCTGCCGCTGGTCCTCGGGCGCGCGACGCGTCTGGTGCGTTTCCTCACCGCGTCGGACAAGGACTACGACGCGACGATTCTCTTCGGCGTGACGACCGACACGCTCGACGTCACGGGCGAGGAAACGAGCCGGCCGGGCGGCGCGCCGTCGCGCGAGGCGCTCGCGGCCGCGCTGCGCGCCTTCGACGGCGAGCAGATGCAGGTGCCGCCCGCCTATTCCGCGAAGAAGGTCGGCGGCCGCCGCGCGTACGACTTCGCGCGGCGGGACGAACCCGTCGAGCTCGCGGCGGTGCCGGTCCGCGTCTCGCGTCTCGAGCTGATCGAGTCGGGGAACAATCGCTGCCGCCTGTCGCTCACCTGTTCCGCCGGCTTCTACGTCCGCGCGCTGGTGCGCGACCTCGGCGAGCGCTGCGGCACGGGCGCCACGCTCGAGGCGCTCCGGCGAACGCGCAGCGGAGAATTCACGATCGACGAGGCGATCCCGCTCGACGCGCTCCGCACTGTGACGGGTGCCGCCGAGGGCCGCGACGACGACCGACGCGGACCCGCCGACCTCGAAACGCTCCTGATTCCGATGGAACGGCTGCTCACCAGCTTCCCGGCGGTCACGGTGACCACGGAGGGGCTGACCCGCGTCTCCCACGGCCAGCACGTGCGGCCGTCGGACGTGTCGGGCGCCCTGCCGCCCGCCTCATCCGAATGGGTGCGGGTGCTCGACGCAGGGGGCACGCTCGTGGCGCTCGGCACGCCGCAGCGGCCCTCGGGTTCTTTGCACCCGGAGGTTGTACTGATTTAGAATGGTAAGTCTTTGAGTTAGCAAGAATTAGGACATACGGCGGTCTGGTGCCCCGAGCGAGCGGAGGGATTCCTGGGCCGTACGTGGAGGAAGCCATCGTGGCCTTAACGAAGGACCGCAAGACCGGGATCATCGGGGACTACCGCACGCACGACAGCGATACGGGGTCCCCGGAAGTGCAGGTGGCCCTGCTCAGCGAACGCATCAACTACCTCACGGAACATTTCAAGGTTCACGCGAAGGATCATCATTCACGTCGCGGCCTGCTGAAGCTGGTTGGCCAGCGCCGGCGGCTCCTCGACTATCTGAAGAGCAAGGACTCGGATCGCTATGCGGCGCTCATCCAGCGTCTCGGCATCCGCAAGTAGCCGCTCGTTTTCGCCATGCACAACGTCAATCTCCAGAAGCGCGAGATCCAGATCGGGTCCCGCCGTATTTCCATTGAAACCGGCAAGCTGGCCAAGCAGGCTGACGGGTCGGTGGTCGTCCGCTCGGGCGACACCGTCGTGCTCGTCACCGCCTGCCACGCCGCCAACCCGCGCGAAGGGATCGACTTCCTTCCGCTGACGGTCGATTACCGCGAATACACCTACGCGTCGGGGCGTATTCCCGGTGGATTCTTCAAGCGCGAGGGCAAGCCGCCCGAGAAGGAAGTGCTCACCAGCCGCCTGATCGATCGGCCCATCCGTCCGCTCTTCGCGGCCGGCTGGAACTACGAGACGCAGATCATCTCGCTGCTCCTGTCGGCCGACCAGGAGAACGACGCCGACGTGCTCGCGATCACGGGCGCGTCCGCGGCGCTCGCGCTGTCCGAGATTCCGTTCGAGAAGACGATTGCCGGCGTCCGCGTCGGCATCGTGAACGGGAACGTCGTCATCAATCCGACCTACGCCGAGCGCAAGGAGAGCAGCCTCGATCTCATCGTCGCCGGCAGCGCCGACGGCATCCTCATGGTCGAGGCAGGCGCGAAGGAAGTCACCGAACAGCAGGTGGTCGGAGCGCTCGAAGCCGCGCATGCCGCCATCAAGCAGCTCGTTGCCGCCATCGACGAACTGAAGAAGGCCTCCGGCAAGAAGAAGCTGACCGTCGCCGGCAAGCCGGTGGATCAGCAGTTCCACAAGACCGTCCACGACAAGTCGTTCGGCCCGCTCGGCGACGCGATGCGCATCCTCAACAAGCTGGAAAGCTACAGCCGCGTCGACGACGTGCTCGAGGACCTGCTCGAAGCGCTCGACGAGGAGCAGCACGCGCAGGCGAAGCACATCTTCCACGAGATGCAGGAGCAGGTGCTGCGCGACGAGGTGCTCAACAAGGGGCACCGGCTCGACGGGCGCAAGTTCGACGAGATCCGTCCCATCTGGACCGAGGCGGGTATCCTGCCCCGCGTGCACGGATCGGTGGTGTTCACGCGGGGTGAGACGCAGGCGCTGGTCACCTGCACGCTCGGCACCGCGGACGACGAGCAGAAGGTCGAGCACGTGAGCGGCGAGTTCTACAAGCGCTTCATGCTCCATTACAACTTCCCGCCGTTCTCGGTCGGCGAGACGGGGCGCTTCACGGGCCCCGGCCGGCGGGAGATCGGCCACGGCGCGCTGGCGGAGCGCGCGCTCTCGCCGGTCGTGCCGGGCGAGGAGAAGTTCGCCTACACCGTCCGGCTCGTCTCCGACATCCTCGAGTCGAACGGCTCCTCGTCCATGGCGTCGGTCTGCGGCGGCTCGATGGCGATGATGGACGCGGGCGTCCCGATCAAGGCGCCCGTCGCCGGCATCGCGATGGGGCTCATCATGGACGAGAAGAGCGGCAAGTGGGCCGTCCTCTCGGACATCGCGGGCGCCGAGGATCATTACGGCGACATGGACTTCAAGGTCGCGGGCACCGCGCAAGGCATCACCGCGCTGCAGATGGACATCAAGGTCACCGGCATCACGTCGGAGATCATGGCGAAAGCGCTCGAGCAGGCGCGCGCAGGCCGGATGCACATCCTAGCGGAGATGGCGAAGACGCTCTCCGCGTCGCGGACCAACATGTCGATGTTCGCGCCGCGCATCATCACCATCAAGATCCCGGTCGACAAGATCCGCGACGTCATCGGACCGGGCGGCAAAATGATCCGCAGCATCATCGAGCGGACCGGCGTGAAGATCGACGTCGAGGACGACGGACGCGTGAACGTGGCGTCGGCCGACGGCGAATCCGCGCAGAAGGCGATCGGCATCATCCAGGAGCTGACCGCCACGCCGGAGCTGAACAAGACCTACATGGGCAAGGTGCAGCGCATCACCGATTTCGGCGCGTTCGTCGAGATCATGCCGGGCACCGACGGCCTGCTGCACGTCTCGGAGATCGCGAACCACCGGGTGAAGGACGTACGCGACGAGCTCAAGGAAGGTCAGCAGATTCTCGTGAAGGTCATCAATATCGACCCGACCGGGAAGATTCGGCTCAGCCGCAAGGCGCTGCTGCAGGAAGAAGCGCCGAAGCCGCAGGAGGCGGCTCCCGCCGCCAAGGAATAGCCCGGCCGTACAGGGGCGCCCGCGCCGGCGCGCCCCTGCACGCCTCGACACCGAACCCGATGAGCCCCTGGGGCGTCACAATAGGTATATGCAGATTTCCCGGCGCTCGGTTGGATTGATGCTCATCGGCGCCGGCGGCCTCCTCCTCGCCGGACCCACAGTTGCCCGCTTGCTCGCGTCCCCTGGCCCAGGTCAGGATCAGGCGCCGAACCGTCGCGAATTCACCATCGTCGCGAAGGACTACCACTATGCGCCCACGCGCATCGAGGTCGCGCAGGACGACCTCGTGAAGCTGACCGTGCGCAGCGAGGACATCGCGCACAGCTTCACCATCGACGAGTACCGCATCGCGAAGCGCGTTCCCGCGGGCGGCTCGACGACCTTCGAGTTCCAGGCGGACCGGCCGGGCACCTTCGCGTTCTATTGCGCGCTGACGAGTGAGCCCGGCCACAGGATGATGCACGGCGAGCTGGTCGTGCGGGCGAAATAACGATCGACAACCACGCAGGGAAGCATGGGGATTCTCGCGAGAGGGCTGGCGTGCGCCGTGCTGCTCTGCGCGATTGGCGCCTGTGGCGGCGACACGCCAGGCGCGACGCCGTCGCCCGCCGTCCCATCGCCGGCAACCCCGGCGCCCGTGGTGCCCCCACCCGCACCCGCACCATTGCCCGCGGCGCCCGCGCCGTTGACCGGGCGCGTCACCACCGAAGCAGGAGTGCCGCTCGCGAACGCGCGCGTCGCGATTCGCCCGAACCCGAACAGCTGGTTCCCTTCGGTCTCCACGAACCAGGCCGGTGAATATCGCTTCGAGAACCTCACGCCAGGCAACACGCTGGTGTGGGCGGAGGCGTTGCGATTTCAACCGATCGAAAGGCCGGTCGTCGTCGACGGCGTGAACCGGCTCGACTTCGCACTCGGTCCCCTGCCGCAGGTGTCGATGAGCGGTCTCGTGCAGGACGCCGATACGCTCGCACCCATCGCGCGCGCAACGGTGACGTTTCTCGCCAGCCCTGGTTCGTTCGCCAACGACGGCACGAGCACCATGTCCGGCGCTGATGGACGGTATCGATGCGACCGCGTGTACACCGCGAATTCGAACATCGGCATCACGGCTCCCGGCTACCAGGAATGGCGCACCGGATTTCACATCGATGGCGAGACCACCAGGAACTTCCAGCTGAGACGCATTGGTGCGAGCTGACCTGGGTTCGGCGCGACCGCCTTCCGTCAGCTGAGCCGCGCGACGTGGCAGTGGCTTTGCGAAGGTCACGGGGCCATGGCCAAGCGCAGCAGCACCCCGCCAGCCGACCCCGACCGCAGGTTCATTCCCCCGGGCGCCCAGACGATCGTCGGCGTTCGCGTCCGGGACGACGACATAGAGCCGACACGCGGGCTGCACTCGGTCGCCATCCTGTTCCGGATCATGTCCGGGCTCATGGGGCTGCTGCTGGTCGTGCAGATCGTCAACGGCGTCACGAGCGCGGTGCCGATCTCGTTCGGCGTGCTCGCCGCCGAAGCGATGCGCCTCATCATCTTCGCCGGCCTGCTGTGGGGCGCGGGCGACCTCGCAGACCTGTTCGTCAAGTCGCATTGCGACGTGCGCGCGACGCGCATCCTGGTCGGACGGCTGACGCACATGGTGAGCCAGATGCCGGGTTCGGGCGAACCGCGCGTGAGCGACGCCGATCGCGGCGGCAGCCGTGGAGATTCGACGCACTAGGCGGCGGGCCGCCTTCGTCGCGCTCGCGTTCGTCCTCTCCGGCTTCGCCGTCGGCGCGCAGCAGGCGGCGCCGCCGCCCAATCCGTTCGCCGGCCGAACGCTCTACGTCGATCCCAATTCGAACGCCCACAGGCAGGCGGAGACGTGGCGGCGGTCGCGGCCGCAGGACGCGGCGCTGATCGACCGCATCGCGTCGCAGCCGGTCGCCCGCTGGCTGGGCGACTGGTCCAGCAATGTCGCGCGCGAGGTCAATGACGCCGTGTCGACGATGACAGCGGCCGGCGCGCTGCCGGTGTTTGTCGCCTACGACATTCCCTATCGCGATTGCGGGTCGTATTCGGCCGGAGGCGCCGGTGGCGCGGCGTCGTACCGCAAGTGGATCGGTGATTTCGCAAAAGGCGTGTCGGGGCGCCAGGCGATCGTCATCCTCGAGCCCGACGCCCTCGCGGGGATGGATTGCCTGCCGCCGGCCGGTCGCGACGAGCGCGTGTCCCTCATGCGGGGCGCCGTGCAGACGCTGAAGGCGCAGGCCGCCTCCGTCTACATCGACGCCGGCAACGCGCGGTGGCAGCCGGCGCCCGTGATGGCCACCCGCCTGCAGCAGGCGGGCCTGGCGATGGCCGACGGCTTCTCGCTCAACGTGTCGAACTTCCAGCCGACGACGATCAACGTCACCTACGGCGAGCAGATCTCGCGGCTGACCGGGGGGAAGCACTTCATCATCGACACGAGCCGCAACGGCCTGGCGGCCAATTCGACGGAGTGGTGCAACCCGCGCGGTCGCGCGCTCGGCGTGGCGCCGACGACCAACACCGGGCATCCGCTCATCGACGCGTTCCTCTGGGTGAAGCAGCCCGGCGAATCCGACGGGACCTGCAACCGCGGGCCGAGCGCCGGATCGTGGTGGTCCGCCTATGCCCTCGAGCTGAGTCGGCTGGCGGCCACCCTGACGGGCGTATCCACGAATTAGCGGTAGTGGAGTGGGACTAACTGGTCATCGGTTTCCACCTCGACGGCCCGATTGCACAGTTCGGCAGTGATCGGAACTTGCAGTCGAGCCCGGCCATGACCGAACCCAGGGGTTGTTCCGCGCAGGGTCGGTGGCTCGTCGCCGCCGGACTGTCGCTCCTGCTCGCCGGCTGCGGTGGTTTGACGAGCGTCTCTCCCACCGCGCCGTCCGCGACGCAAACGCCGCAGGCCACCGTCCCAACCACGCCGCCGGCCCCAGCGCCGACTCACGCCGTCGGCCCCGACGTGCCCACGGGACTCGTTCCGAGCGAGCGCGTGATCGCCGGGAGCGTCGGCCCGCTCGCGAGCTACCAGGCGCCTTGCTACGTCGGCCTCTACGCGTGCGAGCGCTATCGCTTCACGCTGCGGCCGGAGGACGGCGCCGTCGAAGTCACGTTGTCGTGGCAGGGCGGCGCGCGTGCGATGCTGATACAGCTGTATCGCGCCGGTGCCGGTTTGGTACACGAAGACCTTGCGCCGCGCGGCGGCGCACCGACCATCAGCTTCCGCCGTGTCGGACTCGAGCCGATGGACTACGAATTGCGCGTAGTCAATATGGAGCCGGACTCGGCGCACCCGTTCACGCTGACGCTCACGACCTGGCAATAGCGCAGTAGTACCGAAGCGGCCTGCGATGCTCGCCCTCCTCGTCCTCCTCGCGGCAGGAAGCACCGCGTGCGGGATCTCCCCTGGCGCTGAAGCGAGCTAGGGCTTGCCGACCTTCGTGCTCTGGCTGGATACGCACTGCCAGCGGCGGTCGCGCAGGACGAAGACGTCGGTGAACCGATAGTCGTTCTGCACCCGCTGGCCGTTGACGGGTCCTGTCAGGTGCAGCGTGAACCAGACGACCGCCGTGTTGCCGAACTCCTTGACGATGAACTCGTCCATCTCGGACGACTCGACGTTCTCGTTGGCCGACGTGGCCAGCTCCAGTTCCAGCTTGCGATCCGCCCGGACGCCGTTGTCGTAGGTGACGACGAACTCGTCGGCGAGGATGCGGTCGATGAACGCGGCGTCGTGGCGATGGAACGCGGCGTCCCAGTCGCGTTCGAGCTGAATCAGGATGTCCTGGTCGGACCTGACCGGAGCGGACTGTGCGGCCGCCGCCGCCGCGAGGCCGCAGACCAGGAGCGCTGAAACCGCTGCCTGCCGGAACATCGTATTGATCATGGCGCGTATCGTAGATCGCGCGGTCTCCGAAGGGAACGCCATCCACGGATACCATTCCAAGGAGTGGCGATGCGCGTACTGCTCATATCGGCGTCCGTCGCCATCCTCCTCTGCGCCGGTGCGTGGGCGATGCTGCCCGGCATCGGTGCGGGCGCGCTGCTGCACCCCGCAAAAACCCGCGCGCGCATCGCCGCGCCGGCGGTGTGCCGCGGCCAAACCTTCGCCGGCGCCGGGGTGTCGCTGAACGGATGGCGGTGCGCGACCACCGTCGAGCGCCGCGGGACCATCGTCTGGCTCCATGGCGTCGCGGACAACCATGGCAGCGCCGCCGGTCTCGTCGATCGATTCCTGCCGCGCGGATTCGACCTCGTCGCCTACGACAGCCGCGCGCACGGCGAGTCGGGCGGCGATGCGTGCACCTACGGGTTCTTCGAAAAACAGGACCTGGCGCGCGTCATCGACACGCTCGAGCGCGGCCCCATCGTGCTGATCGGCGATTCACTCGGCGGCGCGGTCGCGCTGCAGGAGGCGGCGGACGACCCGCGCATCACCGCGGTCGTTGCCGCGGAAACGTTTTCCGACCTGCGGACGGTCGCGACCGAACGTGCGCCGCGACTCTTCACGGCCGGCGTGCTGCGGCGCGCCTTCGAGCGCGCGGCACGCGACGGGCATTTCGACATCGAGGCGGTGAGCCCGGCGCGATCGGCCGCCGGCATCCACGTCCCGGTGCTCCTGATTCATGGAGACGCGGACGTCGATACGCCGCCGGATCACTCGCGGCGTATCTACGCGGCGCTGGCCGGGCCGAAGCAGCTCATTCTCGTGCCGGGCGGCACGCACAACTCGTCGCTCCGGCCCGACGTCTGGCGGGAGATCGATCGCTGGATCGACGCCGTCCTCTCTACACCTCCACCAGCGAGTCCATCCGCTCGAGCGGGATGATCTCGCCGGTCTTCTTCGCGCCCGCCTTGATGGCGTTGTACTCGAGCGTCGCCAGGCGCACGCGGTTGGCGTCGTAGTCGGGCGTCAGCGTCCCCTCCCACTCCTGGTACCACCGGACCGTGTCCATGATGAGGCGCTCGGGGCCGACCCAGTTGTCGAAGCGGCCGAGACGGATTTCCGCGGCAGCGGCGCCGGCGGTCATCTTCGCGTCGTAGCGCTTGCGCGCCTCGACGCCGAGCACGCGGAAGTAGCTCGCCATCTCGGCGAGCTCTTTCTTGCCCGCGATGGGGCCGTGGCCCGGGACGATGACGTCCACGTCCCAGCCGGCGATCTTGTCGCACGTCTCGATCCACTTCGTGATGTAGCTGTTGTTCGCGTACGGCGCCACCCAGAAGAACGCGATGTCGCCGGCAAACAGGATCTTGTGCTGCGGCAGGTACGCCATCACGTCGCCCCAGGTGTGTGCCGGTCCTGCGAAGCGGTACTGCACCTCGGTGTTGCCGATGAAATACGTCACGTCGTCCACGAACGTGACGGTGGGCGGCACGAGCACGCGCGGCTCGCCGCCGTCGGCGACGCCCGGCGTCGCGGTCCACGTCTTCGGCGTGTTGGCGACCGCCTTCAGCACCTCGTTGCGGCAGTACGGATGGCTGCTGATCTCGGCGCCGGTGAAGAACTGGTTCCCCGCCACGTGATCGCCATGATGGTGGGTGTTCATCAGCCGTCCAATCGGCTTGCCGCCGCTGGCCTGCCGGGCGCGGGTGATGAAATCCTTCGCCGGGATCGGTCCCTGCAGCGCGTCGATGGCGAGCGCGTAGTCGGGGCCGACGATCAATCCGGCGTTGGAGACGCCGGGCCCGCTCATGTCGGGACCGCCTCCCTGGGTGTAGGCGTAGACGTTCGGGGCCAGCTGCCGCAGCTCGCGCGGCCACGTCGGCGGCAGCGGATAGCGCGAATCGCGTGCCGGCGGAGGCGTCGGGTTCACCGCGCCGCCCTGGGCCGACAGTTGTGCGCGTCCCGCCAGCGCGGCGGCTGCGCCCGCGACCACGCTCGCACCGGTCTGGATGGCTTCGCGCCGCGTCAATCTGTTCCTCACGGTCACCTCCTCGGCGATGCGATTCTACGCCCGATTCGCGGCCAGAGCATCGAGATGCAGGCCGGGTCCTTTTGGACCCGGCAACTCGGAAGGCGCCGGCCTGCTGGATGATCGGGGTGACGGCGTCAGCTGCGACCGTTGGTCGCAGCCCACGCGTGCGCGGCGTCGATGCGCGCGTTGATCGGCGGATGCGTGTAGAACAGGACCTGCACGAGCCGGGATGGATTGTCCTCGGCGAGGTTCTGCGCGCCGAGACGCTTCATCGCGCTGACGAACGCGGGCGCGTTCTTCGTCATCTCGAGCGCGTAGCGGTCGGCCCGCCGTTCGTGCGCGCGCGACAGCGCGTTCGCGACCGGCATCAGCGCCAGCGACACGCCGCCCGCGGCCAGCAGCAGCAGTGGCAGCGCGGCGACGTCCCCCTTCCCTTCCAGCCCGAAGGAGCCGGCAAACCGCGAGAGCACCAGGTCCGCCAGGTAGAAGCCGAGCGCGATCAAGACGGTCTCCAGCGCGATCCCCTTCCAGATGTCGCGGTGCACGTGGTGCGCGAGCTCGTGCGCGAGGATCACCTCGATCTCGTCGTCCGAGTGCTCGGCCAGCAGCGTGTCCGAGACGATGATGCGCCGCGTCCGCCCGATGCCGGCGAGCGCGGCGTTCGCCTTCTTCGTCTTGTCGCTGAGCCGCCATTCGAACACGCCCATCACCCGCGCGCCGGCGCGATCCGCCAGCGCCACCAGCCGCGAGACGAGCGCTTCGCGGTCGAGCGGCTTGAACTCGTAGAAGAGCGGCAGCAGCAGCACCGGCGCCAGCTGCACGAGGCCGACCATGACAATCGTGAAGACGGCCGCCGCCGCGACCCACCACCGATCGGGATCCCAGCGGATGAGCGAGCAGACGATCAGCGCCGCGGCCAGCCCGAACACCAGCGCCACGAGTCCCGCCTTGGCGTGATCGAACCACCACCGCGCGGTGGTCTGCGTGGACAGGCCATAACGCCGTTCGAGCGTCACGCCCTGGTAGAACGCGAAGGGCAGGCTGACCGCCTCGTTGACGAGCGCGAACAGGACGACGTAGACCGCGAGCGTCAACACGAACGACGAGCCGGTGAGCGACGCGGCGTAGGCGCGCAGCGCGGCGGACGCGCCGCTGAGGACGAGCGCGAGCAGCAGACCGATACCGAGGACCGTGCTGGCGACGGAGGCGCGGCGGCGCAGGCGGTGGTAGCGGGCGGATTTGTCTTCGTTCACGGTTCGGGCCGACCTCGAGGTCGGCCCCTGCGACCGACCTTGTCAGTTGAGCTGAACGGAGATCAGCTTCGACACTCCTGGTTCCTCCATTGTCACGCCGTACAGCCGGTTGGCGATTTCCATCGTCCGCCGGTTGTGCGTGATGAGGATGAACTGCGTGCGGTCGAGCATCCCGCGCAGCATTTCCACGAACCGGCCGACGTTGGCGTCGTCGAGCGGGGCGTCGATCTCGTCGAGCAGGCAGAACGGGCTCGGCTTGTACTTGAAGATCGCGAACATCAGCGCGATGGCGGTGAGCGCCTTCTCGCCGCCCGAGAGCAGCTGCACGCTCTGCAGCCGCTTGCCCGGAGGCGACGCCACGATGTCGATGCCGCTTTCGAGCGGATCGTTCTCGTCGAGGAGGGTCAGTCCCGCGCGTCCGCCGCCGAAGAGGGTGCTGAAGGTGGACTGGAAGTTCTCCTGGATGGCGGCAAACGCTTCCGCGAAGCGCGCCGTGCTCGTTTCGTCGATCCGCCTGATGGCTTCGATCGTCTGCGCGATCGACTCGACGAGATCCCGGCGCTGCGTGGTCAGGAACGCGTAACGCGCTTCGAGCTCGTCGAACTGCTCGATGGCCATCATGTTGACGGGGCCGAGACGGTCGATCTTCGCCCGCAGCGCCGCGATGGCTTCCTCCGCGCTCATGGACGTGGGCGCGGGTCCGGGATCCGGGATCCGGGATCCGGGATCCGGGGGTTCGAGGTCCTCTTCCGGCTCCTCGGCTGTGATCGCCGCCGCGTCGGGGACCGTTTCTCCCGCGCGCTCCATCGCTTCGACGTCGGCGAGGACGGCGTCGAGTGGCACCTGCACGGTGTCGACGCACGACTGCGCGAGGTGGGCGAGGTCGGATTCCGCGGTCACACGCGCGATGTCGAGGCCGCCGACCTCGGCGCGAATCGCCTCGAGCAGCTGGCGGGCTTGCCGGATGGCCGCATCCTGCGCGTCCACGGCCGCGCGGAGAGCGCCGGCGGCCTCGTCCGCCAGGCGCAACTGCTCGCGCATCGCCTCGAGCGCCTGGATCTCGTCGTCGAGCGTCCGCTCGGCGATGCCGATCGACTGCAGCAGCTCCTCGCGGCGTCCCTGCATCTGCGCGCGCTCGACCGAACGCGCGGCGATCCGCTCCTCGAGCTCGCGCGCGGCTTCGCGCAGGCGTGCGGTCTCGCCGGCCAGCCCCGCGGCGCGCTCGAGCAGTCCCGCGTGCGCGGCGCGCGCCGCCCCGGCCCTGTCGTTCAGCTCGCCGGCCGCTTCCTTCGCCGCCGCCAGGCCGCGCTGCGCGTCCGAGAGACTTCCGTCGGCCGCGCGCTGCGCGTCCTCGAGCCCCGCGATCGCCTGCTGGCCCTCGGCGGTCCGCGCGTCGAGCGCGAGGCGCTCCTCCTCCGCCTGGCGCCGTTCGAGGCCGATGACTTCCGCCTTGCGCGCCAGCCGCATCGTGTCCTCCGCGACCCTGCCGAGCTGCGCGTCGTGGCCGACGATGACTTTTTCCTGCCGGTGCTGCTCCGCGGTGAGCGACACGATGGCGCTCGCGGCTTCCGCCATCGCGATCTCGAGGGCCGACACTCGCTCCGCGACCGTCGTCAACGCGGCGCGGTCGGCGGCGATCCGCTGGCGCAGCTCCTTGATTTCGCGCTTGGTCGCGAGGATGCCGCGCGATTCCGCCCTCGCCCCGCCCGAGACGAGATGCGGGCCGCGGAAAACGTCGCCGCCAATGGTCGCCACCGGCGCCGTCGTTTCGCGCGACACCGCCACGGCCTGTTCGAACGTCTCGGCGACGTACGCTTCCGGAATCACGTGCTGAATGGTGGCCGCGTGCGGGCCGGCAATGCGAAGGACGTCGCTGACGGGGACGACGCCCGGCATGCGCAGCGCCTCGCGCGCATGGTGGCCGTTCGACCCCGGATCGATGACGACGAATCCGCACCGCCCCGCGTCGTGCTCGCGCACCAGCGCCAGGCCGGCGGCGGCCTGCTCGTGCCGCTCGACGATGACGTGCTGGAGCAGCTCGCCGAGGCACGCCTCCACCGCGCGCTCGTAGCGCCTGTCGACGTCGAGGTAGTCGGCGACGGCGCCCTGCTGCCCGACGTGGCCGTTGGCCTGCACGAGCACCATGCGCGCCGCGTCGCCGAACTCGCCGCGCGTGGCGACCAGCTCTTCGAGCGAGGCGAGCCGGGCCTCGAGTCCGGCGAGGTCCTGCTCGCCCGAACGCACCCGGCGCGTGCCGGCGTCGTATTCGCCGCGAGCCGCGGCGAGCGCTGCCTCCTGCTCGGCGTGCCGCACCCTGACCGCGTCCAGCGCCTCGTGCGCGCGGCGCAGCGCGTCGCTCGCGGCGATGCGGTCCGCCTCGACTTTCTGCACCTCGACGAAGACGTCGGCTTCCTCGACGTCGAGCTTGGCGAGCGTCTCGCCGACGCGGCCCCGCTGCGCCGCGGCGTGCTCCATCGCGTGCCGCAGCGTCGTGAGCGAATTCAGGATGACGTAGACCTGTGTCCTCGCGGCGTCGACGGCAGTTTCGGACACGTCGATCCGCTGCTGCGCGCGCGCCAGCGATTCGCTCGCATCCGCGAGCACCGCGGCCGCCTCGTCGCGCGCGCGTTCCGCCTCGGCGCAGGCCTGTTCGCGGGCCTCGATCGCCAGGCGCGCCGGCTCGCGGCGTGCCTCGAGGTCGCGGATCTCGTCGGCGATCTCCGTCGTCCGCGTCGCGAGCGACGCCGCCTGCTGACGGTCGAAGTCCACCTGCTGCTGCCGTCGGTTGATGTCGAGCTCCGCCGCATGCGCGCGCTCGCGGACGGACGCCGCGTGACGGTCCGCCTCGGCCTGCTCGATGCGGAGCCGCGCCAGGTCCGCCTCCACCTCCGCGACCCGCGCGGCGGCGGCGGTTTCGCGCTCGCGCGCCGCGGCCAGGCTCGCCCGCGCCGTCTCGATGGCGTGCGCGAGCTCGCGGTAGCGCCGCGCGAACAGCACCTTCTCCCACCGCCGCAGCTCGTCGCGCAGCCGCTTGTAGCGCCGCGCCTTCGCCGCCTGGCGCTTCAGCGTGCCGCGCTGCTTCTCCACCTCGAACACGATGTCGTCCACGCGCGTGAGGTTCTGCTGCGCGGCCTCGAGCTTCAGCTCCGCGGCGCGGCGGCGCGACTTGTACTTGGTGATGCCCGCCGCTTCCTCGATCAGCTGGCGGCGATCGGTCGGCCGCGAGCTGAGAATCATGCCGATCTTCCCCTGCTCGATGATGGCGTAGGCCTTGGCGCCGAGGCCCGTGTCCATGAGCAGCTCGTGGACGTCGCGCAGCCGGCAGACTTCGCCGTCGATCAGGTATTCGCTCTCGCCCGAGCGATAGAGCCGGCGCGTGACCTCGACGTCGCGCGTGAAGGCCTCGACGATCTCCTGGAAGCTCGCACCGGTCCCGGGCGAAGGCGAGGGATGATGGCCGTTGCCATTGCCGTTGCCATCGCTATGGCCGTTGCCGTTGCCATGGCCGTTGCCGTTCGCCGGCGGCAGCCCATCGACCGGGCCCGTGGCGCTCGGGGGAAGCGCCAGGCCGGTCAGGCGAAGACGCACTTCGGCGGCCGCGCCAGGCTTGCGCCCGTCGCTGCCGCTGAAGATCACGTCCTCCATCTTGTCGCCGCGCAGGCTCTTGGCGCTCTGCTCGCCCAGCACCCACGTGATCGCGTCGGCGACGTTGCTCTTGCCGCACCCGTTGGGGCCGACAATGGCGGTGACGCCCTCGTCAAACGCCAGCTCCGACCGATCGGAGAACGACTTGAACCCGGCAATCTCGAGACGTTCGAGGCGCATAATTTTCGTAGAGACTAACAAGTGCTAGCCGTAGTGGCAAGCACGTACCGACACCACAATATTTTGGGTTGGGGACCCAAGGTGGGATTGTGGTGATCAGCTGGCAGCCCGCAGCGGGCAGCTGGCAGTAAAAACACACGAAAGACAGTGCGCTGTCTTGTTCGTGCCCTTACTGCCTGCTGCCGGCCGCCGGCAGCCGGCTATCTCGCGGCGCGCTGCGTCGACGTGATCTTGCCCATCTCGAGCAGCCGCTGCGCGTCGGGGAAGAGCGTCAACGCGAACTGCAGCTGCGGATCGGTCTTCACGAGATCCTTCCGCGCCGCCTCGACGCCGAACAGGTCGAGATCGATCTCGTAGCGGATCATCGCCTTGATGAAGGTGAGATCCTTCTGCCAGTCGGCCTCGTCGATCTTCAGCTTCGACTTCTCGACCAGCTCGCGGAACTCGGCCACCATCGCGTCGGTCACCTCGAAGCCGGGCGACAGCTCGCGCAGGGCGGCCGTCGGCGCCATGGTGATGCGCGTGTCGCCCTTGCGCGCGAAGCGCTGCGCGTAGACGTCGAAGATGTTGCGCGCGTAGAGCGTGCGTCCGAAGCGCGTCGGGTTGAACCCTTCGAACTGGCCGTCGAAGCGCCGATCCGGCTCGATGCCGCCGCCGCTGTACACCTTGCGGCCGGCGTCGGTCAGCTTGAGATCCTCGGGGCTGTGCGCCTTGTTCGGATCCTGATCGCGCATCGTGTAGGTCAGGTACTCGTCGAAACTGTCGTCCCACGGCCGCTGAATCAGCCGGCCGCTCGGCGTGTAGTAGTGCGCGGTCGTCACCGCCACGCCGGCGCCTTCGCTGACGCGGTAGACCGACTGCACGAGCGCCTTGCCGAACGTCGTCTCGCCGACGATGAGCGAGCGGTCGTGGTCCTGCAGCGCGCCCGACACGATTTCCGACGCGCTGGCGCTGCTGCGGCTGGTCAGCGTGACCATCGGGATGTTCAGGTAATCGCTCGATTCGGTGGCGCGGTAATCCTGGTCGCTGTTCGGCACGCGGCCGCGCGTGTAGACGACCATGTCGCCGCGCGGCAGGAACCGGTTGGCCACCTTGATGGCCTGATCGAGCGCGCCGCCCGGGTTGCCGCGCAGGTCGAACACGAGCCGCTTCATCCCCTGGCGGTTGAGCGCGCGCAGCGCCTGCCCGAGCTCCTGGTCCGTATTCTCGCCGAACTCGGAGAGACGCACGTAACCGGTCTGCGCGTCGAGCATGAACGAGGCGGGCACCGTCGGGATGTGGATTTCGTCGCGGATGACGGCGAGGTCGATCAGCTGGTCGTAGCTGCTCCGTTTCAGCGAGATCCTGACCGGCGTGCCCTTCGGCCCGCGCAGCTTTCTCACCGCGTCGTCGCTCGTCCAGCCCTTGGTCTCTTCGCCCTCGATCTTGGCGATGATGTCGCCGCGGCGGAGCCCCTTCTGATACGCGGGCGAGCCCTCGAAGAGCGACACCACCGTGATCTCGCCATCGACGACGGCGATGGTGATGCCGAGGCCGTAGTAACGGCCTTCCTGCCGCTCGCGCATCTGTGCGTACGTGCGCGGATCCATGAAGCTCGAATGCGGATCGAGCGTCTGGAGCATCCCGGTGATCGCCCCGTACACCAGCCGGTCGGACTCGACGGTCCCGATGTAGGTGGCGTCGATGGCGGTGAGCGCAGCCGTAAAGACCTTATACTGGTCGGGAACCTGGTCTTCGACCGCCAGCGCGCTGCGGCCGTAGAAGCCGCCTACCAGTGCGCAGAAAACAATGGCAAAAACGGCCATAGAGACGGAGCGGTAGCGACGCATATAGAACTGAATTTTAAACCGTCTCCTTGACCCCGTCCAGACCGATTTCTATAATCCGATCAACCATTTAGCGGAGATTTCCTATGTTTGGCTCAATCGGCATGCCGGAGTTGATCATCATCCTGGTGATTGCGCTCATTATTTTCGGCCCGCGCAAGCTCCCGGAGCTCGGCCGGTCGCTGGGCCGGAGCATCAACGAGTTCAAGAAGGCCTCCAACGAGTTGCGCAGCACGCTCGAGGAGGAAATCCGGGTCGACGAACAGCGCGAGCGGGCGACGGCCGCCGCGTCGGCCACGCCCCCCGCCGCCACGCCGCCACCCGTTGATGCGACCGTGAGCCGCACCACGACGACGGGCGCGGAGCCGGGCACGGGCACTCACTCGGCGTAGGGCACCCCATGGCCCTGGTGCCGTTTCCGGGCCCCGGAGGCTCCGGGAAGACTTCACCTCACGATCTCGATCCGGACCCGGATTTCAGCACGGAAGGAAATCGCATCCTCCGCCGCGATCCGGGCGCCGACGGCGACCGTGACGACGACGAGCAGGACGATGGCGAAGCGAAGATGTCGTTCCTGGAGCACCTCGACGAGCTCCGGAAGCGCATCATCTATTCGGCCATCTCGATCTTCGTCGGCTTCCTGATCGCCTTCATCTTCATCCAGCAGCTGTTCGACTTCGTGATGAAGCCGCTGCAGGCGGGGCTGCCCGCCGGCCAGCACCTGGTCTACACGGAGCCGACCGAGGCGTTCGTCCTCTACCTGACGATTGCCGGCATCACGGGCGCCGTGCTCGCCCTGCCGCTCGTGATGACGCAGGTGTGGCTGTTCATTGCGCCGGGCCTCTACGCGCACGAGAAGAAGATGGCGATCCCGTTCGTCGTCCTGTCGAGCATCTTCTTCATCCTCGGCGCGGCGTTCTCGCACTACGTCGTGTTTCCGCTGACGTGGAAGTTCTTCGTCAGCTTCACGAGCGACTACCTGACGTTCATGCCGCGCATCGAGCCGGCCTTCGCGCTCTACATCAAGATGGTGCTGGCGTTCGGGCTCGTCTTCCAGATGCCGACGATCGTGCTGTTCCTCGCGCGCATGGGGGTGGTGACGGCGGGCTTCCTGTGGAAGCACACGAAGTACGCGCTGCTCATCATCGTGATCGTCTCGGCGGTCGTGACGCCCGACGGCGGCGGCGTCTCGCTGGTCGCGATGTCGGTGCCGCTGTTCTTCCTCTACCTGTTCAGCATCGGGCTCGCGTGGATGTTCGGCAAGAAGGCGAAGAAGGAGACCGACGAAGAATTTGCGTAGGGGCAGGCGTTAAGGCCCGCCTCTATTGCGCCGCGCCTCCGCGCCGCGACACCGGCGGCTTCGAGAACCCGTTGTGATAGACGGCGAGATACCGGATCGGATTGCCGTTCTCGTCGATCCACCCGACCGACTGCTGGAAGAAATCGGGCGGCGGATAGCCGGCCGGCACCGTCGCCTCGAACAGGTACAGCTTGTTCTCGTGCATGTAGATGCCGGCGGAGGTGCGCGACTTGTCCGCGTTGTTGGTCAGCGAGACAATCGTCCCTTCGACCAGGTCCATCGTCGCCCACCCGAGGAACGTCAGCTTCGCGTCGCGCTGCAGGAACAGGTAGGTCGCATAGGTCGTCGCACCGGAGATCTCGGCCTTCCAGTACCCCGCGCCCGTCGAGCTCACCGGTGACGGGTTGCCGAAGCACGGCTCGGCGCCCGGCGGACATGCCTTGGCTCTCGCTTCACCGAGCGCCTGGACGCCGTTGTAGTCCACCACCGTCACGACGAAACGGCTCTTGCCGGAGTCGGCGCTGTAGACGCGCGACGGCAGCGCGTAGCCGTACTGCGACATGAAGGTGGACTGGGTGACCTTCGGCTGCGCGGGAAACGTGATGGTGAAGCGATCGTCCTTGCTGACGTATTCGACGTATTCCTGCGCGACGGCCGGGGCGGACATCGAGAGCAGCAGCGCCGCCGCAACGAGTGATTTCGGATACATTAGGACCTCCGCGAACCCGGAGTATTGCATGAGTTCAAGGCAGCTGAAAGCGTTCTCCGCTCTCGCGATGGTCGCTCTTTTCGCAGCAGCCGCGCCGGTTGCGGCGCAAGCGCCCGTCGTCATCAGGGCGCGCACCGTCATCGACGGCAAGGGCGGCACGCTGAACAACGTCGCCATCGTGATCCAGGGCTCCAAGATCGTGCGCATCGACCCTGTCGCCGCCGGCGTCACCTACGACCTGACGACGCAGACGGTGATGCCCGGCCTGATCGACACCCACACGCACATCGTCGATCACTTCAACCGCTCGAACGGACGGCTGCGCACCGCCGCCGATCCCGAGACGCCCGAGCAGACCACGCTCTACGCGTACGAGAACGCGTACAAGACGCTGATGGCGGGCTTCACGACGATTCAGAGCCCCGGCAACCCGGTGGACAAGGACATCCGCGACTGGATCAACGACGGCCGGCTGGCGGGGCCGCGCGTCCTGACGTCGATCCACCAGATCTTCGACAACACCGGCACGCCCGATCAGATCCGGATGCTCGTGGACAAATGGATCAACGAGGAAGGGGCCGACTTCGTCAAGATCTTCGCCAGCGGCAGCATCCGCGAGGGCGGCCTCAAGACGATGACCGACGCGCAGATCGAGGCGGCGTGCGGCGAAGCGACCCGGCTCGGCAAGCGGTCCATCGCGCACGCGCAGGGGCCCGACAGCGCGAAGTCGGCGATTCTCGCGGGCTGCACCGCCATCGAGCACGGCAACCGGCTCAGCGACGAGGACATCGCGCTGATGGTGCAGCACGGCACCTGGTTCGACTCGAACAATCACCTGATGATCCACAACTACATGGAGAACAAGGCGCACTTCCTCGGCATCGGCAACTACACCGAGGAGGGCTATGCGTACATGGAGCGCGGGCTCGTGTCGGGAAACGACTCGTTCAAGCGCGCGCTCGCGGCGAAGGTGAAGATGGTGTTCGGGACCGACGCGACCGCCGGTGCGCACGGGCGCAACGCCGAAGAGTTGATCTATCGCGTGAAGGACGGCGGCCAGGCGCCGATGGACGCCATCGTCACGGCGACGTCGCGGTCGGCCGACTCGCTGCGTCTCGGCAACCAGATCGGGACCATCGCGCCCGGCATGGAGGCCGACATCATCGCGACCGACGGCAACCCTCTGCAGGACATCACCGCCGTGCGCCGCGTGACGTTCGTCATGAAGGGCGGGAAGGTCTTCAAGAACGAAGTGCCAGCAAGTAGGCCGGGTAGCGCTCGCCGCACGTCGAACGATCGGCGAGTGGAGCCGGCACCAGCCGCCCGGAGGACGAACTGATGACGCGCTTCCGGCTCGCCGCGGTCGCCATCCTCGGACTCGCCGTCCTTGCCGGCACCGCATCCGCCCAGTCGAAGGACGATCCGTCGATCGGCAGCTGGAAGCTGAACGTCGCCAAGTCGACGTTCACGCCGGGGCCGGCGATCAAGGGCGATACGCGCAGCTACGAGGTGAACGACGAAGGGTGGCTGATCGTCACCACCGAAACGATCCAGCCCGACGGCCGCCGCACCGGCGTCCGCTTCGCCGCGAAGTTCGACGGCAAGGCCTATCCGCAGATCGGCCGCTTCGCGCCGACCGTGACGCTCATCACCTATCAGCCGGTGGACAAGCTGACGCTGAAATACACGCAGCGCGACTCGAGCGGCAAGGTGAACTCGACCAACACGCGCACCGTGTCGGCCGACGGCAGGACGATGACGATCGAGCAGAAGACGACCGACGACAAAGGACGCGCGGTCGTCAACGTCGAATTATTCGAGCGACAGTAACTTCGGGGAGCGTCTTCACCGACGACGGGCCACGGAGACACGGAGGCACGGAGACTCCAGACGTTTCCTGGTGTTCGGTGTCTAAGCTTCATGACACCGAAGCCCCTCATTGCTGTCTCCGCACTCTGCCTCCTGTGGCCCACAATCGCGGACGCCCAGCGATCGGCGCCAACAGCGGCGGACATCCGGGCGCAGAAGATTGCTGCCGGGTATGACCTCATGCTCAGCATGTTGTCGGACGGCGGCTACTTGACTGCCGAATGAAGCGGCGCGCTTGCCCACTGCCACTGGACGTCGAGGTGCACGACCTTCGGGAAGGCAACCACGACCCGCTTCCTGACCTGACTGTTTCACCCCGTTGAGACGGATCTGACGCTGCAGCATGCGCCGCGCCTGCAGTACAAGAAAACTCTGTGTCT
>DATNCQ010000175.1:0-3256 GCA_035571515.1 Vicinamibacterales bacterium
GGCGCCTTCGACAGGAACTCGATCTGCTGCGACGGGAAGTTGCGTCCGGGCCGGCGCTGCGTCACCGTTCCGACGGCGTCGAGGCTGCCGACCTGCTGCACCGCACCGAGCGACGCGATGTACTTGTCGATGAGCTGGGCCGGCGTGACCGCTGTTGGCACGGGCGGCGGCGGCGGCAGGCTGGCGACGAAGTCCTCACCGAGCGCCGGCGGCAGCGGCGAGTTGGTGACGTTGGGGACGCCAATCGGGATGTTGCGTCCCTGGTGGCAGGTGAAGCAGGTCACCCTCGCCTGGCCGCGGAACGTCGTCTTGTTGATGTTGTTGACCATCTCGATCATCCCGCGGGCGATCGTCTTCTGCGGCTTGCTGTCGACCTCGCGCTTGTTCGCGTCCGCGTCGTGGCAGTACCCGCAGCCGACGCCCAGCGCCGCCTCGAACATCACCATCGTCGGGTTCAGCATGTCGGCCGGCTGCCCGTTGAGGGCCTTGATGTTCTTGAAGGCTTCCTCGACCTTCTGGTCGCTGCTCTGCGCCACGACCGGCTGCTGGCTGACGCCGGCGACGAGCACGAATCCGAGCACCGCCGCTGCCATGAGTACGGTGGACCGGTTTGCACCTATACGCACGTCGGCCTCCTGTTCAAAGAGTTCGGGGGGAGCCTACACCAATTCGGGGCGCGGCGCGCGCCAAACGCGTGTCCGCGCCGACGCGGACTGCAGGCCCGCCAGAAGGCGTGAAAGCGGATGATTATTCGGCGATTTGGCTAAGGCTTCGACGCGGTCGATCTGTTCCTTGAGCAATGCCAGCCGCTTGTCGAGCCGGTGTCGAGCTTGTCGCTCGTCGACGCCTGTTCGGCGCGCTACCGGCTCCGGAGGACCGGCAGGATTCCTGCGCGGGCGAGAAGCCGCTGCAGGAGGCCGGCCACTACGCGCCGGCTCTGGACGGACCGGCCTTGGACATCCGCGCCGCGAGACGCGATTTGTACCGCCCCGCGGTATTGCGGTGGATGATGCCCTTGGTGGCCATCTTGTCCACGATGGAAACCGTCTCGCTGAGCGCTTCCTTGGCGCCCGACAGGTCTTTTGCGTCGAGCGAGGCGCGGATCGCCTTGAGCGCGCTGCGGAGCTTCGAGCGCATCTGCCGGTTGTGCTCCCGGCGCTTGATGTTCTGCCGATTCGCCTTGAGGGCGGACTTGGTGCGTTTGGCCACTGATCCTCGCTAAAGAGAAAAAACGATTATACCCGGACGGCGTGGCGGGGCCGCCTTACGGTGGCGTTTCCACGTCGGCGGAACCCGCCCCACTCCTGCCGTTATTGAGGTTGAAGGGCGTCGAGCGCGACACGCCAGACGCCGTCGCGGCCGCGTGTCCAGACGCGCACGTAGAAGCCGTGGGACGCCCGGTCACCTGCGAGCGCGTAGGCGCCGTACGTGTAGCCGAGGTCGCCGGCCATGGAGGTCTCCGCGTACTTCGTTTCACCGGACGCGTAGTCCGGCTGACCGGCAAGCCACATCAGCACCGCGTCCTGCCCGACGATGGGCATGACGTCGGGACGGTGAAAACGAACGTCCTGGGCGAGATGGCCGCGATAGGCATCCGCCTGGCCGCGGCGCGCCGCATTGGTCAGCGCGGCGTCCGTGTCCTTCAGCGACTTCATTGCTGTGTCGCCCGTGCTTCGGCCGCCGTAGACGTCCGTCCGCGTGGCTGCGGTGAAGCCGTCTGCGAACGCGGCTGGCCCCGGCGTCGGCACGCCGAAGTCCATCACCACTTTGAACGAGCCGTCAGCCTGGCGCTTCCACACCGAGGCATACACCGAGTGAAACGGCTTCCCGTTGTTCTGCTCGGGAACGATGCGGCGCACGGGCCCGGTGAGATACCCGAGATCGCCGCTCGCCGCGATGTCGCCGTAGCGCGGTTCCCAGATCAACTTGCGATTTTTGGGCGGGTCAGGCAGCTGGCGAAAGGCGTCCTTGGCGGGAACCGTCTGCTCGCCGTCGAAGGCGACGGCGCTGTCGGAGAAATATTCGAGGAATGCCTGCTTCCAGCCGACCACGAGCGCGCGCGCCGCGAAGCGCTGCTCGGTCCGCACCATGTCCGTCAGAGCTGCGTTCTGCGCGAGGGCCGGCGGCGCGCACACGACCAGCGCAAGGGCGACGGTCGTCAGGACCCACCCTCGCGCCCGGTGGCGCTTCGGTGGGCAAGTGCCTATCATGGATTTACTGTACGACGACTTCGTACGATCCGGTAACCGGCTTCTTCGACGAATACCTCGGGATGACGCGTCCGTCCACGATTTCGAACGTCTTGTAGATGACGTTCCGCCGCGACGCATTCTGGACGTCCGTAATGCGGCCGACCTTCTTCACGTAGTCCCGGGTTTCCTGGAAGGGCGGAATGGTGCCGCCGTGGCGATCGACGGCTCCCTCCCCTGCGTTGTAGGCCGCGAGCGCGAGTTGTTCGTTGCCGTCGTAGCGGTCGAGCAACTGCCGGAGGTAAGCGCAGCCGCCGCCGATGTTTTCCGACGGGTCATAGGCGTTGCGAACGCCGAGCCGTTTGGCCGTCGACGGCATCAACTGCATCAGGCCCATCGCGCCTTTCGGCGATCGCGCCATCGGATTGAAGCCTGACTCGACTTGGATGACCGCGCGGACCAGCTCGGGCCGGAGCGCGTGCCGCGACGCGTGCGCTTCGACGAGGTCGTCGTACATGTGGCCGTATTCCGCCGCCGCCGTTCGCGTCGTGCGGATGCCCGGCGCCTCCGGCACCGTGTAGGTCATGGCGCCGTCATCCAGCTTGCGGTCCGACAGCACGAGCGTGCCGTTGACGTCCCGCCAGGCGTAGATCTGCGCGCGCGCTGGCAGCGGCGTCAGCAGAGCAATAACGAAGGCGAGTAACAGGGCGTGTTTCAAGATGGGGTCGGAGGCATCCGCGCCGCGGCTGGGCAGGGGCGGACCGCCTGTTGAGCTGCGGGCGCTTATTGTAAGGGTTATCGGCTCGGCCGCGGTGGGACCTTAACCGAGCAGTTTCTCGACGACACCTCGCGCCGCCGCGAGCATTTCGCCGATTTTCGAGGGATCCTTGCCGCCGGCCTCCGCAAAGTCGGGACGGCCGCCGCCGCCCCGCCGACGATCGGCGCGAGCTGCTTGACGACCTGCCCGGCGGGCACTTTCTTCGTCAGATCGGGCGTGACGCCGACGACGATGGAGACCTTTCCCTCGGAGGGCGACGCCAGGACGACGACGCCGCTCTTGATTCGCG
>DATNCQ010000176.1:0-5260 GCA_035571515.1 Vicinamibacterales bacterium
TTTCGGCTTTTCCTCATCGTGCTTGCGGAGTTTGTCGAAGATACTCACCTGAACCCTCCTTCTTGGATCGCAGACTTGGCTGTCGGTGTACCGCGGTATGAACAAGCACCGGTTGTGCCGTTCGCGGTCGTGCTCCACAGCTGAACCGCCGTCCGCAACTCAGCACGCGCGAGAAGGGATCAGGATGAACACTCCGCCATACTTGACACCGCTGGTTGAGGCGGCTAACGTCCGCGGCTGATGACGCGTCTTCCGGCATTCGCCAATCGCAAGCCGGAGCCGGTGCTCTTCGTCGTCGCGGCACTCCTCGCGGCGGCGATCCTCGTGGTCTACCTGCAGCACCGCGCGATCACGTCGCTGCGGCACGAGGCCGAGATGGTGGTCCGCGGCGCCTCGGAGAGCGCCGCCTCACAGCTGGCGACGACGATCGCGCGCACGCTCAGCGGACCGGTCGAGGCGCTCAGCACGGTCAATCAGCCCGAGCTCAGCGCCGGCCGGATCGATCTGGTAGCGGACGCGTTTCACCACGGGTTCACCGAGTATCCCCAGGTCGCGCGATTCTTCCTCTGGCATCGCCTGAGCGACGCGATTGCGCCGGGTGAAGTGATCTTCCTCGATCGAGACGCCGATGCCCGGCGGGCGGCTGCGACCGAGGGCGGCGAGCCATCCGCGTTGACAGCCTTCTATCGAGATGCGGCGATCGGGCCCGTGCTCTATCGCGAAGCGCTCGCGCACATGGCGCAGCGGAACTACGCCGCCATCGAGCACGACGCGGCCAACGGCCATTACCTCAGCGTGATTCGCGTGTTCTGGGCCAGCCCGCGCCGCGAGACGCCGTTCACCGTCCTCGGGTTCATGGTCAACGTCGACGATGTTCGCGAGCGCCTGTTCGCCGACCTGCACCGGCAGCGGCTCGCATCGCTGCTGGCCGGCGTCTACGACTTGCAGCTGCGCATCCTGGACGAGGGCGGACGCGAGATGTTCGCGTCCGGTCGGCCGTTGCCGGAATTGTCGGCGACGGCGAAGTTCCGCCTCCAGTTCTTTCCCGAAGGGATACGGGGGCGCATGGCGCCCGCACCGCCGTCGCCGCTTTGGAGCGTCGTCGTCGGGCCGTCCGGCGATCCCCGGTTGGCCTTCTTCTCGGTGACGCAGGCCTACTGGCTGGCTGGTGTGTCGATCGTGCTGATCGTCGTGGCGTTGGGATTTGCCGTGCAGGGACACCGGCGGTCGAAGGAACTGGCGCGCATGCAGTCCGATTTCATCGCCCACATGTCGCACCAGCTGAAAACGCCGTTATCGCTGCTCAGCGCCGTGCTCGAGACGATCAGGCTCGAGCGGGTGAAGTCGCCGCAGAAGCTCGCCCGCTACCACGAAATCCTGTGGGAGCAGACCGACCGGCTGTCGTCGCTGGTCGAGCGTATCCTCGAGTTCTCGCGCGTCAAGCGGCGAGGCACGTCGTACGAGTTCGAGCGGCTCGATCTCGCCGAGCTGGTGCGTGAAACCGTGGAGGCATTCCAGCGCAGCCTCGAGCCCGATGGATTCGACATCGAGGTCGTCGGCAGCGGCAAACCAGTCGTCTGGGCTGATCCGGCCGCACTCGAACAGGCCCTGGTCAACCTGCTCGACAACGCGGTGAAGTACTCGGGAGAGAGCCGGTCGATTCGCGTCGACGTGAGCGCCGGCGCTTCAGCGGTGACGATCGCCATCACCGACCGGGGGATCGGTATTTCCGCCGACGAGCGCGCGCACATCTTCGATCGGTTTTATCGAGGGTCGGGGGCGAGCCTGAACCGGCGCGGCTTCGGATTGGGGCTCGCCATCTGTGCCGAGCTGGTCGCCGCACATGGCGGTCGAGTACTGGTCGAGAGCGAACCAGGTCGCGGCAGCACGTTCACGATCAAGCTTCCAAGGCAGGTCCTCGAGAGCGGTGGCGCAAGCGAGCCGATCTCCAAAGCGTCATGATCGGCAAGACTGTCGCGGGATCGTCGGCGCCGCCGCGCGTGCTCGTCGTCGAGGACGAACCCGAGATGCGCGACCTGCTCGCCGACAACCTCGAGCTCGAAGGGTACCGGGTTGCCGCCGTCGGATCCGCCGAGGAGGCGCTCCAGCGGATTGACCGGCATGCGTTCGCGCTGATCCTGCTCGACGTGATGCTGCCGCAGGCGAGCGGATTCGAGTTGTGCCGCACCGTCCGGGCGCGCGACACCCGGATTCCGATCATCATGCTCACGGCCAGGACCGCCGAGTCGGACCGGGTGCTGGGTCTCGATCTCGGCGCCGACGACTACGTCAGCAAGCCGTTCAGCGTCCGCGAGCTGCTGGCGCGCGTGCGGGCCCAGCTTCGCCGCGAGGGCGTGATCGGCGAGCCCGACGACAGCGAGTTCGTCATCGGCGACATTCGCGTCAACCTCCGCACCGGATCGGTCACGCGAAAGAACCGCCACCTCGAGCTGTCACCGCATGAGTACGAGCTGTTGCGCTATCTCATTGCTCACCGCGGCGAGGTCGTCAGCCGCGAGCAGCTGCTGCGGGATGTGTGGGGCTACTCGCAGCTGTCGGTGACGCGCACGGTGGACAACTACATCTTCCGGCTGCGCAACCACGTCGAGCCCAGGCCGCACGATCCGCGATTCATCGTCACGGTGCACGGCAGCGGATACCGTCTCGTGATCTGAGCCGGCGCGGCCGCGCCGGCCGCAGAAACAATTCAGAGACAACTCGAAAACACTAATTAACACGGGCGTTGACAGCCCGCTGATAACATCCGCGCCGTCTACCGCCACTCCTTCGATCCGATCCGCCGCAGCCGCGGACCCACAGTCCAAAGGAAGGACATTCATGCTGACGCGATTCCTCATAGCGGGCTCGATTGCCATCGCTCTCCCGCTCCTCGCCGTGGCGCAGCAGGCGTACCCGCCGAACGGAGGCGCCATACCCGTCATACGGCTGACGGGTGGAGGCGACGATGCCTCCGGTCAGCCGCCACGACCGAAGAAAGCCGATGAACCGACCACGTGGAACATGGAGGTTGTCGGACACGACGACCTGCAGGGGCGATCGGCTTACCAGCCGATCATCATCAATCAGAACGGGAAACAGATCGCGTATGTCGGCCATCACGACAACCAGAAGCCGATCGTGAACCCGATGAACGGCAAGGCGGAAATCAACGGCACGTCGGTCGTCGACGTGACCGATCCCGCGCGCCCGAAGTACCTGGCGCACATTGCCTCGGGGCGCGGCGGCGCACAGATGGTGCGCGTCTGCAGCGGCGACACGCTGCCGAAGGGCGTCAAGGGGAAGTGGTACCTGCTGCGTCCGTACGGCAACTCGGCGCATGAAATCTACGACGTCACCGACCCCGCCAGGCCGAGCAAGCTGGTCACCGTCGTCGACGGCCTTCGCGGGACGCACAAGAGCTGGTGGGAGTGCGACACCGGCATCGCCTACCTGGTCGCGAACAAGCGCGAAGAGGGATGGCACGGCGGCAACCACCTGAAGATCTATGACCTCAGCGACCCGGCCAAGCCGGTCTACATCCGCGATTTCGGCATGGTCGGCACGCAGCCGGGCGCGAGCGCCTCGGATGAAGGCGAGGGCATCCACGGCGCCATCTCGGCGGGTCCCGCGAAGAATCGCGTCTACATCGCCTACGGCACCGGCAACGACGGCGTCATCTCGATCGTCGATCGCAAGAAGCTGCTGACCGAATTCAAGAACCCGGTCAGTCCGACCCCGGAGGAGCTGCTGGCGCCGCAGGTGGGCTTCCTGACGATGTCTCCCGACCAGGGCGCGCACACGACCTTCCCGATCTACGGCGTGCCGATCCCCGGCTTCCAGGGACATCAGGCGCTGCGGAAGCGCGACCTGCTCCTCGTCGTGTCGGAGGCCGCGCGCGCGGACAACTGCGGCCAGAACTACCCGTCCGCAGAGCTGCTGCAGGGCCGTGCGGCGCCGCACCTCGCCTTCCTGCTCGATATCACGAACGAGCCGACGCCGTGGCCGCTGTCGACATTCCGCGTCCAGGAGACCCAGGGGGGGATCGACTTCTGTGGACGGGGCGGCCGGTTCGGCGCACACTCCTCGGCGGAATCGTTCTATCCGCCGTACTACGGCAAGATCGCGGTCCTCGCCTGGTTCAACGCCGGCATTCGCATCTGGGACATCCGCGATCCGTTCGCGGTGCGCGAAGTCGCCTACTTCGTGCCGCCGTTCAACCAGAACACGGTCCCGACCTGTGCCAACGCCGAGACCCGCGAGGGCGGCGAGTTCGGCACCGAAACGGCGACCAGCAAGTGCAAGAAGGCTGGCGTCACGAACAACGTCGAGATCGACGACCGAGGCCTCATCTACGGCGCGGACCGCGCCGGCGGAGGCTTGCACATCCTGCGGCTGACGGGCGCCGCGAAACAAATCGTGTCGAGCCCGGGATCGAACTAATCGAATGGTTGCGGCGAGCGTGCGAGTTGAGGAGGCGAGATGACGACCAGAAAGGCAGTGCTGTTGTTGGCGTGGCTATTCAGCGTCGCGCTGTCCGCGAACGCCGCGGCGCAGAGCGGCGACGGCAGTCTTCGAGGCATCGTGAACGACGAACAGGGGGCGGCGATCCCTGGCGTCACCGTGACCGCCACCAGCCCCCAGGCGATTGCGCCGACGGTGGCCGTCACGGACGCGTCCGGTGAATACCATCTCACCAACCTCGCGCCCGGCACCTACACCTTGACGATGGAGCTGACGGGCTTCTCGACGGTGAAGCGTGAAGGGGTGGTGTTGCGTGCGTCGGCGAACTTCCAGGTCGAACGCGTCGTGATGCGCGTCGGCGGCCTCGAAGAGTCGATCACGGTATCGGGTCGCTCGCCGATGGTCGAAGTGTCGAATCCCTCGACCGTGATGAACGTCGACGCGGAATTCCAGAAGGCCGTGCCGCTCACCGAAGGCGGATTCTGGACCGACTTCCTGCAGATGACGCCGGGCGTCCTGTCGCGGCCGCACAACGACGGCAGCGGCCGCCAGAACTATTACGCGTCGGGCGTCGAGCATCGCGAGCACGTCACCCAGATGGACGGCTTCATGGCCGCCAACTACTGGGACATGAACGTGAACCGCACCGGCCTCAGCGGCGAGGCGATTTCCGACACCAACGTGAAGCTCGCCGGCGTCGACGCGTCGGCGCCGATGGGCTACGGGCTGGTCATCAACATGATCTCGAAGAGCGGCGGCAATGCCCTCTCGGGCTCGTTCGGCTACACCCTGATGCCCT
>DATNCQ010000177.1:0-4636 GCA_035571515.1 Vicinamibacterales bacterium
CCACGGGGTGCGCGGGCTACGGGTGATCACGTTGTCGCCCTCGAGCGCGCTGATCGGGATCGCGTGCAGGTTGGCACCCGGCAGCATCTTCTCGAATTCGTCGGTGATGTTCTCGAACACGTCCTGGTCGAAGCCCACCAGGTCCATCTTGTTCACGGCGAGCACGTAGTCGGTGATGCCGAGGAGCCGCGCGATCTGCGCGTGCCGCCGCGACTGGGCCCGCACACCGTTGCGCGCGTCCACCAGCAGGATGGCGACGTCGGCCGTCGACGCGCCGGTCGCCATGTTCCGCGTGTACTGCTCGTGGCCGGGCGTGTCGGCAAGGATGAACTTGCGGCGCGCGGTCGCGAAGTAGCGGTACGCGACGTCAATGGTGATGCCCTGCTCCCGTTCGGCCCGCAGGCCGTCGGTGAACAACGAGAAGTCGATCGGTCCGGCCGTCCGGTTCTTCGACGCCTTCTGCACCGAGTGGACCTGATCCTCGTAGACCGATCGCGAATCGTAGAGCAGCCGCCCGATCAGCGTGCTCTTGCCATCGTCGACGCTGCCGGCGGTGCAGATGCGCAGCAGACCTGACATCAGAAATAGCCTTCGCGCTTCTTGAGCTCCATCGACCCGTCCTGGTCGTGATCGATGATGCGGAGCTGGCGCTCGGACTGCCGCGTGGCGATCAGTTCCTCGATGATCTTCGGCACCGTGTCCGCGTCGGAGCGAATCGCGCCCGTGCAGGGCGAGCAGCCGAGCGAGCGCATCCGGCACTTCACCACCTGCGGCTTCTCCCCGGGCATCGTGACGACGAACGGCTGTTCCTGCACGATGAGGGAGGCGCCGCGGACGATGACCTGCCGTTCCCTCGCGAAGTAGAGCGGGACGATCGGGATCTTCTCGACGTGGATGTACTGCCAGACGTCGATCTCGGTCCAGTTGGACAGCGGGAAGACGCGGATGCTCTCGCCGGGGCGCAGCTTGCCGTTCAGCAGGCTCCAGAGCTCGGGGCGCTGCCGCTTCGGGTCCCACTGCCCGTTGGCGTCGCGGACCGAGAAGACTCGCTCCTTCGCGCGCGAGCGCTCCTCGTCCCGGCGCGCGCCGCCGATGGCCGCGTCGAAGTTGCCGGCCTGCAGCGCGTCGAGCAGCGCCTTCGTCTTCAGCAGGCCGCAGCAGCGCTGGGTGCCGACCTTGAACGGCTGCGTCCCTTCGCCAATCGCCTCCTCGTTGGTGTGGACGATGAGCCGCGCGCCGACGGAATCGGCCATCTCGTCGCGGAAGGCAATCATCTCGTGAAACTTGTAGGTCGTGTCGACGTGCAGCAGCGGGAACGGGATGGGACCGGGGTGAAACGCTTTCTGCGCCAGGCGCAGCATGCACGAGGAGTCCTTGCCGATCGAGTAGAGCATCACCGGCCGCTCGAACTCGGCGACCACCTCCCGGAGGATGTGAATGCTCTCGGCTTCGAGCGCGCGGAGGTGATCGAGGCGCGGCGCTACGGCGACGTCCATGTCCACTGGCTGGGTAATAGTCGACATCCGTTTTTCCAAGTGTCGCCGGGCCCGCGCATCCCTGGAGCCATCGGAAGCGCGGAACCCGGCCTACTCACCAAATCTGCGACCAAAACAAAAAAGCCCGGGGAGTTTCATCCCCGGGCTTTCGATCTCGCTGCGTTGTCAGGAGGTTGGCTGGTCCGTTTCTCCTACACCGTGACCGATAGCGCGGGGACCCCGTGGGTCCTCATACAGCGACAAGCGCACGGACAACAGCAGTTCGCGGTCACGGAACCCAGATTCTCGCCGCGGCTGGCGCCGAAGTCAAACGGCTATTCCCCGACCATGCTGTAGAGTGATGAAGCGGTGCTCACCAGAAAGTCGAAATACGGCCTGAAAGCGCTGCTCGCGCTCGCCGAGGACGCCGACCGCGGCCCGGTCCTCATCTCGGAGCTGGCCGACCGGCAGCAGCTCCCACGGAAATTCCTCGAAGCGATCCTCCTGGAACTGAAGCGCCACGGCCTCCTGCACAGCAGGAAAGGGAAGGGCGGCGGCTATTTCCTGGGGCGGAAACCGGCGGAAATCACCGTCGGACAGGTCATCCGCATCCTGGAGGGGCCGCTGGCGCTGACGCCGTGCGTGAGCCAGACGGCCTACCGAAAGTGCGACGAATGTATCGATGAACAGGCGTGCGGCGTCAGGCTGGCCATGAAGGAGGTCCGCGACGCCACCGCGCGCATCCTCGACAACACCACCCTGGCGGACCTCAACGCGCGGGTGGCGCGGTCGTCGGCGCCCGCCCGCGGCGCACGGCGCGCCCGCAGGAAATCGCTGGCCGTTTAGTCTACTAAGTCTGTAGACTATGGCGGCTTCATGACCGCTGCTCCTCGTACCCGCTGTTGTTGCCCCTGTATCTGTCCCGCGCGCTGTCGCCGCCGCGGGTGCCCGGGGTCGACCACGCGCAGGTATGCATCGAGGAGCAGCGTTCATGAGAGTTCGTGACACAGTCCGCCTGGCCGTCATCTTCATCATCGTGCTGTCGCCGGCGGCGCTCTTCGCGCAGAGCGGCAGCGGCACCATCTCCGGTCTCGTGAAGGACAGCACGGGCGCCGCGCTGCCGGGCGTCTTGGTGACCGTCCGCAACGTCGAGACGGGCGTCGCCCTCGATGCGGTCAGCAACGAAGAGGGCGCCTACCGCGTCGGGGCGCTGGTGCCGGGCAGCTATCGCGTCGAGGCGAGCGTCGACGGCTTCGAGCCCGCCGTGCGTGCCGTGACGCTGGCGGTCAGCCAGACGCTCGCCATCGACATCACGCTCGACGTCGCGCGCCAGAGCGAGACCGTGACGGTCGACGCCACCGTCCCGCTCGTCGATTCACAGACGTCCAATATCGCGCAGACGGTCACGCGCGAGATGCTGAAGGCGCTGCCGCTGCCGAACCGCGCCGCCTCGTCTCTCGTCTCGCTCGCGCCGGGCGTCATCATGATCGACACCGGCACCGGCACCGCCGAGAACTACCCGGTCTTCTCCGTCGCCGGCGGCCGCGCGCGCAACCAGAACTTCATCCTCGACGGCGGGAACGCCTCGAACGCCGTCGGCCTGACGCGCCCGCAGCAGCTGACCACGCTGCCGGTGGACGCGATGCAGGAATTCAAGGTCATCACCAACAACTACGGCGCGGAGTTCGGCCACTCCACCGGCGGCGTCATCGTCATGTCCACGCGCTCGGGCAGCAACGACTTCCGCGGGACCGTGTTCGAGTCGTTCCGCAACGACGCGCTCGACGCGAAGAACGTCTTCGCGACGTCGAAGCCGCCCATCAACCTGCATCAGTTCGGCGGCACCTTCGGCGGCCCGATTCGCAGGAGCAGGACGTTCTTCTTCGCCTCGTGGGAGCGGACGCGTCAGCTGACGAGCGATACCGTGCTCTCGACCGTGCCGACGCTGCGCAATCGCGCGGGTGACTTCTCGGATCTCCGCGGCAACGTCGGCGTGCCGATCGTCGTCTACGACCCGGCGAGCGGGCAGCCGTTCGCGGGCAACGCGATCCCCGCGGACCGGATCGATCCGGTCGCGCGCGCGGCGCTGCAGTACTACCCCCTGCCGAACCGCGAGGGGACCGCGTCGAACGCCAACAACTACGCCGGCAACAGCGATGCGACGCTCGACCGCGACATCCTCGTCGGCCGCATCGATCACCAGCTGCGCACGACGGACCTGCTGACGGTGCGCTACTACATCAACGACAGCGCGACGAACGTCACGGGCTCGTATGGCAACGCTGCCGCGGATCCGCTCGCCGATTCGACCGACGTGCGCGTCCAGAGCCTGACCACCGCGCACACGCACATCTTCACGCCGACGCTCGTCAACGAGCTGCGCGCGACGTATCTCCGGCGCAAGTTCATCAACCGGCGTCCCGGCCTCGGCTCGAACCTGGCCGGCACGATTGGCCTGCGCGGCGTCACCGCCCAGGCGTTCCCCGCGTTCGACATCCCGGGCTACGCCGCGTTGAGCAGCGCCGCCGTGTCGCGGTTTCAAACGCCGATCCTCGATCGGCAGCTGCTCGAATCGCTGTCGTGGTCGAAGGGACGCCACGCGTTCAAGTTCGGCGGTGAGTTCCGCGCCGGCGCCAACGACGAGATCCGCGATCGCGGCTCGTCGGGCAACCTGACGTTCACGCCGCTCATCACCAGCAACCTCGGTGCGCCGAACACGGGCAACGCCCTCGCCTCGTTCCTGCTCGGCGAGGTCAACGCCGGCAGCGTGCAGATCTCGGACCTGATCCGCTCCCGCGCGTCGTACTGGGCGTTCTACGCGCAGGACGACTGGCGCGTCACCAGCCGGCTGACGCTGAACTACGGCCTGCGCTGGGAGGCCGAGCTGCCGCGGCGCGAAGTCGACAACCGGATGAACTCGTTCGATCCGCTGGCCATCAACCCGGTGTCCGGGACGCCAGGCGTCGTCACCTTTGCCGGGATCGACGGCACGCCGGCGCGCGCCTTCGCGACCGACTGGAACAACATCGGGCCACGGGCCGGCTTCGCATATCAGTTGAATCAATCGGGACGCAGCGTGCTGCGCGGCGGCACCGGCATCTTCTACGGGCCGACCGTGAGCAACACGATCGGCGACGTCGCGGCGCTCGGATTTTCCACCT
>DATNCQ010000178.1:0-158939 GCA_035571515.1 Vicinamibacterales bacterium
GCTCGACCCGGCGCAGAACCACGCGTTTCGCGACCACTATCTCGACGTCGAGCTGGATCTCTCCCAGGTGCTGTTCGTCGCGACGGCGAACGTCGCCGACACGATTCCTCCGGCGCTGTTCGACCGGATGGAGGTGATCCGGTTCGATGGCTACACCACCGAAGAGAAGGTGGCGATCGCGCGGCGCCACCTGTGGCCGCGTCAGATCGAGCGCAATGGACTCCGTGCCGAAGAAGTGGACGTCACCGACGCCGTGCTGCGCGTCGTCGTCGCGGACTACACGCGGGAGGCGGGTGTCCGCCAGCTGGAGCGCGAGCTCGGAACGCTGCTGCGGCGGACCGCGACGCGAATCGCATCCGCGGATTCACCGGCCCCGGTGACGATCGACGTCCGCGCCGTGCGCGATGCGCTCGGGCGGGCCAAAGTCGAGCACGAGGCGGCCATTCGCACCGCGGTGCCCGGCGTGGCGACCGGCCTGGCCGTGACCGGTGTCGGTGGCGACGTCCTCTTCGTCGAAGCTGCCTCGATGCCCGGCAAGGGCGGATTGGTGTTGACGGGACAGCTCGGCGACGTGATGAAGGAGTCGGCGCGCATCGCGCTGACCTACGTGAAGAGTCACGCTCGCGAGCTGGGGATCGACGAACACGCGCTCGATGGGCGCGAGGTGCACCTCCATGTGCCGGCCGGCGCAATCCCGAAGGACGGGCCGAGCGCCGGCATCACCATGGTGACGGCGGTGGCGTCGCTGTTGACGGACCGGCCCGTGAAGAGCACGGTCGGGATGACCGGTGAAGTGACGCTGCAGGGACGGGTGCTGCCGATTGGCGGCCTCACGCAGAAAGTGCTGGCTGCGCATGCCGCCGGACTGACTGACGTGATCGTGCCGCAGCGCAATCAGCACGATCTCGACGACGTGCCCGCCGACGTGCGGGACAGGATGCACTTCCACGTCGTGGCATCCGTCGACGAGGTACTTGCCGTCGCCCTGGAGCCGATCGCCGTGGCGAAAGCGGCATAGTCCGAACGGCCAACTGCGGCCAGGGTTGTCAGTGATTGCTTCGCAGCATCATTGCGCCGGGACCGGACCGCTTTTCTGCCATACGGATGCGGCTGCTCGTCGCGAGCAGCACCACGCCGATGATCGCCACGGATGACGTCCTTGCCTGGAGGCAACCTCAGGCGACTCCTGGCGGCAATGGCTGTACCTGTGCGGCCGGTGGACCTTCGTGGCGGAAGCGTCCACCGTTCTCGCGACGACGACGGTTGCCAGCGCGGAGACCGCGAGGCCGCTGCGCTACGCAGCCGGTCCGACGATCACGCCCCGGCACGACGCGGCGTACTGGGATCGCGTGACGGCGGGCTTCAACTTCGCGGACGCGGACCAGATGCCTCCGCGGCTGTTCAATCAGGTGATTCGGACGGGGCTGCGATGAAGTAGGTATTGGTCGGCCAGCCCCGCTTTGCGAGTGGGGCTGGCCTGCCGCTTCAGGCTTCGGCGGAGTGTCAGGGCGCGGGGACGGCCGTCCGGTTGGCCGGCACGATCTGAGGCTGGTACGAGAACACCTCGCGGTTACGCACGTCAACGCGCACCTTCAACCAGTTCACGTCGTTGTTGCCGTTGGCCTGGTTATCGCCGAAGGTTTCAACGCGCGTGAAGTTCTCCAGCCGCCTGCCTTTCGCATCGAGGAACGGCTTGTCGAGGCGGAAGTAGTGCGAGTCGCCGTGCACGTAAGCAACCGGCCGGCGGAAGACGATCACCTCGTCGCGAAGCGCGCTCAGGTACTGCTGAAACCCATCCGGCTGGCCGTCGGTTTCGGCGAGCGTCTTCGCATCACGCAGGGGAGCCCGCGTGCCATCGGTCGCGTCCCAGCCCGGGTCGGCCTGCGCGATCAGCATGATCGCCGCCGAGTCGCGCGCGACGGCGTCCGCGAACGTCTCCTGCAGCCAGACGATGTTGGCCTGGTTGCGTGCCATGTACTCAGCCGCGTCGGGAGCGACGTCACACAGGTTGTTGCACGACCCCTGCACGTTCAGCGTCGCGTAGGTGACGCCGCCGACGTGCCACCGGCGGTTTTCGACGCATGGCACGAAGCCGCTGATGCCGCGGCAGAGCGGGCCGGCCTGCACTTCCTGACGCATGCGGTGCCGGCCCAGCGAGAACGGCGTGCTGAAGAACAGCGCGCGCTCGTGGTCGAGGCGCTCCAGCGCGTTGAAGCCGCCGTTTGCCGGCCGATCGCAGTCGGTCCAGTCGTTGTCACCGGGCGTGAACATCGCCGGCGCGTCGAGCGAGTTCAGGTAGCCGAGCGCCTGCAGGTACATCGCGTCGCTGCACGTCGTAGGGGTCTGCGAACCGGGGACGCCGCTGCCCACCTTCAAATCGCCGTCGTGGACGGTGAACGCGAGCTTGCGGGCGTTCATGTCGGCGATCAGGTTCGGCACGCCCGTCTTCGCCTGCAGGTCCGAGTAGGGAAGGTCGCCCCACAAGCCGATCGAGTACGGTTCACGTCCATCGCGATCGTCCCGATCGCCCTGCCGCTCATCGCCATCGCTGCCGATCACCACGGTCGTCGCCAGCGCGGCTGCTGCCGCGCCCGAAAGAAGAAGTACGTTCCACGCCCTTCGCTTCGTCATTGTTGCGCTCCTCCGTTCCCCACATGGGAAGGTCAGAGCTGCGACGCTAGCAGGCGGGGGATCTCGGGCGTGTGACGACGGTGTAAGGGCGGTGCAACACAGCGCCGCCCGGGTGTGGCGTCACCATTCGCCGCGCGTCGCGGGGAGGCCGGTCATCGCAATCCCGCCGGCGCCGAACCAGGCCAGATTGATGAATGGGCAGATCAATCGCGAATAGACGCCTGCAGCGCGACGCGAGCTGTTCGACTTTCGTCCGGTAGAGATCGGCCATGCTTGGGTGCAGAAGTGGCGGTGGTTCGTTGGCCGTTTCGATGTGCTTCTCAAGGATTTCTTTGCGCTCCTGAAGCTTCTCCATTCTGAATTTGACCTCTCGGCCAGGCACGCCGTTGCAGATGGCGTCGATCACCTGCTCGCTCTCGCGCTTAACCCGCTCGAGCTCGCGCTTCGCGTTCGAGATGCCGGCTCGTTGCTCCATTCGCAACCGGTTCATCTCCTTGGCGAACTCGCGTCGCACGCGGCCGCAGCACGGCAGCGGAGACAGCAGCTCCTTCCCCGTCAACAATGCGGGGATTGCGGTCGGCTGAGCGAGGGATTTCGGGTTGGGCACGCCGATGCACGCCTTTCGATCCCACGACGGGATACTCGAAAGCATCGGTGACACGAAGCGGCAACGGCGACGCGATCACAGGGCAACATCGGCATTGACAGCCCCTCGCGCTCGCCCTACGCTGACTCCATGGACTGCATGTTCCGCCGGCGCTCGCGGCCAAGTTGAATCGCCTTGCGGAAGGCGCGGGATGCAAGGCCGAGCAGCTGGCGTTGGACCTGCTGGCGACGTCCGTTGAACGTGACGAGTGGTTCAGACGCGAGGTAGAAAAGGGTCGTCTGTCGGCACGAGAAGGACGGTTACTGCACCGCGACGAGCTCCTTGCCCGGATCGATAAACGCTACCGCGCCTGATGCGCGTCCGTTGGACCATCGACGCAGCCGACGCAAGTGCCAGGCTCCATGTATTCCCGTTCTCAAAATAGTGCCAGCTCGAAGTATTCGCGACCGGGAGGTTGTGATGAGCGACAGGCGATTCCGATGGAGCCGATGGGCGGCCATTTTCGCCCACGCGCTCGGCGTGGCGCTGATCCCGCCGAGTGCGGCGTGGGCACATCACTCTTATGCGATGTTCGACGGAACGAAAACGCTCAGTGTCACCGGCATTGTTGCGAAGGTCGAATGGATGAATCCTCATGTATACGTCTGGGTGTACGTTCCGAATGCCGCTTCGCCTTCAGGGTACGATCTCTATGCGTTCGAGAACGGTTCAATAAGCGTTCTCTCCCGGCTCGGCTGGACGAAGTCCACGTTCACTGCGGGAGAGAAGATCACGGTCGAATACTCGCCGCTGAAAGATGGTCGAACGGGAGGGCACTTCATCAAAGGCACGCATGCGGACGGTCGTGTTGCCTTGGGCGTCGGCGGACCCGGCGCTACAGGCCTGCCGGCCGAAGCGAAGGTGCCGCAATGAATCGACGAAGTGTGGGCAGCGCAGATCCGTCACGTCTCCGTTGCGCGTGTTGCGCCGTCGCGCTCGCCCTTCTTTTGACCGACTCCGCGAACGGGCAACAGAAATCGCTGCCGAACTGGAGAGGGTGGTGGGGACTCCAAGAGGCGCCAACCGCGGAACTTCGACGCGCACCCGCTCCGCTGAAGCCCGAACTGTTGGAGGCGATGCAGAAAACGGCGAGCAGTGACGCCGGCGGGTTTCGGGAGCTGTACTGCAGACCAAGCCAGTTCACGGGTTACAGCGGCGGTTTTGTGGAAAGCGTCGAGCTGTTGTTCACTCCCGGCCGCGTCACCCTTACGAACGAGAGCGGCCTTATTCGGCGGATCTACACAGACGGGCGATCGCTGCCCGGCGAAGTGGATCCATCGAACACGGGTATGTCTGTCGGTCACTGGGAGGGCGAGACGCTCGTGGTCGAGACGATCGGTATCCATCCCCAGGCACTGTATCCCGAGCCGATCGCGGGTGCCGTTCCGATCGGGCGCAACGTAAAAATTACGGAGCGCATATCCCTGCGTGACGCGGACACCCTGCAGTTCGAAATCACGACGACGGCGCCCGAGATTTTTATCGCGCCGGACAGGCGGACGCGACTGTATAAGCGCGTGCCAAAACGTACGGCTGTGGAGATCAGTTTCTGCACGGACTTCGACAGGGCTATCGATCCCAAAACAGGCAGGCAACGGTTCGACATGACCCCGCCTGCCGATCTTCCGCCCCCGCCACCTCGTTGAGATTGTGTCCAGGTAGACAGCACTAAAGGCAGCGTGTTCAGGCCGCATGCCTAAGTCCGTCCATCTGTATGTCGACCGCGCGCCCAGTTGGTTCACCGGATGGGTCCACAACCAGTTTCCTCCTACGGGCTGGATCTGCAATGGATACCCGCGGTTCGGGCGGAGCTTTACAAGCGTTAGTCGGAGCAGTGTGGCAATTCGAAGCGGTCAACTGCGCGAGCCGATCGTCAACCCAGAGGTGTGTTCAGTAGCAGCACCTCTCCGCTGATGCTGTCCGAAGGCGATCCATTGCAGCTTTGTCTAAACGTGGCATGCAGGCGCTGGATGCTGGCCGAGTAGCCGCCGAAGCCGCCGCTGGGCCCGAAGGCGATGTCCAACACCTCGAACTGGCCGGTGCTCGGACAGGCAGATCCGGCGATGCCGAAGGACAGCGTCACCCCGGAGACGTCGAACTTCGCGTTCGGGTAGTTACCTCGTGCGAGCATCTGCCCTGGCGCCGCTCCCAGCGTCAGAATCATCGACGACAGGCCCGGCGCGCCGAGGATCTGCACGTGCAGAACGCGGTTGTTGTCTGACACCCCACCCGAGAACGTCACGCGAGTCAAGTCAATCCGATCGGATCGCCCGCGACCGACCAGGTCACCCGCGGTGCTTGTAAACGAGAGAAACGGCGCGCTCGTTGGTGTCGGCGTCGTGGGAGATTCAGATCCACCCCCGCACCCCGCGACGCAGATGACCAGCGCGGCGATTGCACTCAGCACGTGCCTGCTGAACCGTTGCTCTGCTCCTTGCATGACCCTTGAAATATTACGCGCGCGCACGGCGGAACGAAGACACGACGGCGGATTGGCGCTACCGTAATTCCCGTATCCAGTGCTGTTTGAATGGAATTCCTTACCAGGGCCAGCCCTTGCGCTCAGGCACCCGGGTTGCACCGGGCATCCTCGTGGGTCTCTCACGATCCCGAATCCGACGAATCGCCGCGGCAGTCTACCTGGCGGGAGCGCTCGTGGTTAGTGCGTGCGGCAGCACGGCGCCTCTGCCGTCAGCGCCAACTCCAGTCCCTGCTTACCCCTCGCTCCTCGGCGTCTACCCCGGAAGCGGGAGACTTGTGCTCGAGTTTCGAGATACGGGTGGTAGCAATACTTACGGCTGCACCGCCAGGTTGAATGTTCTCGAGCAGACAGGCGATACCTTTTCAGGATTGGCGGACTTGGATGGGGGTTCCGGTGACAGCGGCCGGCACTGCACGTGGAGGTCCAAATTCATCGCCCAAATGGCGGTGGACGGGACCATTACGAGCTTTCGCGCGGATCCCTCTTTTGGCGGCTACTGTGCGCAATTTACCTCCAAGCAGACGTTCACCGGCACCGCGACCAGCACGGTCATCTTTATCACGATCACAGACCATGGGACCTGCTTTGATGGCCGTGGGCAGCTCCGAGATACGGACCGTACCCTTACGATAACGGCGCGGCGACTGTGATCACCCGATCCACACGTCGCCTGATGCTGTGTGACTGGAATTTCTTTCAGGGCCAGCTCTTGCGCTCAGGCACTCGGGTTGGATCCCCGAGTTGGGGCCCCGAGCACGCGCTTCGAGCCGACGCTGCGACGCGAACCGTGCTCACCGCTCCGGCGTGGAACAAGGCGGCCATCCCGTCGTCAGAGAGCACGATTCCGACCACCAATCTCCGATTTTCTCCGGCGCCTGCCAGCGTGCCCACGCGGGGCCGCGCGCTGGATCACATCGGGTTCGAGGTCAGGGATCTCGCGGCCTTCTGCACCCAGCTCGAAGCGAAGCGCGTGAAGCTGTCAGTCCGTATCGCATACAGGACGGCATCGGGACCGCGTACCTGACCGATCCCAAGGGAACCTAGATCCAGCTGACTGAGGGCCTCGGCAAATTCTGACGCCCGAGGCGTGACATGCGATCGCGCCTGATTCGGGTCGTCGGCTCGCGGCGCATTCCTCGGTCTCCAACCAGCGTGCGTGCAACCAAGCGATGGCACCGGCGTGCACTGGAGATCCGCACCGATGGTCATCGGTCCCGTGTACTGCTTCTTTACCTCCGCAACCGCCTCGTCGAGATTGCCCGGATCGAGGTGGCTGAGAATCAGCCGCGCCGGCTTCGCGTCACGTGCGATCCGCCCGACGACATCCGGGGCCGCATGCAGCGGGCTTTTGACGCCGACGCCGACCGTCATGTGCAGGACGAGCAGGTCGGCGCCGCGGGCAAATTCGACAAAACGGGGATCGGTGCCGGTTTGGTCCGTCCCGAACACGATTGCATGATCTCCGACCGCGACGCGGTAAGCGAGCGTCGGGATGTTTTCCATGCGGCACGCTGAACGCCGTGACGATCAGGCCGTCGCCCTTCAGAACGGTAGCGGGCCTGGCGCCCGGCGTGTCAACGACGATGACGTCCAGTGGGGCGACGCGACCGACACCCCCGAGTGTCGATCCCAACATCCTGAATGCGCCCGTCTGCGGATCGAACAACTGCTGGAGGAAGGCGCCAAAGGCGGGAGCATCCGCGTTCCCCGACGGCCCCGCGATGCGAAGGGCAGTCTTCCGCACGAAGTCGCCCCACAGCAGGGCCGGAAGATCGGACACATGATCCGGATGGAGATGACTGATGGCGATCAGCGCGAGATCGTCGAAGCGGCCGCCGGCCTCTGCAAAGCGGAGGAAGGCACCACCCCCCGCCCCCGGCCGCATTGACCGACGACCCCAACAGAATGAGCATCGCGATCTGTGTGGTGCGCCGCATGGCTGGGAAGTCTAGTCCGCCGCACCCACTTTTTAGTTCTCGACCGTAGCTGTTATCATCGGCGTCTTTCATCTACATTTACCTACGCGCAGTCGCGGACCCGGCGCCAGGCGCTGACCGAAGAAGGAGAAGTTGCCGATGAGAACCAGGATCGTCGCCTTCGCAGTCGTCATGACCGCCATCCTCACGGCCGCCCCGGTCTTCGCTCACCATTCGGACGTGGCCTACGATCAGGCGAAACGCACGACGCTCAAGGATGCGAAGGTCATCAGCTACGCGTGGAGAAACCCGCACGGCATCATGGTCCTCGACGTCAAAGACGAAACAGGCGAGGTCGTTCGCTGGACGCTCGAAACGGGCAGTCCCTCGGCACTGATGACCGACGGGTGGACGAAGAATTCGGTCGTCGCCGGCGAGGTGATTACAGTTGACGCGAATCCTGCGCGGAACGGCACCAAGTTCGGTCGCATGCTCAGAGTCACGAAAGCTGACGGCACGGTTCTGAGCTGGGGTGAACGAAACCGCCAGAGCCAGTAGGAGGCGGAGATGAAAACCAGTGCGTATCTCCCTGCCGTCATTGCGTTCTCGCTGATCGCCATCCCGGCTCTCGCCCAGCGGCAACAACAGCAGCCGGCGTCCGCGGCGACGAAAGCCGCAGGTCCGGCGCCTCGCCGTGACATCAGCGGCCATTGGTTGGGCCCGGTCTCGCCGCGCAAGCAACCACCGCCGCCGATGACCGCGCTCGGGCAGCAATTGTTCGATGCGACCAAACCGTTGCAGGGCCCGCGCGCGGTGCCGATCGCGCAAACCAACGATCCGCTCGTGACCTGCAATCCAGAGGGGTTCCCGCGCAGCGCGCTGTTCGAAACCCGCGGGTTCGCCTTCGAGCACGTGCCACGGCGCACGCTGCAGCTGCTGCAGTACCAACGCATCTGGCGCGAGATCTGGACGGATGGGCGTCCGCTCCCGACCAACGTCGGCACGCCGGCCAAGGACGCGCGCGATCCGAGATATTACGGCTATTCGGTCGGCACATGGGCCGACGACTACACGTTCGTCGTCACGACCACGGGCTTCAACGAAGACGCGTGGGCCGATGAACAGGGCCATCCACGCAGCATGGATGCGAAAGTCGAGGAGCGGTACCGGCGGATCGATCACGACCACCTCGAGGTCAGCGTGACGATTGACGATCCCAAGATGTACACCAAGCCGTACTTCGTCATGAAGCAGGTCTACACCTGGGCGCCCGTGCAGGAATTCGAAGAACAGCTCTGCATCCCGTCGGAGGCGTTGGAGTATCGCGAGATCTTCCGGCCGCCGGGAACCGAGAAGTAACAGCAAAGGGCGGCCTTCACCCGCACGAGGTGATTCATGCCCGCCGGTGAATCAACCGCAACACCGCGACAGGCCACGCGCGCGCCATCGGCGATTATCGTCGGCGCCGGACCGGCAGGCCTTGCCGTCGCCGCGTGCCTCGCGCGCGCGCATGTCCCGTTCACCGTGCTGGAGCAGAAGGAAAGCGTCGCAGCGAGCTGGCGCGGCCACTACGACCGCCTTCACCTGCATACCAACAAGGGAACGTCGGCGCTGCCGTATCTGCCGTTTCCGCGCGGGTACCCGCGGTATCCGTCGCGCGATCAGATGATCGACTACGTCGAGACCTACGCGCGGACGTTCGGCATCGAGCCGCGGTTCAACGAGGAAGTGGTGGCTGCGCGACGCCGCGATGGCCGATGGGAAGTGAGAACCCACACCGCCACGTACGAGGCGCCCCACCTGGTGATCGCGACCGGACTCAATCGCGAGCCAGTCGTCCCGCAGTGGCCCGGCCAGGAACGCTATCGCGGCCGCATCGTCCACAGCCGCGAGTACCGGAACGGTCGTGATTTCTCCGGACGTCGCGTGCTCGTCGTCGGCATCGGCAACTCGGGCGGCGAGATCGCAATCGACCTGCACGAGCACGCGGCGCGACCCAGCATTGCGGTGCGCGGCCCGGTCAACGTGCTTCCGCGTGACATCCTCGGCATCCCGGTCGTGGTGACGGCCATGGCCGCCGGCCTGTTGCCACCGCCGGTCGCCGACGCGTTCAACGCGCCCCTGCTGCGTCTCCTGCTCGGAAACCTCCGGCCGCTCGGCCTTCAGGCGCCGCCGTACGGCTCGCTGACGCAGATCGCACGGACGGGACGGATCCCGATGATCGACGTCGGCACGATCGATCTGATCAAACGTGGCGTCATCGCGATTCGGCCCGGCATCGAGCGGTTCGTCGAAGATGGGGTCGTGTTCACCGACGGCCGCCGCGAAGCATTCGACGCGGTGGTGCTCGCGACCGGTTTCCGGGCCCGTGTGGACAGCTTTCTCGAGGCGCAGGGACTGGTCGACGAACACGGCAACCCGCGCCCTGATGCGGCGCTGCCGGAGGGCCTGTACTTCTGCGGGTTCAATGTCGTCGCGCGCGGCCTGCTCAACCAGATCGGACGCGATGCGAAGGGGATCGCGGCGCAGATCGCGGGCGACCGCGCGGCATGACGGTCCGCAGCGGGATCCGCTGCGCGAACTGCTGCGCCGGGCGGGCGTTAATTGCCGTCAATAGTCTCGCGTTCGGAATCGGTCGTGCATCCATCCGTTGGACGAGGTGAACAGCCGATGGCAGACAGAGACCAGGAACGGCGAGGAGCCGATGCCGACACAGAGAACCAGCAGCCCCGCGGCTCGCGCGAACCCGACCACGATCGGATCGCCCGCCGGGCCTACGAAAGGTACGAAGCCCGCGGCCGCGGGGATGGTGGGCACCTTGACGATTGGTTCGAAGCGGAGCGAGAACTGACGGGGGGTTCGCCTGCAGCCGCCGACGAGCGATTGGCTGATGATGAGAATCAGATCGACTAGCGACCGATGCCCTTCGTTACATGGTCACAGATGATTTGGGCCACGTGATCGGGGTCGCACGGCTTGCGGAGCACCATCAGCGCGTGCGGGAGGTCGGGCAGTGGATCAACGCCCGTGACGACGATGATCGGAATGTCGTTGGTGAGAGGGTTTGCCGCAAACTCGCGCAGCACCGTCGAACCGCTCACGTTTGGCAACATGAGGTCCAGGAGCACGAAATCCGGCCGGTTCTTTTCGAGCGCCCGCAGCGCCGCGACGCCGTCCGCTGCGCGCGTTGGTGCCAGTCCTCGCAGAGCCAGCGCCGTGCAGTACAAGTGGGCAAGCTGCGCGTCATCTTCAACGACCAGGACTTTCGTCCGTTCGGACGTGGACGACAGAGGATCCATTGAGGCGACCAGCACGAGGAGTTTAGCTGATTCTTTCCATCCGCAACGCTGAGCGACTGCTGAGGAAGATCGCGCGAATCAAGGGCCTTGCAACCGCTGAGGCACCTTCCTTTGCAGGAGTACCACCCGGAGCCATGCAAGACCGGCAACCCGATCCGAAGCACAACGAACTCTTCAAACGTCTGGACGAACTGCGCGAGGAAGTCGCCGGGCTGCGCCAGCGCATCGAGTCCGCACAGGACGAGGATCGCCGAAGAACATCCCGCCCCTTTTCCTGGCCGGACAGGCGAAAGACTGCCGCGTAACCACGCAGACGCGCCCACCATCTTCCTCGACTGCAGGCGACGCCCGACGTCTCATCCAATTTGGAGTACCGAATTTGCTAGTTCTGGCGCCGCGCCCCCGAGATGGCACCAGACGAGCCACCCTCCGCTCGATCTTCAGAAGTTGTTTGTCCGAAATGCCGGGCGATTGGCAAGACGTGGCAAACCTTCCTCGCCTGGAAGACGACGGGATACATCTTGTACGTCTGTTACGAGTGCGCCCATTCGTGGTCGATTCGAGACCGCCGGAACGATAGTCAGTAAAGCCCTGCCCGGCTCATCGTTTTTGACGCCTCTCGAAGCTGTCAGCCACGTTGGCGCCTGCGTCTCTCGGGCCGGTTACGGCGATCCGACCAATCTGTGGCGGGTCGATCGCGCTTCGCCTCGTTCGCCATCCTCGATTTGATCTGCGCTTGAAGTTCCCGCGCCTGCTGCATCAGGTCATCGAGCTTGGCGAGAATCGAGGCAAGTTCTTCCGGCGTGAGTTCCGGCACGAGCCATTGTAGGCACGCCGCCAGGGAAACGGATTTGATGCCGTCAAAAGCCGGTCCGGGGCATGCCCATTGCACCTCCTACGAAGGGATGCGCGTACGACTGACGCGGAAATTGGCGCAACGACTGGATGGCGTCGATCTCCGCTCGTTTCACGTCGGCGACATCCTCAACTTGCCGCAGACAGACGCTCGCCTGTTGCTCGCAGAAGGCTGGGCGGTGCCCGAGCGCAGGATGGCGGATCGTTTCAATCGCGTCGAGCGCACCAGCGCATCGACTGACATATCCGATCAACAACGTCGCGCCTCGTAGCCAATGCGGCGATCGAGGAAATGACGTCAAGATAACAAGATATTCCCTTGAATGCCCCAGGTGCGCGCAGTACCATGCGCCGCGCACTGAATCTGCACGACTACCCTCGGCCATGCAGCTTCACCGAAGCAGCTTCACCGAAGCCACTGCTCAGGGAGGGTTGCATGCCTCCAGATTCACCGTGTTCGCCAACGCTTTCACTGCGTTGTCCCAAGTGCTCCCATGACGGCGTCCATCTCTTCCTGCGTTCTGAAACGATTCTCACGGTGACGTGCGAGGCGTGTCAGCATTGCTGGGCAGCTGACATCGCAACGTTGCCTGAAGACGTGAGGCGAGAGGCTCGACGCGCGGCGAGTGATCAATAGCCGACACGCCGGGGAGCAGGACATCCACCTTCGCACAGCGCAACGCGCTGCTCGAGCATGTTCGATGTGCGCGTCGTCAACAGCCTGACGACGACGTGACGGTGGTGGAAACGCCGAGGAATCGCTCGAAACGCTGCACAGCGTTCCCCAGTCCGGCGCGCTCCACCTGGTTCAATTTCCGAAAGGTAACGAGCTCGATGTGAACGCTATTCGATCGTCTTGCCGTGCGCCACGTGCCGGACACCTGTCCGTCGATGACCAGTGAATGGCGGAAGTTCACAGGGTTGCCCGAACCCTCTGTCACGAGCGACGGCCCGTGCGGTACGACGTCGCGATCCCGGTAGGCCACGACGTACTCGTCGTAGATCGGCAGGAGATGAACGCCCCGGAGCCGTACCCGACGTGAAGGTTCATCACCGATCGTCCAGTACGTCCGGCCCTCGACGTGCTCAGCGCGCGCCCCGTTCATCTCGAGCCCGCGCTTCGCGTCCGCCGTCGTCAGTCCGGACCACCAGACGAAATCCCTGACGGTGGCAGGGCCGTGGCTCGTGAAGTAGCGGCGCGCGAGCGTCGCCAGCGCTTCCTCGGCTGGCAGGCGCTTCGCTGCCGGCGCCCGCTCCGCGACGAGCGCGTAGGTGAACTGGCGGCCTCGACGAGGCCCGCTGCAGATCACGCCCTCGAGCTCCGCGAACATGCAGACGAGTCCGAGACGGAAGCCATCGAACGCCATGCGCGCACGACTGAGGTGCGCACCCAACTCGATGCGCGTCAGATGCTGCCCGTCACGAAGCGCACGCTCCATCAGGCGCGTGCCGCGGACGAGCATCCGTTGATCGAGTTCGAACCGCCGCCGGTAGGGCGCGACCAACTGGTGCACGCGCGGTGCGGTCAGCTCCAGCAGCCACCGGATGTCGTCGGGCGCGACGAAGTGCCACGTCGGACGCATCACGTGCGTGCGGAGCATTTCGCCGTTCGCGAATGCGCGCTCGAGGTCGGCGTCGCTGACGCCGTCGCGCATCCGCAGAGCGAGACCCCACTTTGCCGGGTCGAATTCCTGCGCCTGCACGGCGCCGAGCCGCCGGACCACGTCGGCAGGCCGGGAAAGCTCCGTTCGCGTGACGTGCTGATTCCAGAGCCGGCGGCGTGCGAGAGCCGCGATGTCTGTCATGCCAGGACGTCTCGACGCGATCGAACGGCCAGGAGCCGAGGTGCGCCGTCGGGCCGAAGGTCGGTCATGCAGGAATCACTTATCGATTCACGTGCACACGGCAATGCGGCACGGCGCATGCTATTCAGTGTGCGGAGTGTTTGTGTGGTGGATCTGCTTGCCGTCGCAGCAATATTCGCGGTGTCCGTGCTCCTCGGAGTGGCAGCGGCCGCTGGATTTCTCGCGCTCGTCTTTCATGCCATGACACGCTCAGCGCCACTCCCGACCGGCGTCTCAGCCACGCCGGTGATGCGGTCGATCGCGTTGGCTGACGAGCTCGCCGCCTAGGCGCACGGTTCACAACAGCTCGTCTATTCGCACCCCGGTTCTCACTCGATGGGCGCCGCTCAGGCGTGAAGGATCACCCCGGCGTTTCTGGTAGCCGCGCGCGTGGCGGCCTTCGGCTGCTGCGCGAACAACACGACCGTGCTTCGCGGGTTGACGATGTAGTGATCCGCGGGATCGAGTTCGACCTCCTGTCCGGCCTCGAGGAAGTCGTCACCGCCCGGAAGGCTCGTGTCGATGGCCCGGTGCCACCCCCGATCGGCGCCCAGTTGCGGCAGCCTGATCCACTGCGGTTCGTAGTGGCCGTTGAGGATGAAGAACAGGCGGTCGACGCCGTTGTTGGAACCGTCTTCGCTCGCGTCGAGCTGCACGCAGACCGTGCGCGCGTTCGCGTCCTGCCATGCGGGCGTTCCCAGGGCATTCGAGTACCAGGTCAGATCCGCCACGCCGTCATCGTCCAGGTCGTGGCCCAGGTAGAACTTCCGGCGCTGGAGGACGGGGAAGCGGCGCGTCAGCGCGATGGCCTTCCGGAAGAAGTCCGTCAGGTCCTGGTTGCTCGCGGCGGCGGTCCAGTCGAACCAGCCGATCTCGTTGTCCTGGCAGTACGCGTTGTTGTTGCCCTGCTGGGTCCGCGCGAACTCGTCTCCGCCGAGGATCATCGGCGTTCCCGACGAGAAGAGCAGGTAGCAGGCGAAGTTCTTCATCAGCTGCTTCCGCAGCGCCACGATCGCACGATCGCCCGTCACGCCTTCGACGCCGCAGTTCCACGAGTGGTTGTCGTCGGAGCCGTCACGATTGTTCTCGCCGTTGCGCTCGTTGTGCTTGCCGTTGTAGGACACGAGATCGTTCAGCGTGAAGCCGTCGTGGCAGGTGATGAAGTTGATGCTGTTGAACGCCGAGCGGCCGTCCTCGGCGTAGAGATCGGCGGAGCCGGTGAGCCGCCAGCCCACGTCGGCGAGCGTACCGGAGTCGCCCTTGCCGAACGACCGCATCGTGTCGCGAAACTTGCCGTTCCACTCGGACCAGTCCACCGGGAAGTTGCCCACTTGATAGGTGCCGATGTCCCACGGTTCCGCGATCATGATCACGCGGTTGAGGATCGGATCCTGTGAGACCGCATCGAAGAACGACGATGAGGCCGCGAACGAGCCGTCTTGGCCGGAGCGCCCGAGCACGGACGCGAGGTCGAAGCGGAACCCGTCGACGTGCATGACGTCCGCCCAGTAGCGAAGCGAGTCCATCACCAGCCGAATCACCGCCGTGCTGTCGAAGTTCAGGCTGTTCCCGCAGCCGGTGTAGTTCATGTAGTAGCGCCGCGGCGCCTCGTCTGGTCCCGTGAGGCTGTAATAGGCGGGGTTGTCGATGCCGCGGAAACAGAGGCTCGGGCCCATCTCGTTTCCCTCGCCCGTGTGGTTGTAGACGACGTCGAGGATGATCTTGATGCCCGCCCGGTGCAGCTCGCGGACGAGCGTCTTGAACTCCGTCACCTGGCATCCCGGCGTCCTGCCCGTGGAGTACGACGATTCGGGGGCGAAGAACCCGACGGAGTTGTAGCCCCAGTAGTTCGTCAACCCCTTCTCCAGGAGGAAATCGTCAACGTAGTACTCGTGGATGGGGAGCAGTTCCACGGCGTTGACGCCAAGCTGCTTCAAGTAGGGAATCTTCTCGATGAAGCCCAGGTACGTAGCGCGCTCCTTCACGCCGGACGAGGGATGCGCCGTAAAGCCCTTGACGTGGACCTCGTAGATGACGAGTTGTTCGAGCTGGAGATCGGGAGACGTCGTCCCCTGCCAGTCGAACCCGTCGTCGATGACGATGCTCCTGGGGACGATGGCGGTGTTGTCGCGGCGATCCTGGACGCTCTCGCCGGCGCCCGGTTGCGGATCGTAGGCGAGCAGCAGGTTGTCGGTGTTGCGGAATTTCCCGGTTACCGCCTTTGCGTAGGGATCGAGCAGCAGCCTGGCGTCGTTGAAGCGCAGGCCCCATTCCGGGCGGTACTCACCGCGAACCTTGTAGCCGTACAGTTGCCCGGCGGTGATGCCTTCGACGAGCGCGTGCCACACGAACCGGTCGCGCTCCTCGAGGCGAATGATGTCGGCAGGATCGCCGTCAGCCTCGTCGAACAGGAGGAGGAACACCTCCGTCGCATGCTGGGAGTACAGCGCGAAGTTGACGCCGGCGGGTGTCGGCGTCGCGCCCAGCGGATAGTGCGTGCCCTTGGCGACGGTCTTCGTCGTCCGATGCTCGAGCGGGTACGACACGACGCGACTACGGCGCCAGCTGCTCCGGTGTCAACGCGTTTGGCGGCGGCGTTGGAGACATCCCCTTGAGCAGGAACTTCTGTGCGCGGTTGCCCGGCGCCACCTCCGCGACGTACAGGTTTCCCTTCGAGTCCACCGCGATGTGATGCGGGCCCTGGAAATTGCCCGGCGTCGCGCTGCGCGTGCCGAACTGGTAGAGCACCTTCAGCGACTTGCGATCGAGCACCGCCACGTGCGAGTTGCCGTAGTCGGCGGCGTAGAGGAACCGCTGCTGCGCATCGGGCGAGAAGGCGAGACCGGCCACCGACCCGGCTGACGGCCCGGCCCGGTTGATGAACACCTGGGTCACGTACTTTCCTGCCGGCGTGAAGACCTGGATGCGCCGGTTCGATCGATCGGCCACGTAGAGGAGGTTGTCGTTCGACAGCTTCACCGCGTGAACCGGATTGCCGAAGAACTTCGCGCCGTCACCGTCGGTGTCGAGTTTCGGCGCGGCTTGCGCACCACGTCCTCGTCCGCCACCGCCGCCCGCCGCACCTGGCGCCCCGCCGGCTGGCGGCTCGCTGTCTGGCGGGTTGCCGAACGCGCCCCACATCCGCTTGAACGCGCCGGTGCCGGCGTCGAAGACGACGACCCTGCGGTTGCCGTAGCCGTCCGCAACATAGGCTTCATTCGTCTTCGCATCGACGAAGATGTCAGCGGGCCGGTTGACGTTCGTCGTGTCCGCATTCCCCGTCCCCTTGCGGGCGGCGCCGAACTCCTTCAGGAATTTTCCCTGCAGCGTGAACGTGAGCAGCATGTCGTCGCCGACACCGCTGCCGCCGATCCACACCGTGTTCTTGTGGTCGATCGTGATGCCGTGCTCGGTCGTGGGCCAGTCGTAGCCGGGGCCGTCACCGCCCCACGCGTTGACGAACTTTCCGTCGGCGTCGAATTCGAGCACCGGCGGCGCCGCGCGCTCCTTCAGGTCCGCGGCGACCGTCCGCGGACGGTGGAGAATCCAGACGTGATCGCGGCTGTCCACCGTCACGGCCGAGACGATGCCGACGACCCAGTTGTTGGGCAGCTTCGGCCAGCCGGGATCCAGCTGGAACACCGGCATGCCGGACTGGCCCTGGGCTCGAGCCGCTCCGGACGGTCCAAGTAAACCAGCCAGCGCGGCCAACACGAGTCCGGCATATGCGCAGCGCAGCAATGTTCTCTGCATGATGCGCAGAGCATATACCCGCGCCCGCCGGGCGAAAACATTTAGCGCGCGGATGTCACTTCTCTGCGGGGATAGCGCGCCAGCCGTGTCGCGGTGTCTACTATGTGTCCTCCCACGCTGAAGGAGCAGGCACATGGCGCTGTACGCATTCGACGGTACCTGGAACGCCGCCAAGGACGGCGACGAGCCGAACCCGATGCACACCAACGTCGTCCGGTTCTTCCAGGCCTACCGCAAGCACTCCGGCACCAAGGACTTCTACCTCGCCGGCGTGGGGACGCGGTTCGGCGCGGTGGGCAGGGCGTTGGGGGGTGCGTTCGGACTCGGCGAGCTGCCGCGCATCAACGAAGCCTACGACCAGCTGTGTCAGAACTGGGCGGCCGGCGACACGATCATCGACGTGGTCGGCTTCAGCCGCGGCGCCGCCACCACGCTCGATTTCTGTCACTGCGTCATGAAGCGCGGGATCCGCCGGCCCGGCAGCGACGCGGTGGTCGAAGCGAGCCCACGCATCCGGTTCCTCGGCGTGTGGGACGTCGTGGCGGCGTTCGGGCTGGGCAACCTCGGAGACGACCTGCTCAACATCGGCCATCACCTGTCGCTGCCAAAGGGCAACCTCCAGTACTGCTTTCATGCGATGGCGCTCGACGAGCGCCGCCCCTCGTTCCTTCACACGCGACTGCCAGGCGCCTGCGAAGTGTGGTTTCGCGGCGTCCATTCCGACGTGGGCGGCGGCGACGGGAACAGCGGGCTGAACGACATCGCGCTGAAGTGGATGATGAAGAAGGCGAAGGCAGCCGGCCTGCCGATCGCCGACGAGGACATCGCGGCGCTGAAGCCGAATCCGGCCGCCGCACCCAAGCAGGATCACAAGCTGCCGTTGAAGATTCGGCTCATCAGCGCCATCGATCGGTGTCACTACACCGTGTCGCCGGTCGACGGATGCATCAATCCGCCGACGACCTGCGCGGTGGAGACCGAGGCCGACGAACAGGTCGCGGGGGAGGTGGGGGCGAAAGGACTGGAAGTCCTGCCCGAGCAGGCGCGCGCACGCGTCAACGCGCTGTGGGACACGGCGGTTGCCGCCGCGAAGTCACGCGATTTCGAGCTCGAGCCCGTGCGAGACGCGCTGCTGACGCTGCTGCAGGCACGGATTCCGCTGGTGACCAACGACGAACAACTGGCGGCGGGCCGCAAGGCGGTGACCCGCCTGGTCATGACGACGATCGACCTCGCCCATCAGCGGGGCTTCTACGTGCTGAGCGTCTTCTTCTTCAACGAGGCGTTGCTCAAGCTTCCACGAACATTTCCGCTGACGGACTGAGCGTTCACGAACTGCGTCGTTCTTCGGGCAGCGTGAAGCGGACGGTGGTTCCGTCGCCGACCTTGCTTTCGGCCCAGATCCTGCCGCCGTGTGCCTCGACGATCCACTTCGAGATATAGAGTCCGAGCCCCAGCCCGGTGCGGTGGGACAGATGATTCAGTTGGCGAAACCGCTCGAAGATCCCCGTCAGGTCGCCGTCGGGGATGCCGACCCCGGTGTCCGAGACGGAGACCTGATAGAACCGGCCGGCGCGCTCCGCGCGGACGCGGATGTGACCGCCGGCAGGTGTGAACTTGATGGCGTTGTGAATCAGGTTCGAGAGCACCTGGAACAGGCGATGGGGATCGTGTTTCGCCATGAGGGGCTCCGCGGGCAGGTCTGCCTCGAGCGACACCCCCTTGGCCTGCGCCACGCTTTGAAAGGCGTCAATCGCGCCGTGCATCAGCGGGCGTAGATCGAGGCGCTCCGCGACCACCCGCAGCTGCCCGTCTTCGAAGCTGTTGACGTCGAGGAGATCGCCGATCAGCCGCTCCATGACGTTCACCGAGCGGCGCACGCGATCGGCCCACGCGTGCATCCGTTGTCCGAGCTCGTCGTTCGGCGCCTGCTGATCCAGCAACGCGGCGACGCCAGCGATCGTCATCAGTGGTCCGCGCAGGTCGTGGCTGACGATACCGAGAAACTCGTTGCGGGTGGCGACGCCGCGCGCGGCGTGCGCGTGGTGCCGCCGTTCCTCGACGAGCAGCCCCTGGACGTGTTCGACGGCCTCGTCGGTATGCTCCCGCTCGGTCGCCAGATCCTCGTCGGTCGCCTGACGCTCCTGCTGCAGTTCCTGACGCTCCTCGCGCAGTTCCCGCGTCAGGGTGGACTCGACCGCGTTCAGTTGCTGTTCGATGAGCCCATCGGTAGCCCTCCGTTCCTGGCGAAGGATCTCGTCGGCGTCATGGCGTTCGTCCGCAAGCGTGGAGGTAATTTCCGCGACGCCTTCGGCAATCTCCGCGAGCTGTTCCGTGAGCGTTGCCACTTCCGCTGCGCAATTTGATGCGACGACGTCGGCAGACTCGGCGGTTCCCTTCAGGTCTTCGGCGACCCGCCCGAGTTTTGCCGAAATCTCCGGCAGTGCCTCGGCGATCTCCGGCAGTGTCTCGGCGATCTCGGGCAGTGCCTCGGCCTTTTGCTCGAGCCGGACGTCGGATTTCGCGCGGACTTCGCGCAGAACCTTCTGCGCGTCGGCCCGCCTTTCGTCAAGGACTTCGACCACGCGCTGCTCGTCGTCGAGAAGTTCGTCCGCCGTGGAGCGCTCTTCCTGCAGGCTCTCGTCGGTGGCCGACCGGTCCTTCCCGAGCCATTCATCGGCGACGGAGCGCGGCTCCGCCACTCGCTCATCGGTGGCGCTCCGGTTGCGGGACGTGTCGGGCGATCTGTCGTGCATTGCTTCGCCCATGCCGGCTACCTGTGCAAGTGATTTGCCGCTCTCGTGGGTGGCCCCTCTTGGGCGGACCTGAAGGTCCGCCTCTCCGTTTCCGAGGTTGGAGGTCCGCCTCTACGTTTCCGAGCTTGAGGGTCCGCCTCTACGTCCGAGTACGTTCGCGAGGTTCAGCGGGAGCGGAGGCGTACCTCGGCCGGTGGCCCGACAATCAAGTGTGAGTCCCCGAATTCGTGCCAGAGGTATCCCAGGCGCCGGGCCTCGGCATACGCGCGTTCCAGATGAACGGGAGCGCGGACGCCGGCGCCCGCCGCGGCGGCGACCACGCGTTCGAGGAGCGCCAGGTGCGTCGCGCGCGGCTCGTGCAGCCCCGTGATCAGGCCGTTCACAGACCGCACCGTCCGATCGCCCGCAATCACGACGTCCGTCCAGCCTTCCCCGGGCGACGTCGTTCCCGTATCGTCGGTCACGGTCTCCAGCGCTCGTACGACGGTCGTGCCGACGGCGATCACGCGCGCGCCGGCCCGCCTGGCGGCGTTGACGCGCTCGGCGGTCTGCCGTGGGACACGGTAGTACTCCTCGTACGGCGGCTCGTGGCTCTCCAGGCTCGCCACGCCGGTGTGCAGCACGAGCGGCGCGATCTGCACGCCACGGGAGACGAGCCGCGTCACCAGCTCCGGTGTGAACGGCCGGCCGGCCGACGGCATCTCGGCGCTGCCGGGCTCGTTGGCAAACACCGTTTGATACATCTCGAGGGGCCACGGCGTCCGCACGTAGCCATAGCGGATCGGAGAACCGTGCTCCTCGAGATATGCATCGACGCCTCCGCGCAGTTCCAGCGCCGCCAGCCAGAGACGCGATGGGGACGCGAGCGAGCCGGCAAAGGGATACGGCGCGAGCAGGGTGACGCGGCCGTTTGACGGCAGGAGGAGCCTCGTCCCGGCAGACGCTTCCGTGAACGGCAGCGACGCCTTCGTCCCTGGCTGCCGCACCTCGACACTCCACAGCCCGCCCGGCAGCCGGGTTGACAAATGCAGTTCGAGCGCACGGCCCGCGTCCGTCATGGCCGGCAGCGCGGCGTTCGTCGTCGCGCTGGTGTTGACCACGAGCAGATCGCCGGCGGCGAGCCAGCGGGGGAGATCGGCGAAGCGCGCGTGCTCGATCGAATCGCGCTCGACGTCGGATACGAGCAGCCGCACCTGGTCGCGCGTCAGGCCGCGCGCCTCAGGCGGCTCGGCGGCTTCGAGATCGGCCGGCAGATCGAAATCCGCGATCACGCCTGCTGCAGCCATGGGGCTTCCTCCGCCTGTGCCGCGAATCGCCCGCCGCTGACGGCGGCCGGCGCCTGCTCGAACAGCCAGTGCCAGAAGGGCGCGGTGATCTCGGGAAGCGGACGGTCCGAGATGTCCGCGAGCGGGAACGCCTCCTGATGCATCCGCGTCCGCATGTCGCCGGGGTCCACGATCACGGCCGAGACGTGCCGGTCGCGCAGCTCCGCAGCGAGCGTCCGCGTGAGGAGCTCGAGCGCCGCCTTGCTGGCGCCGTACGGTCCCCATCCCGCGTAGGCGCCGTGCGCCGCGTCGCTGGTGATGTTGACGACGAGGCCGCCGCGCTCGGCGAGCAGCGGGACGGCGAGCTGAATCAGCGCGAGCGGCGCACCGGTGTTCACCGGGAAGACGCGGCCGAAGCGCGTGACGTCGAACTCCAGCAGCGGTCCGATGCCGCCCAGCTGCGACGCGTTGTTGACGAGCACGTCGAGCCCCCCGAGCGTGCGCGCCGCGTCGACGAGCCTGGCGCGCGCCGCCGCGTCCGTAACGTCTCCGGCTATCGGCAGCACGCGCACGCCGTGCTGCCTGGCCAGCGAGCTGGCCGTCTCTGCCAGCGCGCCTGCGTTCCGCGCCCCGATCACCACGTCGTACCCACGCTCAGCCAGCACCCCGGCAATCACCACTCCAAGGCCGCGGCTCGCCCCCGTGACGATGGCCACCCGATTCCGTGCACTCATGGATTCTCACCTCGCTGCCCATCAGCATCGAGGTTCAAGTGCACTTGAAGTCAAGCGGAATCGGTGCGAGACTGCCGGGATGGGGGATGTCCTGACCATCGGCGAGGTGGCCGCGCGCAGCGGCGTCGCCACGTCGGCGCTGCGGTTTTACGAAGATCAGGGCCTCATTCACTCGGCGCGCACCGACTCGGGGCACCGGCGTTACGCGCGCGCGGTCCTCCGGCGCGTCGCGTTCGTGGTCTTCGCGCAGAAGATCGGCCTGTCGCTCGAGGAAATCCGCGACGAGCTCTCGCAGCTGCCGCACAATCGCGTACCCGAGCGCGCGGATTGGGCGAAGCTGTCGGCGGACTGGACGCAGCGGATCCGCGAGCGCATCGCCGAGCTCGAGCGCCTGCAGGCAGGCCTGACCGAGTGCATCGGCTGCGGCTGCCTCTCGCTGGATCGCTGCCGGTTCGCCAATCCCGGCGACCGCGCAGGAAGGCAGGGTCCTGGACCGCGGGCGTGGATCTCAACCAGGAGAGGATCGAAGCCGTGATGAATCAGAAGGACGAAGACAAGCTGGACGAAACGCTGGAGGAATCGTTTCCGGCGAGCGACCCGCCGGCCAACACCCCGGAGACGGGGGTGCGGCCGGCAACATCCTCCGATGTCCCGGTCTCGGACAACGCGGCGCGCAGCCGCTTCGAATTAACCGTCGATGGCCATACGGGCTATCTCACCTACGAACGCGCGAAAGGGGCCATGACGCTCCTGCACACAGAGGTGCCGGAAGAGATCCGCGGCCGCCATCTTGGCGATCGACTCGTCGAAGCCGCGCTCGCTGCCGGACGCGCCCAGGGCCTGCGCATCGAGGTCAAGTGTCCCTTCGCGCGGGCGTACCTGCAGCGGCATCCATCGCGGGGGTGAACGGCGCTGCCTTTCGCGTCCTCCGCTACTTGAAGTAGCATTGCGCCCGCGTCGCTCTTCCTGCAGGAGATGGCCGGATGCGGACCCACCAGATCACCCCCTGTCGCGCCCCGATGCTTGCGCTGGTATTGCTGTGCGCGACCGCGGGCAGCGCCGCCGCCCAGTGGCTGTCGGTGCCGGTTCCCGGAACGCCGCGCACCGCTGACGGAAAGCCGAACCTGACCGCGCCGACGCCGCACGCGGCGGACGGGAAGCCGGATCTCTCCGGCATCTGGCACGCCGATACGATGCGGTACAACGACAACCTGCTGCCGCCGGGGACCCAGGCGCCGATGCTGCCGTGGGCCGCCGAGCTCTACAAGCATCGCGTGGACACGCGCGGCTACGACCGGCCGATGACCCGCTGCATGCCGCACGGCGTGCCCGATGCGATGACCGTCGCAGGCCTTCCGTTCAAGATCCTCCAGATACCGGGCGAGACGGTCGTCCTCTTCGAGGAGTTCCACAAGTACCGCCAGATCCACACCGACGGCCGGCAGCTGCCGGTCGATCCCGACCCCGCGTGGTACGGCTACTCCATCGGCCGCTGGGAAGGCGACACGTTCGTCGTCGAGACCGCCGGCTTCAAGGAGGGGAGCTGGCTCGATAACAGCGGTCATCCGCACACCGAGGCGCTGCACCTGACCGAGCGCTTCCATCGGATCAACTACGGGCGCATGGATCTCACCGTCGACGTCAACGACCCGAAAGCGTACTCGCGGCCGTGGAAGTCCGACACCCTGCACTTCCTCCTCTCGCCTGATACGGAGCTGCTCGAGCATCTCTGCGAAAACAACCGGGACCTGGATCATCTGCGGGACTTCTCGCAGCCGGCCGCTCCATCAACGACGGGGAAACCGTGATGAGGACAAGACTCGCGATTCTCGTGTGTGTCGCTTCTATCGCCGCCTCCGGCCGGGCGCTGGCGCACCATTCGTTTGCGGCGGAGTTCGACGACACCAAGCCGGTCAAGCTGACAGGCACGGTGACGAAAATCGAGTGGACCAACCCGCACATCTGGTTCTTCATGGACGTCAAGGCGCAGGACGGCACGTCGGCCAACTGGGGGTTCGAAATGGGAGGCCCCGGACAACTGCTGCGGGCGGGCTGGAAGCGCGACTCGATGAAGATCGGCGACGTGGTCACCGTCGAGGCGCGCCGCGCGCGCGACGGCACCAACCACGCCAACGCCCAGACCGTGATCCTGGCCAGCACCGGGCAGCGGATGTTCGCCGCCTCGTCGCAGGGGCAATAGCGCCATCATCGACATCCATCCGCACGTCATCGCCGCGGATACCCGCAGGTATCCGCGCGCGCCGCTCGGGGGACATCAGTCGTCCTGGTCCGAGCAGCGCCCCGTCGGCGTCGAGCAGCTGATCGCCGAGCAGGACCGCGCGGGCATCCGCAAGGCCGCGCTCGTGCAGGCGTCGACCTGCTACGGTCACGACAACTCCTATGTGGCCGACGCGGTCGCGGCACATCCGGACCGCTTCACCGGCGTGTTCTCCTGCGACATCCTCGCGCCCGACGCACGCGAGACGATGGCGCACTGGATGGCGCGAGGGTTGACCGGCCTGCGGCTGTTCACCACCGGCAGCACGATGCCGGGTCAGGCGGGATGGCTGGACGACCCGCGCACGTTTCCCGCGTGGCAGAAGGCCGAAGACGACGGCCTGCCGGTCTGCCTGCAGATGACGGCGGACGGCATCCCGCAGATCGAGAACGTGCTGCGCCGGTGCCCGCGCGTACGCGTCGTCCTCGATCATCTTGCGCGGCCCGTGCAGGAGGACGGACCACCCTACAGGGCCGCCGACAGTCTCTGGCGGCTGGCGGGGTATCCGGGTGTGTACGTGAAGGTCACCGAACGCAATTTCGTCGGCGCGACGAAGGGACGAGCCACGCCGGACACGTTCTTCGGCCGCCTCGTGTCGGAGTTCGGCGCGTCACGCATCGCGTGGGGCTCGAACTTTCCCGCATCCGAGCGCTCGTTGCCCGAGCTGGTCGCGCTGGCGCAGGGCGCACTGGCGTTTCTCCCCGAGACGGACCGCGAGTGGATCTTCTCGCGCACGGCCCAGTCGCTGTATCCCGCGCTCGCGGCGCGCGCCACCGGGTCCTGAAAGTCTGCAGGCTCGACGCCGCGGCTGTGGCTATACGCAGTCAGTGGGTGTATAAAACGGCTGCCAGGACGCGGATCGCACCGGTCCGCAGTGGCGCCGTCAGGCTGGAGGAGTCATGACCCGACGATCCCTCGTTCGCGTGACGACATCCTTCATTGCCGCGGCGATCGTGTCGGCGACCGCGGAGCGTGTCGCCGCGCAGGGTCCGCCGCCCCCGCCCCAGGCTGCGCCGCCTCCGGGCTGGATCGATCCGAGAAATCCGCCGAAGGAGGATCCGAGCTTCAAGCCCGCGCGCACGCCTGACGGTCAGCCCAACTTCGAAGGTCAGTGGGGGCAGGCGAGCGACATCATCACCTACAGCATCGAGGACCCCGAGGCCGAGCGGGCCGGGCACACCGCCATCAGCGGCCAGCGGCCGATGGTCGGCCGCCCGATCATCGACCCCATCGACGGCAAGATCCCCTACCAGCCGTGGGCCGCGGAGTTCGCGGCCTTTCTGCACGAGCAGCACACGGGACCGTCGAAGATCGAGTACCTCGATCCCGTCAGCCGCGGATTCCAGGAAGGCGTCCCGCGCATCAACTATCAGGGCGCCTTCCAGATCCAGCAGTATCCGGGGACCCTGCTGATCACCTACGACTACTTCCACACCTATCGTGTGATTCCGCTCGATGGCCGGCCGCACGTGGGGAACGACGTCAAGCTGTGGATGGGCGATTCGCGCGGCCACTGGGAGGGGAACACGCTCGTGGTCGACGTCGCCAACAACAACGGCCAGACGTGGCTGCAGATCGTCGGCGGCTTCCACTCCGACGCGTTCCACGTCGTGGAACGCTGGACGCAGACCGCCCCCGATCATCTCGTCTACATCGCGACCATCGAGGATCCGCAGGTCTACAGCCGGCCGTGGAAGCTGCGCGTCGACTACCGCCGCCAGAAGGTGGAAGAGCAGTGGGAGAGCGCCATCTGGGAAGGGAACAAGACGCCGGAAGTCGTCCTGCGCGGCCCCGATAAGGACAAATAGGGGAGGTTGATCCGTTTCCTGGACAAACGTTGCGGAAGGAGACCACCGATGGGACGTCGACGAGTTCGGCCGTTCATCCTGATCGCGCTGTCCTGCCTCATGCTTCCCGCCGCCGCCCTGGCGCAGGAAGCGACCATCGCCGGCACCGTCAAGGACACGACTGGCGGGGTCCTGCCGGGCGTCGCCGTGCGCGCCGTGCACGAAGCGACCGGCACGCAGTTCGAAGCCTTCACTGACGAGCGCGGCACCTTCCGCATCCCGGTCCGCATCGGCGTCTTTCGCATGACCGCCGAACTGACCGGCTTTGCGACGCTTCAGCAGATGGGCCTCGAAGTGCTCGTCGGCCAGCAGGTCGCGCTGAACCTGGTGATGATGCCCTCGACGATTTCCGAGTCGGTGACGGTCACCGGCGAAGCGCCGCTGGTGAACGTGACTTCGTCGCAGCTGGGGGGCAACATCGACTCCCGGCAGTTGTCCGAGCTGCCGGTCAACGGCCGCAACTTCCTCGACCTGACGATGCTCGCGCCCGGCGCGCGCGCGAATCACACGGACCCGGGCGGCCTGCCGGTGACGACCGCGCTCGGCACCGTGCAGCTCAACGTCGACGGCATCCAGGTGACGAACAACTGCTGCGGGGGCTCGAACCGGCAACCGAGCTTCGGCCGCGACGCCATCGCCGAGTTCCAGTTCATCTCTAACCGCTTCGACGCGACGCAGGGGCGTTCCTCCGGCGCGCAGGTGAACGTCATCACCAAGTCGGGCACCAACACGGTGGCGGGCACCTTCTCCGGCTATTTCCGCAGCGACCAGATGAACGCGCGGGACTTCGTGCAGCACCGCGTGCTGCCGTACTCGAATCAGCAGGTCAGCACGACGGTCGGCGGGCCGATCCGCCGCGACAAGGTGCACTACTTCGTCAACTACGAGTTCGAGCGCGAGCCGTACACCGTCACGCACAACTCACCGTATCCGAGCTTCAACGTCGACCTGACGTCCACGCGCCGGCAGCACAAGCCGATGGGGCGCGTCGACGCGCAGCTGTCGAACAAGACGCGGTTGAGCGTGTCAGGCTATGCGTGGCGCGACTTCCAGCCGAATGACAGCTCGCAGGCGACGGTCGGCGGCGCAGTCAACCACCCGGCCAATGCCGTCAGGTTCAACAAGTACGCCGAAGCGGTGCAGGGCACGCTGACTCGCGTCATCAACAGCCGCACGCTGAACGAGCTCAAGGCCGGGTATGCAGGGAACCGCTGGTTGATGGACCCGACCGCCAAGTGGAACGCCACGACCGGCCTCGCCGCCGCGCGCAACCCGGTGGCCAACGACCTGCACCTGCCGCCCGTCGTCACGCTGCGCGGGTTCACCATCGGCGGCGGCAACAACTTCCCGCAGCACATCGGCCAGAAGGTCTACACGCTGCGCGACGACCTGTCGTTGTCGACCAACATGGCCGGGCGTCACGACATGAGGACCGGCGGCGAGTACCTGAACTACCTGACGTGGCACGACTGGTGTAATTACCTGCGCGGCAACCTCATTGCCGACAACGGGCCCGTGCCCGGCAACATCGAACAGCTCTTCCCGCTCGATCCCAACGCGTGGAACTTCGCGCCGCTCTCACCGATTTCGCGTGAGTTCCGCACGGAGTTCGGCAGCTGCCTCCTGCACAGCCCGCGGAACATCTTCGGCGCCTGGTTCCAGGACGACTGGCAGGTCGCGTCGAACCTGACGTTGAATCTCGGCGTGCGCTACGACCTGGAAACGGACGTCTTCGCGAACGAGATGGCGGTGCCGCCGTTCCTGCCGGGCGACCGCCCGCTCGACCGCGACAACGTCGCGCCGCGGTTCGGATTCGCGTACACGCTGAACAGCCGCACCGTCATTCGAGGAGGCGCCGGGAAGTACTTCTCGGAGCTCGTCAACCAGGTGGCGCACCCGATCCGCTTCGCCAACACGCAGCGCGTGCTGTCGGCGCTCTACGACGGGCGCCCCGACTTCGCCGTCAATCCGTGGAACGGCCCGCTGCCGAAGCCGGAGGATCTCGAGCAGGCGTTCTGCAACGTGAACTTCCGGCCCGGCTGCATCCGCCGCGCGCTCGGGCAGACGATCGCTCCACCGAACGCGGAGTATCCGTACAGCTATCAGGCGTCCCTCGGTATCCAGCGCCAGATTGGCGCGGACATGGGCGTCACCGCCGACTATTCGTTCAACGGCCAGCGGAAGGATCGCGTCACCGGCTACAACATCAACCTGAGCTTCAACCCGGCGACCGGGCTGAACTACCCGTTCACCGACGTCAGCCATCGTCCGTTCCCCGAGTGGGGACAGGTGCCGATGGACATCTTCGCGGGCCGCGGCAACTACAACGGCTTCGAGACGTCGTTGACCAAGCGCATGAACCATCGCTGGCAGGCATCGGGCACCTACACGCGTTCCACGTATCGCGACTCGCAGCCCGCGCCGTGGAGCGGGGTGATGACCCCCGTGACGTTCGCCGTGAAAGCACCGCTCGGCGAAGAGTACGGGCTGGCGGCAACCGATCAGCGGCATCGCGCCGTGTTCAACGGCATCTGGCAGGCGGGGTACGGCGTGCAGGTCAGCGGCCTCTACTTCTACGGCTCGGGGCAGCGCTTCGCGACGACCTATGGCGGCGATCTGCTCGATACGGGCGGCACGGTCGGCAGCAACCGCCAGCGGCCGGCGAGCGCCGGCGGTGGCGTCACGCCGCGCAACGGCATCCTCGGCCAACCGATTCATCGCGTCGATCTGCGGCTGCAGAAGCACCTCGCCCTGGGCGGGCGTTCGGGTGTCGACGGCATCGTCGAAGTCTTCAACGTGTTCAACCACGCCAATTACGGGTCGTACACGACGGTCGAGAGCAACAGGCTGTACGGACAGCCCTCGTCGAACACCAACGTGGCCTATCAGCCCCGGATGGCGCAGGTCGGGTTCAGATGCACTTTCTGAAGTGGAAAAGTGGAAGAAGTTGAAAAGTGGAAAAGTAAGTCTCGAAGTTCAAAGTTAAAACGTCGAGAATTGACGTTCACACTTACTTTTCCACTTTTCAAGTTTTCCGCTTCGACCACGGGAGGCGAAGATGCGCAGGATAGCGCTGGCGATTGCGGCGGTCGTGGCACTGGTCGGAGGGGCGGCTCACGGGCAGACGCAAACGCCGCCCGTGGTGAGGACGCCGGTCCAGGCGCCGGGCACGCTGGAGATCTATTTCATCGACACCGAGGGTGGACAGTCCGTCCTGCTCGTATCGCCCAGCAATGGGATTCTCGGTGCGCGGGAAGCGTTCCTCATCGACGCCGGCAACCTGACGAATCCGCCGGGACGCGACGCGGACCGCATTGTCGCGGCGATGAAGGACGCGGGCGTCGACCGCATCGACACCATGGTCGTCAGCCACTACCACGGCGATCACGTCGGGGGCGTGGCCGCGCTCGCGGACAAGGTGCCGATCCGCCGCGTCTACGATCCGGGGCGGTTTGCCGACGAGCTCGCGGGCAACCGCGCGGCCGGCTTCAACTCGTATCTCCCGGTGCGCGAAAAGATGCACGTCACGATTCCAAAGCCGGGGATGAAAATTCCCGTCGCCGGGCTCGACGTCAACGTTGTCTCGTCCGCCGGTGACCTGACGACGAACCCGGTGCCGGGCGTGCGGGCGGCGGCGAACCCGATCTGTGCCAACGCCAAGGAGCGCGAGCAGGACAACACGCCGAACAATTACGAGAGCATCGGCATGACCATCGACTTCGGCAAGTTCCGCTATCTCGATCTCACGGACCTGACGTGGAACCAGGAAATGCAGCTCGTGTGCCCGCGGAACCTGCTCGGCACCTTCGCGCTGTATCGGACCACGCGTCACGGCACCGACTGGGCGGGGTCGGAGGCGCTCGTGCACACGATCAGGCCGCGCGTGGCGGTGATGAACAACAACCCGACCAAGGGCGGCACGCCCGGGACGTTCCAGATCGTCAAGAGCTCACCGGGGCTCGAGGACTTCTGGCAACTTCACTTTTCGGAGTTCGTCGCCAAGGATGTTCAGTCGGCCGACAACTTCATCGCGAACTTCTCCGGGACGGCTGACGGCGGAAGCCACATCAAGGTGACCGCGCGAGCCGACGGCAGCTTCACGGTGAAGAACGGGCGGAACGGCTTCACGAAGGAGTATCGAGCCTCGTCGGCGGGCACGCCGGCATCGACCTCGAGCCGCTGAGCTCGGCAACCGACGTCGATCCGGGTGGTAACCTACACACCCGGATCGATCCGTGGCGGCACCCCTGCATCATCCCCTCACCCTCTACTCGCTTCTCGGCACACATGCCGGCACCGACGCGCTGAAGCGCGGCCGCGTCTCCTCGCCGCTCGTGCGCTTCGACTATGCCGACGTCAAGGTGATCAACACGCAATTCAAGGCGCTGGTGCGCGACTCGAAGTACGACTTCGGCGAGCTCGCCATCGCCACCTATTTACAGGCGCACGAATACGGCAAGCCCTACGTGCTCCTGCCGGCGACGATCCTCGGCCGCGGGCAGCATCACACGATCTTCTACAACGTCACTCGTGGTCCGCTCTCGCCAGGGGAGCTGAACGGCCGGCGCGTGGGCGTCCGCGCCTACACGCAGACGACGGGCGCGTGGGTACGCGGGTTCCTCGGCGAGGACCACGGCGTGGATCTGCGCAGCATCACGTGGGTGACGTTCGAGGATCCGCACCTGGCCGAATACCGGGAGCCCCCCCACGTCACGCGCGCGCCCGAGGGGAAGACGCTGAAGCAGATGCTGCTCGACGGCGAGATCGACGCCGCGATCCTCGGCGACGTCGCCGAAGAGGGGCCGATCAAGCACCTGATCCCGAATCACGCCGCGGAGGCGCAGCGCTGGGCGCACGCGCACGGCGGTGTTCCGATCAACCATATGGCGGTGATTCGCGAGCCGATCGCTCGGTCGCGGCCCGACGTCGTGCGCGAGGTGTACCGCGTGCTGCAGGAGAGCCGCGCCGCCGCGGTCCTGCCCACCGGCCCCGACAACCCGCTGCGCATGGGCGTGGCGGCCAATCGCGCCTCGCTCGAACAGATGGTGGCCTACGCCTTCCAGCAGGGGCTGATCTCGCGCTGTCCCACTGCCGACGAGCTCTTCGCCGATGCCGTGGGCATCCTGGGCGCGGCGGCGGACTGACGGATGGCGATGAGGGCCCCCGTCGCGCCGGCGATCGGCCGCCGCAGGCGTCCGCTCTACCAGGACCTGTCGCTGCAGATCCTCGTCGCCATGGTGCTCGGCAGCCTGGTCGGCTATCTCTGGCCCCAGAGCGCCGACGCGCTGCGGCCGCTGGGCGACCTCTTCATCCGGCTCGTGCGGATGATCGTCGCGCCCATCATCTTCTGCACCGTCGTGCACGGCATCGCGAGCGTCGGCGAGGCGAAGCGCGTCGGCCGCGTCGCCATCAAGACGCTCATCTACTTCGAGATCGTGACGACGATCGCGCTGGTGCTCGGGCTGCTGATGGTGAACGCCTGGGCGCCGGGCGCCGGCATGAACGTCGATCCCACGACCCTGGAGGATCGCGCGGTCACCGACGTCGAACAGCAGGCGCAGCCCGTCGGCTACGGCGAGTTCCTGGTCGGCCTCGTGCCGACGAGCGCCGTCGGCGCCTTCGCCGAGGGCGACGTGCTGCCCGTGCTGTTCTTCTCGGTGATGTTCGGCTTCGCGCTGCTGGCGCTCGGGCCGGCCGGGGCGCCGGTCATCGAGGGGGTGCACGCGGTCTCGCAGGTCCTCTTCAAGATGATCGCCTTCGCGATGTACGTCGCCCCGATCGGCGCGTTCGGCGCCATCGCGTTCACCGTCGGACGGTTCGGACCTTCGTCTTTGCTGGCGCTCGGCAACCTCGTGCTGATGTTCTACGTGCTCTGCGCGCTGTTCGTGCTGCTGGTGCTGTGGCCCATCGCGTGGGGATTCGGCATCGACATGCCGCGCCTCGTCCGCTACATCGGCGCCGAGCTGATGATCGTCGTCGGGACGAGCTCGAGCGAATCGGTCTTTCCGCGGCTGCACGCGAAGCTGCGGCAGCTGGGCGCGGATCCGCCAGTCGTGGCGCTGGTGCTGCCGACCGGGTACGCCTTCAACCACGACGGCACGTGCCTGTATTTCGCGAGCGTGGCGGTGTTTCTCGCGCAGGCGGTCGGCGTCCACCTGACGATCGGCCAGCAGCTCGGACTGCTCGCCATCCTGCTGGCCACCTCGAAAGGGGGCGCCGGCGTGGCCGGGTCCGCCATCGTCGTCCTCGCATCGACGCTGTCGGCCACAGGCACGATTCCCGTGGCCAGCGTCGGCTTGATCCTCGGCGTGCACCGCCTGCTGTCGTCGGCGTTCGTGCCGGTCAACGTGCTCGGCAATGCCATCGCGACGCTGGCGATCGCGCGAATGGAAGGGGCGCTGGACGAGGCGACGCTCGCCTCCGAGCTGCATCATCGTGCGGGCGCCGACACGGCACGTGACGCACTCGAGGCACAGGAGGCATGAGAGAGATGAGACGCGCATGGTGATCGACTGCCACGGGCACTACACGACCGTGCCGAAGGAAGTGCAGGCGTTTCGCGACGCCCAGATTGCGGGGGGCGGCGCGGAGACGCAGCTGAAAACGGCGCTCGCCATCAGCGATGATCGCATTCGGGAGAGCGTGCAGCCGCAACTGGCCTTTCAATCGGCGCGCGGGACCGACGTCACCATTTTCTCGCCGCGCGCGTCCTCGATGGCGCATCACGTGGGCGATGCGGCGGCGAACCGGCAGTGGGCGCGGCTGTGCAACGACTTCATCTACCGGGTGTGCAGCTTGTTTCCGAAGCAGTTCGTCGGCGTCTGCCAGCTGCCGCAGTCCGTGAGCGGTTCTCCGTCCGACTGCATCGGCGAGCTCGAGCGCTGCGTGAACGAGCTCGGGTTCATCGGCTGCAATCTCAACCCCGACCCCTCGGGCGGCCACTGGACGGCGCCGCCGCTGACGGACCGTGCGTGGTATCCGCTCTACGAGAAGCTGGTCGAGCTCGACGTGCCCGCCATGGTGCACGTGAGCGCCTCCTGCAATCCGAACTTCCATGCGACCGGCGCCCACTACCTCAACGCGGACACGACGGCGTTCATGCAGTTCCTGCTCGGCGATCTGTTCCGCGACTTCCCGGCGCTGCGGCTCGTCATCCCGCACGGCGGCGGCGCCGTCCCGTATCACTGGGGGCGCTATCGCGGGCTCGCGCAGGATCTGAAGCGGCCGCTGCTCACCGATCTCATGCGCGACCACGTCTTCTTCGACACCTGCGTCTATCACGCTCCGGGGATCGAGCTGCTGCTGAAAGTCGTGCCGGTCGAGAACATCCTGTTCGCCTCCGAGATGGTCGGTGCGGTGAAGGGAATCGATCCGGAGACGGGTCATTACTACGACGACACGAAACGCTACGTCGACGGTGTCGCGTGGATGGGCGGCGCCGACAAGGCGAAGATCTTCGAGTCGAACGCGCGGCGCGTCTACCCGCGCATCAACGGCAGGTTGGCGCCATGACGGCGGGTGTGCTGCGCGCGGGCATCAATCTCGGCAACGCGCTCCTTGCGGGGCCCGATCCAGCCACCGGTGAGCCGCGCGGCATCGCCGTCGATCTCGCGCGCGCGCTCGGCCGGCACCTTGGCGTGGACGTGAAGCTCGTCACTTACGAGTCTGCCGCGCGGATGGCCGACGCGGCGGCGGGCGGCGCATGGGACGCCGCGTTCCTGGCCGCCGACGCGGCACGCGCCGACATCGACTTCACCGAGCCGTACCTCGAGATCGACGCCACGTACCTCGTGGACGGCGCCTCTCCACTGCGGGAGGTGAGCGAGGTCGATCGCGCGGGTGTCCGCATCGCGGTGTCGGACAAGAGCGCCTACGACCTTGCGCTCAGGCGCGTCATCACGCGCGCGCAGATCGTCCCGGCGCCGACGGTCGACGCATCGGTTGATCGATTCTTCGCCGAACGGCTCGACGTCCTCGCCGGGTTGCGGCCGCTGCTGGTTCGCGTGGCGGAAGAGCACCCCGGATGCCGCTTGCTCGAGGGGCGTTTCACGGCGGTGCGTCAAGCCATCGGCACACCGAAGGGACGCGACCTGGCGCCGATCGCGGCCTTCGTCCGCGACGCCAGGGCGTCGGGAATGATCGCTGAGCTGATCGAGCGGCACGGTGTACGCGGCGTGACGGCGGCGTCGTAATCGACGCGCGACTCGCGACGCGTTCCCGATCAATACTCGCGCCCGGATCGAGAAAGGGTCCCATGGCCACCGAAGCGATCGCCGCGCTGCCGCCGCTCGCCGCCACGGACGTCGAACGCGCCGCCTTCACGAAGGCCGCGTGGCGCCTGGTGCCGTTCCTGACGATCGCCTACCTGCTGAACTACATGGACAGGAACAACGTCGGCTTCGCCGCGCTGACGATGAATGCCGACACCGGGTTGACGGCGACCCAGTTCGGCTTCGGCGCGGGCATCCTGTTTTTCAGCTACAGCACGTTCGAGATTCCGAGCAACATCGCGTTGTACCGATACGGCGCGCGCACGTGGATCGCCCGCATCATGATCACGTGGGGGATCGTCTCGGCGGCGACCGCGTTCGTCACCGGCCCGCAAAGCTGGTACCTCCTCAGGTTCCTGCTCGGCGTGGCGGAAGCGGGGTTCTTCCCCGGCATCACCTTCTACCTGGCGACCTGGTTTCCGGCCGAATACCGCGCGCGGATGCTCGCGTGGTTCCTCGTCGGCATTCCGTTGTCCACCGTCGTCGGCGGACCCGTATCGGGCCTCCTGCTGCAGATGGACGGGTACGGCGGCATCGCCGGCTGGAAGTGGCTGTTCATCATCGAGGGGATTCCAGCGGCGCTGCTCGGCGTCGCGGCATTCTGGGTGCTCCCCGACGGCCCGGAAGACGCGACGTTTCTCACCGACGAGGAGCGGCGCCTCGTGCGCGCCCGCATCGCGAGCGAGCGGCGCGAGAAGGGACAGCGTCACCTGCTGCCGGCGTTGAAGGACCCGCGCGTGCTGATCCTGACGCTGGCGCAGTTCGGGTTCACCGCCGGGTCGTACGGCGTCGGCATCTGGCTGCCGCAGATCCTGAAGACGGCGCACCTCTCGAACCTCGAGATCGGATTCATCACCGGCGGCTGCTACGTCGTGGCGTCGATTGCGATGATCGTCTGGGCGGCTCGCGTCGATCGCAGCGGACGGAAGATCGGCAACCTCACGCTCGCGTGTCTCGTCGCGACCATGGGACTGGGCGCGGCCATCCTGACGCCGAACATCTGGCTGTCGTTGTCGCTGATTACCGTCGCGCTCATCGGCATCACCGCGGCACGGGCGGTCTTCTGGACGATCCCGACGCGTTTTCTGACCGGCCTCGCGGCGGCCGGGGGGTTGGCGTTCATCAACAGCGTCGGCACGCTGGGCGGGTTCGTCGGGCCCTACGCGGTGGGGTGGCTGCGCGACGCGACCGGTTCCTTTTCCGCGGGCCTGCTGGCGATGGCCGCGCTGCTCGCGCTTGCCACCGCGATGTCCTGGTCGCTCCGCTTCGTCGTCAGGGAAGAGTAGCCTCCGCCCGGCGACGTGTGTTCCAATACGCCGGCCGCCAGGGGGAAACGCGAAGCGTAAGGAGGACTCGTGGCGAATTGGTTCACCAGCATGAATGCCCGCGAGCGAAGGACGTTCGCGGCCTGTTTCACCGGGTGGGCGCTCGACGCGATGGACGTGCAGATGTACGCCGTCGTGATGCCGACGCTCATCGCCATCTGGAGCCTTACGCAGGCGCAGGCGGGAACGCTGGGCACCGCGGCGCTGCTGTTTTCGTCGGTCGGCGGGTGGATTGCCGGCATCCTCGCGGATCGCTTTGGACGCGCCAGGGTCCTGCAGCTGACGATCCTCTGGTTCGCCCTCTTCACGTTCCTGTCCGGCTTCACCCAGTCGTACGAACAGCTGCTGCTCACCCGCAGCCTGCAGGGGCTTGGCTTCGGCGGCGAGTGGGCGGCCGGCGCCGTGCTGATGAGCGAGGTGATCGACAAGCGCGTGCGCGGCCGCGCGGTCGGCACCGTGCAGGGCGGCTGGTCGGTCGGCTACGGGGCCGCCGTGCTGCTGTTCACGATCGTCTTCAGCGTGGCGCGGCCCGAGGTTGCGTGGCGGGTGCTGTTCATCATCGGCTTGATCCCGGCGCTGCTGGTGTTCTGGATTCGCCGCAACGTCGAAGAGCCGGACGTGTTCGTGGCGATGAAGGCGAGCGCGGCGCGCGGCGATCGACTCCGTTTCGTCGAGATCTTCGGGCCGACGCTGCGCCGCCGCACGCTCCTGGCGTCGCTGCTCGCCGCCGGCGGCCTTGGCGGCAACTACGTGATCCTGACGTGGCTGGCGACGTACCTGAAGACCGTTCGCCAGCTGTCGGTGCTCGGCACCGGCGGGTATCTCGGCATCAATATCTTTGGCTCGTTCCTCGGCTACGTGATCAGCGCGCATCTGAGCGACTGGCTCGGGCGGCGGAAGACGTTCGTCCTGATGGCGGTCGCGGCGGCGATCACCGTCTCGTGCTACACGCTGCTGCCGCTGGGCAATACGGCGGTGCTGCTGCTCGGGTTCCCCCTCGGCTTCTTCCAGTCCGGCATCATCGCGGGAATGGGGGCGACCTTCGCGGAGCTCTTCCCGACGCGCGTGCGCGGCACCGGGCAGGGATTTTCGTACAACACGGGGCGCGCCATCGGCTCGTTCGTCCCGACGCTCGTTGGCGTCGCCGCACCCAGCGTGGGTCTTGGTCAGGCGATGGGCGTCTGCGCGGCGTCGTCCTACATGCTCGTGCTGCTGGCTGTCGCCTTGCTGCCGGAAACCCGCGGCCGCGAGCTCGAAAGCACCGTCGCGCCACGTGAGCGCGACGCCATCACGGCGTCGTACAGCCCGCAGCCCGTTCCGCGGTAGCGGGATTGGTTCAACGTCCCGCATCTTGGTCGTCACGGTGAATAGCGCTCGACGATTCTCGGCTGGTCTTTTGTGCACGCTGGTAATCGCGACGTCAGTGCTCGCGGTGCCAGCGTTCGCGCAGCAGAAGAGCGAGCGTTCGAGTGCTCCAGGTGCTCGAGACCTCTTCGTAACAATCAATGGCATCAGGCTTCACTATGTCGATTGGGGCGGCCAGGGAGAGGTGGTGCTCTTTTTGGCTCCATTGCTCGGCGGGGCGCATGTGTTCGCCTCATTGGCGCCGCGCTTTACGGACCGTTTTCATGTTCTGGGACTCACTCGACGCGGGACAGAACCGTCTGCAACGCCACCATCCGGTTACGACACGAGTACGTTGGCGGAGGATCTTCGGGCCTTTCTTGACGCCTTGAACATTGCCCGCGCCACGCTGGTCGGATATTCAATCGCTGGAGACGAGATGACCCGATTTGCCGGGGTTCATCCCCAACGGACAGCGCGGTTGGTATATCTCGATGCGACCTGGGATCGTGCCAGTAACCGTGAACTTGCCAGGAAGGCCTGTGCGCAGTTCGACATACCTGGACAATGTGAACCGCCGCCACAGTCGTCGGTGTCGGCGCTCATCCTGAAGGAGGCGGAAGCCGGTGACCCTGACTACACGAAGGTCGTCGCGCCGGCGCTGAGCTTCAACGTGATGTATCGCCGCAGTCCATTTCTCACACCGTTCATGGATGCATCAACGAGAAGCAAGGTAGAAGCGCGGTGGAATACGTACGACAGATTTATCGTCCCACGGCAGATCGAGCATTTTCGCAGAGACATGCAAAACGGACACGTCGTCGAACTTCATGACACCAGCCACAGTGGATTCATGATCGACCCGAAGCAACAGAGCATCATCGTGCGTGAGATGCGACGGTTTCTGTTGAGCGAATGACGACCAGCGCCTAACCAATCCGCCGGTCCGGCGTGATCTGATTCGGATCGACCCGCAGCTCCAGCACCGCCGATCGTCCCGCGGCGAGCGCGCGCTCGAACGCCGGCGCAAAGCCCTCCGTCGTATCGACGCGCTCGGCCCACGCCCCGAACGACTGCGCCAGCGCCACGAAATCCGGGCCCGCGAGGGCGGTCCCCGACACGCGGCCCGGAAACCGCCGTTCCTGGTGCATGCGAATCGTGCCGTACATGCCGTTGTTGACGACGAGCACGACCACGCGCGCGCCGTACTGCGCCGCGGTCGCCAGTTCCTGCGGGTACATCAGGAAGTCGCCGTCGCCGGCGACGCAGACCGTCAGTCGATCCGGATGGCGCAGCGCGGCGGCGACCGCCGCGGGGAAGCCGTAACCCATCGCGCCGCTGGTCGGCGCCAGCTCCGTGTGCGGCGCCTTGTAGGTGAAGAACCTGTGCACCCACACAGTGAAGTTGCCCGCCCCGTTGGCGATCGTCGCGTTCGCCGGCAACGCCGCGGCCAGGTGCCGGATGACGACGGCCATGTCGACACCCTGGCGCGGACCTCTCTCGGGTACGGCAACGAACTGTTCGTATTCGCGCCGCGCCGCGTCAGTCCACTCGCGCCAGCGGGCCGTATCGACAGGCGGCAGCGCCGCCAGCCGTTCGGCGGCCGCGGAGGGCGCGGCGACGATCGGCAGGTCGGCCTGATACACGCGGTTGAGCTCGTTGGCATCCGGATGGACATGGACGAGACGCGCCCCGATGCGCGGCGGCTTCAGGACCGAATACGTCAGCGTCGTCACATCGCCGAGGCGCGAGCCGAGCGCGACGATCAGATCCGCTGCCTTGACGCGCTGCTGCAGGAACGGCGGAAGACCGAGGCTGAGATGCCCCGCGTAGCACCGGTGGCGGTTGTCGATCAGGTCCTGCCGGCGGAACGAGGCGAGGACCGGAAGGGCATTGGCGTCGGCGAAGCGGGCGAGCGCGGCGCAGCCGGCATCCGACCACGAGGAGCCGCCGGCGATCAGCAGCGGTTTCGATGCTCGTTGCAGCTCGTCGCGGAGCGCGTCCAGGTCGCGGTCGGCGGGCGCCGCATGGACACGCTGATACGGCTGCGTGTCGCACGCCGACGAATCCTCCCCCAGCACGTCTTCCGGGAGTGAGAGCACGACGGGACCGGGCCTGCCCGACGTGGCCACCTGGAATGCCCGCAGCACGTACTCGGGGATGCGATCCGCCGACTCGATTTCCGCGGCCCACTTCGCCAGCGGCGCGAACATCTGGCGGAACTCCACCTCCTGGAACGCCTCGCGGCCGCGCACCTCGCGCTGCACCTGGCCGATGAAGAGAATCATCGGCGTCGAGTCGTGGTAGGCGGTGTGCACGCCGATGCTGGCGTGCGTCGCGCCCGGCCCCCGCGTGACGAAGCAGACGCCGGGGCGCCCGGTCAGCTTGCCGTCGGCCTCCGCCATGTTCGACGCCGCGCCCTCGTGCTTGGCGACGACCAGCGCAATCTGCGGCGTGTCGTAGAGCGCGTCGAGCACCTCGAGATAGCTCTCGCCGGGAACGCAGAACAGGCGATCCACGCCGTGGAGACGGAGCGCATCGACGAGGATGCGCCCGCCATTCCGAGCTCCGGAGATTGTCGGCATTAGAGGTAGCTGCTCCGCGAGTAATTCAAAATGCAAAATTCAAAATGCAAACCATACCTGCTTGCACCAAAGGGGTGAACCACGCTGCGCCTTCTCCCATCTGCTTCGTGAGCAAGCAGGGTTTGCATTTTGCATTTTGAATTTTGCATTGACCGCTAGACCGTGTGCTTCAAGTACACCGTCCGGTTCTCGGTGTAGAAGTCGAGCGCGAGCGGTCCCTGCTCGCGCATGCCGAAGCTCGATTCCTTCGTGCCGCCGAACGGCAGCTGGTATTCGACGCCCGCCGTCGGCAGGTTGACCGTGATGAGTCCCGCCTCGATGCGATTGACGAACTGGTGCACGCGCGCGAGGTCGTTGGAAATGATCGCCGCCGAGAGGCCGAACCGGATGCCGTTGGCCAGACGCATCGCCTCCTCGAAATCCTCTGCCACCATCAGCGCGAGCACGGGACCGAACACTTCTTCCTGCGCGATGCGCATCGCCGGCGTGACGCCGCCGAAGATGGTCGGTTCGACAAAGAAGCCCGTGTCGTAGGCGCCACCCGTCAGCCGCTTGCCCCCGCACAGGAGCTGCGCACCCTCGCGCTGCGCAATCGCGATGTAGTCGAGGTCGGTCTTCAGCTGCGCTTCGTCGACCGCAGGGCCGATGTCGATCCCGGGCTCGAGCCCGTTGCCAATCTTCAGCGCGCGCGTCCGCGCGATCAGCCGCTCGACGAGCGGCTCGTACACCTTCCGCTCGACGATGGCGCGGCTGCAGGCGGTGCACTTCTGGCCGGTCGAGAAGAACGCGGCGTTGACGAGCGTCGCGGCCGCGAAATCGGGGTTGGCGTCGGCGAGCACGACGGTCGGGTTCTTACCCCCCATTTCGAGCTGAACGCGCAGGCGGCGGCGCGTCGCCTTCTCGTAGAGTTTGTTGCCGACCTCGCACGAGCCGGTGAAGGAGACGGCCCTCAGCGACGCGTGTTCGAGGAGCGCGTCGCCGACCGCGCCACCGCTGCCGGTCACGTAGTTGACGACCCCGGCCGGAAGGCCCGCCCGCTCGAGCGCCTGGACGAGACGCAGCGCGCTCAGTGGCGCCAGCGAGGCCGGCTTGAGGACCACCGTATTGCCTGCGACGAGCGCCGGCGCCAGCTTCCACGCCGGTATCGCGCTCGGAAAGTTCCACGGCGTGATGAGCGCCACCACGCCGAGCGGCTTGCGCATCGTGAAGCAGAAGACGTTGTCGCGCTCGGAGGGAATCTGGTAGCTGAAGAGCCGCGACCCCTCGCCGCCGAAATAGCGGAGGATGTTGATGGCGCGCTTCACTTCACCCGTCGCTTCGGGCAGCGTCTTCCCTTCCTCGCGCGTCATGTCGGAGGCCGCGGACTCGAGCTGGCTCTCCAGCACCTCCGCCGCCTTGAACAGGTACTCACCGCGTCGCGGCGCCGGCAGCGCGGCCCATGCGGCCTGTGCGCCCTGAGCGGCCTCGAACGCCGCGGCGACATCGTCCGGTCCCGACGCCTGGAACTCGCCGACGACCTCGCCGGTGTTGGCCGGGTTGATGTTCGCGAAGGTGCGCTGCGTTCGGGCAGGCACCCACTTGCCCCCGATGAAATTCAGGTATGAACACGGCATCGCAACGTTACTATCACGCCCTCGCGGGCTTCACAAAGGATTCGTTGCGCGTGGGTACCGAAATGGTCGTTTGCGGTATCGTGCGCGCACACGTCGAACGCTGCCGCCGGTGTCAACGTGACCGGTCGGCGACGACGAGGCAATTGTTGGTGGCAGTGTTGCGCTGACTGGAGGACGCCATGCAGTCACTTCGGGTCTCCGGTGGTCTGGCCTTCGTATGTTGGACGTTCGTCGCCGCGCCTGCCGGTGCGCAGACCGCGCTGAGCGGCAGTATCGCCGGTGTCGTGCGCGACGCGTCGGGTGGCGTGCTGCCCGGCGTGACCGTTGAAGCGTCGAGCCCCGCGCTCATCGAGCGGGCGCGGACGGTCACGACCGACGACAACGGCGTCTACCGGATCGTCAGCCTCGTCCCGGGCGTCTACAGCGTCACGTTCTCGCTGGCAGGGTTCGGCACCGTGAGGCGCGACGGTGTGGAGCTGACCACCGGCTTCACCGCGCAGGTCAGCACTGAGCTCAGTGTCGGCGCGGTCGAGGAGACCGTGACGGTGTCCGGCGCGGCGCCCCTCGTCGACACGCAGAACGTGATGTCGCGGAACGTCTTCTCGGACACGGTGCTCGATCAGCTGCCGATCGCGAAGACGATCCGCAGCTACGCCCCGCTCATCGTCGGCGCGACGATGGCCGCCACGAGTCAGGACGTTGGAGGCAATCGCGGCGAAGCGAACACCTCGATTGGCATTCACGGCGGCAAGGGGACGGACATGCTGTACACGGTCAACGGCCTGCGGCCCGCGAGCATGATGAATCAGGGCGGCGGCAGCCGCACCTACTCGATCAACGCGGCGACCGCGCAGGAAATCACGTTCCAGACCGGTGGCATTTCAGCGGAAAGCGAGACGGGCGGGATCGTGATGAACGTCGTGCCGAAGGAAGGGGGCAACACGTTCACCGGATACGTCAACGTCGCGTTCGCCGATGCGGCGCTGCAGGGTACCAACACGACGCCGGAGCTCCTGGCGCGTGGGCTGATTGCGCCGCTCAAGATTCGGAAGATTTACGACGTCAATCCCGCGGTCGGCGGCAGGCTCGTGCGCGATCGGCTGTGGTTCTTCGTGTCGCAGCGGACGTGGGACAGTCAGTCGCCGAGTCCGACGCCGGGCAATTACTACAACAAGACCCAGGGGACGGCGGTCTACACACCCGACTTCGACCGTCCCTTCTATCGCCGCAACCCGCGGCGCAGCAACGCGCTGCGTCTCACGCTGCAGGCAACGGCGAAGCAGAAGGTGACGATTGCCGACGACCTGCAGCGCAATTGCAATTGTCCGCAGCTGCAGGCGAACGCGGCGCCAGAGGCGCTGGGCTATCACCAGTACCACGAGAACTTCGCCGACGGCGCCTGGACCTATACGGCGACCAGCCGGCTGCTGTTCGAGGCCGCTGCTGCCAACTACACCGCCCGCTACAACTACGATCCGATCGAGGGGATGACGTTCTCGCTGCGCGAGGTCGGGGTCACGGAGCTGTCAACCGGCTACCGGTTCAACTCGCGCGCCACGGCGACGAACACCGATGGCGGCTACGGGACGATTACGCACAACCAGACGAACGGCCGCTTCGCGACCTCCTACGTTACCGGCTCGCATGCGTTCAAGACCGGCGTCTATGCGCAGATCGGCAAACGCGTGCACCAGTCGTTCATGATCGGCGATCGCAATTACACGGTGAGGAACGGCGCCCCGACGCAGGTGACGATCTTCGCGTCGCCCGCGGTGAACAACAACCGCCTGATCAATCTCGGCCTCTATACGCAGGATCAGTGGACCGTGCAGCAGCTGACGCTGAACCTCGGCGTCCGCTTCGACTATCTGAACGCCTGGGATCCGGCGCAGTCAGCCGCCGCAGGCGTCTTCGTCCCGGCGCGAAACTATCCGCAAGCGAAGAATCTGCCGCACTACACGGATCTGAGCCCGCGGCTCGGTGCCGCGTACGATCTGTTCGGCAACGGCAAGACCGCCGTGAAAGCGACGCTGGGACGATACGTGACGCTGGTCGGCGCCAATCTCGCGCAGCTCTGGCACCCGGCAAACCAGCAGGTGAACAGCGCCAACCGCACGTGGGCTGATACCAACGCCAACTTCGTTCCCGACTGCGACCTGGTACTGCCCGCCGCCAACGGCGAATGCGGTCCGCTGTCGACGGCACGGTTTGGCTTGTCGACCAACGAAACGCGGCTCGGCGCCGACGCGTTTACCGGTTTCGGTAACCGTGGCTACAACTGGCAGGGCTCCCTCGCGCTGCAGCACGAGCTGCGTCCCGGCCTCTCGCTCAACGTCGCCTACTTCCGCACGTGGTACGGAAACTTCATGGTCACCGACAACCTCGCCATCGGCCCGGGCGACTTTTCGACGTACTGCATCACCGCTCCCTCGAGCCCGGCGCTGCCGGGCGGCAGCGGCGGCGAAATCTGCGGCCTCTATGACATTCGCCCGGAGAAGTTCGGCATCAACGACAATCTCGTGACGCTCGCGTCGAACTACGGAAAACAGAGCGAGGTGTACAACGGCATCGACGTGACGACGAACTTCCGCTTTGGTCGCGGCGGACTGCTGTCGGGTGGCGTCGGCACGGGCCGGACGATCACCAGCAACTGCGACGTGCTGATGGACAATCCGCAGGCGCGGTTCTGCCGCGTGACGCTGCCATTTGCCGGCCAGACGCAGCTGAAGATCTCCGGTGCCTACCCGCTGAAGTGGGACGTCGAGGCCAGCGCGACCTACCAGGACCTCCCGGGCATCCCGATGACGGCGAGCTACGTCGTCGGCAATGCGGAGGCGCGTGCGTCGCTGGGACGCAACTTCGGTGCGTGCGGTGCGGCTGCCACCTGCACGGCGACGTCGACCGTCGAGCTGATCGAGCCGAACACGCTGCGCGAGCCGCGTATCCGCCAGCTCGACGTGCGCGTCTCCAAGCGCCTGCGGATCGGGCGCTACCGTGTGCAAGGGAATTTCGACGCCTACAACGCGCTCAACGCCAGTTCGATTCTCTCGATCAACACCCGCTACGGCGCCGCGTGGCGGCAGCCCACCGAGATCCTGGCTGCTCGGACGTTCAAGCTTGGTGCGACGTTCAGCTTCTGATCACGTGGCGGCGCGCCACCATGCCACTCATCGTCATCGCGGATGACGCGCCGCCCGTCCTGTCGCGCAGCGACGCCATCGGGCAGCTGCGCGACAGCGAGCATCGTCTCTACACGACGCTGCCCGCGGATTCCCGCGAGCTGGTGGCGCGCATCGCGGACGCCGACGCGGTGATCAATATCCGGGCGTCCACGCGGTTCACGGCGGACGTCCTGGCGGGGTGTCCACAGCTGCGGCTGATTTCGATCTGGGGAACGGGTACAGATCATGTCGATCTCACGGCGGCGAAAGGGCGCGGCATCACGGTGACCAATACGCCCGCGGTGTCGGCGATCGCGGTCGCCGAACACGCGGTGGCGCTGATGTTCGCCGTCGCCAGGCAGACCGTCAACGTGGATCGGGCCGTCAGGGACGGTGGATGGCCGCGCGCCATGGTGCAGCAGCTGCACGGGAAGACGCTGGGGGTGATCGGCACCGGTGCCATCGGCCGCGAGGTCGCCCGGCTCGGCGCCGGCATCGGCATGCGCGTCATCGCCTGGTCGTTCCACCAGCGCGGCGATTATGCGTGGGTGACGCTCGAGGATCTGTTCCGGCGCGCCGACGTCGTCAGCGTGCACGTGCGGCAGTCGCCGGAGACGCTCGGAATGATTCGGGCGGAGCACTTCGGGCTGATGAAGCCGGGCGCCATCTTCATCAATACGGCACGCGGGCGCATCGTCGTGGAGCAGGATCTCGTCGACGCACTCCGCGGGCAGCGGATCGCCGGGGCAGGTCTCGACGTCTTCGAGACAGAGCCGCTGCCCATGGATTCGCCGCTGCGCCTGCTGCCGAACGTCGTGCTGACGCCGCATGCGGGCGGCATCACGCGCGAAGCCACGGAGGCGGGGCTGACGATGGCCATCGACAATGTCCTGGCGTTCAGAGCCGGGACGCCCGTCCATGTCGTGAATTGAGAACGACCTACGGCACCGCAAACACCCAGATCGCGCCTCCCTCAGGCACTTCCGGGTATGCGCCGCGTGTCAGCGTGTTCAGCCGAGCCTGCATGCCGCGCGAGTCGATGCCCCAACCCGACTGCACGGCGATGTATTGCTTGCCGTCGATGGTGTACGACGCGGCCGGACCGATGATGCCGGAGTTGGTGGGAAACTCCCACAACAGGGCGCCTGTCGCGGCGTCGAATGCGTGCAGCTTGCGATCGTTGGTCCCTCCGCTGAACACGAGGCCGCCGCCGGTGGCCAGCATGGATCCCCAGTTCGTCGACGTGGGATAGGTGTGGGTCCACGCACGTATGCCCGTATCCACGTTCCACGCCTGCACCTCGCCGACGTGGTCGGCGCCGGGCGCGAGCAGGAGAGCGGTTGTGGCGCCGATGAACCGGCTGCCTGGCTCGTACGCGACCCTGGCGCCGGTTATCGTGTCGCAGAGATTCTCGTTCGCCGGGATGTAGATCATCCGTGTGTTCGGGCTGAACGCGATGGGCGGCCAGTTCTTGCCACCCCAGTGTGATGGACAGATGTTGTCCGCGCGCTTTCCCGTCCCGGGCTTGCGGGCGGGATCGACATCCGGACGCCCCGTCTTCGGATCCAGGCTTCTGAAGACGTTCTGCTTTACATACGGCACGCCCTGGACGAACGCGATCGGGCCGGCGCTCCGCTCGAGAAACCACAGATAGCCGTCGCGCGCGACGTCGATCAGTCCCTTGACGGTTCGACCGTTGCGCTGATAGTCGACGAGGATCGGCGGCGACACCTCGTCCCAATCCCACGAGTCGTTCGGATGGTACTGATGGTGACCGGTGATGCGACCGGTCCTCACATCGATCGCGACCGTGGACGACGTGTACAGGTTGTCGCCCGGCCGCTGATCGCCCATCCACGGCCCACCGTTGCCGGTGCCCCAGAAGGCCAGATGCGTATCGGGATCGTAGTTGGCGGTCACCCAGATGGAGCCGCCGCCGGTCTTCCACTGATTGCCCTTGGGCCACGTCTCGCTCCCTGGCTCACCAGGCGCAGGCACCGTGTACGTTTTCCAGGCCGGCCGGCCTGTCTCGGCGTCGTAGGCGGCGACGAATCCGCGAATGCCCAACTCGCCGCCCGACGTGCCGACCATCACGCGGCCTTCGGCGACGAGCGGCGCGAGCGACATGTAGTACCCGTTCTGGTTCTCCGCGACGTCGGCCGTCCAGACTTCCTTCCCGGTGCGCGCGTCGAGCGCCACGAGCACCGCTTCGTTCGCCGCCACGAAGACCTTGTCGCCGTACAGCGCCACGCCTCGCGACGTCGGATGGAGGGTCACCGCGTCCTCTGGAACCGGTCGACGGTAGCGCCACAGCAGTTGTCCGGACTTCGCGTCGATCGCGACCACCTGGTTGCCGGGCGTCGCCACGAACATCACGCCGTTGTTCACGAGCGGGGGTGCTTCGTGGCCGTTTGGAACGGCAGTCGAAAACACCCAGACGGGTTGCAGCCGGGCGACATTGGACGTCGTGATCTGATCGAGCGGGCTGTAGCCCCACCCGTCGTAGGTGCGACGAATCATCAGCCAGTCGCCGTCGGACGGCTTCAGCAGCCGCTCGGCTGTCACAGGCTGGTACTTCTGGAGAATCGCAGGCGTGGGCAACGGAGGCCCGGGTGGCACGGGCGGCGGCGCGCCGCGCTGTGCCGCGGGAAGCGCGACCATCAACCCGACCGCCGTGATGACGAACGCGGTGAACGAGCGTCGTGTGCATGTCATATTGGCTCTCAGTCCTGGGCCGACCCGAAGGTCGGCCCCTGCGACCCCTTGCCTCAGGCTTCGAATCCCACGCGTGACGTGAACGGAGCTGCCACGACGAGCCGCCCGTCGACGAGGGTGAGCGGCAGCGCCGGCAGGCTTCGCGGCGCCGGGCCATCGGCCACGCGGGCCGCGTCTCTTGGATCGAACTTCGACTCGTGGCACTCACAGTAGAGCAACTGCTCGTCCGGCAGCCAGTTGCCCACATCGCAACCGGAATGCGTGCAGATGGCGGAGTAGGCGACGACCCCGTTCGCCGACATCGCGCGCGTCGCCTCGGTGATCGTGTCGGGATCGAGGCGCACGAGGAGCACGCGATTCAGACGCGAGCCGTTTCGTACGACGCGATCGTTCGGCGTCATGCACCACGCGAGGGTCGGCGTGTCGTCCATCGGGATATCGTCCGGCGTGAGCGGCGTGAACGTCGTGTCGCTAGTGCTGACCAGGAGGTCGCCAGCCGCGGGCCGCGATGCGCGCGCGTCCTGCGCGGCCAGGGGCACGGGGGTCAACCAGGCAAGCACCATCCCGGCGGCACCCTGTAAGACGGTACGTCGCTTGAGCGGCAGCATACGCGTGTGGTGCATGGTAACCGAGGACAGGTCCCGATCATCGAACAGTCCGCGGTGCGCTTCCTGTAAAGTGTGCCAATCACGCTTTCGGATCGGAGGTTGAAGTCATGAGCAGCACGATCTGGAGACACACGGCGGCAGGAATGTTTGTCATGGGCGTAGCGATGCCCCTCGGCGGACAGCAGGCGCCGAACGATCCCTCACCCGTGATGCTGCCCGGTCATCGGTACGATCTGCCGGCGACGCTCATTACGGCCGCCCAGATCGAGACGCACAAGAGAAACATGATTGCTGCCAGGGAAGACGATGTTCCGATGAACATGGTCAAGGCGGGTGGCGGCAGCGACCGGCACCAGGTCGGCGTCAGCGTGGTCAATCGCAACAAGGGACAGAAGAACCCGAACTACGCTGTGCATGACGACGTCGCCGAGGTGTATTACGTCGTCGAAGGCAAGGGGCGCATGAAACTTGGCGGGAAGATCTCCGACTGGAAGCGCCGCCCCGTCAGCGCCGGCAACGGCAGGGGAAGCGCCGGCACGACGGCGGTCGGGGCCCGGGACGTGACGATCGCGAAGGGAGATGTCCTCATCATCCCGGCGGGCACGCCCCACAAGTGGGAAGACGCCGAGGAATTCACGAGCTATGTCGTCGTCCGCGTCGATCCGGACGGCATCGCCCCGTTGATGGCGCTCGGGACGGCGAAGTTCACCGGTTCGAACTAGCCATGACCAGGAAGCTGCTCCTTTCTGCACTGCTGGTCGTGATGGCCGTCCTCTCGCTGCACGACCTGGTGGGAATGGCCCAGGGCACGGTAACGCCGCCGGGCAGGTTCGTTCCGTCCGCGCAGTGGAAGAAGATGCTGGACGACGACAAGCCGGCGCTCGGAATTGTAGCGGGCCAGGCCGCCCGGATCGTGGAGCCCTTCGTCATTCGGCGCCGGCTCGACGGACCCAACAACGCAAGCGTCCACACCAGGGATGGTGATGGTCAGGACGTGACCGAGGTCTACTACATCCTCGAAGGCACCGGCACGTACACGACGGGCGGATCGATCCCCGACCCGAAGAACCGGACCGCAGGGATCAGGGGAGGCGTGACGAACGACATCAAGCCTGGAGACGTGATCGTCATCCCGCCGGGAACGGCTCACTGGTTCAGCAAGATCAACGACCACGTCACGTATCTCGAGGCCCGGTTCCCGGGCTCTGTCCGGTGACCTCGGCGGCGCCTGCGCGGCGGGGTCAGTTGACGCCTCGTGTCGCGCTCGCCCTGTTCGCGGCCGGCCTGCTGTTGCACCCGCCGGTTGCGGACGCGCAATCCGGGGCCACCGCCGCGCGTCCTGGGCGCGGTGGGGTGGAATCCCGCTACGACGTCTCCCGGATGGGAGACGTCGTCATCCTTTCCGACACACGAACGGCGCTCGTCGTCCGCGTGCTCACGCCAGCGAGCAACGCCTACCAGATAACCGTAAAGGGCGAGGACGTCATTCGACGCACGTGGAACAGGCTGGAGGACATTCGCGGCCAGTTGGGACTGAACGGCGTGCCTCTGCTCTGGCCCTACGCGAATCGCCTGGACGAGCAGGCGTTTTACGCGAACGGACAGAAATATTCATTCGATCCCGGTCTGGGCAACACCGGCCGCGGCGCGATTCCCATCCATGGCTTTGTGACGGGCGCTGATGCGTGGAAGGTGCTCGAAGCGAAAGCGGACGCGAGATCGGCGTGGGTGACGATGAAGCTGGACTTCTTCCGCATCCCGCGCTACATGAAACAGTTTCCCTTCGCGCACACGCTGACGATGACGTACCGGGTGCAGGATGGCGCGCTCGAAGTGCACACGCGCATCGACAGCCTGAGCGACGAGAGGATGCCGGTGGCCATCGGTTTCCACCCCTACTTCCAGCTCACCGACTCACCGCGGGAGGACTGGCGAATCGCGATCGGCGCCAAGACGCATTGGACGCTCGAGCCGAACAAGCTGCCGACCGGAGAAACCGAACCCATCACGCGGTTTCTGCCCGACCCGACGCACGTGCTCGTGAAGGATGTCATGCTGGACGACATCTTCACCGACCTCGAACGCGATGAACGCGGTCGCGCGACGCTCTCGCTCATCGGCAAGGCGCAGCAGGTCGACGTGATCATCGGGCCGAAATTCACGACCGCGCTGGTGTACACGCCTCCCGCGCCTGCGGCTCCGATGCGCGGCTCCGTGGCGTTCGAGCCGATGGCGGCCATCACGAACGCGTTGAACCTCACGCAGAAAGGCCTCTACCACGACCTCCAGTCAATCGAACCCGGCGGCTCGTGGGAAGAGAGTTTCTGGATACGGCCGCATGGATTTTGACGCGCTTCTCGGCGCGCTCGACGATCACCTGTTCGACACGACCGTTCCCGTGCTGGTACGGCGTCGGCCGTCTCGACCGGTGAACGCTATTCCGACCCCGGGACCGGTGGCGATCCTCGGGTGTGGAATGAGCTGACGGTCTGCAACCCCCACGCCTGTCCCTTGGCGCGCTCCGCCTGCGTCCAGACGACCGTCTTCCAATCCGGATCGAAGATCAGATAGCCGCCGGCGCCGATCTCGAACCGGTTGCCACCCGGCTCGAAGCAGTAGAGGAAGAACGTCTGCCCGATGTTGTGCTTGTGCGGGCCGGTCTCGATCGTCACGTCCGCGTCGCGGAGGATGTCGGCCGCCCTCAGCACGTCCTCGCGGCTGTCCATCATGAACGTGACGTGATGCAGCCGTCCCGATGCTCCGGTCCGGTCGTGCGTGATTGCCACGTCGTACGACTTGTTGGTCGCCGACAGCCACGCCCCCGCTTCCGAGCCGTCGTCGAGGATGATCTGCTCGGTCAGCCTGAGCCCCAGGAACTCGTGAAAGAAGCCGCGCGTGGCGGCGACGTCGCGCGCCAGGAGGTTGACGTGATCCAGGCGTCGCGGCGCGATGCCGCGCGGCACGTAGCGCTGCGGCTGGCTCTTGAACGCTGTCTTGACGTCGGGCGTCGCCTTGAACCGCTCGGTCTCCCAATAGAGCTCGATCGCGTGACCGTCCGGCGTGGCGACGCGATATGCCGGGCCATGCCCCTCGTCACCCATCCACGTGCCGACGATGCCGTTTTCGCCGAGATACCCAACGAGATGATGAAGTGTCTCGGGGTCTCGAACACGAAGGCCGAGATGTCCCAGGCCTGATGTCGAGTGTGCGGTGAGCTTGAGCGTGTGGCACTCGTAATCGCCCCACGCGCGCAGATACACCGAGTCACCGCGGCGCGCGGTCTCGTGCAGACCGACCACCGAGGTGAAGAAGTCCAGGCTGGCCTCGGGACGAGGCGTGAGGAGCTCGACGTGGCCGACGTGAGCCACATCACCGAAACGGGGAACAGGCCTCTCCACGGTCCTTGTCACCTCGAGGCTGCCTTCGTGGGGGTCAGGGCGCCGGGCTCGTCGACCAGCAGCCCGAGCAGGGCGCCCGTCGTCGCCGGGCGTGGCCCGGCGAGGCGCCCGTCGCCTCGAAGCGTCGCCTCCCAGTCCTGGCGCCGGGCGGTGGCCTCCGCCATCAGCGGTTCGATGCCGGCCGCGCGCAACGTGCTGGCGACTTCCTCCATCTCGCGCGCGCGCCGCTCGCCGTGTTCCAGCACCCGGCCGATCATATAGGTGGCCGTCTTCCGCCAGTCGATCCCCGGGTACGTCTCGCCGAGCGACTCGTAGACACGGTCGGTCGCCCCGTATTCACCCGCCGCCAGCGCGCACTCCAGCATCAGCGCTTCGAGACCCTTGATGACGATGCTGCGGCACATCTTGACGGCGGCGGCCGCGCCAATCGCGGCGTTCATGACGTCGAGACGCATCTGATAGCGCGACAGGGCGTTGACGAGTGCGGGTGCGGCGGGTCCGTTGAGGAGGATCGGCACACGATGTTCCACGCCGGGTACCGGCGCCAGCATCGCGCCCTCGACGAAACGCCCCGCGCCACCGGCGATGACCGCTGCGACGCGGCCCTTCGTGGCGGGGGACACTGAGTTCAAATCGGCGAAGAGGTGATCGGCCGTCAGATCCGCGGCGACGCTGCCAGCGGCGTCCACGGCCGATGCCGCCGTGACGACCGAGAGGATCACCGCAGTCGCATGCGCCAGCTCGGCCGCCGTCTCCGCGAGACGAATACCGGTTTCGGCCGCGCGAGCGCGGATGCGTTCGCCGGCGGCGCCCCGATTCGCGTTGATGTCGAAGGCGACGAGCGGCGGCGCGCCGGCGCCCCGGAGGCCGCGGGCCAGGTGGTAACCGGCCTCTCCAAAACCAAGAAACCCAATCGGCGCCTGCCGATCCATCATGAGTGCGCTCCTGTGGGCGAGCTTACATGAATTCACGCTCCAACCAGCTCCTGTGCATCCGCGGCGCGCCGCAGGTGTCGCGATGACGACGTCCGAAGAGCAGCGCTGCGCGGAGGCGGAGAAGTTCCGGCGCATCGACGCCGCGTTTCGCAGCGGCGACCTCGACGCGCTGCGTGCGGCCGTGGACGAGGCCGACGCCATTCCGAACGGCGCCATGCCGTTGACGATCGGATCGTGCCTGGTCTACGCGATCTATCACAGCCCGCTGCCGTTCATCCGCACGCTGCTCGAGATCGGCGCCGATCCGAACGCGCCGGCCGCTGACGGGTTTCCGCCGCTGATTGCGGCGCTCAGCTGCGTCCAGGAAGTTCCGGGCGCGACCAGGCGCACCGACGTCGCCGAGATTCTTCGCCTGCTGTTATCAACCGGCGCGGATCCGAATCAGCGCGGCATCAACGACTACACGCCGCTCCACATGGCCGTGGCGGTGCGCGATCCGGTCGCGGTGGAGCTTCTGCTCGAGGCAGGCGCCGACCGCGATCTGCGGACGCGCATCGACGACTGCGAGACCCCGCTCGAGATGGCCGGGGGCACGGCTCGATGCGATTGCGGCGCTGTTGACGCGAGCGGATTAGCCGGCGCGTGATACCGGGCGCCGCTGTGCCGCGGGGCAGACATCTGTCAACGTCTGCTCCGGGCACAGCGGTCCCTGATGATGGTCATCGGCAGGGAGGCGAGCGGGAGGTCGTGGTGTGTGCCTCGATGACCATCATGTCGGGCGCTTCGGCGAAGCGCCCGCCGCCACCAGACACGGTGGCAAGGCATGGAGGGTGTCATATCGCCGCCAATCCGCGATCGAGCAGGCGCTCGGATGTGGCCAGCAGCGCGGGAAGATGTTCGAGGCCGAGCGGGCGCACGCGCGTGAGGGCGGTGGCGGCGCGCTCGGCGAACAGCGCCGCCGCCGTGTGCCACGCCAGCGAGTCGCGGCGCGGCAGGTCGCGGTGCGAGCGGTACCCGACGAGAAACGCGTCCACGCGGCTCCGGCACTCGCCGGCGGACAATTCGCCGGTCTCGCGGCGATAGAGGAGCTCCGCCAGCAGGCTCGCGATGTCCGCCGCCGGTGCGCCGAGTGCGGCTTCTTCGACGTCGACGAGCGCCACCCGGTCGGACGAGACGATCGCGTTGCCGGGATGCAGGTCGCCGTGCAGGCAGGCGAGTTCTTCCTCCGCGACCGCGGTCGCCGCGAGCCGTTCCGCGAGATGATCGATCGCGTCGGCAGCGTCGGGCCGGCTGCTGCGCAGCGTCGAGGCTTGCTTCGCGAGCTGTTCCGGCGCGACCCGATCGAAGCGGGACGCGTCCTTCAGCCAGAGGCCATGAAAGGCCGCGACGGCCGCGCCGAGCTTCTCGAGATCGGACGCCTCGTCATCGCCGCGCGAGTCGGCCATGCGCCGCCCCGGCAGCGCCTCGAGCCAGAGCGTCCGCTGCGCGCTCGAGTACGCCAGCGGCGCGGGCATGCAGAGCCACGGATTGAGCGGATCCAGGCCCGTGCGCAGGTGCGTGTACGTCTGATAGTCGCGTGCGGCCTGGTGCGTGGCGGCAACCCTGGCGTAGGCGATCGTCACGCCGGCAGCGTCCTCGCACGCCAGCGTCGCCGACTTCTCCGGCGCGTAGGCGACGAGCCGCTTGCGCACCGGCGCGCCGGTGGCGATGCCCGGCACGGTCGTCGAGGGGTCGAGGATGGCGTCGAGCGAGGCGATGGCGGGGTCGTTCGGGAAGACGCAGTAGATGGTCCCGATCTCGAAGTCGTGGGCGATGCCGCGGATGGCCGCGACGCCTCGTGCGGCGGGCGCCGATCGGCGATACGCCTCTTCGCTCGTCGCGCCGGGGAACATCCGCGCGGCGATCGTGTGCGCGGCGCCGTCGATAGCGGCGCGATACACCGCGCGCACGCTCTCACCGACCTGGTAGTCGACGCGCGCGAGCGCGACGTCACCGACCGCAGCCGGCGCGCCAATCCCGAGTGCCCACGCCAGGCGCTCGCGCATCACCGCCGGTTCCAGCAGCACGTCGCGATACATCAGCGCGGGGTCGGCGGCGAGCTTCACCGAAGAGGTGATCGTCTGCATGTCAATCGCGCGCGGCGAGCGCGCACAACAGCCAGGAAATGCGCGCGCACGATAACACGGAGATCGACGCTCGAAGATGCACTTACGCAAAATGAGCGCACCTTTCGCGAGACGTCAGCGGAGCGCCGACGCGTCGTGCGATCGATCAAGAGCGATCGCGCAGACACTTTCGCAGTCGGCGCACTTCGTGTTGAGGACGACATCGGATTTTTCCGGAGGTCGTCTTCGCACGCGTGGCGTGCCGTCGAAGCGACACCCGTCTCGGACTCACCTGCGGATCCGCCGATCGCCCATTCAGAACGTGCCGAGCGACTCGTGGGCTCGCCGCGCGGCTCGCGCGAAACCGAGGGCACGTTCGGAGGACTGGTCGTACCAGCGCACGGAAAAGGACTCCTCGTGTGTTCGAGAATGCGAACGAAATACGAAACATGAAGCGCTGGATGAGCGACGCTGGCCGCCGCTACCGGGAAAACCCTATGGATTCGAAGGAAAAGACCGGTGTGCGCCCGGGAAACTCCCGATGGCGGAAGATTCTGCCGTCAGTGCTCAGTTCCAGCTTGACAGTAATCTTGACTCGCAGCACATTACGCGCGTTCTTTAGCGGTCATGCTCGTGCGTAAATGCCGTTACTTGGAGGTCGCATGCTCCCTGCGCACCAAGTCACACCGGAAGGCCGTCCCGACATCCATTGGGAAGAGATCCGTTGCTGCGGCTGCGGCCGGCTGCTTCAGAAGATCGAGCAGCACGGGCTGCGGCCGGGTAAACACATCGAAATAAAGTGCGGCCGCTGCAAGGCGATCAACCGTATGGTCGGACCAGAGCCGCAATGACGTAGCCGTCTCGCCGTTTCGCCGTCTGATTCGAACAGAGGCCCGTGGCGCGCAGAGGCCCCAACGCGCGCAGCGGGCCTTTTTTCGTTCAGCGTTCACGCTCATTCGGAGGACGCAGGCATGACCCACAACGATTTTCTTCGTTTAAGTCGACGGGAGCTTCTCAGGCTTGGCGGCGCTGCACTCGTCGGATCCGTCGCGCGCCCCGCCTGGGCGGACACCCGGATGTCGAGTTCGTGCGTCGAGCCGCGGCCGCCCGTGCTCGACATCCTTCAGGGCGCATGCGCGGGCGGCGAGGCCGTCGAGGCATACCCCACCAGCCCGTTCATCCTGTATCCGTTTACCGAGCTGCTTCCAATACCCAAGCCGCTGGCGCCGGTGCCGAAGTCGGAAGTCGACCTGTGGTCGCGGCCCCCTGGTCCCGGTCTTTGTTGTCAGGCTTCGGATGCGGCCGTCACGAGCACCCATCAGATCTGGCCGTCACAGTTGCCGGTCATCTACCAGATCAAGCTGAAACTGGCCGAGCACTGTGTCACGACGTCGAAGGTCCAGCCGATCAACGCCGCCGGACAGTCCGTCCTGCCGCCGGACGGCATTCCCGGTCCGAGAGTTCTGCCGGCCAGCACGATCTTCGGGTTCAACGGACAGTTCCCGGGCCCGATGATCTACGGCCGGTACGGCGAACCCGTCCTGGTGCGGTTCGAAAATCACCTCGACGAGAACCCGTATGGTCTCGACGTTGGTGACTTTGGCCACCCGAGCCGGTGTTTCTTGACGCACCTGCACAACGCGCACACCGCGCCGGAAAGCGACGGTAATCCGAAGGCTCGGCTCTTTCCGTTCGAGCCAACGCAATGGGTCGACAACCTGTATCTCAACATGCCTGCCGGCAGCGACGACCGCGAGAAGCAGTCCTTCTTCTGGTTCCACGACCACTCCGAGGGATTTACCGCCGCAAACGTCTACAAGGGTCTGGTCGGTCTCTACCCCATTTACGATCCGAACCTCGATCCCGGTGACGAGAGGTACGGACTCAGGCTGCCGGGCGTTCCCAACGCTGAGACCGGTCGCATCGATTACGACATCCCGCTCGCGATTTACGACTGCGCGCTCGACGACGGTGTGACGCCACACAAGGACTACCACAACGGGTGCGGCGAGACGCATAAGGAGTGGTGGGGCAAGACGTACTTCCGTCACTTCCCGAACCACGGATTCGTCGGCGATGTGTTCACGGTGAACGGCACGGCGTATCCCGTCCTCGAGGTCAAACGGCGGAAGTACCGATTGAGGTTCCTCGACGCGTCGATTTCGCGTATTTACGAGTTCAAGCTGATGACCGGACATCCGCAGCCGGCGCGAGGAGTCCAGGGGCAGTATCAGCTCCCGGACGGGCAGCAGTGCATGCGGTTCACGCAGATCGCGAGCGAAGGCGGACTTCTGCCTTACCCCGTCCTCCGCAACTCGTTCAAGCTCTGGCCGGCCAAGCGACGCGAGTTCATCGTCGATTTCACGCGCTACCAGGACGGGACCCCGACCACCAAGGGCGACGTGATCTACCTCACGAACGTCCTGGAGATGACCGACGGGCGAAAGCCCGAGGAAGGTTCCGGCTATCGGGTTCCGATGATGAAGATTGTCATTGGCGACAATGCAGAGGACAACAGCGTCATCCCGACGACGCTCCGTTCCCTGCCCGATGTTCGAACGGATGGACCGCGTCGTAGCTTTGAACTCCAGCGTGGTGGTTCATCCGACGGCACTCTGTTTACGCAAGAGAACGAATGGCTGATCAACGACCAGCCGTTCCAGGTGTGTGTGAGTCTCGCCACGCCGACCCAAAACGACCCTCGCGGCGAGATATGGACACTGAAGAACGGCGGCGGCGGCTGGGTCCACCCGATGCATATCCACATGGAAGAGCACCAGGTTCTCTCGCGAAATGGCGTACGGACGCCCCCAATTACGTCAGGTCCGATCGACGCGGACATCGACGACTTCGGCAAGGAGGACACGATCGCGTTGGGGCCGGGCGACGAGGTCGTGATCTTCCGGAGATTCCGGACCTTCAACGGTCCGTACGTCGCTCATTGCCACAACCTCGCGCACGAGGACCACAGCATGATGTTCGGATGGGAAATCATCAAGGGGTGAACGTTCATCTGCACGACGCGGGACCAGGGGATACACCGTGAAGAAGGCAATGTGGCCAGGTCTGCTGATAGGCGCGCTCGGGGCCGGATTCGTGGCCGGCGCCTGGTACGATCGGAACGAGGCCGTGAGCGCCGCCAGCTCGCGGCCTCGCACGCTCCTGTACTACGTCGATCCGATGAACCCCGCGCACAAATCGGACAGACCTGGCAAGGCGCCCGACGGGATGGATCTCGTCGCCGTCTATGACAACGATGTACGACGCACCGCTGTGGAGCCGCCCGCACGAGAAACCGGCGAGGGCCAGGTGAGCCTCGACCCGGAGAAGCAGCAACTGATCGGCGTCCGCGTGGCCGCGGCGGAAAGGACGGGACACACAGAGAGGTTGCGCCTGTTCGGCCGCGTCGCGGCGGATGAAAGCGGGCTCTATCGGATCAACGTCGGGATCGAGGGGTTCATCCGGGACGTCGCCGCCGTCACGACGGGAAGTCGCGTCGAGAAGGGTCAATTACTCGCGACCTTTTCCGCGCCGGAAATGCGCGGCCCGATTCAGGCGTACCTCGTCGCGCGCGAAGTGCTCGCGCGGGCGACGAACGCCGGTGAAGGCGCCACGTCAATCGAGCTTGCGACCGCCGCATTGCAACAGATGACCGACAGGCTTCTCACCTTCGGTATGGCCGAGGGACAAATCGACGAGATCGCCCGGACGCGCCAGGTTCCCTCCACCATCAGGATCACCGCGCCTGCCAATGGCGTCGTCGTGATGCGCAACGCGTCGGTCGGTCAGAAGCTTGCGCGAGGCGACGAGTTGTTTCGCATCGCCTATCTCGCCCGTGTGTGGGTGCTGGCCGACGTGTTCGGAGGCGACGCCGACCATGTCAAGCCGGGCGCCGCTGCCGTTGTGTCGGTGCCGGGACGTACGGCATCGTTTCGGGCACGCGTCAGCCGCGACGTGGCGCCGCAGTTCGACGGTGACAGCCAATCCGCGAAGATCCGCGTGGAGGTCGACAACCCGTCCGCAATCCTCCGTCCCGGCATGTTCGTCGATGTCGACGTCATGGCCGGGCTCTCGTCGGCCATCGAGGTCCCTGCGGATGCGATCCTCGATTCCGGCCTGGCGCAGACGGTCTTCGTCGAGACGAGCGCGGGCGTCTTTGAACCGCGCGAGGTCGAGACGGGCAGGCGCGCGGGCGGTCGGGTCGAGATCGTGAAAGGCCTCGAACCCGGCGAGCGCGTCGTCGTCGCCGGCACGTTCGTGGTCGATGCAGAGCGCCGCGTCCGCGGTGGCGCCACGGGCGTCCAGGCGCTGCCGTGATCGGCGCCGTCATCGAATGGTCCGCGCGGCACCGGGTGGCCGTGATCCTGGTGGCGATCCTCGCCGCCATCGCCGGCGCGTGGTCGATGGTCCGCGTGCCGCTCGACGCGCTGCCCGATCTCAGCGACACGCAGGTGATCGTCTACTCGCGGTGGGACCGCAGTCCCGACGTCGTGGACGCGCAGTTGACCTCTCCGATCGTCACCGCGCTGCTCGGCGCGCCGCGCGTGAAGACGGTGCGCGGCGTCTCCGATTTCGGCGCCTCCTACGTCTACGTCATCTTCGAGGACGGCACCGACATCTACTGGGCACGCTCGCGGACGCTCGAATACCTGTCGCCCGTGCTGGCGCGGCTGCCGCAGGGCGCGACGAGCGAGCTCGGGCCCGACGCGACCGGGCTCGGCTGGATCTTTCAGTACGCTCTCGTCGATACGACAGGGACGCACACGCTGTCGGAGCTGCGGTCCTCCCAGGACTGGTACCTCCGCTATCACCTCAAGAGCGTCCGCGGCGTCGCCGACGTGGCGTCGGTCGGCGGCTACGTGCGGCAGTACCAGGTGAACGTCAACCCGAATCGCCTGCGCGGGTACGGGCTGCCCATCAGCCGCGTGGTGGACGCGGTGAGAAGCGGCAACAACGACGCCGGCGGGCGCGTGCTCGAATTCGGCGGCGCGGAGTACATGGTGCGCGGTCTCGGCTACGCGCGTTCGGCCGCCGATCTCGAGAACATCGCGCTCGGCGCGACCGGCGGCGGGACGCCCGTGCGCGTCAAGGACGTCGCCGACGTCGTGCTCGGCCCCGAGCTGCGGCGCGGCGTTACCGATCTCGACGGCGCTGGTGAAGCCGTCTCCGGCATCGTCGTCATGCGGCAGGGCCAGAACGCACTGGACGTCATCGCCCGTGTGAAGGCGAAGGTGCGCGAAGTCGAGTCCGGACTCCCGGATGGTGTCGAGGTGGTGCCTGTCTACGACCGCTCCGACCTGATCAGGAAATCGATCGACAACGTCACGTGGACGCTCGTCGAAATCATGTTCACCGTCGCGGCCGTGATCCTCCTGTTCCTGTGGCACGTGCCGAGCGCGGTGATCCCGATCGTCACCATTCCGCTCGCCGCGCTCGCCGCGTTCGTGCCGTTCCGGATGGCCGGCGTCACCGCGAACATCATGTCGCTCGGCGGCATTGCGATCGCCATGGGCGCGCTGGTGGATGCCTCGATCGTCATCGCGGAGCAGACCCACAAGAAGCTCGAACGGTGGAAGGCGAGCGGAGGCGGCGACGACTGCCGGGCCGTCGTCCTCGCGGCGATGAAGGAGGTGGCGCCGCCGGCATTCTTCGCGCTGCTGGTGATCGCCGTGTCGTTCCTGCCGGTGCTGACGCTCGAGGGGCAGGAAGGCCGCCTCTTCACGCCATTGGCGTACACGAAGTCGCTGTGCATGCTGATCGCCGCGGTGCTGGCGGTCACGCTCGATCCGGCGCTGCGGCTGCTGTTGACGCGTGTCCGCCCGTTCCGGTTTCGTCCCGCATGGATCTGCAGGGCCGTCAACGTCGTGGGCGTCGGCACCATTCACGCCGAAGAACGTCATCCGATCAGCCGGCGGCTCGTGCGCGCCTACGAGCCCGTCGCCGTCTGGTCGTTGCAGCACCCCTGGCTCGTCGTCGCGACCGCGGTGACGGCGATGGCGGTGACCGTGCCGATCTATCAGCGCCTCGGCTCGGAGTTCATGCCGCCGCTCGACGAGGGGACGATCCTCTACATGCCCTCCACCGTGCCGGGGATCTCGATCGGCACGGCCGAACAGCTGCTGCGATCGACCGATCGCCTCATCAAGCAGTTTCCGGAAGTCGACCGCGTGCTCGGCAAGGCGGGCCGCGCGGACACGCCGACCGATCCGGCGCCGCTGTCGATGTTCGAGACGATCGTGACGCTGAAGCCGGTGTCCGCATGGCGGACGCGGCCCACGTGGTACTCGTCGTGGGCGCCGCGATGGACGCTGCCGGTGCTGCGCCGCGTCACGCCCGATCACATCTCGCGCGAACAGCTCGTGCGCGAGCTCGACGAGGCCGTGGACGTGCCGGGGCTGTCGAACGCGTGGACCATGCCGGTGAAGGGGCGCACGGGCATGCTGACGACGGGCATCCGCACGCCGATCGGGTTGAAGATCGCCGGCGGCGACGCCGCGACCATCGACCGCATCGGCGCCAGCGTCGAGACCATCCTGTCGCGCGTCGCGGGGGCGCGCCGCGTGTTCGCGGAGCGGAGCGCCTCGGGGCGATTTCTCGACATCACCTGGAACCGCGAGCAGATCGCACGCTACGGGCTGAGCATCGACGAGGCGCAGGCGGTCGTGCAAAACGCGATCGGCGGCGAGAACGTGACGACGACGATCGAGGGGCGCGAGCGCTACCCGGTCAACGTCCGCTTCATGTCCGACTTCCGCAGCGACCTCGGCGAGCTGGCGCGGCTGCCCGTCCCGACCCCCTCGCGCGACCGGCAGGTGCCGCTCGCGCAGCTGGCCACCATCGCCGCCGCCACCGGGCCGGCGATGCTTCGCAACGAGAACGGGCTGCTGACGGGTTACGTCTACGTCGATCTCGCGGGACGCGACGTGCGCGGCTACATCGACGAGGCGGATCGCCTGCTCGCCGCCGGCCTGACGCTGCCCCCTGGCTACACCGTCACCTGGAGCGGCGAATACGAGGACATGCAACGCGTCGCGGACCGTCTCACGCTCGTCGTCCCGGCGACGGCCGTCGTCATCCTGCTCCTGCTGTTCATGAGCACGCAGTCCATGGCGAAGACGCTCCTCGTCGCGCTCGCCGCGCCATTCTCCGCGATTGGCGCCGTGTGGTTCCTCTACGCCCTGGGTTACAACATGAGCGTCGGCGTCTGGGTGGGCGTCATCGCGCTGCTCGGCGTGGACGCCGAGACCGGCGTCTTCATGCTGCTCTACCTCGACCTCGCCTGCGAGCAGGCGAGGCGGGAGGGGCGGCTGCAGTCGCGCGCCGATCTGCGCGACGCGATCCTCCAGGGCGCCGTGCGACGGCTGCGGCCGAAAGTGATGACCGTCGCGACGATGTTCCTCGGCCTGCTGCCAATCATGTGGGCGTCGGGCACGGGCGCCGACGTCATGAAGCGTATTGCGGCGCCGCTCGTCGGCGGCATCCTCACGTCCTTCCTCCTCGAGCTCCTCGTCTACCCACCGCTGTACGAGATTTGGCACTCCCGCAGGCTCCAAAAAGGGATACCGGACCGGCCTCGTTGAGCCCGCCCGACCGCGCTGGAGCGCCCCGACGAGGGTAGGGCGGGTCCTTCTGGACCCGCCGCCCCCTGTCGATTGAGGCGCATCCCGTTCGACCAGTCATCAGAGGAGGGAAGCCTGATGAAGACACGGATTCGGACGGGCCAGGTGCTGACCGCGGTCGTGCTGCTTTTCATGGTTTTCGACGGGGTCATCCACGTGCTGCGAATCGCGCCCGTGGTCGATGCCTTCCGGCAGCTCGGTTATCCGCTCACAACCGCCGTGCCGCTGGGCGTCGTCGAGATCGCCTGCGTCGCGCTCTACCTCGTCCCGGCCACGCGCGTCATCGCGGCGGTGCTGCTCACGGCGTACTTCGGCGGGGCGGTGGCGACTCAGGTCCGCGCCGGCGCGGACTGGTTCCCGGTGGTCTTCCCGGCGTTGCTGGGCGCGTTGCTCTGGACCGGCCTCTCGTTTTCCGACGGCCGCGTAAGCCGTCTGCTGACGGCCCCGGTCGCATGATCATCGGCAGCGGGCCGCAGCCGCGCCAACGTGTTCGGCCTGAACTGCCAGGGCGCCTGCCTTGGGCAGCGGGCGGGGATGGCGTTCAATAGGGGTGTGGACACCCCCGTCCCCCTGTCGATCCTCGACCTGGCGCCTGTCGCCGAAGGATCGACGCCACGCGACGCGCTGCGGAACACGCTCGACCTCGCGCAGCGCGCCGAGCGCCTCGGATACAAGCGGTTCTGGCTCGCCGAGCATCACAACATGACCGGCATCGCCAGCGCGGCCACCGCCGTCGTGATCGGCTATGTCGCCGGCGGGACGAAGACGATTCGCGTCGGCGCCGGCGGCATCATGCTGCCGAACCACTCGCCGCTGGTCATCGCCGAGCAGTTCGGCACGCTGGAGTCTCTCTATCCGGGCCGCGTCGATCTCGGCCTCGGGCGCGCGCCGGGAACGGATCAACAGACGCTGCGCGCGCTGCGGCGCTCGCCGATGAGCGCCGACTCGTTCCCGCAGGACGTGCTCGAACTGCAGGGGTTGCTCGGACCGGTACGCGAGGGCCAGTGGCTGCGGGCGGTCCCGGGGTCCGGGCTGAACGTGCCGATCTGGATTCTGGGGTCGAGCCTCTTCGGGGCGCAGCTGGCCGCCGAGCTCGGCCTCCCGTACTCCTTCGCATCGCACTTCATGCCGGGCGCGCTGATGCCGGCGCTCGAAACGTATCGCACGTTGTTCGCACCCTCGACGCGGCTCGACCGGCCGTATGCGATGGCGGGCGTCAACGTCTTCGCGGCCGCGACCGACGCCGAGGCGCGCGGCCTCTTCACGTCGGTGCAGCAGTCGATTACCAACCGGGTTCGGGGCGCGCCAGGCCGGCTGCCGCCGCCGATCGACGACATCGAGCGCTACTGGACGCCGCCGGAGAAGGCGGAGGTGGCGGCAAGGCTCGCGTGCTCGGTCGTCGGTTCGCCGGCGACCGTGCGCGAAGGATTGACGGCGTTCATCGAGCGCACGCGGGTGGACGAGGTGATGATCGTCTCCGCGATCTACGACCACGCGGCGCGCGTGCGATCGTACGAGATTGTCGCGGAGCAGTTGCTGGCGATCACCGCCTGACGAACAGCTCGGTCCAGACCTTCTCCCATTTCGCCGACTCGTCGAGCACCGTGACGGGATCGATGAGGACGAAGGGGAAGTTGTTCAGCGCGCTGTTGACGCCGGGGCTGGCAGGCACGCGGCCCATCGACTCGAACAGCTTCTGCCCCTCGGGCGACATGACGTACTCGGAAAAGAGCTGCGCGGCGTTGGGATGCGGCGCGTTCTTCGCGATGCCGACGCCCTGCGGCCGCGCGACCACCGGCTGCACCGGGACGTAGTCGATCGGCGCGCCCTTCCGCTTCAGCGTCTCGATGTTGCTGTTGTACATCGCGAGCCCGACGGGTACGTCGCCGGCGGCGACGAGCGAGGCGAGCAGGACGTGGCCCTTGCGGAGGGAGGGCTGCAGCGCCGCGAGCCGGCGCATCAGGTCCATCCCCTTGCCCCCGGGCGTCGTCTTGATCAGCGTGGCCATCCACTCCGAATCGGTCGCCTCGAGCGCGATGCGCCCCTTCCACTTCGGATCGGCGAAGCCCTCGTAGGTGGCCGGGATCTCGGCGCGCTTCACCTTCGCGGTGTTGTAGCCGACGACGAAGAGATTGAGGCGGTCGGGCGACCACGCGCTGGCCAGCAGCCGCTCGCGCCCGATCATCTCCATCTCGGGGCCGTTGGTCTCGATGACGTCCACCGCGTAGCGCCGTCCCCTGGCTTCCGTGATGGTCCGCTGGACCACTTCTTCCGACAATCCGCGCCAGAGCTGCACCTTGACGCCGTATTTCTTCTCGAAGGCGGCGGCGAGCGGCGTCGACTCGGTCGGCGCGAGCGAGGTGTACAGCGTCAGGGTGCCTTCGCGCTTCGCGTCGGCCAGGCGCGACGGCGCCTGCGCGGCGAGCGCCACGGACAGCGCGAGGACGAAGGAGGCCGCGTTGGCGAGCGTGCGCATGGCGATGTATGTTTAACCGTCCCATCGCCCCATGTCCACAAAAACACAGACCACGACGACCCACTACCACGTTCAGAAGAAACGCCGCGCCGAGTTCATCGACGAGTGGCGCAAGTACCGCCAGACGATCATCCGCAGGGACGACGTCGCGCTCGAGCCGACGGCCCGCGGCCTTCGCACCGGGGTCTACATGGGGTGGGACGGCGACCGTCCGACGCGCTGCCTCGACGCGCTCGTGCACGAGGTCGATCCCGGCACGACGACGACCATCCATCGGCATTCGTGGGACGCGATCCTGTTCATGGTGGAAGGGAGCGGATGGACGGAGGTCGACGGCGTCCGCTACGACTGGAAGCCGTGGGACGCGATTCACCTGCCCGCGTGGAGCTGGCACCGCCACGGCAACGACGGCGCGAAGCCGGGCCGCTTCATGAGCTACTCGTCGGAGCCGACGCTCTGGACGCTCGGCATGAGCGTCATGGAGGACGCGGGCCACGCGGCGTTCGACACACTGCCGCCGCGCCCGAAGGTCTCGGGCGGGACCCCGGGCAACGATCCGTACGCGCGCCGGCTGCGCCGCGTCGACGCCGAGGCGAAGAAGCGGCGCTCGGGCCGCATCCACACGCCGTACGACGAGCAGGAGATTCTCGCCACGCCGCGCGGCACGCGCACGAAGTTCCTCAACGACCGCTCGATCGGCAACCAGGCGTCGGGCCTCACGCAGGTGATGATCCAGTTCGCCCCCGGGAAGACGCAGTCGATTCACCGCCATCCCGGCGAGGCCTGGCTCTACGTCGTCGAAGGCTACGGCCACAGCTTCATGGGCATCGCGCCCGACAACGGCCAGCACTACCGCTGGAAGAAGGGCGACCTGATCGTCGTCGATCACTTCCTCTGGCATCAGCACTTCAACGACGACCCGGTCAACCAGTGCCGCCTCGTGCGCGTCCACATGTTCGACTCGCTGCTCGAGACGATGCGGACGCTGATGGACCCGATGGTGCTCTTCGAGGAGGCAGAGGACACGCTCGTGTCGAAGCAGGAGCTCTCGCAAATCCAGTGGCCGGACGACACGCGTCCGGGCGAGTGATGGACGTCCCGCGCTCGGCGCTCCCTGCAGGCGTCCTCTCGCTGCACGTCCTCCCGGCCGAGCACCACGACCGCGACTGGGACGCCATCATCGTCCCGCGCGAGGTGAAGGAGCGGCTGCTGGCGCAGGCGCTGCTCGTCCTGCAGCACGGCCGCAAGCTCTCGATGCTCTCGGGACTGCCGCACGGGCTCATCGTGCTCGCGGGGCCGCCCGGAACGGGCAAGACGACGATGGCGCGCGGGCTCGCGCAGGTGGCGTCGCTGGCGCTGGCGCGGCAGGGGGCGACGGCGCTGGTGGAGATCAACCCGCACGCGTTTCCGAGCGACATGCTCGGCGAGAGCCAGCGCAACGTGACGCGGCTGCTGACGGAAACGATCCCGGAGATCGCCAACCGCCGGCCGTTCGTGATCGTGCTCATCGACGAGGTCGAAAGCTTCGCCGTGAGGCGGTCCTCGGCGTCGTTCGAGGCCAACCCGGTTGACGTGCATCGCGCGACCGACGCCGTGCTGCTCGGCATCGACGAGATCGCCAAGAACCTGCCGTCGGTCCTGTTCGTGACGACGACGAACTTCATCGAGGCGGTGGACGAAGCGTTCCTGTCGCGCGCGGATCTGGTGATGAAGTTCGCGCTGCCGGACCGCGAGACCATCGGGCGGATTCTCGAGCACGCGCTCGGTGAGCTCGCCGTGCAGTGGCCGGCGCTGCTGCCGTTGACGAAGGACCTGGCGCGGCTCGACGAATTGGCTCAGCTGTGCGAGGGGTGGGACGGGCGGCGCATCCGCAAGCTGGCGCTCGCCGCGCTGGCGCAGCGGCTCGAGGTCGCGCGCGACCCGTCAACGCTGTCGTGGGACGACCTGCTGGCCGCGGCGCGGAAGAAGGGCGGCGTCGAGTGGGCGGGCGGCCGCGCGCTCACGTCGCACGAGATGTTCCCCGACGTGCCGAAAGAGCTGATGCACGACCACGATCACGGGCACGGGCTGCACGACCATGCCCATGGGCACGATCATGCGCACGGCCACGAACATGGCCATCGGCACACGCACACGCATCAGAAAGATGAGGTCTGAGGCCGTTCGCGTTGATCGTTGGTCGGGGGCTACGGCGTGACGGTGACCTTCACGAGCGTCGTCGTCCAGCAGCAGACCTCGCCGCCGCCGCCTTCGCCCGAGTAGTCATCCGCGGTGACCTGCAGCACGTACTCCCCGGGCTGCGAGAACTTCGCGGTGGTCGACGACTTGCCCTTGAAGGGGACGTTCACGGTGCCGCCCGCCAGCGTGTCCATCGGCGGGTTCTCCTTCTCGAACATCACGGCGGCGGGTCCGCGGAACATCGTCCAGTACAGCCGCACGGGCGGCGGCGGGTTCTTCGGCAGCGCCATCGTCCCGCTCGCGAACTTCCCGTCGTCTTCCGCCCACACGGTGAGCGCGAGCGGCGACGACACGGACGTCGTACGCGTCACTGCCTTCGACAGCATCGCGAGCGGCCCCTGCACGCCCGGCCCCTGTTCCGCGAACCGTACGGTCGGCGGCGTGTTCTTCACGGCGACGTCGCTGAACGGGCTGACGCTGTAGTCGGGATGTAACCGCAGCGGAATGCTCGTCGGCTGGCCGTTGGCGACGATGGTCCACGTCAGGCGCTGATCGGCCGTCGTGAATTCAGCCGGCACCGTGACGGCGAACATGCCCCAGTGCCGTCCCGGGAGGAAGTGCGTCGGCTGCCCCATGTCGGGACCGCCGGGGTCGATGTGGTTGTTCGGCCCGATCGGGATGTCGATCGACTGATTGTTGTTGCGATTCAGGTAGCCGATGAGGAACAGCCGGCTCCCGTCGGTATTGGGGAACCAGCCTTCGAATGCACCCGTCACGCTGGTGCCGAACTGGCGGAACGGCTCATTCGGCAGCTGCTGCGCAGACAGGAAGGGCCGGCTAAAGCCGGCCCCTACGATTCCAGGCCCGCTGAAGCCGGTCCCGGCGATGAGAACCACGACGACGACGAAACGGGTCATCGCGTCTGATTGGGCGCGGCTTTCTCGGCCTTGGCCTTCCGTTCTTCCTGCAGCGCCTTGTACTCGTCGTCGGTGAGGTAGACGACGTTCATCCAGGCGTGCGCCATCTCGTCGACGGTACGGTCGCCGTAGCCCACCCACTGGTCCGGGTCCGGGTTGTACGGGTTCGCTCGCGTGTTGTCGTACCACGCGCTCACGTGGATGACGGTCCCCTTCGGGAACACCGGCGCCGCGTCGTCGGCGTAGATGTAGTTCGTCATCCAGTTGAAGTTGAACTTGCCGACGTAGCTGATGATCTGGTTCTTGCCGTCGGGCAGGATCGCTTCAACCTGCATCGCCTTGCCGCGCAGGTGGAAATGCGGCTGGAAGTTGGTGATGAGCGTGTTCTCCTTGAGCACGGTAAAGCCGTCGGTCGCGGCGATCGAATTCGGCGGGATGTCGACGAACTCCTGCTTCCGCAGGCCGGTGAAGCCGATCAGGTAGCTGCGCTTCTTCGGCTCCTGGCCTTTCGGATACAGCCAGATGCCGATCTCGGAGCCCGACGTGATTTCCTCGCCGACCGCGTGCAGGTGCTGATCCCACGAGATCTTCTCGCCGGGAAGAATCAGCTTGCCCGTGCCGTCGCGGAACCGGTCGTAGCCCTTGCCGATGGCCCACTCCATCAACTGCGGGCGCCGGTTGACGAGATCGACCGGCGTCGGATCCGCAGCGGCCGTGCCGAAGCCGTTCGCGGTGCCGGTGCTCACGGCGTCGGGATCGTTGTTCAGCACGAGGTAGGCGATCGAGTGATGGACGATTCTCCGGCCCTTGAGCTGCGTCGGACGAATCTCCACCATGCGCGCCCAGCGCGGCTCGGTGAGCGGGATGTCGCTCATCGGCCGGTACCAGACGTCCTGGTGCTGCGCCGCCATGGTGTATTCCGACGACTTGATCACCAGATCGGGCGGACCGTAGCCGTCGCGCACGCCCTGCCACTCGTTGTCGGTGACGAGCGGCTTGGGCGGCGGCATGTCTTTCGGGTCGCCCTGGATGGCGCCGCCGTCGACCCAGCGCACGATGGTGTCGATCTGCGCGTCGCTGAGCGACATGTCGTTCTTGAACTCGTGCACGCCGACGCTCGGGTCGATGTGCCACGGCGGCATCTGCCGCGTGATGACGCGCTGCTTGATCGAGCGCGCCCACGGCCGCGCATCCTCGTACGAGATCAGCGACATCGGCGCGATGGAGTTCGGCTGATGACACTGCTGGCACTTGTTCTGGAGGATGGGGGCGACGTCCTTCGTGAACGTCACCGGCGCCGCGGTGGGTGTCGGGTCCGCAGCATGACCAGCGACTGACATCCCGACGACCGCGAGCAGCGTGGCGAAACTGGTGTGTGCGATACGCAACCAGGGCAACCGAGGACAACGCATAACGCCTCCTGCCTCTGATGAAGTGCGGCGAAGTAAGCGCAAGTTTAACGCAGGTTTACCGCCGGCGCACCAGGATTCCTGTAGGCCTCGTCTACCGTCGCGACGTTTACCGTGAACGGCACGGTCACGACCTCGCCGTTGCGCTGGAACTGGCTCCAGGCGCGGTATTTGCCGGCCCTCGGCATGTAGCCTTCAAAGGTCACCGTCGGGCCGCCGGCCCCCTTCGAAACGTCGCTGTCGGGCCCCTCGAAGGGGTGCGAGTGGACGTAGTCGCGCATGTCTTCGCTGAGGATGAGCGCATGCCCGAAGGCGCCGAGGTAGGGCTGCAGGTCGGTCACGAGCCGCCCGGTTTTCGAATCGCTCAGCGTGAACGCCAGGTGCCCGTACTGCCCCTCGACCAGCGTGGACGGCTCGAGCTCGAGGTGAGCGGTGAGCGACCCGACCGTCTTGGTGAAGACGGTGTCCGCCTGCAGGTGCGGCTGCTGCGACTCGAGATCGCCGGTGAACCCCGCGGTCTCCAGCGTCCGCCCGACGAACTGCGGCGAGCCGCCGGTCGGGAGGAAGTCGGACAACACGCGATAGTCGCCGGCCCTGGGCAGCGTCACCTCCATCGCCCAGCGTCCGTCGGGCTGCTGGGTCGGGTGCACGTGCTCGAAGAACTCCATGTCGCTGCTGACGATGAAGAGGTGAAACGGCTTCTCGTGGACGAGCTCGTATTGGGTAATGAGCGCGCCGGTGCCCGGGTGGCGCACGGTGAAGAACAGCGTGGCGGGCTGTCCGGCCTTGACCGCCGCGGGCATCGTCGTGAGCTCGAGGCTGTATTCGCGCGTGTCGAACGGGTCGCCCACGACGAGCGCCATGCCGCACTTGCGGCAGCGGCCCCCTTCGGCGGCAGTGACCTCGGGGTGCATCGGGCAGAACCACGCGGTGCCGTCGGCGGGCGGCGTGTCGCCCTGCTGCGCCGCCGCGCCGAGCGACAGGAGTGCGACGAGCAGCAGCGCCAGCCTATTTCGTCGCATACGTGTTCAGCGAGATCGTGAAGGGTGCTTCGTAGCCGATGGCCTGCACCACCGAACCTGCGGGCATGGCGACGGGCTTCGCGAAGACGTACGGCGTCTGCCAGTCCTGCTTGTAGTCTTTCACCCACAGCAGCACGTCGCTCGACCCGTCGGGCCGTAGCAGCCTCACCTCGAGCGATCGCCCGCCCTTCTGAAGCTCGGGTCTCAGGGACACGAGCGAACGCGCGTCGGGAAACTTGAGCTCGCCGACGAGACGTCCCGATGCGCCGGCGGTCGCAGGCGCCCTCAGCGTGGAAGTCGATACGGTGCCGCTTGCCGCGGCGGATGCGACGTAGAGGCCGAGCTTCGGCGCATCGGTCAGCGGCTGCGGCGCGCCTGCATATAAAACGTCAACGGCGATCTGTGCCCGCGCCGGGATCTTGAACGCGACGCCGGACGGAAGCTCCGTGGCCGACTGCCACGGTGTCCAGCCGCCGAGGTAGCGATCGGTGCCCGCGATGCTGAGGAACGCGGCGCGCGTCACGCGCGGGTCGGGCTTGAAATCGAACCCGCGCACGAGGGTGTCGCGCGTCAGGCCGGTGTCGATGACCACGCGCCTGAACGCCGGCGTGCTGCGCGCCTCGATAGACGAGGCGTGCGCCGGCGAGACGACGAGATCCGGCGTGCCGAGCATCCAGTGCGCGCCGTGGTCGACGAACGCCGGCGGGGGAGTCGTGCCTTCGGGTACGCCGCCGTCGATCCAGGAGATGAGGAACTCGAACTCGCGGGGCGTCAGGCCGATGTCGTTCGAGAACGTGCCGTAGCCGCGCTCGGCCGGCCACGGCGGCATGCGGCGCGCGAGCGCCTCTTCCTTGATCGCCTCCGCCCACGGCCGCGTCTGGTCGAAGGTGACGAGCGGCATCGCCATCTTCCCGTCGGCATGGCACTGCACGCACTTCCGCTGGAGGAGCGTCGCGATCTCCCGGTTGAAGAGGACGGTCGTCGTCGTCGGGTTGTGCGGGTACGCGGGGCGCGGCCACGCCGTCCACAGCGCGGCGACACAGACGAGCAGCACGACGCCTGCGCCTTTCTTCGGTCTCATGAAACCGCGAAGAGATAGTAACGCAAAGCCTTGCCGAGCGCTGATTTGGAGGGGAGCGGGTCGGTTTTCTCGGAGTTGGGAGTTGACCGCAAGGGCCGAAGCCATCCTGGCAGTTGGATTCTGGGAGTTGGGAATTGGTTGACTCTGTATCTCCGCAGGTGTATCACGCGGCTGCCTGGGAGGAAATCGAATGGTGGATGACAGGAAGCCTCGCTTCGTCCTCTCCTTCATGCTCGGCAGCATGCTTCTGTTTGCGTCTGCCAACGTGCACCTGGCTGCGCAAGGCACCATCGGCAGCATCCTGGGAACCGTCACGGACGCGACGGGCTCCGTTCTCCCTGGTGTCGCCGTGACGGCGAAAAACACGGGCACCGGCGCCGTCCAGCTCGCGACAACCGACACGCAGGGCCGCTACCGGATTCCGGTCCTCCCCGTCGGCGATTACGAAGTGCAGACCGAGCTCTCGGGTTTTCAGACCGTTGTCCACACCGGCATCCGCCTGAGCGCAGGCGCTGACGTCGTCGTCGACTTCAGGATGCCGATCGGTCAGATCAGCGAGCTGCTCACGGTCACCGCCGCCGTGCCGCTGGTGAACACGACGTCGGCGTCGCTGGGGACGGTGGTCGATCCGACGCAGATCCGCGAGCTGCCACTGAACGGACGCAACTTCGAGGAGCTGGTGCTCGTGGCTCCGGGCGTGAACGTCTCGAGAGGATCGGGCGCTGTCAGGAACGCCTTTACCGGCAAGCAGGAATACTGGACCGTGTCCGGCTCCCGCCCGAACGGGCAGGAGATCCTCATGGACGGGACCAGCATCCAGACCTACCAGAATCGCGGAACGGGCACCGGCATCCTCGGCACGAGCCTCGGCGTGGATGCGATCGGCGAATTCCAGATCCTCACCAACACCTATGGCGCGCAGTACGGCGGCAACGGCTCGGTGCTGAACTCCGTCACGCGCTCCGGCACCAACGCGTTCCACGGCTCGGTGTACGAGTTCACGCGCAACTCGAAGTTCGATTCCGTGCAATGGCCGGCGACCACGAAGCAGCCATTCTGGAAGCATCAATACGGCGGCACGGCCGGCGGGCCGGTCAAGACCGACAGGCTGTTCTTCTTCGCGAATGTCGAAAACCTGCGGCAGCGCGAATCGCAGAGCAACATCAGGGTGGTGCCGAATGCGCTGGCGCGCAGCGGCATCATCCCGCTGCCGGCCAACGGGGTTCCCGCGGCGGGTTGCGTCATCGCGACAGTCCCGGGCCATCAGAACTGCGGCCTGGGCAGTCCGAATGCGGCCAACTTCCTTCTCGTGAAGCCGTACCTGGACTTGTACCCGCTCGGTCCGAACCAGCCGGGAAACGTGCCTGCGGTCGGGCAAATCGCGGGCTACGAGCGAGCCGAGTTCGGCGAGCCGCAGGACCAGGGGAACGGCACGGCGCAGATGCTCGTCAACGCGACGTCGCCGGGCTCCGAGTACTTCGGCGTCGGCCGTCTCGACTGGAACATGTCGACGAAGAATTCGGTCTTCGGACGATACCTGTTCGACAAGGCCTACACCACGGAACCGTTCTACGGACTCTTTCCGGCATGGCCCGAGCTGGAAGATTCGAAGAACCAGTACCTCACCGTGGGAGACAAGCACATCTTCTCCGGAAGGGTGATCAACACGCTCCAGTTCGGCTTCACCAAGACGTTCTTCGACATCCGCAGCAACAGTCTCCAGCCGACAACGACGCCCGGTGTGCTGCCGCCGGGGTCGCTCAACTGGTCGGGCGACATCTTTACGCACGACGGAGAGCCGGTGATGGACGGGACGCTGAGCCCGGGCTCGGGCATCGCCGCGATCGGCCCGGGACAGATCTCCCCGATTCGCAAGGTCCAGGTCCGGCAGAGCATCACCGAGGACCTCTTCCTCATCACCGGCGGCCACAGCTTCCGCTTCGGCGGCAGCGTGACGAAGAACGCCACCGATGGCATCCACTCCTTCCCCGGAGGAGGGACGTGGACGTTCGCGAACCTGTCGAACTTCCTGCACGCGACGCCGTCCCTGTACCAAGGCCCGTGCAATTTCCAGAACGGCAGCCCCGGCTGCGTGTTCCCCGATGGCTCGCCGCTGCTCTTCCCGAGCGACCTGCGCAAGGCGAGGTCGTGGGACTTCACGATGTACGCGCAGGACGATTGGAAGATGACGCCGAGGCTGACGTTGAACCTGGGGCTGCGCTACGCGCCGTCGACGATCCCGTCCGAGGCGACCCATCAAACGTTCGCGCTGCTGCCCGTGCCGTTCGGCCCCAATGGCGGCGATCGCAACGCGAGCGTGTCGTCGCCGCCACCCGAGCGGTTGACGGCGATGAGCCACTTCTTCCTGCGGAACCCGTCGCTACGGACGTTCGATCCCCGCATCGGCGCCGCCTGGGATCCGTTCGGCACCGGAAAAACGGCCATCCGCGGCGGCTACGGCATCTTCCACGCAACCATTGCGTGCCGCGATTACTGTTACGGCGCGTGGTTCACCCAGCCGTGGACGGTCAGGACGATCACCGACCCCGGCGCGCTGGCCACCTTCCCGCGCCCGTTCCAGACCCGCAGCGAGACGGCGACGAGCGCGTCGTGGGGAACCAATCCCTTCCAGACGACGCCGTGGATGCAGCAGTGGAACGTGAGCGTGCAGCACGAGATCATGGCGAACACCGTCGTCGTGGCGGCGTACGTCGGGTCACGCGGCGTGAACATGGTCGGACAGCGGGACGTGAACCCGCCGCTGGCGAGCGGCGCGCTGACGCCGTATTTCAATACCGGCGCGATTGCGCTCAACCAGAATCAGACGCTCGTCGCGAACTTCCCCGGGTACCTGGATAACCTCGTGTTCGTGACGGGATCGGGCGCGCGCACCGCCGACGGCCTGGAGTGCCGCAGCGCGACGTGCACGCTTGCGACAGCCGACGGAAAGCCCATCGTCAATCCGGCGTCGGGCGAGATGTCGTATACACATGTCGTGCGGACGGGTACGACCTACGCCGCGCTGGCCAACAGCCGCTGGAACCCGAACTTCGGGAACTTCACGTCGGGGGTGACGGACCTCGACTCCAGGTACGACGCGCTGCAGGCCGGGATCAATCGGCGCATGAGCCGCAACCTGGCCGCCCAACTCTCCTACACCTATTCGAAGTGCACGGACGTCAGTTCCGGCAACTGGGGTCAGGAAGGCGGGACGATGATCCTGAATCCCTACGACGTCGAGGACGACCGTGGTCCCTGCACGTTCCAGCTCACGCACAACCTCTCGGCCAACGGCGTCTACACGCTGCCGTTTTCGGGGAACCGTCTGCTCGACGGCTGGCAGGTGAGCGGGATCTTCTACGCCAGCTCCGGTGGCGAGTTCACCATCCCCGGCATCCCGGCGCTCGGCAGCAACCCCGGCGCAACCGCGAACAACAATCGGGCCGACTACGTGCCCGATGCGGCCGGCTGCAATGCGGAACCGATCTACAAGGATTTCAAGACGAGACTGAGGAACGGGTTCCCCGTGTACGTGAACAACGCCTGCTTCCGCGTGCCGGCCGTGGGCGAACTGGGGAACTCGCGCAGGAACGGCTTTGTCGGCCCGACCCAGTGGAATGTCAACATGTCATTGCAGAAGAGCACGAAGATCAGTGCGTCCGCCCAGCTCGAGCTGAGGCTGGAGGCCTTCAACGTGTTCAATCACAGGAACTACAACAACCCCGGGTTCGGATGGACGCAGGGCGCTCCGACGTCCGCGGCAAGCTTCATGTCCGGAGTGCCGAATACGACCGCTGGTACCATCACCGATCTCGTGGGGACGATGCGGCAGGTTCAACTGGGCGCGAAGCTCATCTTCTGATTGGCGGAGGATCGTTGTCATGAAAAACATTCGAAGCGTGATGCTGTTTGCCGCGGGTATTGCCGTGGGCGCCCTGCTGACGCAATCGACGGCCGCGCAGCAGGCTCGATCCACCGGGCACCGGATCAATCACGTCGGCATCAGCGTCGCCAACTTCGACGAGTCGCTGAAGTTCTACACGCAGGTCATGGGCTTCAAGGAAGCGTACCGGTTCCCGAGCCAGAACGGCCAGCCGAGCACGACGTTCCTGCAGGTCAATCGCGATACCTTCATTGAGATGGCGCCAGCCAACGGCAGGCCCGCCGGCTTGACGCACATCGGCCTGTACTCCGACGATGCGCAGGCCACCGTGACGCAGCTCCGCCAGAAGGGAGCCATGGCCGGGGACGTGCGGCCGAGCGAGAACAGCGGATCGCGCCTCTCGAACGTCACGGATCCCGATGCGATTCGCATCGAGATCAACGAGCAGCCTGCCGGATCGCTGATGCGGAAAGCGATGGAGGCGTGGAAGTAGGGATGGAGGCTTCGATGCACAGGACAGTCGTCACGCTCGTCGCGCTCGCTGCTGGCCTTCTGATCGGGTCGCGTCCGGTCGCGGCGCACCACGGTGCCGCCGCCTTCGAGAACGACCCGGCCAAACGCCAGGTGCTGAAAGGCACGGTGACCGAATGGATCTGGGCCAATCCACACACGTTCCTGCAGTTCGACGTCAAGCGTGACGACGGGCAGACCGTGCACTGGGTCGTCGAAGCGAGCAATCCGCCGGACATGCAGAACCGCGGGTGGACCAACAAGAGCTTCAAGGCGGGAGACGAGGTCACCGTCACCGTGCGTCCGGTGAAGAGCGGCGCACCGGTGGGAAGCATCATCCAGGTTCAGTTTCCCGATGGCCACGTGTTGCGGGCGGTGAACGAGCCCGCGCCCGCGCAACGACAGCAGTAGGGGCCGACCTTCGGCAACATCGACAGGAGGGGCCGACCTTCAGGTCTGCCCAAACCGAGATCGGGAGCATGGTGATGAAGATGCGTCTGATGGCGTTGTTGTGTGCCGCGAGCGTGGCCGGAGTGATCGCGCTGTTGTTCGCGACGCCGCGCGCGGCGTTCGGTCAGGGTGAAGTCCGGCAGCCGGGGGCGGTCTACGACTTCGACTTCAAGGGTGAAAAGCCGGCGCCTGCCCCGCGCCGCGACATCAGCGGCGTCTGGGAGCCGGCGGCGAACGCCTCCGCGGGCATCAACGCCAACGGCGCGCAGCAGATGCCGTCCGACGGAAAGCCGGAGCACGAGCTGCCGTTTACGCCCGAAGGCAGGGCGGCCTTTCTGTCGCACAAGCCGACCTTCGGCGTGACGATGGTGCCGTCCGCGCTCACCAACGACCCGATGCCCGGGTGCGACCCGCAGGGGTTCCCGCGCATCGTGCTGCACAACTTCAGGACGAGCCGGATCATCCAGACCCCCGAGAACGTGGTGATCCTCTACGAGTTCAACAAGAAGTGGCGCACGATCTGGACCGACGGCCGGGCGATTCCGAAAGAGGTCGACGAGCCGCGGTGGTGGGGATATTCCGTCGGCCGCTGGGTGGACGATTTCACGTTCGCCGCGGAGTCGTACGGGTTCGACGACCGGACGTGGCTCGACAACGCGGGCCGCCCGCACAGCGATGCGATGCGCGTCCGCGAGGAATACAAGCGCACCGATCGCGACCACGTGGTGCTGACCATCGTCGTCGACGACCCGAAGTTCTACACGAAACCGTGGACGGCGCTGATCCTGCCGCTGCGGCTGCAGTCATCGCACTTCGACATCCGCGAGATGGAGTGCTCGCCGAGCGAGACGGCGCTGTACAACAAGCTGTTTGCGAATCCAGCGGCGGGTGTCGAGGCCAAGTAATCCGGCCGTCCACGCCCGCCGCCGCACGTCACTGCGCCTTGCTGTAGGTCAGCGTCGCGTTGGTCGACGGTCCGGGTTGCTCGGTCCCGCGCGCGATCGTCAGCGTGCCGCTGTTGAACGTCATCACGTCGCGCATCTGGTTGAGCGCGGTGTTCCACGTGAAGAGGATCAGCTTGCTGCCGTCCCAGCGCGCCTTCGTTCTCCACTTCACCGTCGCCGTCGTGCCTGATTGCGTGACGGACGGGGCGTCCCAGATGGTGTCGCTGCCATCCAGTTTGTAGACCACGCTCATCGGGGTGGCGCCGTACTGCCCGCTCTGGATCGTGATCTCCGTCGGACTCTGTTTGATCGAGACCGTCGGTGAGGGCACGCCCCATCCCGCGGACCCGGGATAGTTCGGCGGCGTGGTTCCCGACAGCCTCCACGTTCCCGAGAAGTCAGGCTTTGCCTGTGCCCACCCGGCGGAAGCACCGACGGTGAGCGCGACCACCAACAGCATGCCGTGCCTGACGATCATCGCGACCTCCTGCAAGGCGGACCTGAAGGTCCGCCTCTACGTCCACTCACTCAATTGGTTCGGCCGGCGGCCATCGGCATCAGCGAGCGCCCCCACACCAGCTTGGTCGGATCCGCGCCGGGCTTCGGGTGGTACTTCTGCGTGCGTCCGCCGAACACTTCCGACAGATACAGGTTGCCCTCCGAGTCCGCCGAGATCTGATGCATCGCCCACGTATACCCGGGTCTGGTGCCGAACTGGCCGAACGAGTACTCCACGTGGCCGGAGAGATCGAACTTGACGATCCGGTCAGTGAGGCTGTCGACGGCCCAGACGTGCTCGTCGGCGCTCATCAGCAGGCTGTGCGGCGCGATGCCCGGCCACTCCTCGATGAACTTGCCGTCGGTGTCGAACACCTGGATGCGACGGTTGCCGCGGTCCGAGACGAAGACGCGCGGCGGCGATCCACCGACGGCGATGCCGTGCGGCGTGTTGAACTGGCCCGGGCCCGTGCCGCGCGTACCCCACTTGAGCAGCGCCTTGCCGGTCTTGTCGAACTTCACGACGCGCGTGTTGCCGTAGCCGTCCGCGACGAAGAACGTGCCGTCCGGCAGCCAGTCGATCATCGTCGGGCGGCGGAAGCGCGTCAGGTCGTCGTTCTCGCCGAACTCGTCGAGCATCCCGAGCGTCTGCACGAGCTGCTTGCCGTCGTGCGTGAACCGGTAGATGACGTGGCGCATGTCGTCCACGACCCAGACGAAGCGCTGCGGATCGTAGGGGCTGATGTAGACCTGGTGCGGGCCGCGCCCCCAGTCGAACAGCTTGTCCCACTGGTTCCACGCCTCGATCAGCTTGCCGTTGCGATCGACGACGACGATGCAGTTCACCATGTTGGCGATCGGCTGCGTGGCCGCCATCTGGTTGAAGAAGCCCCAGTTGCCGGGGAAGTTGTTGGGGACCTTGTCGGGCAGCTTGAGCTCGCCGCGGTTCGCGAGATAAATGCGATCGGCGGACTCGGCGAAGACGCCGCCCTGCGAGCCCCAGATGTAGCCGGGTTTGGGGTACGGGTGCGCCCACTGCGGCCAGTTGGGATCGGGGACCTCGTATTGGCCGGTGATTTCACCGGCGCCCCCCTTCGCAAACGTCGGCTCACCGTTTCTCTGCTGGAGCGAGGCCCGCGGAGCGAGCACCAGAAACCCCGATAGAACGACCAGCCAGGCAGCGATCGACAGGCTGCGCCTGCGCATGCGGACCCTCCTTCCGGCGTGTGCGGCCAGAAGTTTACTCCTCTTGACCATGTCTTGACGGGAGTGTTACAACGCCCGTGGCCAATCGGGGTCAGGGGGTTTTCGGGACCAACGAGACGAACGACCAGGGGCCCGCGGGGCGGGGACGAATTGGGGGGGCGATGAGATCCGTGCGCGCTACCACTCTGCTGATCGGGATTCTTCTTCTCGCGCCGGTTGCCGCGCTCGCGCAGAGCAGCGTCACGGGCGTCGTGCGCGATTCATCCGGCGGCGTGCTGCCGGGTGTCACCGTCGAGGCGGCCAGCCCCGCCTTGATCGAGCAGGCTCGAACCGTCGTCACCGACGCGCAGGGTCTCTACCGCATCGTCGATCTGCGTCCCGGCCCATACACCGTCACGTTCACGTTGCAGGGGTTCACCGGCGTCAAGCGGACCGGCATCGAGCTCCGCGCTGAATTCACCGCCACCGTCGACGCCGAGCTCCAGGTGGGCACGGTGGCCGAAACGATCACGGTCTCCGGCGAGGCGCCGCTCGTGGACACGCGCAGCGCCCGCGCGCAGACGCAGTACGCGTCCGAGACGCTGGAGGCGCTGCCCGGCAACGGGCGGCTGTCGACGTTGATCTCCGTGCTGCCCGGGGCGGTGCTGAACAACGAGGGCGATCGTGCCTCCGGCGCGTTGAGCGACCGCTCGCAGACGCGCTTTGCGATTCACGGCGCGCCGAACGCGCAGCCGGTCATCGACGGGATGAACACGGAGATGGCGGCGTCCAACACCGGCGTCTTCGTCTGGAACGGCATCACGTTCCAGGAAGTGGTCGCCGAGACCAGCGGCATCGGCGCCGACCGCGACACCGGCGGCGTGCAGCTGAACATGATCCCGAAGGACGGCGGCAACATCTTCTCCGGGACGGCGAACCTCGCCTACACCGGCCCGGACCTGCAGAGCAACAACATCGGCGACGAGCTGATCGCGCGCGGCCTCAACACGTCCACGCAGGGGCTGGCGTCGATCAAGAAGTTCGTCGAGGGCGCGGTCGGCATCGGCGGGCCGATCAAGCGCAACAAGCTGTGGTTCTTCGGCGCCGCGCGCCGCAGCATCACGCAGCAGTATGCCGCGGGCATCTACTGGAACAAGGTGCAGCAGCCCGGGAGCCTGCTGTATCAGCCGGACCTGGATCGGCCGGCGAGCAGCAACGACTTCTACCGGGACTACAGCGTCCGGCTGACGCTGCAGGCGACCGAGAAGCACAAGCTCGTGGTGGCGGGCTCGTTCCAGCACAACTGCAACTGCGTCTACGCGCTGTTCCGGCCGCAGGGCGGATCGCTCGTCACGCCCGAGGCGGCGACCGAGCACGAATACGAGCCGGACTACAACGTCACGGGCACGTGGACGTTCCCGATGACGAGCCGGATGCTGCTCACGGCGGCCGGCGGCGCCAATCACATCACGCAGACGAACAAGCGCGGCGCGGGGGTCGACGCCAACAGCATCCAGATCACCGAGCAGTCGCTCGACCTGAAGTACGGCGCGGCGTACGGCGCGACGGCGGGCGGCTCGTCGTACTCGACGCTGCCGCGGTCGCAGTACCACCAGCAGTTCGCGGTGGCCTACGTCACCGGCGCGCACAACTTCAAGAGCGGCGTCAACCTGCGAGAGGTGAAAACGGGCGACAACGCCAAGTACGGGTCGGACCTGTTCATGGCGAACCGCGCCATCCTCTACACCTTCAACAACCAGCGGCCCGTGTCGCTGCAGCTGCTGGCGACGCCGACGCACTTCGAAGAGAGCGCGCTCGACGCCGCGGTCTACGCGCAGGACCAGTGGACGGTTCGCCGCCTGACGGTGAATCTCGGGCTGCGCTACAACGACGTCGACATGTCGAGTCCCGAGCTGATCTCGCCCGCCGGGTTCTACGTGCCCGAACGGCGCATTCCGGCCGCGGACCACATCCCGCACTGGCGCAACCTCAGCCCGCGCTTCGGCGGCGCGCTGGACCTGTTCGGCACCGGCAAGACCGCGGTAAAAGGGTCGATCGGCCGCTACCCGGACATCATCCGCGTCTCGCCGGCGAACCCCGCGAACCTGTTCTCGCTGACGACCAACCGTTCGTGGAACGATACGGTGTTCGGCGCGGCCGATCCGCGCAGCGGCAACTTCGTCCCGGACTGCGATCAGCTGAACCCGGCGGCCAACGGCGAGTGCGGCGCGTGGTCGGATCAGAACTTCGGCCGGCCGCGCCTCTCGACGCGCAACGCGCCGGACTCGCTGAGCGGGTTCAACAAGCAGTTCTACAACTGGCAGGCGTCGCTCTCGTTCCAGCACGAGTTGACCGAGGGGCTGGCGCTGAACGTCGGCTATTTCCGCACCTGGTACGGCGGCTTCCTCGTGACGAACAACCAGGCGATCCCGGCGTCGGGCTACGACTCGTATTGCATCACCGCGCCCAAGGACAACCGCCTGCCGGGCGGCGGCGGCAACCAGATTTGCGGTCTCTACGACGTCAAGCCGGCGTTTTTCGGGCGGGTTGACAATCTGGTCACACAGGCGTCGAATTACGGCGGCCAGGGACAGGTGTACAACGGCGTGGATCTCACCCTCAACGGGCGGTTCGGCCAGGGTGGGCAGTTTTCGGGCGGGCTGAGCGCCGGGCGCACGGTCACCGACAACTGCTACATCAACGACAACGCGTCGCTGACGGCGCCCGTGTTCCTCAACGTGCCGGCGCTGCCGGCGACGTCCACCGTGCCGCGCAACACGGACTTCTGCCACGTGGCGCCGCCATGGTCGTCGGGCACGCAGCTGAAGTTCCTGGCGGTCTACCCGCTGCCGTGGGACATCGAGACGAGCGCGATCGTGCAGAACAGCCCGGGCATCCCCATCACGGCGAGCCTCGTCATCCCCAACGCGCAGGTGCAGGGCGTGCTCGGGCGCAGTCTCGCGGCGTGCCCCGCCACCGGCGTGTGCACGCAGACGGTCCGCACCGAGCTGATTCCGCCGAACACGATGTTCGAGCCGCGCCTCACCCAGGTCGACCTGCGCGTGTCGCGCTCGTTCCGCATGATGGGCACCGCGCGGCTGCGCGGCAGCCTCGATATCTACAACATCTTCAACGCGAGCAGCGTGCTCAGCATGACGCCCACCTACGGGGCGTCGTGGCTGAATGCCGCGCAGGTGCTGAGTCCACGTTTGTTGAGAGTCGGCGCGCAGCTTGACTTCTGAGCCTGGGCGCGGGAAGGGTGGAGGGACGCGATGCGCATTGGGTTGACGGCATTTTCGGCGCTCGTCGTGGCGGCGGTCATCTCGGCGACGGCCGTGACCGGCCAGGGGCAGGCGCCGCCCGCGGGGCGCCAGGGACAGCCGGCGGCAGCCGCCGCGCCACGTCCGGCAGCGGCGCCGGCCGCGCGCACTGAAGACGGCAAGCCGAACTTCAACGGAATCTGGCAGGCGCTCGGCACGGCGAACTTCAACATCGAGGCGCACAACGCCGAGCCTGGGCCTCACCCCGAAATCCTGGGGGCATGGGGCGCCGAGCCGGGAGGAATGGGCATCGTCGAGGGAGGCACCATCCCGTACAAGCCCGAGGCGCTGCGGAAGAAGCAGGACAACTTCAAGAACCGGACGCTGGTGAAGGTGACCAACGACCCGCACCGGTTCGACACCGGCGACCCGGAAATCCAGTGCTATCGCCCGGGCGTGCCGCGGGCGAACTACATGCCGTTCCCGTTCCAGATTTTCCAGAACCGGGACCAGATCCTCATCGTGTACGAGTACAAGGGCTCGATGCGCACGGTCTTCATGGACAAGCACCAGGACGCGCCGGTCGACTCGTGGATGGGATGGTCCAACGGGCGCTGGGAAGGCGATACGCTGGTGATCGACGTGACCGGCTTCAACGGCCACCAGTGGCTCGATCGCGCCGGCAACTTCTTCACCGACACGGCGCACGTCGTGGAGCGCTGGACGCGCAGGGACGCCGACCACCTCAATTACGAGGCGACGATCGAGGACCCGGCCACCTATACGCGGCCGTGGAAGATCAGCTTCCCGATCTACCGCCGGGTGGAGCCCAACGCGCAGCTGGTCGAGTTCAATTGCGTGCCGTTTGTCGAAGAAATGATGTACGCGCCGATTGGCCTGTACAATCCACCTAACCGATCGTCCCGGTGACCGGGGAGGACATGCAGATGCGGAATCGGATGCTCCGGACAGCCAGCGTTCTCATAATCGCGACAGTCGTGGCGCTGTCGATGGCCGTCCTCGTGGCGCAGACGCCGTCGGCCAAGCCGGCGCCGTCGGGGAAACAGGCGCTCCCGTCGACGACAACCGACCCCGAGGAGGCGATCAAGGCGGCCGCCGACGCTTTCAAAAAGGAAACCTCGCTCAAGGCGTACGTCGTCCCGAAGACGCCGTGGGGCGACCCCGACCTGCGTGGCGTCTGGAACACCGCGACCTACACGCGGCTCCAGCGTCCCGAGGAGCTGGGCAACAAGGCGTTCTACACCGAAGAGGAAGCGATCGCCGAGTACAAGAAGGCCGCGGAATCGGACGCGGAGGTCGACCCGCGCACGGTGCACTACGACTGGAAAGAGTACGCGATGGACGCGTGGCAGGGAGGGACGAGACCGAACCTCCGCACCTCGCTCATCGTCTCACCGGAGAACGGACGGCTGCCGCCGCTCGTCGCGGAGGCGCAGCAGCGCCGCCAGGCCGCGGCCGCTGCCAACCGCCAGCGCGACCCGGCCGTCGGCATCAAGACCTTCGGCAACCTGTACACGCGCTGCGTCCTCGGCCTCGGCGCCCTTCCGCTCGTCCGCGGCGGCATGCCGGGAGCGGATTCGGCGGCGGCCGCGGCCGGCGTCACCGCGGAGGCGTTCTTCTTCCAGAGTCCCGGCTACCTGACGATCGTCATGCAGTCGAACAACGACGTGCGTATCATCCCGACCAATGGCAGCCCGCACGTGCCGTCACAGGTCCGGACGTGGCTCGGCGACTCGCGCGGGCACTGGGAGGGCAACACGCTCGTCGTCGAGAGCACCAATTTCAACAGCAAGGAGCCGGCGACGAACTTCCTTGGATCCACGGATCAGTTGACGATCGTGGAGCGCTTTACGCGTGTCGGGCCGAACACGATGCGGTACGAGTACACTGTCACCGACCCGAAGACCTGGACGCGGCCCTGGTCGGTCGACACGACGATGCCGAGGGTGGACCCGTCGCTGATCTACGAGTTCGCCTGCCACGAGCAGAATTACGGGCTGATCAACGTCGTGACCGGCACGCAGATCCGGGAACGCGATGGAACGCGCGACCTGCGTGGCTTCGGCGCACGGGGCGATAATTAACCTCACCATGACGGAACGTACGAACGAAGGAGAGCACCAGATGCGGATGACATTAAAATTCCTCGGCGTCATTGCTGCCCTCGGTCTGCTGCTGGCCGCGGTACCGGCGCGTGCGCACCACTCGTTTGCCGCGGCATTTGACGAGAACAAGCCGATCAACCTGCAGGGGACCGTCACCAAGGTCGAACTGGTGAACCCCCACGCGTGGATCTGGCTCGACGTCAAGGGCGCCGACGGCAGCGTGACGAACTGGGGCGTCGAGGGCGGACCTCCGACCAACCTGCTGCGCAACGGCATCACCAAGACGAGCCTGCCGATCGGCACCGAGATCAAGCTGTTCGGCTATCAGGCCAAGAGCGGTGAGCCGAAGGGCGTCGGCGTGTTCGTCGAGTACCTGGACGGCCGCAAGGTGTTCATGGGCGGCTCGGCTCCGGGCGCTGACGGCCAGCCCTCGAAACAGTAGGGTCGGTTCACAGACCTGCGCGATCAGCGGGGCCAGGGGCGGCCTCTGGTGGAGCTCTTTCGTTTTTTCGAGTGGCTGGGCAACACGCCGTGGAGCATCGCGCTCCACGAATCCCGCTACGTGTTTCTGTTCGTCCTGATGCTGCACGTTCTGACCGTGAGCGTGTTCGTCGGGACCGCGGTGATGATCGACCTGCGGCTGCTGGGCCGGACCATGACCCACGTGCCCGCGTCGCAGGTCATCGCGCGGCTCGTGCCCTGGAGCGAGGCCGGCTTCCTGGTGATGGTCGTGACCGGCTCGCTGCTGTTCTACGCCTCGCCGCTCGCCCGCTACGAGAACGTCTTCTTCCGCCTGAAGATGGCGGCGCTGGTGATGGCGCTCCTCAACGCCTGGGTGTTCCGCCGGACGGCCTACCGCCGCGTCGCTGACTGGGATCTCGATGCGGTCCCGCCGCGCCGCGCCCGCGTCGCCGGCGCGCTCTCGCTGGCCCTGCTGGCCTTCATCATCACGACGGGACGGATGATGGCGTATTCGGCCTACTGGTTCGGCTGAGAGTGGATTCCGGCGTACATTCGTAAATTCCGATGTCCGTCCTAGAGTTCTGCCGCTGGGTGCAGTATTCCGCGCCGCTCGTCGCGATGCGCGCCTCGCCATGGGTCTTTCCGGTGATCGCCACGATTCACCTGATGGGGCTCGCGTTGATCGGGGGAGCCGTGCTGATCGTCGACCTGCGGCTCCTGGGGTGGGGGCTGCGGGGCCAGCCCGTGGCGGCGCTCGCGCACGACGCGGAGCGGTGGCTGTGGCGCGGCCTGCTGGTGATGGTGTCCACCGGCATCCTGCTGTTCATGTGCTTCGCGACGAAGTACTACTGGCTGACGTTTTTCTGGGTGAAGATGGCGGCGCTGATCCTGGTCGTCGCCTTCACGGTGTCGGTCCGCCGGCGGGTGGCGATGGCGCGCGACGCCGACGCCAGCCCGGCGCGGTGCAAGCTGGTCGCGCTCGTCTCGATCTCGCTCTGGACCATCGTTGCCCTTGGCGGGCGCTACATCGGCTTTCCGTAGGAGGTTGTGCATGGCGTGCTGCGGCGTCCGGCGGGTCCTCGTCATCGCGATCCTGGTCCTCGCCCCTGCGTACATCGGACTGGCCGCCGCGCAGGCGCCAGGCGGACGCGGCGCGGCGCCCGCCGGCCGCGGCGCCTCGACGCCGGCCGGGGCGCGCGCGGCGGCGCCCGCTGCCGCCCCCGCCGCGGCGCCGCAGCCGCGCATCTACGCGAACATGCTGCAGCTGATGCGCGGCACGCTCTACCCGCAGTCCAACGTCATCTTCACCGCGCAGGTCGAAGACCCCGCCTCCTTCAAGCCGGCGGCGCACCAGTCCACCTCCTCGGATCCGTTCACCAGCGCGTACGGTGGATGGGAGGCGGTGGAGAACAGCGGCATGGCGATGGCCGAGACGGCGAGCCTCCTGCTGGTGGCCAGGCCGTGCGCCAATGGCAAGCCGGCGCCCGTTCAGAACGCCGACTGGCAGATGTGGGTGCAGGAGCTGCGCGAGGCGGCGCTCGGCGTCAACAAGGCGGGCCTGGCCAAGAACGACGACGTGGTGCTCGAGGCCGCGGACAAGCTCGCCACGGCCTGCCTGCACTGCCACGCGAAATACCGGAACGTTCCCGGCGGCATCCCCAACCGCTGCTGACTGGGGCTTTCGGTCGGGATCCGGGATCCGGGGTCCGGGATCCGGGGTCCGGGATCCGCTGCAGTCCCTGAGGAGCTGTCGGATCCCGGATCCCGGATCCCGGCCTTGGCGGCGGGATGTCTACACCCGCCGCCTCCGATTAACGGGTCGAGACCGACGATTCGGCGACGACCGGGTTGGTCAACGCGCCGATCCCTTCGATCTCGCACTTCGCCGAGTCGCCGGCGCGCATCCAGCGCGGATCCGGCCGCTCGAGATTGGTGCCCGCCGGGCTGCCGCCGGAGATCACGTCGCCGGGATTCAGCGTCGTGATGTTCGAGGCAAACGACAGCAGCTCCCAGATGTTGTGGCTCATGTTGCGGGTGTTCGAGTCCTGCATCACCATGCCGTTCAGGTACATGGTGTGCCGCGTGTTCATCGGGTCCTTGATGAACTCCTTCGGCACGATGTACGGGCCGAGCGGGCCGAACGTGTCGTGGTTCTTGCCGATCAGCCAGTCGGAGCCGCCCATCTTCCGGTCGCCGCGGCCCTGACGGTCCGAGACGTCGTGGTGCGCGGTGTAGCCGAAGATGTAGTCGGCCGCCTTGTCGACCGGCACGTAGTGCGCCGGCTTGCCGATGACGGTGGCGAACTCGCATTCGAAGTCGATCTGGACGCGCCCGCGCGGCACGACGATCGGGTCGTTGTTGCCGACGATGACCGACGGCGACTTCAGGAACAGGTACGGGTTGTCGCGCGTATCGCCCGGCTTGCGCTCCCAGATCCCCGGCGCCGACACGGCTGCCGGCGCCGCGGGCGCCGCGCCGCGTCCGCCGCCACCCGCCGGAGCGCCACCACGCGCAGCGCCGCGCGCCGCGTTCGTCGCGATCCCCTGCTCGTGCTCGACGTAATTGCCGCCGGCATTCAGCTGCACGGTCGGCCGCACCGGCGGCAGGATCTTCACCGCGCTCACGGCATAGACGTACGCCGGCGCCCCCGTGGCGGGAACGGCACGCGCAATCGCCATCAGCCGCGCCCGCCATTCGGCGTCGTAGCGCGCGATCAGCTGCTTCATGTCCGCCGGCGCGGTCAGTTTCTGCGCTGACGCGTTGGCTCCTTCGTAGGCGGTGTTGGCGCGGGCAATGTCGACGATCTGCGCGTCGCGCAGCACCAGGCCGACGAAGGTGCGCCCGCCCTGCTCGAAGGTGCCGAGCTTGAAGGTGACCGCGCCAGCCTGCGCGCGAAGACCGGCCGAGGCGATCACGGCAACCGCACCCGCGACGACCAACGCCCCCAACGTCCGATTGATTCCCATACTCTCCTCCATCATCAAAGGCTACGCCGACTCTTCAGGTCCGCCTCGAGGCGGACGCTACCGGTGGAGTCCGGCTTCAGCCGGACCCCGCACGTTTCTACTTCTCCGACTGCAATTTCGCCGGCGCGGGCTTGGCGAACCTCGCCGCGTCGATCGGCACGTTGGCCTGCACCTCCGCGAACTTCAGCGTCATCTGCATGTAGGTCTGCGTCAGCGTTCTCGAGAACGGGATCTTGACGCCGAGGCCCGGCAGCTCACGGTAATCGGCGTAATCAATCTGCGTCGGCACGAACGCGACCGGCGTGACCGTGAAGCGCAGCAGCCGCACGAGCAGGCTGCTCGCGGGATCGAAGAACAGCTGCGCGACGCGGTCGCCGTTGACCGTCGCCTGCAGGACGATGACGTCCTTGTCGTTGAGGATGGTGTGGCCGGCGCGCCACTGTGGATACGCCTTCTGCAGGCCGAGCGGGAAGTTCGCCAGCGCCGCCAGGCGCGCGCGATCGATGTTGCCGCCGGTGAGCGTCAGCAGCGGCATCGGCTGCTCGGGACCGGCCACCCACGCGTTGGTGCCGTTGAACACGCGCGTGCTCGTGCCGATCGTGAGATGCACGACGGTGGTCTCCTGGTTCGGCGCCTTCGCGTAGAGCTCGATCGGCACGGTGCTGAAGTCGGTGTCGAAGCCTGAATAGGTGCCCTTCGCCGCGTAGCTCGTGAGCTTCGGCAGCTTGTCGGCGCCGCCGAGCGCCTGGATATATTTCTCGAAGACCTGGTTGACGTTGATGCTCGCGTCCGTCAGGAAATCGCGCGCGTCGGGATCGAGCACCGGCTCGCCGTACTGCGACATGAAGCTCGGGTCGGCCTTCGGCGTGTTGCTGCCGCCGTGGCAGGTGAAGCAGGTGACCCGCGGCGCCCCGTTGAAGAACTGCTTGTTGATCGTGTTCATCATCGTGATCATCTGCCGCGCGCGCTGGATGCGCGGCGTCTGCGTCGCGAACGCCGACTTGTCGAGCGCGGCGTTGGACGCGTGGCAGAAGGTGCAGTCGTTGCCCATCGAGCTGGCGAAGGTGCCCATCACTTCGAAGAAGGTGTCGACGGGAATGCCGCGCAGCAGCTGGACGGTCTTGAAGGTCTCCTCCACCATGGGGACGCGTTCGCCGGCGCCGGCGGCGGCGGCTCCGCCCGGCCCTCCCTGCGCTCGTACACCAGCCACGGTCGCCAGGCACGCCACGGTCACCGCCGTGGCGCACGCGAACACTCGCCTCGCTCCGACTGTCATAGGTGGTCCTCCGTAGAAGGGGTGCGCGGACACGCCCCCAGCACCGACGGAGCATACCGTAATCTTCCGGCACCGCAATGCGGAATTCAGACGTATAATCCCCGCGTTTTCGAACCACGAAGGCACCCTTCGGGTGCACTCACGGAGCCGACGAAGAATTGTCTTCATGAAGAATCCGTATCGTATTGGTGGGCTTCGTGCCTTGCACGCAGCGCCTTCGTGGCTCCCGGCAAAAAAGGAGGTCCGCATGAGACTCCGGTGGAGCGTGCTGTTGTTGACGGTGATGACCGCGTCGATCGGGCTGGCCCAGGCGCCGACGACGACTACTGTGAAGGCCCCCGGCGGCGACATCGTGATCACCGCCCTCGGTCACGCCAGCGTGCAGATCGAGCAGGGCGGTAAGGTCATCATCGTCGACCCGGTGACGATGATGGCGGATCTGTCGAAGGCGAAACAGGCCGATCTCATCCTCGTGACCGACATTCACGGCGACCATTACGATGCCGCCGCGGTCGCGAAGCTGCGCAAGCCGGGCACGCCGGTGGTGGTCCCGCAGGCGGTCGCGGACATGAAGCAGATCCCGAACCCGACCGTCATGATGAACGCGACGATGCGGACCAACGAGCAGTCGCTGGCCGGCATCACCGTGATCGCAGTGCCCGCGTACAACGTCCAGCGTGGCCCGGCGCCCGGGCAGCTCTACCACCCGAGAGGGCGCGGGCAGGGCTACGTGCTGGCGTTCAGCGACAAGCTGGCGGCGGTGCGGCAGAAACAGGCGGGACAGGTCTACGTCGCGGGCGACACCGAGTGCGTGCCGGCGATGACCACCTGGGTCACGGACGTCGACGTGGCGCTGATGCCGATGAACCTCCCGTACACGATGACGCCGGCCGAAGCCGCGACGTGCGTGAAGGAGTTCAAGCCGAAGATGGTGATCCCGTACCACTACATGGGTCAGAACCCGCAGGAGTTCGCCGACGCATTGAAGGGGAGCCCGATCGAGGTTCGCCTGCTGAACTGGTACCCCAAGAGTTAAAGGAGCCACGGAGACACGGAGAAGACTTGTAAAAGTCTCCGTGTCTCCGTGCCTCCGTGGCCCGTGGAAATGAAAGGCGTCCCGCCTTCAGTTAGAAGCCGTACTTCACGCCAAACTGCATGATGCGCGGCGCGCCGGCCATCGACGTGATGCGGCCGAACGCTCCCGAGCTGAAGTTCGTGTGGGTTCGATCGGCGTTCATCAGCGTCGGCGGCCCCCAGTTGAACGTGTTCAACAGGTTGAAGGTCTCCACGCGCAGCTCCAGGTTCCGGCTCGCCGCGAACGGCAGCAGGCGCGAAAACGCCACGTCGAGCGTGCGGAATCCCGGTGCTCTCACGCTGTTGCGCTGGAAGTTGCCGAGCGTGCCCGGCGCCGGCAGGGCGAACGCCGCGGGATTCAGCCAGCTGTTCAGGGTCTTGTCGCCGTACGGGTTGTCGAGCACCTGGTCGACCCGCTGATTCTGAATTCCCGTGAACGCGCGGTCCTGCCCCGCGATGACGTTGATCGGCTGCCCCGAACGCGCGCTGAAAATGCCCGACACGCGCCAGTCGGAGAACGCGACGCGCAGCGCGCGGTTGTCGAAGCGCCGCACCTGCATCCCCGCGGTGAACGTGGCGATGTGCGTCCGATCCTGATCGCAGGGGCCGCGGTCGAATTCCGGGTGCGCGGGATCGGTAAAGCCGTTGGCAATCTGCGGGAAGCCGCCGGTCTGGAACGCCGGATCGCCGTAGCAGCGCGACAGCGTGTAATTGCCGCTGAGGCTCAGGCCCGTCCCGGCGCGGCGCTGAAACGACAGCTTCATGCCCCGGTACGACTGCTCGCCCAGGTTGGTGTGGATGTCGAGATTGCCAATCAGCGCCGCCGCCGCGGGATTCTCGTTGTTCAACGAGAACACGCGCCGCTGATTGAGATTCCCGTTGGTGCTGCAGGACGGGTAGAAGACGCCCTGGAGCGTGCACGGGCCGGTGCCGAGAAACACGCCCGGATTGATGGCGACCTGGTTCCACAGACGGTCGGTGTAGCTGCCGATGTAGCTCGCTTCCACCTGCCAGGCCCGCCCGAGTTGTTTCTCGACGGTCAGGTTCCACTGCTGGATGCGGGGTGAATTGATGTCGGGATCGACGGCGCCGAATGCCCCGTAGGGGATGAACGGCGTATTCCGATTGGTGAGAATCGGATGCGGATCGCCGCCGAACTGCGTGTAGGGGTGATCGAAGCCGCCGGGAGGATCTTCCACGAGCGTGCGGTTGCCGAATGGCGGCGAGTTCGCGTTGATCAACTCGTACTCGCCGTTCGGCAGGTCGTAGGTGAGACCGTACGACCCGCGCACCGCGGTGCGGCCGTCACCGGTGACATCCCACGCGAGGCCGAGGCGCGGCGACAGGTTGAACCACTGCTTGTTCAGGCCGCTCCGGCCCGGCGGGAAGCCCGGATCGCCCGGGTAAATGAGACCTGCCGGCGCGTTGACGTACTGCTGTGTCTTCACGTTGTTGTCGAAGTTGTCGCGGTTGAAGTTGTAGACCGAGCCGTTCAGCACGCTCTGACCGAGGTACGGCTCCCACCGCAGCCCGGCGTTGAGGGTGACGCGGCCGCTCATGCGCCAGGCGTCCTGCGCGTAGAAGCCCGTGTACCACTGGTCCATCGGCAGGATCGCCGGTCCGCCATGTTCGAGCCGGCCGACCCGGCCCATCATCAAGTCGGCGAGGCCGAGTCCCGTCAGCTGTCCCGTGAAGTTCCAGTTGCCGCCCGAGCGCGCGTGCGACAGGAAGTGGAACGTCCAGTAGGCGAGGCTGCCGCCGACCGCGAACTGGTGGTCGCCGCGCACGAGCGTGATGTCGTCGCTGACCTGCGACGCCTGCATCGTGAACCGGCTCGGCCCCGGGTTGTTGATCTGGAACCCGTTGCCCGAGACGATGAACACGCCGACATGCGGCTGATAGCTGTAGACATCGGATCCGATGTCGTGCGGCTCGAAGGTCTCGGGCGCGAGACGGTAGACGCCGCTCCGGTTGTAGGTGAACCGCAGCGAGTTGACGGTATTAGAGCCGAAGACGTGGGTGTCGCCGATCGCCAGCGAGTGCGCCAGCGCATCGAAGCCCAGCACGTTCGTGTTGTTCGAGGCGTCATACAACGAGAGTGCGGTGTCGCCTTCGCGCATCGGAATCGGCTTGTCGAACTTGGTGGCCATGTAGCGGCCGAAGATCGTGTCGTCGGCGGTGCGCTGATAGTCGACGCGTGAGACGTACTGTCTCTCGTCGCTGTCGTTGCGCAGCGTGTAGGTGACCTGTCCGCACGGATCGGTCGTGGTGGGGAGGAACTTCACCAGGTTGAGCGCGGCGCGGCTGAACTGCGAGGGATCGATGCGGTTGTTCACGAAGCCGCCGCGCAGCGTGATCTGCCGGCCGCCGTTGCACGCCGGGGAGGCGAACGTCGAAAAGTCGCCGGCCAGCATCTGGGCGGTCGGCACCCAGGCAATGTTCGCGGCCGGCTGCTGCCGGAGGACCGTGGCCTGGTAGCCGCCGAAGAAAAACAGCTTGTTGCGCACGACCGGACCGCCGAACGTGCCGCCGAACTGGTTGCGGTTCAGCCCGTCGTCCACGCGCTTGCCGTTCGGGCCGATCGACGCGAACGGGTTGGTCGCGTTGAAGCGCCGGTCGCGGACGAACTCGAAGGCGTTGCCCGAGAAGCGGTTCGTGCCCGACTTCGTGACCGCGTTCACCGCGGCGCCGGAGTGGATGCCGTTCTGGGCGCTGAGGCCGCTGGTGGCCACGCTGAACTCCTGCAGCGCGTCCGGGAACGGAAACGGCATGTTGAGGTTGTCCTGCGGGTTGTTGTGCATGGCGCCGTCGAGCACGTACGCCACGCCGAACGACTGACCGCCGGCGACCGACACGCCCAGGCTTCCGGGCAGCGCGCGCTGCGTCGACGTGATCGTCTGCACGGCCGCCCCGGCGATCATCACCAGTTCGACCGGGTTGCGGCCGTTGAGCGGCAGCGCGAGGATCTCCTCATTGCGCACCACGGCGCTGATGCCCGCGCTCTTCACGTCGACCAGCGGCGCCGCGCCTTCGACGGTCACGGATTCCTCGAGGCTGCCGACCACGAGCGATACGTTGACGACCGGTGACGCCGCGACCTGCAGGACGATGCCGGTCTGCACGTAGGTCCGGAAGCCGGAGAGCGCCGCCTCGAGCCGGTAGGGGCCCGTCGGCAGGTTGGAGAGGATGTAGCCGCCGCTGCCGTCGGTGACGTCGCTGCGGACGAAGCCGGTGTCGGTCTGCGTGGCGGTAATGGTGACGCCGGGCAGGACCGCGCCACTCTCGTCGGTGACCCGGCCGCTCAGTTGCGCCGTCGACAGCTGTGCGAAGACGCTGGTGGTGGTGAGAAGAAGACAGAACGTGCCGAGACAAAATGCCTGGAGCAGGCGCCTCATAGGTCCTCCCTGGTGGTTGCCCTGTGTCAGAACCCGTACTTCACGCCGAACTGCATGATGCGCGGCGTCCCGGTCATCGACGTGATCCGCCCGAAGGTGCCCGAGTTGAAGTTCGTCACCGGGTTGCCCCAGTTGAACATATTGAACAGGTTGAAAACGCCGGGTAAGACGGCGCCACTCTCGTCAGTGACCCGGCCGCTCAATTGCGCCGTGGACAGCTGCGCGAAGGCCGTGGCGCCGGTGACGCGAAGACAGAACGTGCCTGGACAGAATCCCCGGAGCAGACGCGTCATACGTCCTCCTGCTGGTTTCCGCGCTGAAGAGCACGCCGGACGCGAGCGGGGGTCCTACTTGGGAACCGACGCGTCCGGTCCGCCCGCGACGAACAGCTCGCGGCCGTCGCTCGCCTTCTTGATCGAGACGAGAGAGCCGCGGGTCTCGATGACCTTGCCGCCGTAGGTCGTGAAGGTGACCTTCTCGCCCGCGACGAGGTCCTTGGGTCCCCATCCCTGCCGGCGCACGGTGTTGGGGCTGGTCATCTCCATGTTCCACGTGGTGACCTTCCCGCTGGCGTCGGTCACGTCCACGTAGACCCGCATGTGCGGGTTCTGCCACTCCACCTTCTGCACGACGCCGCTCAACGTGAACTTCTTGCTCGCGTCGTACTCGGTGTCGAATCCGTGATGGGCAAGGGCCGGGGCTGTCGCGATCACGCAGCCCACACCCGCCAGCAGCATTCCGAGCTTGGTTCGCATACGTCCTCCGTCTATTTCTCTCCGCTATTCAGCCTGTAGCCGCCCGCGATGCCCGCCTGGTTGTTCTCCGTGCAGATGTCTTCCATCAGCTCGACGTCCTGGCGGACGCGCCTTCCCGTGAACTTCAACTGGACCGTCTTCGAGTACGCGCCCGGATCGTCGATCGTGAAGTCGTTGATCAGCGTGCCGAAGTTCGGCCGCGAGTACCGCTCGATGGTGTGGAGTTTCTCCGTGTGCGGGGTGCCCCGGCTATCGAACCAGAACTTGTCGTTGTACCCGACCGTGTCGATGACGAGCGTGTCGCCTTCCCAGCGCCCGATCGAATGCCCGTACCAGGTTGGGAACACGTCGTCCGGATGTTTGCGACCGTCCATGTAGACGACGCGGTGCGCGCCCGCGTCGCCGAGCTCGTGCAGGATGTAGATCTCCGTGACGCCCTTCGGCGTGAGGCTGAAGACCATCTTCCAGGGATACGGGTTCATCCGCGGCACGCCCATCGGCGTGCAGGCGACGTACGGTTCGTCCTGCTCCTTCCGGCTGTCGCGCAGCTGCTTCGCCGCCGGCAACAGCGGAAGTTCGCCTGGCTTCAAGCCGCCTTCACGTTCGATGTCGGCGTTGGAGCCGGCGCCGAGCCACGGTCCCGACAGGTCCGGATGGCCATCCGGCAGGCGCGGCACCGGACCATTGACGTCCTTGTCGGCGACAAGGGGCGTGCCGCCCGAAGGAATGCTCGAGATGCGCTGCTGCTGCTGTTGCGCGTGGGTCTGCACCAGCAGCGCGACGGTGAGACCGAGGACCGTGGTTGCAACGACAACTGTTCTTTTCACGATCGCTCTCCCTGGTAGGCGGGCCTAAAGGCCCGCCTCTACGTTACGAGGTGGGTCTGAAGGCCCGCATCTCGTTACAACGCCGGCGTAGAGGCGGACCCTGAGGTCCGCCTGCATTTAGAAATCGACCTGCGCGCTGAACTTGAACATCCGGCCGCCGAGAATCTGCAGCGGTCGCAGCCACTGGCCTCCCGTTGCGCCGGCGTACCGCGTGGTCATGCTGAGCACGTTGCTCGCGTTGAACAGGTTGTAGAGATCGCCGTTGCCGCGCACCCGGAGCCTGCCGGCGCGGAACGACCGCGAGAAGCGGATGTCGGTCTGCCGCAGCCGATCCTCGAAGTAGCTGTTGTCCGGAACCGTGTTGATGACCACGGTGGCGTTGCAGGGCGTGACGCCGCGGCACTGCCCGAGATCGCGGCCGAGCGACGGCCGAATCTCGGCGTTCGTGTAGGCGCGGCTGGCGACGCTCATGATGCCCGGCTTGTCGAAATACAGCGCGCTGAACTGGAAATCCCAGGGCAGCGGGTAGATGGCGACCAGGTTCAGGCCGGTGGCCGCCGTCCACGGCCGGGCGACGTGGCAGAAGTCGTCCGTGCGAGGCGTCACCGTCGTGGTCGAGACCGCCACTCCGCCGATGAAGTTCGGCAGCACCTGCGGCAGGCTGTTGAGGTCGCACGTGTCGGTGGTCGTGCGGCCGAAGCTCACGCCGGCCTGGAAGCGCGCGCCGCGCGCCAGCCGGGCCTCGAGCCCGACGTCGACACCGTTGAAGACCTCCGACTGCTTGCCGTAATGCGTGTGCTGCGTGACGACGTTGTCCACGCGCCCGAAGGCGGCGGGCTTGATGTCGTAGAGGCCGCAGACCTGGTTGCCGCCGCCACCGGGCAGTCGCGAATCGCTCGGCACCGTGACGCAGTACGGGTCGAAGTCGCTCGCCGTGATCCCCTGGTTGTCGGTGACGAGGAAGTTGCCGTACCACGTGCGGAAGTAGCCGACGTTCAGCGCGACGTTCGGCCGGAGCTGGTGCTGCACTTGCGCGCCGAGCTGCCAGTTGTAGTCCTGGAGATTGACGCCGCCGAGCGCATCGGCCACGCGCCGGGTGCTGCCCGCACGGATCTGCCCGAACGACAGGTCGGACCACGGGCCGCATTCGCCGTTGGTCGCCGAACTGCGCAGGTCGCAGTCGGGCACGTAGTTGCCGTTGACGTCATTCCATGTCCGGACCGTGCTGTTCGCCTGGTTGTTCGCGGGAATGTCGACGGCCGCGATCGAGTACGGCGTATATCGCCCGAGCGACGCCTTCACGGCGGTCTTGCCGTCGCCGAACAGGTCGTAGGCGCCGCCGATGCGTGGATTCACGTTGGTCCAGTTCGGGGCGTTCTTCGTCGCCGGGAACACGCGGGCGGGAACCCACGGTCCGGCGGGCATGCGCGTTTCGGGCGCGTGGCCGTTGAAGTTGTTGACGCGGAGGCCGAGATTGAGCGTCAGCTTGTCGATCGTCCACTGATCTTGCGCGTAGGCCGAAATGTCGCGCGAGCGCCAGAGCGCCTCGAACGGCACCGCCCAGATCGTGACCTGCTGCGGGATGCGATCGCGGAACGTGTATGAACGCGCACCGTTGATCTGGTTCGCGTCGTTGGCCCAGTCCGGTGCGCCTTCGGAGTACTCAGCCAGATCGACGCCGGTCTTCAGGGCATGCTGACCGGTGATGTACGACACCGATGCACGCTGGCGATACTGGCGATTGTGCTGAATGCGGTAACCGCCTGCATGCGTTAGGCTGAGCGCGCGCGATCCATAGCGGAAGTTCGTCGACAGCTCGGTAATCGCGATCGTGTCGATGCCGACGCTCGGATCGGTCCGCATCGTTTCGTTGTCGAAGACATTGGCCGATGCGCCCGCCTCGATCAGCAGGCGGCTGCTGACCGTCGACGTCCAGGTGACGAGCGGCAGGTAGTTGACCTTGTAGTTGTGGGCGCCCACGGCTTCCGGTGTGCCCTGGACGTTGTTCTGCGGACCGAGCTCGAGGATGGGCCAGAAGCAGCTGCAGTTCGGCTGCGCTTCGTAGGACACGACGAACTTGTTCTTCTTCGATGCCTGCAACGTGAGGCGCAGGCTGAAGTCGCGGTAGTAATCGTCGGTGAACGCCGGCCGGCTCAGATCCGGCTCGTAGAACGTCACGCGGTACACCGGGTCGGTGCCGACGCGCTGGTTCTGCAGCTTGTTGAAATAGTTTCCCTGCTGATACTGCTGGTTCGCACCGATCCGCGTGCCGGCGAAGAACCACAGTCTGTCTCGCAGGATGGGGCCGCCGAACGCGCCGCCGGTGTCGTAGTGCTTCTTCAGCGACGAGGAGAAGCTCAAGCCTCGCGCGCGCAGCTCGTCGGTGAGATTGTCCGCCTGGAGCGACGGCATCGTGTGCGACGTGTTGAACGCGCCGGAGAAGGTATTGCCGCCGTCTCTCGGGACGATATTCATCTGCACGCCGCCGGTGTTACGGTCGGCGGAGATGCCGCCGGTCTCGACGCTGACTTCCTGCATCGTCAGCTGGTTGAAGACGAAGACCGCGCCGCCCTGCAGCCGCTGCGCGAGTCCATCGATGATGGGCACGTTGTCGTCAAACCGTCCGCCATGCGCCGAAAAGGCATTCGCACGCTCGTCGAGGCCCCCGGTGCTTTGCCAGACAGGGTTGCCAATGACGGCGCCGGGGATGAAGTTCACGAGCTGGCTGATGCGCCCGGTCGTCGGCAGCGCCTCGAGCGTCGCACGCGACAGCGTGGTCTGCTGCCGCACGTTCTGGAGGTCCACGACGGGAGTCTCACCTGACACGGTGATGGTTTCCGCGAGCTCGCCCACCTTCAGGTCAGCGTTCACGGTTGCCGTGAACCCGGCGGTCAGCTCGAGTCCCTCGCGCTTCAGCGTGCTGAAACCAGGCAGGGTGAAGGTGACGATGTAGGTGCCCGGACGCAAATCGACGATCCGGTAGAGGCCCTGGCCGTCGGTGACCGACGAGCGGACTTTCTCGATCAGGGCGGGGCTGGCGGCTTCGACGGTGACGCCGGGCAGGACGGCGCCCGATGCGTCTTTCACGACGCCCGCGATGGCGCCGTTGGAACTCTGCGCCGATGCGGTGGTTGCTGCGAGCAGAAGACTACAAACGACGACCAGGGCACAAACCTTCGGGCGATCCATCGCATCCCTCCTAAGTGGAAGCGGCCAGAGGCTGCGGGTACGCGCGCGAGACGGTGGGTCCGGCTACGACGTGGTGCAGTTGGTATCACGCACGTCGCCGGGGGGTCAAGCAGTAATGGGGTGCGAAAAAGCCCGCCATTTGACTGTCGGAGGCGTACCGTCTAGAGTCGGTCCACCCCGGTAACACATCTGCAAGCCAGAGGGACATCCATGCGTCTGAGTGCGGTTTCGGCGGCCCTCGTCCTCGCCCTTGCGGGATCGGCGCTCGCCCAGGAATACGTCGAGTTCACGAGCAAGGACGACCGGTTCGGCGTCACCTTCCCGGTGCAGCCGAAGGTCGAGCAGGTGATGTGGAAGTCGCAGTTCGGCTCCATGCTGCCCGCGCAGGTCTACAGCGCCGATTCCGGCAACAGCCACTTCAAGGTCACCGTCGTCGACTACGGCAACATCGAGGCGATCGCGACGGAGCGGTCCAAGTCGTGCCCGCCCGGTGCGGAAACGTGCAGGGGCGGCGGCAGTTCGACCGGGCTTGGTTACTGGAAGGCAGATCTCGCGGGTGCGGAGAAGTTCGCCACCTGGCAGTTCATGCAGCGCGACGCGAAGATCACGTACATGGCCTGGAACAACATCGATCTGGTCGAAGGCACGATGATCTACATGACCAACGCCGACAAGTCGCGTACCTCCGCCGGCATCTACATGCACGAGAACAAGCTGTACATCCTCGAGGGGACGGTGCCCGCCGGCTATCCCGAGCCCGGCTTCTTCCAGCAGTCGATTCGATGGCTCGACGAGAACGGCAACGGCATCCGCTATCAGACGCTCTATCACAACGGGTTCCCGAAACCGCCGACGGGGCGCGGCGGCGCGCCGGGACCGGGCGCCGGACAGGGCCAGGGCGGTGGGCAGGGCGCCGGGCAGGGGCAGGGCACGCCGCAGGCGCGGTAGGGGAATCGTCATGCGATTTGGGGTCTTGCTATTGGGATTTGGGATTTGGATCTTGGGATTTGGGATTTCCTCAGCGCAGGAGTACGTCGAGTTCAAGAGCATGCAGGATCGCTTCTCGATCGTGTTTCCCGCGCAGCCGAAGGTCACCGACACGACCTACACGTCGGAGTTCAAGTCGGTGCTCCCCTCGCGCATCTACAGCGTGGACCAGGGACAGAGCCACTTCAAGGTGACGGTCGTCGACTACACCAACATCCAGGCGATCGCGACCGAAAAGGCGAAGGCCTGCCCGCCGGGTGCGGAAGCGTGCTCCGGCAACACGGGGTCGGGCAGTTCGACGGGCGCGGGCTACTGGAAGCCCGACATCGAGGGCGCGGTTATCCACGCGACGTGGGAGCTGATGCAGCGCCCCGGCGAGAAGCCCGTGTATCTGGGCTGGGCCAACATGAACCTCGTCGAAGGCAACATGGTGAACCTCGTCAACGAGAAGGACAAGTCGCGCACGTCGGCCGCGATCTACATGCACGAGAACAAGCTGTACATCATCGAGGGAACGGTGCCAGCCGGCTACCCGGTGCCCGACTTCTTCCAGCAGTCGGTCGGCTGGCTCGATGAGAACGGCAGGGACATCCGCTATCTCACGATCTACCACAACGGATTTCCGAAGCCCGAAGTGCGCGCCCAGGGCGGTGGGGGACAGCGTGGTGGTGGACAGGGCGCCGCCGGCGCCAACGCGGCGGGCCGCGGAGGACGTGGAGGACGGGGGAATCAATGAGCAGACGTCTGAGCACCTTCCTGTTCCTCGCCGGCACGCTGGCGATGGCGATGACGCTCGCGACCGCCGTCGCGGGGCAGCAGCAGCCCGCCGAGGGGCGCGGCGGCGGACGTGGACGCGGCGAGCCGCCGCCACCACCGGCGGCGCAGCCAGGGCATGGCCAGGGCAAGCTGGTGATCTGGGGCGACCTCGCCAGCTTCGACAAGCCGGGAACGGCGCCGACCCACTGCATCCTGACCAACCGCTTCAAGCGCGGCCAGCAGGTCGGCTTCCGCATGACCGCCATCGACGGCGGCACGGGCGAGACCGAGAACAGCACGACGATGGTGGTTCACGTCAACTACATGGGCCGGACCATCGACCTCCCGACGCGCTGGCGCGGCGTCGGCGGATTCCCGGCGGACGAGTATCCACGGCAGCCGTCGGAGATGTGGACCGGCGTCTGGATCGTGCCGATGGACGCGCAGCCCGGGCGCCTCAGCTACACGGTGACCGCCACCGATCGCTTCGGCCGCACCGCGACCTTCAATCCGTTCATCAACGTCGTCCCGCAGTTGACCATCGTCGCGGAGTAGCCACGAAGGCCTGACGGCCGGCACGAAGGTCACGAAGAAATACGAGCCACGAAGGAACGAAGATCACGAAGAAGAACCTATAAAGATTTTTCTTCGTGTCCTTCGTGTTCTTCGTGGTTCCCCTCTCCGACCTTCCCTTCTACAACGACGACAGGAACGCCAGCAGCGCCTCCTGATCGTCCACGCTCAGGTTCCGGAAGCGGAGGCGCGCCGCGGCCGCTTCGTTGTCGTGACGCAGGATCGCGTTGGTGAACGTCAGCGACGCGGCGTCGTGCATGAAGCGGTCGTGCGTCCGCAGGCCCCACAGCGGCGGCGTTCGCAGTTTGTTCGCGGGCGCGGGTGCCTGCACGATGCCGTCGCCGGTGCCGACGTCGTGCAGCAGGAAGTCGCTGAACGGGTGAATCGTCTTGTTGCCGAGCGCGGCGGGCACGACGAGCGCCCCGCCGTTGATGGCCGTCCCGGCGGGGGCGGTGGTAATTGACGTCACGTGGCAGATGTTGCAGCCGATGGCGCCGAACAGGCGTTCGCCGCGCTGGGCTTCCGGCGTGATCGACAGGTCCGGATCGCGTGCCGGAGCCATGGTCGAGCGCATGAACTGCGCGAAGGTCTCGACGTCGTCACCGTCGTCCTCGGGATCCGCGACGCGGTCGTACAGCGCGACCGAACGCCCGTTGGTCGTGTTCTCGACCCGCTGCAGCGGGCTCGTGATCCCCATCTCGTTGAGGTAGGCATCGGCCGCGAACGACTGCAGGCTCGCGTGCTGATCCTTCCACCCGAACCTGCCCACGCGGAGCGCGCCGCCCGCTTCACCGACGGCGACACGGATGGCCTGGCCGGCAATGGCGCCGCCACTGAGTCCAGGCTGCCGCGCGGCGATCGCCAGCAGCGTATTGCTGTCGATCGCTTCGACGAACCCGTCGCCGAGCGTGTTCAGGGACGTCCGCAGCGTGCGCGTCTCGTTCCCCGACAGCACATGTTCCTGCGCGGTGGCGTCGATGGCTCGGCTGTGAATCAGCGACCCGCCGGGATGATCGAAGAAGCGCCCGAAGCTGTTCGTGTGGCCGGCACGAACCTCGGTGATCTGGCTGACGCCGCCGCTCACCGGGTTCTGGTGGCACTCGCCGCACGACTGCGCGTTGTAGACGGGGCCGAGGCCTTCGGCGATCGACTCCTGCTCGTTGAAGACCTCACGCGCGGCGTCGAACGCCGCCTGGGTGAGGACGCCGTTGGTCAGATCGGAGAAACCGGTCAGCGCGTCCGGCAGGTCCGCCGTCGATACGGCTCGCGGAACGATGGCCCATGCGGCGGCCATCATCCATGCTGCAATGGTGACAATCGACAGTCGTGGTTTCATATCGCTCCTCCGTTTCGTATGCGCACACGCGCGCACACGTCCGTCGTCAACGTGAAGGGGGGAGCTTCGCTGTCGTGGAAGTAAACGGGGGGGACGCGTGGGGCCCTGGGAGGAGCCGAACGATCCCACACGCGCACGCGAAGAGCAACTTCATAGTTGCTCCACAATCGCTTGCCACACTTTCTTCATGAAGGAGGAAGGTGATGGAACGCGAATCTGTAATCAGGCGGTGGGCGATCGTGATGCTGGCGCTCGTCGCCGCGGCGGCGATCGGTACAATTGCGTATCAGGCGGGAGTGTCACGGGGAATCGCCCTACAACCGCCGCCCGCGGTGACGGCTCCGGCGACGCCCGGCGGCGCACAGGCGGCGCCGCTGCCGCCGTACCCGTATTACCCGTACGGCTATTACCGGCCGTGGCGGGTCGGGTTCTTCGGACCGCTGCTGACGATCCTGTTCTTCGTGTTCGTACTGCGCGTGATTTTCTCGGGACTGTTCGGATGGGGATGGCGCAGGCGGTGGCGGTACTACGGTTACCCCGATGACGGGCCGTCGCGGTTCGATGAATGGCACCGGCGCGCGCACGCCCGGATGCACGACGACCGCGGTCCGGCGGCGCCGACCAGCGTCTGACTCGATTAGCGGTGGGCGACGGCGGCGGCCGCGTGGAGCACGCGCGCCGCGTAATGCACGTGCAGCGGCGACGGGTGAATCGCCAGCCAGGCGAGGTACGACCACGCCGCCGCGCTCACCGCGCGCATCCGGCGGAACAACCGCAGGCCGACGACGCGCAGCGCGAGCACGGTTTCGGTGGGCTCGAAGCCGAACCGGAGGTGGGTGCGCAGCGACGGCCAGTTGCCGTAGTCGACGAACGTGAGGACACCGCGCTTGCCGCAGCCGGCCATCCACTCCGCCAGGTGCGCCTTGAAGCGGAGCCAGATGCCCGTGTTGCGGTACGCCGGATCGATGTAGGCGTCGTAGGCGTAGATGTAGCCGCCGGGGATTGTGATGGCGTATCCCCATGCCGTCTCGCGATGGACCGGGTTGTCGGAGAACCACTCGTAGCCGACGACCCGGCCGTTGACGACCGCGACGATGCAGCGGTCGCCTTCGGCGAACCGCGCGCGGAAGAGCGACGTCTTGTCCTGGAGCGCCGCGAGCGCGGCAAGGTCGTTCGCGGTCGCGAACCGGACGCGTGCATCCCCGCGCAGCATGGCGCGCGGAACCATGGGCACGCGATCCAGCTGCAGAAAACAGAGCTTGCCGACGTCAACCGGCCGCAGCGGCACGCGGCGCAGCACTTTCTGGGCGAGCAGCAGCCGCGGCGTGCGGGCCAGCGTCAACGCGCGTTCGGTCAGCGACCCCCACGTCATGCGGCGCACGACTGCTGGCGCTGCTTGCGCTCGAGGAAACGCGCGACCTTCTCGACCGAGTCGAGGTTGTCGGGGACGAGCTCCGCGTCGGCTATCTCGATGCCATAGCGCTCCTGGAGGTGGCAGACGAGTTCGAGGATGCCTGTCGAATCGACGATACCGCGTTCCTGGAATGAGTCGTCGTTGCTGAAGGCGAAGCGGCCCGAGGCATCTCCGAAGAGAAAGTTATCGATGACGAACGTCCGCAATTCCTGTAGCAGGGGTTCCATGGCCTACCGTCGTGAAAAGAAGGTTGATGAACAAGGGGAGGATGAGTTGGGTCAAGATGATCGCTCCACATGCCGCCTCGACCTTGAGCAAATGGTTCGCCAACTTTTTCCGGCATCAAATCCTCCGTATTAGGGGAGTCATATGCCCTTTAGTGCTACGACCGTTCCCACTGCCGCGCTTAGCGGCACCTTTCTCCTCGGCGGGGACCTGCCGGTTCATCGTCTGGGATTCGGCGCGATGCGCATCACAGGGGACGGTGTCTGGGGTCCCCCGGCCGACAAGCCGGAAGCGCTTGCCACGCTGCGGCGCGCGATGGAGCTGCAGATCACGCTCATCGACACCGCGGAATCCTACGGTCCGCGGGTGAGCGAGGAGCTGATCGCCGAAGCGCTGCAGCCATATCCCTCCGGGCTCGTGATCGCCACGAAGGGCGGCTACGACCGCAGCGGTCCGCACCAGTGGGAGGTGAATGCGCACCCGAAGCGGCTTCGCGAGGAGCTCGACGGCAGCCTGCGCCGGCTGCGCGTGGATCGCATCGACCTCTATCAGCTGCATCGCATCGATCCGAAGGTGCCGGAGGTCGATCAATTCGGCTTCCTGCAGGAGGCGCAGCGGCAGGGGAAGATCCGGCACGTCGGCCTGTCCGAGGTGAACGTCGCGCAGATCGATCGCGCGCGGCGCTTCTTCCCCGTGGCCTCGGTGCAGAACCAGTACAACCTGGTCGATCGCGACTGGGACGAGGTCGTCGACTACTGCGAGCGCGAGCGCATCGCGTTCATCCCGTGGTATCCGCTGCAGGCGGGAGAGGTCGCCAGGAAGGGCGTCAAGCAGAGCGTGCGCAGGATGCTGGGGCGTGCCCCGCGCGCGAGCAGCGGGCTGGCAGCGATCGCGAAGCGCCATAACGCCACACCCGCGCAGATCGCGCTCGCATGGCTGCTGCGCCGCGCGACGGTGATGCTGCCGATTCCGGGGACGTCGCGGCGGAAACACCTGGAGGAGAATGTCGCCGCTTCGGCCGTCGCGCTGACGGACGAGGATTTCGCCGCGCTGACGTAACGGGCTTCCCACCCGCGACGCCTTCCGGGGCTTGCCCGCCGTAGCTCGTCAGAGCGAAGGCGGGCTCGTCTCTTGCTCCCGCCGCGCTTCGTGACCTCACCCATACGGCTAAGGCTCAGCCTTTTTCTCCTCCTGATATACGGCGTCGCCACGCCGTCGCGCGCGCAGACACAGATGACGTGGAGCAATGTCATTAATGCCACCGTCACCGGCACGATCGTGCAGAAGACGACCGGGTGTGACGGCTGCCAGGACGGTGGCGCGGCGTCAGTGGAACAGTTGAGCACCGACGGCTATGTCGAATTCACGGTCGGCGAGCTCAACACGATGTGGATGGCCGGTCTCAGCCACGGCGACGATGACACGACGTACGCCGACATCGATTTCGGGTTCCGCTTCAACGGCGGCGGAGGGGCCGATGTGCTCGAAAACGGCGTCTACGCCGGCGGCGACACGCCGTACGCGGCCGGCGACGTGTTTCGGATCTCGATTGCGAACGGACGCGTGCAGTACAGCAGGAACGGCCACTACCTGATGGAGAGCGCGCACGTTCCGCAACTGCCGCTGCTGCTCGATTCGTCGCTCCTCAGCATGGGCGCGTCGATTCGCGACGCCGTGATCGCCGTGGCGCCCCCGCCTCCTCCCGGCGGCGGCTTCACGGAGAAGGCGGGCTCGCCGCAGCTGCGCGCGCGCTTTTCGGCCTCCACGATCGCGGCCTTCCTGCCGGCCGATGGCGCGACAGGGGCGTTCACCTTCCCCGCGCCCTACAACACCGACGCGGTGCGGCTGACGAGCGCGAGCGACTGCGCCGGTGGTGCTGATTGTCTCTGGTATGTCGGCTACTCGTACTGGCGCAACATCAACAACCATGTCGGGAGCCGCTACATGTACGTCTTCCTCGGCACCGACACGAACCGCGGCGGCGCCGGCCCGACGCTGCTGCGCTACGACAAGACGACCGACGCCGTCCGCAATCTCGGTGCGCTGTTCGGCGAGAACAGCCCCTACCACTGGAGCACGGGCGAGGGGTGGTACTTCAGCGGCACGCAGCCGACCAAGCTGTACACCTTCCTCGTTGGCGGCACGACGTTGCGCCGCTATGACGTGCTGACGCGAAAATTCGATCGGAAGCCGGCAATCGACCTGAACGCGTGCCCGCGTCCGGCGATCTGCCCGGCCGAGGCGCAGTACCTGACGCAGCCGCATTCGAGCGATGACGACCGCGTGCATTCGGCGTCGGTCCAGAACGCCGACTGGCAGCGTATCGGATGCGTCGTCTCGCGCCCGTCAGGCGTCGTCTACGTGGCGTCGCCAGACGGGTTCGTCTTCGACGAGTGCCACATCGACAAGTCAGGCCGCTGGCTGGCGATGCTCGAGGGGCGGACGGACGGCTCGCGCGTCAATCGCATCATCGATCTCGCGACGGGACAGCAATCGGTCATCGAGGGTGTCAACGGGGCGCTCGGCCACCTCGACATGGGGTACGGCTACGCGGTCGGCGCGGACAACTACAACGGCCTGCCGAACGCGACGATTCTCCTGAAGTTCCCGGTGACGAGCACCGAGCGGCCCATCGGTCCCGTCGTGCATTACAACAAGCGTTGGGACATCGCGGCCGCCAACCACGTCGCGCACGGCAACGCCGTCGCGGGCGCGCCCGAGTCGCAATACGCGTGCGGCAGCAATGCGAGCGCGACGCCTGACATGGCCGACGAGATCGTCTGCTTCCCGCTCGACCCGAACCGGAACACCGACGGCTCGCTCGACGTGCTCGTTGTCGGCCAGGTGATGACCGACCCGAACGCGCCGGGCGGCGGCAGCGAGGACTACGCGAAGCGGCCGAAGGGGAACCTCGATGTCACCGGCCGTTATTTCATCTGGACCACCAACCTTGGCGGGGACCGGCTGGACGCGTTCATCGTGAAGATTCCCGCGGAGCGCCTGACCCCTCCATAATTCCTCCACAATGGGGGCGGATCCTAGGTAGTGGCGGGTCCGCGTCACGATGGCGCCCGTCCGCGCCGCGGTACCCGCCCTACGAATCGGCCGAATGAAGACCATCCTCGTCGTCGACGACGAACCGTCAATCGCGCAGATCGCCGGTGACTACCTGCGCCATGGCGGGTTCAGCGTCATCACCGCCAGCAACGGCGTCGACGCCCTCGCGGTCGCGCGTGCGCAGCGGCCCGACCTGATCGTCCTCGACCTCGGCCTCCCGCGCATGGACGGCCTCGAGGTCGCCAGGACGCTGCGGCGCGAGGGCGACGTGCCGATCATCATGCTCACCGCGAGAATCGAGGAACCCGATCGGCTGGCCGGTCTCGAGCTCGGCGCCGACGACTACATGACCAAGCCGTTCAGCCCGCGCGAGCTCGTGGCGCGGGTGCGATCGGTGCTGCGGCGCGCCGATGCCGCGGGCGCCGGCGGCGAGGTCCTGCGGCGCGGCGATCTCGTCATCGACGGCACCCGCATGCAGGTATCGCGCAGGGGCGCGCCGATCGACCTGACCACGACGGAATTCCAGCTGTTCGCCGCGCTCGCGCGGCAGCCGGGCCGCATCCTCACCCGCGCGCAGCTGCTCGACGCGGTGCGCGGCACCGACGTCGACGCCTTCGAGCGCGCCATCGACACCCACGTCAAGAACATCCGCAGGAAAATCGAGCCCGACTCCCGCCGCCCGCGGTACATCCTCACCGTGTACGGCATGGGGTACAAGTTCGCCGAATCATGAGCCGCGATTCGGGATGGCACGCGAGACGGCGTCGGCAACCGCCATGGTGGCCCGACAACGAGCCGTGGCCGCCGCGGTTCGGGCCGGGCGCCTGGCGCTATCGGCGCACGCGCTTCGAGCGGCGGGTCAGCCTGCTGTTCCTGGTCTGCGTGCTGCTGATGTTCGCCGGCGCCAACGCGGTGGTCTCGTGGCTGCTGCCGGGCGCGGCCGTCGGCGGCCCGCTGCGTCCCCTGCGGCAGTTTGTTCCGCTGTTGTGGCTCGTGTTCGTCTTCGCATGGCTGATTCCCGTGATGCGCCGCTTCCGTGCCCCTCTCGGCGACATCGTCGAGGCGGCGGATCGCGTGTCGGAAGGCGATTACTCGGTTCGCGCCCGGGAGTACGGCCCCCATTCGATGCGCGCGATCGCGCGCGCGTTCAACAGCATGACGACGAAGCTGCAGGCGCAGGATCTCCAGCGCCGCCACCTGATGGGCGACGTCGCGCACGAGCTGCGGACGCCGCTCGCCGTCCTGCAGGGCAGGCTCGAGGGGATGCTCGACGGTGTCTATCCCAGGGACGAAGCGCAGATCAACGCGGTGCTGCAGGAAACGAGGATGCTGACGCGCCTCGTCGACGACCTTCGTACGCTCGCACACACCGAAAGCGGCACGCTCGCCCTGCAGAAAGAATCGACCGACATCGGCATCCTGATGCACGACGCGGTCGCGGCGTTCTCCGCGGAGGCGGTGGAGCGGAACGTCACGTTGACGGTGGACGCGGCGCCCGACCTGCCGCTGGTGGAGGTCGATCCGCTTCGCATTCGCGAAGTGCTGACCAACCTGCTCTCGAACGCATTGCGCCACACGCCGGCCGGAGGCCGCGTGGTTATCGCGGCTTCGTCAACGTCCGGTTCGATTGAGGTGAAAGTCAGCGACACCGGCTCCGGCATCGCCGCGGCGGACGTGCCGAAGATCTTCGACCGCTTCTACAAGGGACGATCGTCCGGCGGCTCCGGCCTGGGGCTGACGATCGCGCGGAACCTCGTCGTCGCGCACGGAGGAGACATTCACGCCGACAGCGTGGAAGGGAAGGGAACGACGATTTCTGTTCGGCTGCCGGCGAATGGGTGACCATCGTCGGCGACGAACCCGGCGTGCACGGCTCGTCTATCGCTCGATGACGGACATGGTCAGGGTGCGATCTGCGTCGTGAGGCTGGCCGACCGGATCCTTGCAGGTTGCGCGATCGGTCAGCACGATACGGATGGACGTGCGGCCCGCGGTTCCGCTGATCGTCGGATTGGAAACAGAGGTGCAATCAATCGTGCGATACGTCCGATCCGGAGCAAAGCTCTTGATGGCGCCGTCGGACGACATTTCCGCCGTGAACGCAGCGAAATAGTCACATTGTCTGTCGCTGTTGGTGTTCGCGCCCTGGACTTCGGCGAATCCGCCGAAGGTCCCGCCGTTCTGCGTCTGAATGTTCAGCCTGGTTTCGCACGCATACTCGAATGAGGCGCCGCTGTCGCGATACCGCACCACGACGGTGCTCCCCTTGGTGGCCCAGCGGCCGAAGTCACCGACCAGTGACGGATAGTCTGCCGACGGCCGTAGGGGCGAGGGCGATGGAACGGGAGACGTGCTGCCGCAGCCGCCTATCCAGGCCGCGGCCGCCATCACGCCAGTGAGGACTCGAATCGATCGATCCATCGCCCCTATTTATTGCCTTCGCCGGCCACGGCGCCGGCGCCAATCGTGATGGTGCGGCCGCCGGCGAACGTCAGCTTGCCGCTCGTGGCGGTCGGCGTCCCGTTGCGTGCCAGGTAGCCGTCGATCGTGACCTGCGTGCCGATGGGAAAATCCTCGGGCCGCGTCCCGCGCCTGTAGAGCGCGTTGGCCGCGGCGGTCTCGAACGCCCAGTTGACCACCTTGCCGTCCTCGCCCTTGACGTCGATGTAGATCCAGCCGTGCGGGTTCGACCAGCGGACCATGGTCACCGCGCCGGTGAGCGTGATCGGCTTGTTGATGTCGAATTCCGCCGTGAACGAATGATGCGCCGACGCCGTGGCAGCCCACGCGAGCACGACCGCGCCGAGTAGGGCGGGCCCTGTCAGACCCGCCGCGAACCGTGTTCTCATCGTCTGGTCCCGTCCCTCACGTCTTTCAGGTGCGCCAGGTCCTGGTTGTCCTCGAGGCACGCGACCTCGAGCAGCTCCCCTTTCGGATTGCGCTTGAGCGGCATCGCAATCGTCCACGGACGCGTGAAGACGATTGGATCGCTGACCGTCGCCTCGTACTGCATCGCGCTCGCGCTCACGGGCGTGAACCGCTCGACGACCGTCGCCGCATGGCTGATCACGTCGCCGACTTCGTTCAGCCACGTCTTGCCGTTCAGGTTCGTCGTTTCGACGACCAGCGTGTCGCCTACCCAGCGGCCGAGTGAGTCACCCTGCCACAGGCGGATTGTATCCGGCAGGTGTGCCCGGCGGTCCAGCGGGATGATGCGCCAGGACATCCGTTCCAGGAGGATAACCACGTAGGTGGGTGTCTGGATGATGTAGAAGGGCGACGGCACGTAGAGCGCTCGCGGCACGCCACCGGGGAAACAGTGCGCGGTGGGGTCGTCATAGCCGCGCGCCGGGTTCATATACCGATCCTGCTTCTCGGCGCGCGCCCAGTCCTGGTACGGCAGCCCGCCCGTCTTCGGATCGATCAACACGCCGCGGCCGCCGGGTGTGAACGGTTCGTTGTGCGGCTCGAATCCCCAGTTCGCGCCGCCGGCATCCGCCTCCGTGAACCCGGAGATGTCAGGTTTTCCATCCGAAATTCGCGCGAAGGACCCCTGCGCGGCGGGCGCGGACTCAGTCGCGCGCCTCTCTGTCGAGAACGGTGTGACCCGCGGCGCATCCCTGCGATACCAGGTGCGCGGCTCGGGCTTGAATTCGCCGCGCGCCTCTTCCAGGTCCGCGCGGCACGGATACTCCAGCACGCGGCCCACGGTGGTCTTCTGACGCTCGAGCGGCGCGCTGATCGTCCACGGGCGCGAGTACACCATCGGATCAGTGATCGTCGCCTCGTAGCGGATCGTGTCGGCGTCGAGCATCGTGTAGCGCTCGGTGACGCGAAGCGCGTCGCTGTGGTAGTCGCCCTGCGCGTCGAACCACGTCTGATCGTTGTGGTTGGTGACGTCGACGACGAAGGTGTCTCCGTCCCAGCGGCCGCGCGAGTCGCCCATCCAGAAGGGAAGCGGCGTCGAGGCGGTGGTGCCGTTCGTGTAGATCAAACGGAAGACGTGCTGCCACTCGAAGGTCATGGCGACGGCGTCTCGCATCTGAAAGATCTGAAACGGGTAATCGAGCAGCATGATGCGAGGCACGCCCGGCAGGAAACACTGCGCCAGCGGGTCGGCGGTCGCCCGTTGTGCGAAGTTCTCGCGCTGCTTCGCCAGCGCAGCCGGCAGGTAGGGCAGGGTTCCCGTCGGCGGCAACGCACCATGCTTCCAGATACCTTGCAGATCGGGTCGGCCATCGGCAGTACGCGGAATGGCTTGCCCCGCGCGAGCGGAGGGAGTCGACCCGCGCACGTACTTCTTCACGCCCTTTGGGCCGACCTCCGCGCCGTAGATGTTGCCGTCGGCGTCGGCTGCCACCCCTTCGGCCGCGCTCGTGCCGGTCGCCTTCTCCACGGGGTCCGGGATGAACGCCGTGACCGAGCCGTCGCGCGCGCTGCCGATGCGGATGCCGCGCCTCCAGCCGTCATGATTCCGCGACACCGACTCGGATTCCGAGTCCGCGACGTAGATGACGTCGCGTTTGTCGATGTAGATCCCGCTCGGCCGGCTGAACTGCCGCCACACGTCGAGCTGCCGCCCCTCCTGGTCGAAGATCACGATGCGGTTGTTGCTCCGGTCGCCCACGAACAGGCGCCCGTGCGAATCCATCGCCAGCGCGTGCGGGCCGTCGAGTTGACCGTCGCCCGATCCCTTCGCACCCCACGTCTTCAGCAGCTTCCCGTCTTTCGAGAACTTCAGGATGCGCGAGTTGCTGCCGCCATGGCCTTCCGAGACGAAGATGGTCCCATTTGGCGCGACCAGCACGTCGTTCGGCTGGTAAAAGAAGCCGGGCGCGGCGGCGCCGCCGCGGGTGCCGAGCGTCATCAGCAGCTTCCCGTCCGGACTGAACTTGAACACCTGGTTGCCGCGCGTCGCGCCAGGCGGCGGGCCAGCCAGCGTGTTCGCCGCGGTCCCCTGCGCGCGCGGCGCGTCGTCCTGGCCGTCGGTGACCCAGACGTTGCCGTCCCGATCGACGAAGATGCCGTGCGGGAAGAGCAGCACGCCCGCGCCAAAACTCTTGACCAGCTTTCCGGATGCGTCAAACTTCAGGATGGAGGGGAGGTTCGATGCCGCGCACGAATTGGCGCCGCAGCGCTCCGCGACCCAGATGCTGCGTCCGTCTCTGTCGATTTCGACCGCGCTCGTCGATCCCCACGCACGCCCGTCGGGAAGCACCAGGGCGTTGGCCACCGTCCGATACGGATTGGGCAAGTCGCTCTGTGCCACCTGCCTCGCCGAAGCTGCCAGCGAAGGCGGGAGCGAGCTCGTCGTCGCGGCCACGACGGCGACAGCGACCGCGGCGATCCCGTTTCTGATCATGCGCATACGTTACCTTCTCATCCTGCGCATACGTTACCTCAGCCGTCGAATTCGGTATGGAAGTTTGGCGAGTCTCCCGATGACGCTTAGCATTGGCCTCATGAGCCCGACCGTCGCTCCACCCGCATGAGTACGACTGCAACCGACGACGCCTCCACTGGCGTGTCCGGACTCGACGAGCTGCTCCGCGGCGGCCTCACGGCGCAGCGCATGTACCTGATCGAAGGCGCGCCAGGCACGGGCAAGACGACGTTGGCGCTTCAGTTCCTGCTGACTGGCCGCGATCGCGGCGAGCGGACGCTCTACGTCACGCTGTCGGAAACCGGTCACGAGATGAAGGCGATCGCGGCGTCGCACGGGTGGCATCTCGACGGCGTGGAGCTGTTCCAGCTCGCGCAATCCGAAGGCATCAAGCCGGAGGATCAGTACACGCTCTACCACCCGGCGGAGGTCGAGCTCGGCGAGACGATCAAGGCCATCCTCGACACGGTCGAACGCGTCCAGCCGATGCGCGTCGTCGTCGACTCGCTTTCCGAGTTGAAGCTGCTCGCGCGCGACCCGCTGCGCTACCGCCGTCAAATCCTGGCGCTGAAGGAGTTCTTCGCTGGGCGGGCTTGCACCGTGCTGCTGCTCGACGACATGACCGCGGGCGGCGCGGACCTGCAGGTCGAAAGCGTCGCGCATGGCGTCATCTTCCTCGACACGCTGCCGTTCGAGTACGGCCGCGCGCGCCGCCGCATCCGTATCGTCAAGATTCGCGGCGTGGCCGCGGTCGAGGGCTTCCACGACTTCGTCATCAAGCGGGGCGGCCTCGAGGTCTTCCCGCAGCTGATCCCCATTCGCCATGGCGGCAAGCCGCGGCTGAAGGAGACGGTGAAAAGCGGCGTTGCCGAGCTCGATCAACTGCTCGGCGGCGGGCTGACGTCGGGCACGACGACGCTGCTCATCGGGCCCGCGGGAACCGGCAAATCGACGCTCGCGGCGCAGTACGCGGCATCGGGCGTCACCACCGCGAAGGCGGCGATTTTCCTCTTCGACGAGCGCGCCAGCACGTTCGTCGCGCGCTGCGACGCGCTCGGCATGCAGTTGAGCGCGCGGCTGGCCGACGGGTCGGTCACGCTGGAGCAGATCGAGCCCGGCGAGATGTCGCCGGGCGAGTTCAGCTTCCGCGTCCGCCAGGCGGTGGAGCGCGACGGCATCCGCGTCGTCCTCATCGACGGGTTGAACGGGTATCTCAACGCCATCCCCCAGGTCGAAGCGCCGCTCGTCCGCATGCACGAGCTGCTGTCGTTCCTCAACGAGAGCGGCGTCACGACGCTCATGATCGTCGCGCAGCACGGCATCGTCGGCGCGCACATGACGACGCCGCTCGACGTCAGCTATCTTGCAGACTCCGTGGTGTTGCTGCGCTTTTTCGAATCCCAGGGAATGGTCCGGCGTGCCTTGTCGGTCATGAAAAAGAGGACCGGGACCCACGAAGCCACGATCCGGGAGTTCCAGATCGGTCCCGATCGCCTCCACGTCGGCGAGGCGCTCTCGCAGTTCCAGGGCGTGCTGACCGGTGTACCGCACTACATTGGCGCGGAAACGCCGCCGCTGAGATGAGCGAGGAGCGGACGGACGACCTGCGTGTGCTCGTGTTCGCGCCCATCGGCCGCGACACGGACCTGACCACGGAACTGCTCACGCGCTCGTCGATCCCGTGTCACGCGTGCGCCTCGCTGCGCGAGGTCTGCGACGAGATGCGCGCGGGCGCCGGGGCCATCCTGCTGACCGAAGAGGGCCTTTCCGACCCGGCGATCGACGACCTGGCCGCCGCCCTTGGCGTGCAGCCCGCCTGGTCCGATGTGTCGATCCTGCTGTTCGCGGGCGGCGACCGCAGCCAGGCGTCGCTGCGGACGCTGCGCAAGTTGGAGGTCCTGCGGAACGTGACGCTGCTCGACCGGCCCGTGCGTACGGCCGCGGTCATCAGCACCGTGCGCGCCGCGCTGCGCGGCCGGCAGCGGCAGTACGAGCTGCGCGATGCGATGCGCGCACTGCAGACGGCGCGCGCCGACGCCGAGCACGCCAACCGGCTGAAGGACGAGTTCCTCGCCACGGTCTCGCACGAGCTGCGCACGCCGCTGAACGCCATCCTCGGGTGGGTGGCGATGCTGCGCCAGGCGCGCTTCGAGCCGTCGCGCGTCGCGAGCATCCTCGAGATCGTCGAGCGCAACGCCAAGGCGCAGGCGCAGCTGATTGCCGACGTGCTCGACATCTCGCGCATGATCAGCGGCCGCGTCAAGCTCGAGGTGTCGGCCGTGTCGCTCGCGCGCGTGATCTGCGACGCGGTCGACTCCATTCGCCCCGGCGCCGCCGCGCGCGCCATCGAGCTGCACCTGGACGTGGACGAAGGGCCGATCGCCAACGCCGATCCCGACCGCCTGCAGCAGATCGTCTGGAACCTGCTCTCGAACGCCTGCAAGTTCACGCCGGAAGGTGGCCGCATCGACGTCTCGCTGCGGACCGACCAGACGCACGCGACGATCACGGTCGCGGACACCGGCGCCGGCATCTCGCCCGACTTCCTGCCGTTCGTCTTCGATCGCTTTCGCCAGGCGGAGCAGGGATTTACGCGTTCCCACGGCGGGCTCGGCCTCGGCCTCGCCATCGTCAAGCACCTGACCGAGATGCACGGCGGCGAGGTGGTCGCGCGCAGCGCCGGTTCGGGCCAGGGCGCGACGTTCGAGGTGCGGCTGCCGCTGGCGCGTGCCATCGGTCGCGCCGTGCGCTCCCGGCAGGAGGTCGATCCCTCGCCGTCAACGCTGCCGGACGTCAACCTCTCCGACCGCTCGATCCTCGTCGTCGACGACGACGAGTCGACGCGCGACCTGCTGGTGACGCTGCTGACACGCAGCGGTGGCTACGTGAAGGCCGTGGACAGCGTCCGCGCGGCGATGGCGGCGTTCGAGGCGGACACGCCCGAGCTGGTGCTCGCGGACATCGGCATGCCGGAAGAGGACGGGTTGTCGATGATCCGCCGCATCCGGCAGCGGCCGCCGGCGCGAGGCGGCCTGGTGCGCGCGATTGCGCTCTCGGCGTACGCGCGGCCGGAGGATCGCGCCGCCGCGCTCGCCGCCGGCTACGACGATTTCCTGACCAAGCCGGCGATGCCGGGTGACGTGCTGCGCGCGGTCGATCGCTCCCTGGCGCGGCCGCCGCGCGCTACGCAGGAACGCCGACGCCCGCCGCGCGCGGAGCCGCAACCGCTGCCCGACGCAGACCAAACGCCATCCCCGCGGCGATGAGCGCGAGCAACGCGCTGCCGTAGAAGCACGCATCCCAGCTGCCGAACGTTTCGTAGAGCAGCGCGGCCACCACGCCGCCGATGATGGAGGCGACGCCCTTGGCCGAATACATGACGCCGTAGTTCGAGGTGGCGTTCTTCGCGCCGTAGTAATCGCCGACGAGCGACGGGAAGAGCGAGAACACCTCGCCCCAGGTCAGGAAGACGAGCACGAGGCTGACCGTGAACAGGGCGCCCGACAGGCGCCCGACGGTGAGCACGAGCATCAGACAGGCAGCCTGCAGCAGGAAGGCGATGCCCATCGCCAGCTCGCGGCCGGTCTTGTCCGACACCCAGCCCCAGAAGATGCGGCTCGCGCCGTTGGCCATCGCGTTCAGCGAGGTCGCCAGCGTCAGCGCGGCGACGCTGATGCCCCAGGAGGCGGCCATCGGTCCCGCGTTGGCGGTCACGAGCAGTCCGCCGGTCGCCATCATCACGAACATCGCGTAGAGCAGGTAGAACTGCGGCGTGCGGAGCATTTCGCCCGTCGTGAACTGACGCGTCCCCACGCCTGACGCCGCGGCGGGACGCGCCGCCACCGTTTGCGCCGCCGCCGGCTGTGCCCCGGGGTCCGGATGACGCAGGAACTGCGCGACGATGAGGATGATGGCGCCCTGGAAGACGCCGGTATACAGGAAGGCGGCGCGGTAGCCTTGATGTGACAGCACCCACGCGATCATCGGCGTGAAGAGCGCGGCGCCGCCGCCGTAGCCGCCGGCGATGAGGCCGGCCGCGAGGCCGCGCTTGTCGGTGAACCACTTCAGCGCCCCTCCGATGCAGCCGCCGTAGACGAGCGCGGCGCCGATCCCGGCCAGGATGTACAGCGACCAGAACATCGGCAGCGACGTCGCCATCCCGAGACCGCTCCAGCCGATGCCGCAGAGCACGGCTGCAACGCTGATGAAGATGCGCGGACCCATGCGGTCGATGAGCCACCCTTGCACGGGCTGGACCCACGTCTGGAAGAGGATGAAGAGCGTGAACGCCAGCTGGATGTCGGACAGCTTCCACCCGGTGCCCATCTGGACGGGCTTGACGAACAGCGTCCACGAGTACTGCAGGTTGGCGATCATCACCATCGCGATGACGGACGCGACGAGCTGAAACCAGCGATTCTTGATGCTCATGGATCCTCCCGTCCGGCCACCGCCGGACGCTACGGTCGCGGCCACACTATACAATTGGCTCTCTTGGCGGGCAAACCACTCCAGGTCATTCAGGGCGGCACGCTGCGGCGCGAGCTCGAAGAGCAGATTTCCGGCGAGGTCCGCTTCGACGCGGTGTCCCGCGCCCTCTATTCCACCGACGCCAGCGTCTACCAGATCCACCCGCTGGGGGTCGTCATCGTCAAGTCGCGGGAGGACATCCTGCGGGCGGTGCACCTGGCGCGCGCGCACGGGGTTTCCATTACGGCACGCGGCGGCGGCACGTCGCAGGCGGGGCAGGCCATCGGCAGCGGCCTGCAGCTCGACACCTCGAAGTACTACAACCGCATCCTGGAGCTGAACGTCGCGGAGCGCTGGGCGATTGTCGAGCCGGGCATCGTCCTCGACGAGCTGAACGCGCAGCTGAAGCCGCACGGGCTCCGCTTCGCGCCGGACATCTCCACGGCGAGCCGCGCGACCATCGGCGGCATGATCAGCAACAACTCCTGCGGCGCGCGGTCGGTGATGTACGGCAAGACCATCGATCACGTGCTCGAGCTCGACGTGATCCTGTCGGACGGATCGCAGGTGCACCTGCGGCCGCTCGACCGCGCGGAGCTCGACGCCGCGTGCCAGGGCGACACGCTCGAGGCCCGCTGCTACCGCGAGGTGCGGCGCATCGCCTGCGAGTGCGCCGGCGAAATCGAGAAGCGCTATCCGAAGGTGGTCCGCCGCGTCGGCGGCTACAACCTCGACGAGTTCGTCAGCGACGCGAAGCCGTTCAACCTGGCGAAGATCATCGTCGGCTCCGAGGGGACGCTGGCGATGATCACGGCGGCGAAGGTCAACCTCGTGCCGCTGCCGAAGGAGAAGGCGGTGCTGGCGATCGAGTTCGAGCAGCTGCTCGACGCGCTCGCGGCGACGCCCGTGATCCTCAGGCACAAGCCGTCGGCCATCGAGATCATGGACGCCTTCATCCTGAACCACGCGCGCGAGAATCCCGCGATGGACCGCATGCGGCGCGCGATCCTGCAGACCGACGATCCCGGCGCGCTCCTCAACGTGGAGTTGTACGCCGACCGCGCGGAGGATCTGCCGCCGCGGCTCGAGGCCATCGAGCGCGACCTGAAGCCGTACAAGTGCGTCTACCGGCGCCTGATGCCGCTCGCCGACCAGGCGCGCGTCTGGAGCTTCCGGGAAATGTCGCTCGGGCTCTCGATGGCGATGAAGGGCGACGAGAAGTCGCTGTCGTTCGTCGAGGACACGGCCGTCGAGCCGGAAGTGCTGCGCGAGTACATCGACGAGTTCCTGGCGATGATCCGCCGCAACGGCAGCTCCTCCGGCGTCTACGCGCACGCGTCGGTGGGGTGCCTGCACGTGCGGCCGGTCGTCAACATGAAGACGGAAGAAGGCGTCGCGCGTTTCGTGGCGATTGCCACGCAGAGCGCCGACCTGGTGCTCAAGTACGGCGGCGCGCTCTCGGGCGAGCACGGCGACGGGCTCGTGCGCGGCTTCTTCATGGAGAAGATGTTCGGGACCCCGCTCTACCAGGCGTTCCGCACGGTCAAGCACACGTTCGATCCGAATGGCCTCTTCAACCCCGGCAAGATCGTCGACTGCCCGCCGCTGACGACCAACCTGCGCTACGGCGCCGGCTACAAGACGCCCGATCCCGAGACCTACTTCGACTACTCGGAGTACGGCGGCTTCGGACGGGCGGTCGAGATGTGCAGCGGCGTCGGCGCCTGCCGCAAGAAGCTCGAAGGGACGATGTGCCCGTCGTACATGGCGACGCGCGACGAGCGCGACGTGACGCGCGGGAGGGCGAACGCGCTGCGCCTGGCGATGACGGGGCGCCTCGCCGAGGCGGGCCTCGGCGACGAGGGGGTGTTGGAGACGCTCGACCTCTGTCTCGAGTGCCGCGCCTGCAAGGCGGAGTGTCCCGTCGGCGTGGACGTCGCGCGGTTCAAGAGCGAGTTCCTCGCCGGGCACTGGAAGAAGCACGGCATCCCGCTCGGCAAGCGCGTGCTTGGCAACGTCCGCGCGCTGTCCAGGGTCGGCAGCCAGTTCGCGCCGCTGGCGAACACGCTGGCCGCCAGCGGGCTCGGGCGCTGGATGAACGAGAAGATGTTCGGCATCGACCGCCGCCGCACGCCGCCCGCCTGGGCGAAGCAGACCTTCGCGCAGCGGTTCCGCGCGGATGGCCGTAAAGGCGGACCTTCAGGTCCGCCTTTAGCGACCGCGATTCTCTTCAACGACACCTTCACCAATTTCAACGAGCCCGACAACGGCGTCGCGGCCGTCGGCGTGCTGCGCGCGGCCGGCGCGGACGTGCGACTCCTGCCGCACGACTGCTGCGGCCGCCCGCTGATTTCGACCGGCCAGCTCGACGCCGCGCGCGCGCTCGCGAAGAAGAACGCGGACGCCCTGTACGACGCGGCGTCGCGCGGGGAGAAGATCCTGTTCCTCGAGCCGAGCTGCCTGTCGGCGGTGCGCGAGGACGCGCCGGCCCTGCTGCGCGGCGACGAGCAGCGCCGGGCGCAGGTCGTCGGCGATGCCTGCATCCTCTTCGAGGACTACCTGGAGCGCGAACTGGCGGCCGGGCGCTTGTCGCTCGCCCTCAAGCCGGGACCGTCAACCGTCGTGCTGCACGGTCATTGCCACCAGAAGGCGATGGGGCTGGTGGCGCCGGCCAGGGCGCTGCTGTCGCGCATCCCGTCGTGCAAGGTGGTGGACCTCGACTCGGGGTGCTGCGGGATGGCCGGATCCTTCGGCTATTCGAAGGATCACTACGAAGTCTCGAAGCAAATCGGCGAACGGCGGCTGCTGCCCGCCGCCCGCGCGCTGAAGGCCGGCGAGCTGCTGGCGGCCGCCGGCACGTCCTGCCGGCACCAGGTCGCGCATTTTGCCGGCGCGGAGGCGCAGCACCCGGCCGTCATCCTGCACTCGCTGATCGAATAGAATCCCGCGACATGACAACCACCGCACGCCGGTCCGGTCTCCCCGCCACGACCAACGTCCTCATCCTGCTGTGCGCGATGTACTTCATTTCGTACATCGTCCGGCAGAATGTGAGCACGGCGATCATCGCGATTCGGCCGGAATTCAAGCTGTCGAACACGCAGGCGGGGCTGATCTTCTCTGCCTTCGGCTACCCGTACCTGCTGTTCCAGATCATCGGCGGCGTGACGGCCGATCGCTTCGGGCCGCGCCGCACGCTGTTTCTGAGCGGTCTCGTGTGGGCGGGAGCGACGGTGCTCACGAGCTTCGCGTGGGATTTCTATTCGCTCTTCGCGGCGCGCATCCTCATGGGCTTCGGCGTCGGCGCGACGCTGCCGACCGCGACGCGGGCGATGCAGTACTGGGTGGAAACGCGGAAGCGCGGTTTCGCGCAGGGCATCACGCACGCGTTCTCGCGCCTCGGCAACGCGCTGACACCCATGCTCGTCGTCTGGCTGATGGCGGTCGTCACCTGGCGCGGCTCGTTCGTCGTCATCGGCATCGCCGGGTTCGTCTGGGTGGCGGCGTGGTACTGGTACTTCCGCGACGATCCGCACGAGCACCCGGCCATCACGGAAGAGGAGCTGGCCGTACTGCCGAAGCGCCGCGAGAAGGGCCCGCCGCCAACGGTGCCGTGGGGCCCGCTCGTCGCGCGCATGTGGCCGGTGACGCTGACCTACTTCTGCTACGGCTGGTGCCTCTGGCTCTATCTGAGCTTCCTGCTCATCTTCTTCAAGGACAAGTTCTCGCTCAGCACGAACGAGACGGCGCTGTTTGCGACGGTCGTCTACACGATCGGCGCGGTCGGCAACACGATCGGCGGCGTGTTCTCGGACCGGATTCTCCACAGGACGAAAAACGTGCGCAAGGCGCGCGTCGGCGCCGCGGTGTTCGGCTTCGTGGGCGCGCTCATCTCGCTGCTGCCGATCCTGCAGCTGAGCGACAAGGTGATGGTCGCCGTCTGCCTGTCGGCCGGCTTCTTCTTTGCCGAGATGATCATCGGCCCGATGTGGGCGATCCCGATGGACATCGCGCCGAAGTACTCCGGGACGGCGTCCGGGCTGATGAACTCGGGCTCGGCGCTGGCGGCGATCCTGTCTCCGGTCGTCGCGGGCATGGTCACCGACATGACCGGCGACCCGCAGCTGCCGTTCGTCATCGCCATCTTCGTGCTGATGGTGGGCGCGGTGACCGCGTTCCTCATGCACCCGGAGGAGCAGTTCACCGACGATGCGCCGGCCGCGCCGCCGATCGGCGCCGCCGCAACCGCCGCGCGGTGACGTCGCCGTTGGCCGTTGCTCGTTGATCGTTGGTCGTTACGAGCTCACAGCCATAGGGTCGACACGGTCGAGACGGCCGTAGGGGCGGACCTTCAGGTCCGCCCACCAACCACCCACTACCAACCACCAACCAGCCTTCAGGCCCGTGCTACAGTGCCTCGATGACGGTCCACGCACGTACGATCCCCCTTCTTACTGACAGCCAGGTGCTCGGCGAGCTCAGGACGCTCCGCTCGAAGCAGCCGGTGGACTATTCGGCCTTCTATTCGAGCCAGCTGAAGGGGATCGTGACCGACCCCGCGCTGATGCTCCTGCCGTTCGACGATCACATCGTGCACCGCGGCCACGGCATCTTCGACACCGCGGCGATCGTCAACGGAAAGATCTACGACCTCGAGGCGCACCTCGATCGCTTCCTGCGCTCGGCGGAGCGATCGAAGCTTCGCCTCCCGTGCTCGCGCGACGAAATGCGCGACATCGTCGTGCAGACCGCGGCCGCGAGCGGGCGGCGCGAAGGGTCGATTCGCTACTGGCTGTCGTCGGGCCCGGGCAGCCTCGAGCTCACGCCGGCAAAGGGCGCCGAGCCCGGCTTCTTCGTCATGGTGTTCGCGGGGCTCTCGTACCCCGAGCGGTGGTACACCGAGGGGCTGCGCGTGATGACGACGACCTATCCGATCAAGGCGCCGCTCTATGCGATCACGAAGGCGACCAACTACCTGCCGAACGTGCTGATGCAGATGGAGGCGAAGGAGAAGGGGTTCGACAACGGCGTGTTCCTGGACGAGGACGGGAACGTCGGCGAGAGCTCGAACATGAACGTCGCGTTCGTGACCAGGGGCGGCGTGCTGGTCCACCCCAAGTTCGACCACATCCTGTCCGGCTGCACGTCTGTCCGGCTGCTGGAGCTGGCGCGGGCCCGCCAGGACCGCGCGCAGGTGACCGGCGTCGAGGTCCGCGACATTGCGGTCGCCGAGGCGCGTGCCAGCCGCGAGATGCTGCTCCTTGGCAGCTCGATTAAAGTCGCGCCGGTCGTCCAGTGGGACGACCAGGTGATCGGCGACGGCAAGCCGGGACCGGTCAGCAAGGCACTCCTCGGCCTGCTCGACGAAGACATGCGCAGCAGCGATCGGCTGATCCCGGTCCCGTACTGAGCGCGCGGCGGCGCCAGCCGCGCGCCGGCCGTTGGTCGTTGGTCGTTGGTGGTGGGCGGACCTGAAGGTCCGCCTCTACGGCCGCCGCGCACGTCCGCCCTGCGTTCATCGTCTACCGGCCAACCGTCAGGCCCCCGTCCACTGCGGCTTCCGCTTCGCGAGGAATGCCTCCACGCCCTCCTTGAAGTCCGCGCTCATGTAGCACATCTCGATCAGGTCCGCGTCCGCCTGCTCGGGGCTGCGCGCCTCCATCAGCCGCCGCGTCATCTCCTTCGCGGCGCGGATCGTCAGCGGCGCGTTGTCGGCAATCTGCCGCGCCAGCGTCATGACCTCCGACGCGATCGACTCCTTCGGCACCACGCGGTTGATGAGCCCCATCGCCTGCGCCTCGGGCGCCGGGAACAAGCGGCCGGTGAAGATCATTTCCTTGGCGCGCGCGGGGCCGATCAGGTTGACGATGCGCGCGAACGTCCCGGACGAGGCGACGTTGCCGAGCGTGCGGGCGATCGGAATCCCGATCGCCGACTCCGGCGTCGCCACGCTCAGGTCGCACGTCGCGACGATGCCGCAGCCGGCGCCGGTCGCGAACCCTTCCACCTGCGTGATCGTCGGCTTGACGACCCGCTCGAGCCGGCCGAGCACCGCGCTGATCTTCCTCTCGTACTCGATCGCGTCGTTCGGCGTGCGGAAGCTCTGGAACTGGGAGATGTCGGTCCCCGAGACGAACGCCTTGCCGCCGGCGCCGCGCAGGACGAAGACGCGCACCTGCGGGTCGGCGTCCACGTGCTCGCAGGCGGCGACCAGCGCGTCGTACATCGCCCAGGTCATCGCGTTGCGCGCCTGCGGACGGTTGAAGGTGAGGATCGCCAGCGGCGGATCGATCTCGAAGATGGTCTCGGCTTCGGACAAGGGTCCTCCAGCGACAAGTCTACTTCGTGTTCTCCGCGACCTTCGTGGTTCAATAAGCCGTCATGGATCAGAGCTCGAGCGGCGCGCTCGCGGGGCTGCGCGTCGTGGATCTCACGCAGGTGATGGCCGGCCCCTTCTGCACGATGCTGCTCGCCGATCTCGGCGCGGACGTGATCAAGATCGAGCCGCCGAACGGCGACTCGACGCGCACGATGCCGGGCGCGGTCGGCACCGACAGCCCGAGCTTCAACGCCGTCAACCGCGGCAAGCGGAGCGTCGTCCTCAACCTGAAGGCGAAGGAGGGCGTCGAGGCGGTGAAGGCGCTCGCGCGGACGGCGGACGTCTTCGTCGAGAACTACCGCCCCGGCGTCATGGAGACGCTCGGCCTCGATTACGCGAGCCTGTCGGCGATCAACCCGCGGATCGTCTACGCCTCGATCTCCGGCTACGGCCAGACAGGGCCGCATCGCAGCAAGGGCGGCTTCGACCTGGTCGCACAAGGTGTCTCGGGCATCATGTCGGTGACCGGCGAGCCGGGCGGCGCGCCGGTGAAGTCCGGCATCCCGCTGACCGATCTCGGCGCCGGCCTCTTCGCCACCGTCGGCATCCTCGCCGCGCTCCAGAGCCGGCAGCGGACCGGGCGAGGCCAGCAGGTGGACACGTCGCTGCTCGATGCCGGCGTCGGCCTCTCGGTCTGGGAGTCGACACAGTACTTCTCCGGCCGCGGCATCCCCGAGCGGCTCGGCTCGGCGCACCGCATGAGCGCCCCCTACCAGGCGTTCCGCTGCGCCGACGGCTTCATCACCATCGGCGGCGCCAACGACCGCACGTTCCATCGCATCTGCGACGTGCTCGGGCACCCGGAGTGGCGCGACATGCCGGAGTTCAAGACCGACGGGATGCGCATCCGCAACCGCGCCGACCTCGCCGCGCGCATCGAGGCGATCACGACGACGCAGCCGCGCGCGCACTGGCTGGAGCTGTTCGAGGCGCACAACATCCCGTGCGGGCCCATCAACGACTACTCGCAGGTGTTCCAGGATCCACAGGTGATCGCGCGCGAGCTGGTGGTCGACGTCGAGCACCCGACGCTCGGCGCCATCAAGGCGCTCGGCTCGCCGATCAAGCTGAGCGCCACGCCCGTCGACGCGCGGCGGCGGGCCCCCCTGCTCGGCGAACACACCGTGGAGGTCCTGACGGAGGTAGGGATCCGGGATCAGGGATCAGGGATCAAGAGCGCGGGATCAGGGATCAAAAGCACTTGATCCCCGATCCCCGGTCCCCGATCCCTACCCGCGGCGCGCCGCTGGCATTCGGCCTGCCTCTGTAGCAGGAGACGGGGGCATGCCACGCCGCAACTTCACCGGAATTGTCCGATTCGCCTCGCGCGATCCCGAAATGTTGTGACCCGGGGCAGGGGAGCGCACCGTGCGCTCCTGGCGCTCGCGACGGTCGCGACCCTGATGGCGGGCAGCCAGGCACGCGCGCAGCAGGGGGCCGACCCGGCATCGGAGGTCGAGATCGCCACCGCGCCCGTCACGCTCGACGGCGCCGTCCTGTTCCACGTCCGCGGAGTGGCCTCGTTTCCCGCACCGGTGCGCGCCCGTCGCATCGAGGAGCGGCTGGCGGCCGTCGCGGCCGATCCCGCCGCCAGCCTGGATTCGTTCCGCATCGCCGACACGGGCAGCGCGACGCGTATCCTCGCGGGCGCCGAGACGATCATGATGGTCGTCGACGCGGATGCACAGCTCGAGCAGGTGAGCCGCGCCGACCTCGCGGCCTCGCATCTCGCCCGCCTGCGGCAGGCGGCCGCGGACTATCGCGCGGCGCGATCGCCCGCCGCCATTCGGCGTTCCATAATCATGGCCGCTGTCGGCACCCTCGTGCTGGCGCTCGTCATTGGCGGACTGGTGGTCTTCTGGCGGTGGCTCGACCCCGTGCTGACCCGCCGTCTCGAAGCGCGCATTCACACCGTCCATATCCAGTCGTTCGAGGTGATGCGCGCCGAACGCATCTGGAGCGCGCTCAGGAGCGGCGTGGTGGCGGTCCGCACGATTGTGTTTCTCGCCGTCGCGCTCGCCTACCTGGGGTTCGTGTTCGCGCGGTTCCCGTGGACGCGCGGGCTGCCGGACGGAATGGCGGCGTTCGCGCTCGGGCCGGTGCGCGTCATCGGCGGCGGCGTGGCCGGCGCCGTTCCCAGCCTCATCTTTCTGACGGTGCTGTTCATCGTCATGCGGATGGCGCTCAGGGTCGTCCGCTTCTTCTTCGACGCCGTCGCGCAGGGAAGCGTCACGCTTCCCAACTTCGATCGCGACTGGGCCGAGCCAACCTACAAGATCGTGCGCACGGCCATCGTCGCCTTTACGCTCATCGTGGCGTATCCCTACGTCCCGGGTTCGCAAACCGAGGCGTTCAAGGGCATTTCGATCTTCATCGGCATCGTCTTCTCGCTCGGGTCGTCCTCGGCCATCTCGAACATCCTCGCCGGCTACATGCTGACCTACCGCCGCGCGCTGAAGATCGGCGATCGCGTCAAGATCGGCACGGCCGTCGGCGAGGTGATCGCGACGCGCCTGCAGGTGACGCACCTGCGCTCGATGAAGAACGAGGAGATCATCATCCCGAACTCGCAGATCATGGCGGCCGAGGTCCTCAACTACAGCTCGCTGTCGCGGGCCCGCGGGCTGATCCTGCACACCGACGTCGGGATTGGCTACGAGGTGCCCTGGCGGCAGGTCGAGGCGATGCTGATGGCGGCGGCCGGCCGCACGGCGGGACTGTGCCTCGAGCCGCGCCCGTTCGTGCTCGAGAAGCAGCTCGGCGACTTTGCCGTGATGTATGAGCTGAACGTGTACTGCCGCACCGTCGAGGCGATGCCGCAGCTGTACGCCGAGCTGCACCGCAACATCCTCGACCTGTTCAACGAGCACGGCGTGCAGATCATGACGCCTGCGTACGAAGGCGATCCGCTCACGCCGAAGGTGGTGCCGCGCGGCGACTGGTACGCGGCGCCGGCGGTGCGCCCGGGCTACGAGATGGGCGCGAGAGACTCGGCGGCGAGCGATTCGAGCGCCGCCATGACGCCGCCCGCCTTGTGAGGCACGTCCGCGAGCCTGAATCCCATCTCCACGCCGCTGAGCGTTCCCGCGACCGTGAGGTCGTTGAGGTCGCCGAGATGGCCGATGCGGAAGACCTTCCCCTTCAGCCTGCCGAGGCCGGTGCCGAGCGACATGTCGAACCGTTCGAGGACGATCTGCCGGAACACGTCGGCGTCGCGCCCCTCGGGCATGATGACCGCGGTCAGCACGCCGCTGTACTCCGCGGGGTTGGCGGCGACGATGTCGAGGCCCCACGCCTTCACCGCGGCGCGCGTGGCGCGGCCGAAGCGCTCGTGGCGTGCGACGACGGTGTCGAGCCCCTCTTCCCGCAGCATGGCGAGCGCCTCGCGCAGGCCATAGAGGATGTTGGTCGACGGCGTGTAGGGGAAGAAGCCGGCCGTGTTGTCGCGCAGCATCGGCTGCCAGTCCCAGTAGGCGCGCGGCAGCTTCGCGCTCTTCGAGGCGGCGAGCGCCTTGTCGCTGATGGCGTTGAAGCTGATGCCCGGCGGCAGCATCAGCCCTTTCTGCGAGCAGCCGACGGTGACGTCGACGCCCCATGCCTCGTGCCGGTATTCGATCGAGCCGAGCGAGGAGATGGTGTCGACGAGCAGCAGCGCCGGGTGGCGCGCCGCGTCGATCTGCTTCCGGATCTCGGCGATGCGGCTCACCACGCCCGTGGACGTCTCGTTGTGGACGACGCAGACAGCCTTGATCTCGTGCTGGCGGTCGTCGGCGAGCCGGGCGAAGACCATGGCCGGGTCGGCGCCCCGGCGCCAGTCGCTCTCGACCCAGTCGACCTTCAGGCCCATCCGCGTCGCGATGTCTTTCCACAGCGTGGCGAAGTGGCCGGTCTCGAACATCAGCACCCGGTCGCCCGGCGACAGCGTGTTGACGAGCGAGGCCTCCCACGCGCCGGTGCCCGACCCCGGGTAGATGATGACGGGTGACGAGGTCAGAAACACGTCCTTGAGCCCGCTCAACACGTCCTTCGCGAGCGCCGCGAACTCGGGGCCGCGATGATCGATCGTCGGCTTGCTGAGCGCGCGGAGCACGCGTTCGGGGACGTTGGTCGGTCCGGGAATCTGCAGGAAATGACGTCCGCTCTTTGCCATGGGAACCTCGGTGAAGGACGCGCCCGTCCTCGATAGCTTATCGCGTCGCGTTCGTGCCGCCGGGACGGTACGTCTTGCTGAAGTTGTTGCGCGTGTTCGTCACCGTGAACGTGCCGTCCTGCTGCGCGGTCACTTTGAAGTAGTTCGACTTCCCGTTGTGCGCAGGCGCCGGAGGCGCCTGCTGGCCCGGCAGCGGCGGCGTGTAGGTGCCGATCGGCATCGCGTCGCCCTGCTGATCGACCTGGTTCGCGATGAACGCGCCGGGGACGGTGTACTCCTGCCCGCTCAGCAGCGAGAAGTGCATTTCCCAGACGTCCTCGAGACCCGGGGACGAGAACATCGACCGCATCGCAAAGGGCTCGCCGCCCTTGCGCGTGCCGTTGTTCATGATCGCGACGCGCGGGCGCAGTGCGTGCACGAGGACCGGCGAGTTCGAGCTCCCCTGGCCGTGATGCATGCCGAGCATCAGGTCCACGGTGCCCAGCCGGTTGACCGGGCACGCCAGCTCGAATTCCTTGTTCCGCGTGTTGTCGCCGAGGTGCACGGCCTTGAACTTGCCGTAGGTGATCATGATGCCGACCGACATCGGGTCCTCGAGATTGTTGTCGATCGGCTCGAAGTTCGAGCACTCCGGGTTGCGCTGTCCGGCGCCCTTCATCGTCGCGATCGGCATCCCGGCCGAGATCACGACCGTGATGTTGGCGGCGCCGAACGGGATCGTGTCGCCCGCCTTCGCCACGGTGTGCTGCGCCTTCGACGTCAGGTCCGCGTAGACCGTCTTGAGGAAGTCGTCGGCGGCCTGCGCCGGCTGCACGTTCGGACCGTGGTCGTAGAAGTGCTTGATCGGCACCTGCTTCGCCAGCTCCTCGAGGCCGCCGTAGTGGTCGCCGTGCCAGTGCGTGATGATCAGGTTGTCGATCTGCGTCAGCCCCGCGTCCTTCACCGCCTCCACGATGCGGCCGGCGTCGCGCGGCGCGGCGATCGCGCCGGCGTTGCCGGTGTCGATGAGCAGCGACTGGCCGGTGGGCGAGACGAACAGCGTGGCGTTGCCGCCTTCGACGTCGATGACGTAGATCGTCAGCGGCTTCGCCGCGGCGCGGTTCTGCGCGAAGGCAGGCGCGGCGGCGAGGCACGCCATCGCCAGTAGTGACCCGAGTCTCCTGGTCATAGCCACCTCCGGAAATCCGCGTTTACCTGGTCGAGTTCGACCCGGCGGGCCGATACGTCTTGCTGAAATTGTTGCGCGTGTTCGTGATGGTGAACGTGCCGTCCTGCTGCGCGACGATCTTGAAATAGTTCGATTTCCCGTTGTGCGTCGGGGCGGCGGGCGCCTGCTGGCCGGGCAGCGGCGGCGTCCACGTGCCGATCGGCATCGTGTCGGTCTGCTGATCGATCTGGTTGGCGATGAACGCCCCCGGCACCGTGTATTCCTGGCCGCTCAGCAGCGAGAAGTGCATCTCCCACAGGTCCTCGAGACCCGGCGACGAGAAGAGCACGCGCATCGCGTCGGGCTGGCCGCCCTTGCGCGTCCCGTTGTTGATGATCGCCGCTCGCGGGCTGAGCGCGTGCACGAGCGCGGGCGAGTTCGAGATCGCCTGCCCGTGGTGCGAGACGATGAAGAGGTCCGCGGTGCCCAGGCGGTTGTTCGGGCACATCAGGTCGAGCTCCTTGTTGTACGTGAGGTCGCCCATGTGCACGATCCGGAACTTCCCGAACGTGATGTAGCTGCTGACCGACTGCGCGTTCTCGGTCGGGTCGGCATCCTGCATCGGCGACATGCGGCAATAGGGGTTCGGCCGGCCCGCGCCTGACAGGTTCGTCTTCAGCACGTTGCCCGCGGAGGCGACGACCTTCCAGTTGAGATCCTTGACGGGGATCGAATCGCCGGGCTTGACGACGGTGTGCGCGGCCTTGGCCGTCAGCGGCTCGTACACCTCTTTGAAGAACTGGTCGGTCGCCGGGGTCGCCTGCACGTTGGGGCCGTGATCGTAGTAGCGGGCGATGGGGAGCGCCTTGGCGAGCTCCTGCAGGCCGCCGAAGTGATCGCCGTGCCAGTGCGTGAAGATCAGGTGATCGATCTTCGTCACCCCGGCGTCCTTGGCCGCCTCGAGGATGCGCCCGGCGTCCCGCGCGGCCGCCGCGCCGCCGTTGCCGGTGTCGATGAGCACGGTCTCACCCGACGGGGTGAGGAACAGCGTGGCATTGCCCCCCTCGACATCGATGACGTAGATCTCGAGCGCCCTCGAGGGGCGGGTCTGGGCGAGCGCCGGCGCCGCCAGGCCGGCGAGTGCGAGCAGGCACACGATGGTTGTGCGCATGGGAAATCTCCTCAAAGTGCGCACGATTCTACTTCACATCCTTGACGATGAAGAGCTTCTCCCCGGGGCGGATCAACCCCAGTTCGCGGCGGGCAATGTCCTCGATCGCCTGCGGATCCTCGCGCAGCCGGCGCGCCTGCTCGCGGAGCTGCGCGTTTTCCGCACGAGAGTGTGCAAGCGACGCTTCGAGCGCGCGGTACTGGTGGCGCGCCTTGAGCATGGCGAGGAAGCCGCGGTCGCCGACCAGCGCGTCGACGATCAGCACGCAGCCGGCCGCGACCAGCAGGTAGCGCAGCACGCGGCTGCGGCGCCGCCGCGGCAGCGAGGAGGTAGTCGTCGTGTCGGGCGCTCGTTTCTTCACTTCCGGCTCGTGGCAGAATAACCCGTTTCGATCCCGGAGTACAAGGGAGCGACACCCACAGGCGACGAGCCACGGAGGCACGGAGACACGGAGAAACTATTTTTGATCGCAGTGGTTGTTGTGGCTCCGTGGCCAATCATCACTGGATGTTGTACGGCATCGATGGGCGAGGTACAAGAGAAATCGTGAGCTCAGCCGACCGGTCGCCCGTAATCGTCCTGACGACGCTGGCCGTGTCTACCGACGCCGCCGCGTTCGCGCGCGTGCTCGTCGCCGATCGGCTCGCCGCCTGCGTCAACGTGCTGCCGCCGATGACGTCGCTCTACCGATGGAAGGGTGCGATCGAGGAGGACAGCGAGCGTCAGCTCGTCATCAAGACGACGGCCGATCGCGTGGCCGCGCTGCAGGCGCGGTTCACCGAGCTGCACCCGTACGAGCTGCCGGAGTTCATCGTCCTCGGCGCGGACGCGTCGGTGCCTTACCTCGAGTGGCTCGGGCAGTCCGTCGAGGCGACATGAGCCCGATCCCGAGCGCCGCGCTGGCCAGCAGCGACCACAACACGGTGTGCGGCAGCAGGTGGATCGGCCAGCTGAACACCCACGCGGCGGCCACGATCAATCCGAGGCGCGTCAGGATATAGCGGCGGAACTCCCGCGCCTGGTCCTGCGCGATCTGCTCGGCGAGCATGCGACGCAGCCTGTCCGGTTCGACATCCGACGAATGCAGCATCACCCGACCTCCTGACCCGCCAGCGCGGTGCTCCTGGCGCCCGCGCGCCCCGCTCGCAGTCCCAGGTGGAACGGCACGCTGGTGACGACCACGTTGGGCCTGAACAGGAGCGCGCCCTTGATCAGCAGCGCGTGCTGGTTGTGCAGCAGGTGCTGCCAGAGCCGCTGCGGCACGAACTCGGGAAGAATCACCGTGACAGAGACCGCGGGCTCCGCCTCCTGGAGATCCTCGATGTAGTCGAGCAGCGGCTCCATGAGCGATCGGAACGGCGATTCGAGGACCACGAGATCGACCCCCTGTCCCCACTCGGTCCACTGGCGGCGCAGCGCCGCGGTGGCCTCCGGATCGAGCTCGACGAAGACGGCGCGCACGTCCGACGAGAGCGACCGCGCGTAGCGAAGCGCCTTGACGACGGCGCGCTGCAGCCCGCCAATCGGCACGATGACGACGTGGCGCCCGGCGGCTTCCGGTTCCCAGTCGCGCAGCGTCAGCTCGGAGGCGACGCGGTCGTAGTGGCGGCGCGTCACCTCGAAGATCGCAACCAGCACCGGGATCATCACGATGATGATCCACGCGCCTTCCGCCGCTTTCGTCATGGCGACGATCGCGAGCACAACGCCGGTGACCACGGCGCCGAAGCCGTTGATCACGGCGCTCGATCTCCATCCAGGCTCCTGGAGCCTTCGCCAGTGGATCACCATGCCCGCCTGCGACAGCGTGAACGACACGAAGACGCCGATCATGTAGAGCGGGATCAGCGCATGCGTGTCACCGCCGAAGATCACCAGCAGCGCCGAGGCGAGGACGCTGAGGATCAGGATGCCGTTGGAGAAGGCCAGCCGGTCGCCCTGGTTCATGAACTGCCGCGGCAGGAACCGGTCGCGCGCCATGATCGACGCCAGGCGCGGAAAATCCGCGTAGGCGGTGTTGGCCGCGAGCACGAGAATCGCCATCGTCGCCGCCTGTACGCCGTAGTACGGCCAGCCGCGGCCGCCGAAGGTCGCCCGGGCAATCTGCGAGACGACCGTTTCGGTGTCGCTCGGCACGATGCCGTAGGCGTGCGCCAGCAGCGTGATGCCGACGAACATCGTGATGGCGAGCACGGCCATCGCCACCAGTGTCGAGGCGGCGTTGCGGCTTTCGGGCGGACGGAAGGCCGGGACGCCGTTCGAGACTGCCTCGACGCCCGTCAGCGCCGTGCACCCGTTGGAGAAGGCCGTCAGCAGCAGGAAGAGCGGCAGCATGGTCGTGCCCGGCGGCAGCGGCTGTGCGGTCGTGACGGGCTGAATGCCGCCGCTCATGTAGCGCCACGCGCCGACGGCAATCATGAGCAGGATGCTGATGATGAAGAAATAGGTGGGGCCGGCAAACAGCTGGCCCGATTCGCGGATCCCGCGCAGGTTGCCGAGCATCAGCAGCAGCACGAACACGAGACAGAGCACCACCGCATGCGGCTGCCACTGCGGCAGCGCGGACGTGATGGCGGCGACGCCCGCCGCGATGCTGACCGAGACGGTGAGGACGTAGTCGATGAGCAGCGACGCAGCGGCGACGAGCGACGGCAGGCGCCCCAGGTTGTCCTTCGCGACGATGTAGGCGCCGCCGCCACTCGGGTAGGCGTGAATCGTCTGGCGATACGAGAAGACGACGACGATCATCACGGTGGCGATGACCGCGCCGATCGGCGTCACCAGGCCGAGCGCCGCGAGGCCGCCGAGCGTGAGGACGCGCAGGATTTCTTCGGTCGCGTACGCGACCGACGAGAGCGCGTCGGACGACAGCACCGCGAGGCCCGTGATGCGGGAAAAGCGTTCGTGATGGGCGAGGCGGGACGGGATGGGAGCGCCGACGATCAGGCGCTTGACCTGTCCAAGAAATGATTCTTCGGCCACGGGATCCTCCAACACGCCGGCGGGGTTAGCTGACGGGCTCGAGGTTGAAGTCCTCTACCGTGCGCCTTCGCGCGACGGATGCGCCCCATTCGAATTGGGTCCCCCGCTTCGCCCGAACCACGGCGAATTAGGCCACACCTGAATTATGCGGAGCCGGCGCGCCCGCGCCGCGGTCCTTACGGCTTTTTTATGACTTTCGCGCCAGAGGGTTGGCGTAATGTCTGGATCAGGTATGCACCTCAGCCCGACGAGCGCGGCGCTCGTCCTGTTGCTCGCGGTGTTGTGCGTGGCGGCGTTCGGACGCCTCTGGATGGCGATGGCGGCGGCCGTCGCCGCGACGGTCGGCCTGAACTTCTTCTTCCTGCCGCCTGTCGGGGCGTTGACGGTGGCCGACCCGGAAAATTGGGTCGTCCTGCTCGTGTTCCTGGTCGTCGCCATGATCGGCAGCCAGCTGTCGGCGGCGGCTCAGTCGCGCGCCCGCGAGGCGGCGCGAGGGGCGCTGGCCTCCACGCTCCTGGCATCGTTGAGCCACGATCTGCGGACGCCGCTCACCGCGATACGCGTGGCCATCGGCAACCTGATGGACACGGCGTCCGACGCCGACCGCCGCGAACAGGGCAGCGTCGCGCTCGGCGAAATCGATCGGCTGACGCACCTCTTCGACCACATTTTCGACATGGCGCGCATCGATGCCCGGGCGATCGCCGCCGAGCGTCAGTGGGTCACTCCGGCCGACATTGTCGATGCCGCCGTCACCTACGCGGGGCGTTCGCTCGGCACGCACGAACTGACGATCCAGGCCGCATCGGACACGTCGATTCATCTCGATCCGCGGCTGATCTCCAGCGCGCTCGCGCAGCTGCTCGAAAACGCCGCCCGCTACTCGTCGCCATCCGCGCCGATCGCCGTGCGCGCCACGGTTGCCGATGACGAGATCCACATCAGCGTCGACGATGCGGGGCCGGGACTGTCGCCGGCGGAGATGGCGCAGCTGTTCCAGCCGTTCTTCCGCGGGCAGGCGGCGAGGACGATTCCCGGCACCGGCATGGGCCTCGCGATTGCGCGCGGCCTCGTGGCGGCGCAGCGCGGACGCATCTGGGCCGAGAACCGGAGTGCCGGCGGCGCCCGCTTCAGCATCGCGGTGCCGGCCGAATCGCGCCCCATCGCGGTGGCGTGACCTCATGAGCCTGCGCGTGCTGATCGTGGACGACGAGCCGTCGATTCTCGCGGCGATGGGGCCGCTGCTCCGGTCGCGCGGCTACGAGGTGCTGACGGCGGCAAGTGGCCGCGGCGCGCTCGACGCGCTCGAACACGAGAAGCCCGACCTGATCGTGCTCGACCTGGGCCTGCCCGACACGGACGGCCTCGAGATCGTCCGCCTGATCCGCGACGGCAGCGCGACGCCGATCATTGTCCTCTCGGCGCGCGGCAAGGAAGCGGACAAGGTGGCGGCGCTCGATGCCGGCGCCGACGATTACGTGACCAAGCCGTTCGGCACGGAGGAACTGCTGGCGCGCGTGCGCGTGGCGCTGCGGCGCACGGAGCCACCCGGGGCGCCAGAGGGCGTGCTGTCGTGCGGCGGCCTCGTCATCGATCGCGATCGCCGGCGCGTGACGAGGGATGGCGAGGAAATCCGGCTGACGCCGAAGGAATTCGACCTGCTCGTCTTCTTCGCCCAGCGGCCGGGGCGCGTGCTCACGCATCGCACCATCCTGAAGGCGATATGGGGTCCGCACGCGGTGGACCAGCCCGAACATCTCCGCGTGCTCGTGGGATCGCTGCGGCGGAAAATCGAGCGCGACAGCGCGCGGCCCCGCTACCTCCTGAGCGAGCCGTGGGTCGGCTATCGATTCGCCGAGCACGGCTGACGCCGCCGCCGCTTCAGGTCGGCCGGCGCCTCGAGCGTAGCCAGGCAATGGACGCCGGCAGCAGCGAGATGACGATGACGACCAACACGACGACGTGGATGCGCTGCTCGATGTTGGGGATGACGTTGCCGAGCAGGTAGCCGCCGAGCGTCATGCTCGAAATCCACGCGATGGCCCCGGCAATGTTATAGGTCGCGAACCGCCGGTATCCCATCTCCGCGACGCCCGCGACGACCGGCGCGAACGTCCGCAGGATCGGCGCGAACTGCGCGATGACGATGGTCCTCGGGCCGTGTTCCTCGTAGTAGTCGTGCGTCATCTTCAGGTGCTCGCGACGGAAGAAGAACGAGTTGCGCCGCTCGTAGAGGGGCCGTCCCGCGCGCTTGCCGATGAAATAGCCGGTGGCGTTGCCGAGAATCGCTGCCGGAATCAGCGTCACCAGCAGCGTCACGATGTCCAGGTCGCCGCGCGCGGCGAAGAGCCCGGCGGTGATGAGCAGCGAATCGCCCGGCAGGAAGAAACCGAAGAGCAGGCCCGTCTCCGCGAAGATGATCAGCGGCAGCCCCACCTGGCCGACAACCCGGATCAACTCCGGCACGTTGTAGACCGTTTCGAAGAACTGTTGGATGAGATTCATAGAATTGGCGGGTCCACAAGGACCCGCCCTGCATCCGTTGCGTGTGCCCCTGCCGAAGGGACACGCCCTACACGGCCGAGAGTGCGTTGGCGAGGTCTTCCTTCAAATCGTCTACGTCTTCGATCCCCACCGACACGCGCACGAGGTCGTCGGTGATGCCTATCTGCTGCCGCCGCTCCGGCGGCACCGACGCGTGCGTCATCGTCGCAGGATGGCTGATGAGCGTCTCGACCCCGCCGAGACTTTCCGCGAGCGCCATCAGGCGAACGTTGTTGAGCAGCGTCCGTGCCCGCTCCAGTGAGCCGAGCGCAAAGGAAATGAGTCCGCCGAAGCCGCGCATCTGCTTCTTCGCGAGCGCGTGCTGCGGGTGCGCCGCCAGGCCCGGGTAGTGCACCTGCGCCACCTTCGGGTGTGACGCGAGGAATTCGGCAAGCGCCATCGCGTTGGCGTTGTGCCGCTCCATGCGGATGGGCAGTGTCTTGGTGCCGCGCAGCACCAGCCAGGCATCCATAGGCCCGATGATGGCGCCCTCGGCATTCTGAATGAACCGCAGCCACTCGATGTGGTCATCCCGCGTCGCCACGACGACGCCGCCGACGCTGTCGCTGTGGCCGTTGAGGAACTTCGTCGTGCTGTGGATGACGAGGTCGGCGCCGAAGTCGATGGGCCGCTGGACGTACGGGCTGGCGAAGGTGTTGTCGACCGCCACGACCACGTTCCGCCGGTGCGCCACCTCGCAAGCCGCCGCGAGGTCGGTCAGCCGCAGCGTCGGGTTGGTCGGCGTCTCGAGAAACAGGAGCTTCGTCTCGGGCCGGATCGCGCTCGCGATGTCGCCGGTCTTCGACGAATCGACATAGGTGAAGTCGAGCTGATACCGCCGCAGCACGCGCTCGAACAGCCGGTAGGTGCCGCCGTAGGTGTTGTCGGTGACGACGACGTGATCGCCGGACTGCAGCAGCGTCATGACGGCGCCCTCGGCCGCCATGCCGGACGCGAAGGCGAACGCCGCCTTGCCGCCCTCGATGGCGGCGATGTTGGCTTCGAGCGCGGCGCGCGTCGGATTCTGCGTGCGGGCGTACTCGTAGCCCTTGTGCTGGCCCAGCGCCTCCTGGACGTAGGTCGACGTCTGGTAGATCGGGGTGATGATGGCGCCTGTCGATGGGTCGGGGACCTGGCCGGCGTGGATGCAAATGGTGCTGAATCTGGCTGTTTCACGCAGCTTCACGGGACGAGGGTACTACAGGGCCGCCTGAAGGCGGCCCCCACGTACACTGACGCGGCGGGCCCCGCGTACACCGACGGAGACTGCCGTGGGGGCCGGCTTCAGCCGGCCCACGTACACTTAGGCGTGGGCTTTCTGTGGCGCGTGCGCCGCAAGCTGACGCTCTCCTACATCTTCATCGGGTTCGTCCCGATCCTGCTCATCGTCGTCTTCTTTCTGCTCTGCGGCCTGCTCCTGTTCTTCAACGTGAGCTCGTATCTCGTGCAGTCGCGCGTCAACGGGCTCGTGGACGAGACGCGCTTCCTGGCCGAGGCGACCACGATCGAGCTGGCGCAGGCGCCGGACGACCCCACCTTCGACGAGGTGCTGACGCGGCGGCAGGAAGCGGCGTCCGCGCGCTACCACGGCGCGTCGATCGTCGTCGTGCCGACCATGAGGACCTGCGGGCCGGCGAACGCGGCGCCGGGACGAACCGTGAGCCGGCCGCTGCTCAGCGGAGCGTGGGCGCACCTCGACGCGCCGACGGCGCTCCCCGGCTGGGTGATGTGCGAAGGCTACGCCGGGCTCATCGCCTACCAGGCGCCGCCGACGGGCGCGGCGGCGATTCGCGAGAACCCGTTGTGGCGCACGCACCTCGCGGTGCGCGCGGTGGCGCTGCCGGCCGACGCCATCCCGCGCTACGCGGTCATCGTCGACGTGCCCGTGACCGCCGCGACCGGGCTGCAGATCCAGAACGACACCGGCATCGAGCTCGGCGACATCTCGACGCTCGGCATGACCGCCACCGACGTCGTGCCGGTCACGGGGCGCGCGATCGAGGAGGACTCCTCGGCGCCCGCGACGCGCGAGCCGCTGTCGTGGATGACGTTCCTCGACTACGTCGACTGGACGTCGGGACGGATGGGCAACGTCGTCATCGCGATCGGCCTGAACGTGACCGACATCTACGGGCGCATCTCCGCGACGCCGCTGACGCAGATCGGCAACTACAGCGTCGGCCAGCTGCTGCTCATCATGCTGCTCGTCGTCGCGGCGCTCTTCCTCACCATCCAGACGGTGGCGTTCATGACGGGATTGTCGCTGGCGCGCTCGATTACCGGCGCGGTGCACGAGCTGGCAACCGGCACCGATCACGTGCGGCGCGGCGACTTCTCGCATCGCATCTCGGTCAGCAGCGCCGATCAGCTCGGCGATCTCGCCGACTCGTTCAACTCGATGACCGCCAGCGTCGAGGACCTGCTGCACGAGAAGGCGGAGAAGGAGCGCCTCGAGCAGGAGCTGCGCATCGCGCGGCAGATTCAGATGTCGCTGCTGCCGCAAGGCCCGCTGACGCTGCACGGCCTGTCGGTGACCGCGCACTGCGAACCCGCACGCGAAGTGGGCGGCGACTACTACGATTACCTGCCGCTCGGCGACAGGCGCGTCGGCATCCTCATCGCGGACGTAGCGGGGAAGGGAACCTCCGCCGCGCTCTACATGGCGGAGCTGAAAGGACTGATGCTCTCGCTCAGCCAGCTGCACTCGTCGCCGCGCGAGCTGCTGATTGCCGCCAATCGCATCATCGCGCAGCACCTGGATGCGCGCAGTTTCATCACCATGACGTACGCGGTCGTCGACCCGTGCGCGCGGACGCTGACCTACGCGCGCGCGGGGCACTGTCCGCTCATCTACCTGCCGGGGGAAGGGGGAAGGGGGCAGGGGGAAGGGGGCAGTAGGGAACAGAGGGACGGGGGAAGGAGGCAGGTGCAGGTTCAGATACCCGACGGCCTCGTGCTCGGCTTGAAGATCGACAACGGCGAGCGGTTCAACAGCCTGCTCGAAGAGGTGACGCAGCCGCTCGGTGCGGGCGACGTCGTGCTGCTCTTCACCGACGGCGTCACCGATGCGACCAACGCGGAGGGAGACCCGTTCGGCGAGGAGCGCCTGGCCGCACTCGTGGCCGAGCACGGCGACCTGCCGTTCGAGGAGCTGCGCGAGCGCATCCTGCGCGAAATCCGGGCGTTTGTCGGCGGCACCGGGCTGCAGGACGATCTGACGTTCGTGCTGCTAAAAATGGACAATGTAGGCGGACCTGAAGGTCCGCCTCTACGTCACGTCGGGCACGCGCGGACGGACGTCGAGGCTGGTCTGTAGACCGCCCGCCGACACATGCCGCCCGCCGTCGTCTTCTCGACCACCTCCGACATCGAAGCCAGCGTCGTCCTCGCGCTGCTCGACAGCCACGGGATCGCGGCGTTCCGCATCACCGGCAACCCGCAGGCGATCCTCCCGATGTCGATGAGCCCGCTCGGCGAGGTGCGCATCGCCGTGCCCGAGGACGCGGCCGACGATGCGCGGCGCATCATCGAGAGCCATCGCGAGGACGTCGGCGCGCGCGTGGTGCGGCTGCGGGACGAGTTCGACGACATCGAGACGCGCATCGACTACCGCTTCAAGGATCGCGGGCTGCTCGAGCACGCGCTGACGCACAAGTCGCGCGCGGCCGAGGACGTCTCGGGCGGCGTCTTCGACAACGAGTCGCTGGAGTTCCTCGGCGACGCGGTGCTCGGCCTCGTCGTCGCCGACGCGCTCTTCCGGCAGTACCCGACTTACGACGAAGGGCAAAAGTCGAAGATCAAGGCGTCGATCGTCTCGACGCAGGCGCTGGCGCGCCAGGCCGAGAACATCCAGCTCGGCGACCACCTCATTCTGGGGCGGGGCGAGGAAAAGACCGGCGGCCGCTTCAAGCAGGCGCTGCTCGCCGACGCCTACGAGGCGCTCATCGCCGCCATCTATCCCGACGGCGGCATCGACGCCGCGGAAACGTTCCTGCGCCGCGAGCTGAAGGAGGCGATCGACGCCGGCGCCGAGCGGAACTTCGTCGGCCAGGACTACAAGTCGGCGCTGCAGGAGCGCGTGCAGGCGCTCGGCCGCCCGCTGCCGGAATACCGCATCGCCGGCGAGGCAGGCCCCGACCACCGGAAGGTCTTCAGCGTCGAGGTGGTGGTCGCCGGAGAAGTGCTCGGCGCCGCGACGGGAAGGGCGAAGAAGGAAGCGGAGCAGGAAGCCGCGAGGCTCGCGCTGGAGCGGCTCGCGTAATGCAAGATTCAAAATTCAAAATGCAAACCGTACCGCCGTACGAAACAACAGGGTCAACGTCGCTGCGACATTCACCCCGATGATGCAAACGCGAAGGGTTTGCATCTTGAATGTTGCATTTTGAATCAGTCGATTTCGATGATGCCCCAGCTTTTCCGCTCGTCCGGGGTCGCATCGACGCCCGCATAGGCGAGCGCGGGCGCGGCCTCGGGACTCGGCAGCCGCGAGAGCGCGTAGCGCTGGACCTCGCGCGCGATGTCTTCCTCGGCCGGCGGCACGGGATGGCAGTGCAGGCGCACCCAGAGCCGCAGGACCGGGTCGGTGAAGCTGTAGCGCTTCTGCCGCGAGGTGACGAGGTCCACGTCTTCCAGCCACGACAGGTAGTCCTTCGTCGAGCCGGGCGTGCGATGCAGCCGGTGCGAGATCTCGGTGAGCGTGAGCGGCTCTTCTTCCGCGAGCACGTCGAGGATCGCCTTGAGCGCGCCGTAGCCGCGCGCGCGGTGGAGGCGCAGCTCGTAGCAGAAATGGCACCAGTGATTGAGCGCGCCGTCGGGCGAGAGCAGCGCCGTGAGCGCGCTCACCGGGTCGGCGCCGCGGCCCATCTGCGCCATCGTGTCGCCGATCGCGCGCACGTACGCCGCGCGGCCGTCGGTCAGCGCCTGCACCGCGCGCCCGAGGTAGTCGCGATCGTCGGTCGGCATCTGCTCGTAGCCGTTGAAGGCCGGCGCGAGGAAGTCGGTGACGTCGGCGGGCGTGAGCGCGGGGATGTGAATCACCTCGAAGCGGGACGTCGTGTCGCGCAGCAGCCGGTGGGCGCGCGCGAGGTAGCGCGTCGTCAGCACGAACCGGTTGGCGCTGGCCGCCAGCGCCTCGAGCAGGTCGCGCAGCACGTGGCGCAGGCCGGGGAAGCTCTCGAACGTGCGCAGCTCGAGCACTTCGTCGAGGAGAAACATGCAGGGCTCGCCACCCGGCGCGCGCGCGGTATCGAAGAAGACGAGCAGCATGTCGAACGCTTCCCGCGCGGTCGCGGGCTGGCGTTCGGCGCCGTTGGCGGGGAACGGCGACCCGCCGACGACCGCTTGGAGAAACCGCTCCGGCGTCGTGGCGCAGCGTTCCACGTTTATGTACTGCGCGGCGGGGCGCCCCATGCGGTCGCGCAGCCGCTGCAGGAGCACGGTGCGTCCGGTTCCGCAGCCGCCGAGGACCACGGGGATGCGCGAAGGAGCCGCTTCCAGCGCGCCGAGCACCCGCCGGTCGAACCCAATTTGCTGACCCGCCATTCCGAAACTCCCTCTGCCGGCCCCTTATGGCGGAACCGGATAAGTTGTTGCAGGGGCCACCTTTAGGCGGCCCTCATGGGGCCGCCCCGCAGGCGGCCCTACTGCGGCCGCATCGGCAGCCGAATCCCTCGCGAGCTCGCCGTGGCTATGGCTTCGGGGTAGCCGGCGTCCGCATGTCGCGCCACTCCGATGCCGGGGTCGCACGTGAGCACGCGCTCGAGCCTGGCGTCGGCCTCGGTCGAGCCGTCCGCCACGATGACCATGCCGGCGTGCAGCGAGTAGCCGATGCCGACGCCGCCGCCGTGATGCACCGACACCCAGGTCGCGCCGGCCGACGCGTTGAGCAGCGCGTTGAGCACCGGCCAGTCCGCGATCGCGTCGCTGCCGTCGCGCATGCCCTCGGTCTCGCGGTACGGCGAGGCGACCGACCCGGTATCGAGATGGTCGCGGCCGATGGCGATCGGCGCCTTGATGACGCCGGCGCGCACGAGCTCGTTGATCTTCAACCCGAAGCGCGCGCGGTCGCCGTAGCCGAGCCAGCAGATGCGCGCGGGCAATCCCTGGAACGCCACGCGTTCACGCGCCATGCGAATCCAGCGCACGAGCGCCGGATCGTCGGCAAACATGTCGAGCGCGAGTGCGTCGGTCACGTGAATGTCTTCGGGATCTCCGGAGAGCGCGGCCCAGCGGAACGGACCTTTGCCCTCACAGAACAGAGGTCGCACATATTCCGGCACGAAGCCCGGAATGTCAAACGCGTTTTTCACGCCGGCGCGCTGCGCCTGCATCCGGATGTTGTTGCCGTAGTCGAAGGTGACCGCGCCGCGCTGCCTGAGCGCGAGCATCGCTTCCACGTGACGTGCCATCGACTGCATCGCGCGCGCGACGTAGTCATCGGGGCGGCGCGCCCGCAGCGACGCGGCGTCAGCAAGTGACATGCCGTGCGGCACGTAGCCGTTGAGCGCGTCGTGCGCCGATGTCTGGTCGGTCAGCAGGTCGGGCGTGATGCCCCGTCGCACGAGCTCGGGCAGCACGTCGGCCGCGTTGCCTTCGAGCGCGATCGATCGCGCGACGCGCTCGCGCCGCCAGCGATCGACGCGCTGCAGCGCGTCGTCGAGATCGCTCGTCCACTCGTCGAGGTACTTCGTCGCCAGCCGCCGTTCGATGCGCGCGCGGTCCACTTCGACGATGAGCGCGACGGCGCCGTTCATCGTCGCGGCGAGCGGTTGCGCGCCGCCCATGCCGCCGAGGCCGGCGGTGACGATGACGCGGCCGGCGAGCGAGCCGCCGAAGTGGCGCCGCGCAGCGGCGGCGAAAGTCTCGTAGGTTCCCTGCAAAATCCCCTGTGATCCGATGTAAATCCAGCTGCCGGCGGTCATCTGGCCGTACATCGTCAGGCCGCGGTGCTCGAGGTCGCGGAAGGTCTCCCACGTCGCCCAGGCAGGGACGAGCAACGCGTTGGCGATGAGCACGCGCGGCGCGCCGGCGTGCGTGCGGAAGACGGCGACGGGCTTGCCCGACTGCACGAGCAGCGTCTCGTCGTGCTCGAGCGCGCGCAGCGCGTCGACGATCGCGTCGAAGCTGCGCCAGTCGCGCGCCGCTTTGCCGGAGCCGCCGTAGACGACGAGATCGTCGGGACGTTCGGCCACATCGGGATCGAGGTTGTTCATCAGCATTCGCAGCGCGGCCTCCTGCGGCCATCCCTTGCAGGACAATGCCGGGCCGTGAGGCGCTCTGATCATGCGCGTGCCGATTGCCATGAAGCCTAATGTGGATGCGAGTGCGAGTGGCGCGGGCGCGACGTAAGGAAAATAAAATCCGCGCGAGTCGTTGTCAAATGAATTTGAAAAAAAGTTTTCAATTGACATTCGTCGCGCACGCGCGTTCGACGTCGCCGGCGGCGATCAGTTCTGTAATCACCGCGAGATCGCGCGATGTCGAGCGGTCCGCATCGAGCGCGGGGACCCGCGTGCGAATGAAATCATGCGCTCGCGTCAGCGGCGGTGACGTGCGCAGCGGCGCGAGCAGATCGATCGCCTGGCACGCGCAGAGAAATTCGATGGCGATCACCGCGCGCGCAAGGTCGAGCGCGCGCGCCGCCTTCAGTCCCGCGCTCATGCTCATGCTCACGTGATCTTCCTTGTTGCCCGAGGTCGGGATCGTGTCCGCGCCCGCGGGATGCGCGAGCGTCTTCAGCTCCGACGTCAGCGCCGCCGCCGTCACCTGCGCCATCATCAGTCCCGACTGCAGCCCGCCGTGCCGCGTGAGGAACGCGGGCAGGCCGCTGAGCGCCGGGTTCACCAGCCGTTCGCTGCGGCGCTCGCTGATCGTCGCCAGCTGCACGAGGCCGAGACAGAGCACGTCCGACGCCAGCGCCACCGGCGCGCCGTGGAAGTTGCCGCCGGACACTATCTCTTCCGTGTCGGCGAACACCATCGGGTTGTCGGTCGCGGCGTTGGCCTCGACGTCGAAGGTGCGGCGCGCGAACGCGAACGCGTCGCGCGCGGCGCCGTGCACCTGCGCGGCGCAGCGCATGGAGTAGGCGTCCTGGACGCGCCCGCAGTTGGCGTGCGCGGCGTTGATGCCGCTGCCGGCGAGCAGTTCGACGAGGTTTCCCGCCGAAATCGACTGGCCGGGGAAGCCGCGCGCAGCGTGAATCCGCCGATCGAACGGCTTGCTCGACCCCTGCAGGCCGTCGATGCTCATCGCGGCGGCGATGTCGGCGGCGCGCGCGAGCCGTTCTGCGCCCGCCACCGCCAGCCCGAGCAGCGCCGTTGACGGCTGCGTGCCGTTGATGAGCGCCAGCCCTTCTTTCGGCGCCAGGACAATCGGTGCGAGCCCCGCCTCCCGCAGCGCCGCGGCGCCCGACTTCCTCTCTTCGTCGTTGACGAAGGCTTCGCCTTCGCCGATGAGCACCAGCGCGAGGTGCGCCAGCGGCGCCAGGTCGCCGCTCGCGCCAACCGATCCGCGTGACGGCACGTGCGGGTGCACGCCGCGGTTCAGCGCATCGATGAGCCGCTCCAGCGTCTCGAGCCGGATGCCCGAGTAGCCCTTCGCCAGCACGTTCGCCCGCAGCGCCATCGTCGCGCGGACGACGGGCACGGGGAGCGGATCGCCGACGCCGGCGGCGTGGCTGCGCAGCAGGTTCACCTGCAGCGTCCCGAGCGACTCCGGCGGGATGCGCACGTCCGCGAAGTTGCCGAAGCCGGTGTTGATGCCGTAGGTCGGCTCGTCGCGCTGCGCGAAGCGGTCGACGACGGCGCGCGCGGCGCGCACGCGTGCGCGCGCGGCGTCGGTGAGCCCGACCTGCTCGTTGTGTAACGCCACCGCCACGAGCGCGTCGAGCGTCAGGGAAGAACCATCCAATTCGATCATTGCGGTCGTATTACGATATACCCCGCATGTCCATCAACATCGCGGTGCTGGGCGCGCAGTGGGGCGACGAGGGCAAGGGCAAGATCGTCGACATGCTGACGCCGCACTTCTCGGCGGTGGCGCGCTACCAGGGCGGCCACAACGCCGGTCACACGGTGTACGTGAAGGGCACCAAGTTCGTCCTGCATCTCATCCCGTCGGGCATCCTGCACCCGGGCGTGACCTGCATCATCGGCAACGGCGTGGTCGTCGATCCGCAGGCGCTCTTCAAGGAAGTGGACGAGCTGGCGCGGATGGGGGTGGACGTCGGCGGACGGCTCCTCATCAGCGAGAAGGCGCACGTCATCCTGCCGTACCACCGCGAGCTCGACGTGCTGTCGGAAGCGCGCCGCGGCGAGCGGAAGATCGGCACGACGTCGCGCGGCATCGGCCCCGCCTACGAGGACAAGATCGGCCGCCGCGGCATCCGCATGTGCGACCTGCTCGGCGACCGCGACGCGCTGGCGCAGGAAATCCGCGAGAACGTGCACGCGCGCAACCAGATCATCAAGGAATCGACGCTCGACTGGAAGCCGCTGTTCGACCAGGTGGTGCTGTTCGGCGAGCGGCTGCGCCCCTGGGTCGGCGACGTCTCGCTCGTCCTGGCAAAGCTGCGCGCGGAAGACCGCAACGTCATGTTCGAAGGGGCGCAGGCGACGCTGCTCGACATCGATCACGGCACCTATCCGTTCGTCACCTCGTCGAACGCGTCGATTGGCGGCGTCTGCACCGGGCTCGGCGTGCCGCCGAGCGCCATCAGCGGCGTCCTCGGCGTGGCGAAGGCCTATACGACGCGCGTCGGCGAGGGACCGCTGCCGACCGAGCTGTCCGGCGAGCTCGCCGAGCGGCTGCGTGAAGGCGGCCAGGAATACGGCGCCTCAACTGGCCGGCCGCGCCGCTGCGGCTGGTACGACGCGGTCGTCGTCCGTTACTCGGCGCGCGTCAACGGCCTCGACGCCATCGCGCTCACCAAGCTCGACGTGCTCGACGGCCTGCCCGAAGTGCGCATCTGCACGGGCTACCGCACGCCGCGGGGCACGCTCACCGAGTTCCCGGCGGACCTGAGGGCGCTGGCGAGCGCGGAACCGGTCTACGAAACGATGCCCGGCTGGAGCGCCGCCACGCGCGGCCAGACGCGCTTCGTGTCACTGCCGTCCGAGGCGCAGCGCTACATCAAGCGGCTGGAAGAGGTCAGCGGCGTCCCGTGCGCGATCGTTTCCACCGGCTCCGATCGCAACGAGACGATCGTCCGCGACGACACGATCATCCAGAGCTGGTTCTCGAAGCAGCTCGCCTAGCCGTAAGTCGCGGCGACAGCCACTGATGACGAGCCACAGAGACACAGAGGCACAGAGAAATCCTGTACAAGATTTTTGAGTCTCCGTGTCTCCGTGCCTCCGTGGCCCGTCGCCGGTGAAGGCTGCCGCTATTGTTTCTTCGCTTCGCAGAATTTCTGGACCGCTTCCGCCTCCGCGTCGAAGAACTCGATGCCGGCGCGGTAGCGGGGGCCCGTCTTGGCGAGCTCGAACGAGGCCCAGGCGACGCCCGCGCTGAAGCGGAGCGGCTTTTTCCCGTCAGCAATCGACATACGGACGCGCTGGTTGGGCTTCAGGATCGTCACCGAGACGACCTGCGCCCCGACCACGGACAGGTCGATGAGCGTCGCGGCGTTCCCGTCGACCATCACCTCGACGCCGTCGACGATCTTGAACCGTGGGGCGCGCCGGGTGCCGCGCTGATCGAGCGGGGCCGTCGCCGGGGCGGGCGGGGCCGCGACCGCCACCGAGGATCCTTCGCTGGCCGCCGCCGGTGGAGCGCCGGCGGGGACGCGGGAATACGCGCTGTCGTGCGCGACGATGCGGATCTCGCACGAGGACAGCTTCGGGTCGGCCTTGATGCGGTTGATGAGCGCCGCCCCGCGCGTGGTCGCCGCGAACATGCGTTCGAGCGCGACGACGTCGGGGCGCTTGCGCGTGATCACCTCGAGCGCGCGCAGCGCCTCCGCGTCGGAGAACGTCTGCGCGCCGGCGAAATCCTCGCGTTCCTTCAGCGCCTGCAGATGCTCCGGCGCGGCAATTAATACCGTGGACACAGGCGGATCAGTGTAATTCAAAACCGCGCGCGCCACGGCGACGCGAAGTCGCCCTCGTGTCGCCCTTTTGCAATTTGCGTTTTGAATTACCAGAATCATCCGGTGGTCGGCGTCAGGTGTGCCAATCTGGTCAAGCGCTACGGCGACGTCGTCGCGGTCGACGGCCTGTCGTTCCACGTCGATCGCGGCGAGTGCTTCGGCCTGCTCGGGCCGAACGGGGCCGGCAAGACGACGACGATCGAAATCCTCGAGGGGCTGCTCGAACCGGATGCGGGAGAGGTGGAGATCCTCGGCCTCACGTGGAGGGCGCACGAGCGCGAGCTGCGGCAGCGCATCGGCGTGCAGCTGCAGGAGACGCAGCTCGCGGACAAGCTGACCGTGGAAGAAACGCTGCGCCTGTTCCGCTCGTTCTATCACCGCGGCCGCACCATCGACGAACTGCTGCGCATCGTCGAGCTCGAGTCGAAGCGCCGCAGCTGGGTGGCGAAGCTGTCGGGCGGCCAGAAGCAGCGGCTCGCCGTCGCCTGCGCGCTGGCGGGCGACCCGGACCTGCTGTTCATGGACGAGCCGACCACCGGCCTCGATCCGCAGTCGCGGCGCCAGCTGTGGGCGCTGCTTTCGCACTTCCGCGAGCAGGGTGGCACGATCCTGCTGACGACGCATTACATGGACGAGGCCGAGACGCTCTGCGACCGCGTGGCGATCGTCGATCACGGCCGCGTCATCACCGAGGGGACGCCGCGCGGGCTGATTGCCTCGCTCGGCGCGCCGCGCGTCGTGACGCACCAGGGCACGCTCGAGGACGTGTTCGTCGCGCTGACGGGGAGGCATTTGCGTGAAGAATGACCAGCCGATCGATCGAGGCGGGGCGTCGCATCCGCTCGTCGAGCTCGCGCTCGCGCGGCTGAAGGAATTCGCGCGCGAGCCCGAGGCCGTCTTCTGGGCGTTCATCTTTCCGATCATCATGTCGGTGACGATGGCGGTGGCGTTTCCCGGCAGCGGGACCAAGCCGGCGGTCGTCGGCGTCGAGCCGGGCGCCGGCGCCGCCGCCGTGCGCGCGGCGCTCGCGCAGGCGCCGGGCATCACGGTTCGCGACGTGCCGCCGGGCGACGAAGCACGCGCGCTGCGTGAAGGGGAGGTCCACCTGCTCGTCGTGCCGACCGAGCCGCCGGCGTATCGCTTCGATCCCGCGCGCGACGAGAGCCGCGTCGCGCGGCTGCTCGTGGACGAGGCGCTGAAGAAGGCGGCGGGGCGCCGCGACCCGTGGTCGGCGCGTGAAGAGCCGCTGCAGGTCGCGGGCTCGCGCTACGTCGACTGGCTCATTCCCGGCATCGTGGGCCTGACGATCATGGGGACGAGCATGTGGGGCATCGGCTTCTCGATCGTGCAGTCGCGGATGCGCAAGCTGCTCAAGCGCCTGGTCGCGAGCCCGATGCGCAGGAGCGAATACCTGCTGGCGCAGGTCGGCGGCCGCATGGTGCTGCTCGCGCCAGAAGCCGGCGTGCCGCTCCTCTTCGGCGTCTTCGTGCTCGGCATGCCGATTCGCGGCTCGCTGCTGTCGCTGTCGGTCGTCTGCCTGGTCGGCGCGCTGGCGTTCGGCAGCCTCGGGCTGCTGCTCGCGAGCCGCGCGCGGACGTTCGAGGCCATCTCCGGGTTGATGAACTTCGCGATGGTGCCGATGTGGATCCTGAGCGGCGTGTTCTTCTCGTCCTCCAATTTTCCCGCGGCGATGCAGCCCGCCATCCAGGCGCTGCCGCTGACCGCGCTCAACAATGCGCTGCGCAGCATCGTGCTGGAGGGGTCGCCGCTGCGGAGCGTCGCGGGCGAATTGGCCGTGCTGGCTGCCTGGGGCATCGGGGGATTTGCGCTGGCGCTGCGGATTTTTCGGTGGAGATAACGGAGACGTCGCGCGCGCCCGGCCGCACGGGGCCGTCGAAGGCGCCCATGGCGGCGCGGGGGCATTTGGCCGCGCGTTTGCCCCATTGTCGGGCGGGAGGCTGCAAGTGGAACTCAGGCAGCCGAATGAGGGCAGACGCGGAGTGCAAATGGCCGTTCATCGAATCATCGAGGCGCAGGCTGCCAGATCTGGCGAGGCGACTGCCATCGCCGACGCCGGCATAACGCTCAGCTACCGGGAGCTCAACCAGCGCGCCAACGCCGTGGCGCGGTGCCTGATTGCACACGGTTTTCATCGCGGCGGCATCGCCACGGTGTGCCAGTCACGCGGCGCCGAGACGGCAATCGTGCTCCTCGGCATCCTGAAGGCGGGCGGCACCTACATCCTGATCGATTGCGACGCACCCGGCGCAACGCGGTGGCCGCGCGGTGTGTCGTTCGTAGAGAAATGTGAAGGGGACGAGGTGCGCTACCGCGCGGTCGACGTGACGGCCGCGCTGCGGGAGGCGCCCCGGTCCTCCGCCAACCTCCCCATCGTCGCGAGGGCCAGCGACGTCGCGTGCGTGATTGCCGATCGTGACGGCGCGCCGACGTTGGTCGTGCCGCACGCGACCATCATGTCGCTGCAGCAGCGCGCGGCCGCGCCCCGGTTCGCCGAGTGGTCCGGCGAAGCAGGGGCGCTCGACCTGTGGGCTGGCCTGATGAGCGGCGCGACCGTGACGGCTAACGGCCCCGCGCTTCGCTCGGCGGCGTAAGCTTTCCCCTGTACGTCAGCTCGTCGCTCGTACTTGACGGCCGGCGGATCGGCAGGTGTCCGCCCTCGGTCGAGTAGTAGCCGGACGCGCCGACGGCGCGTTCGCGCTGTTCCAGGAACGCGGGGCGGGGATGGGCAACGGTCCAGAACAACAGCGCGGCGCCCACCAGCACGAAGAACGCGACGAGCGACCCGACAAAGGCCAGCAACACGGCGCTGGCCACGGGCGGCCGCGTCACGCTGTTGGGAGGATTCTTCGGGTCGCGGGTCGCGTCGTAGCGGTCCATGGGGCCTCTCTGTGGTGAGACAGCAGCGTCGAGATCACATTATGCGCCGCGGCCGCCCACCGCGCGGATGAGTTTTGCCGTCAGCTTCTGCCGGCATTCGCCGTAGCCTTTCCACGGGTCGCCCCGCAGCTTGGCCAGGCGCTTCGGAACCGTCAGCACCGTGAAACTGCGCGGGTTCAACGACGTGCGGAGCTCGTCCCACGTCAGCGGGACGCTGACGGGCGCGCCGTCGCGGGCGCGCGTCGAGTAGGCGGCGATCGACGTGTTCGTCCGGTTGTTCCGCAGGTAATCGACCAGGATTTTTCCGGCGCGCCCCGCTTTGGCAAACGCGGTGGTGTAGAGGGCTGGCTGGGCGGCCTCGAACCGCTCGCTCAGCGCGCGCGAGAACTCCAGGCACTGCGACCAGTCCGCATGCGGCCTCAGCGGCACGACGACGTGCAGGCCGCGCCCGCCGGTCGTCTTCACATAGGAATCGAGCTGCAACGCGGCGAGCGCGTCGCGGACCATCCGCGCTCCGCGCACGACCGCCGGCCACTCGACCTCCTCGCCCGGATCGAGATCGAACACGATGCGGTTCGGACGCTCGACGTCCTCGAAGACCGAGTTCCACGTGTGGATCTCGAGCACGCCCATCTGCGTGAGGCCGACGACGCCGGCGATGTCGTCGGCGATCAGGTACTCGCCGGTCTTCGTCTTCTCCTTGATGCGGACGCGCCGCAGCGCCGGCGGCGCCCAGAGCTTCGAGTGCTTCATGAAGAAGCAGGAGCCGACGCCGTCGGGGCAGCGGACGAGCGTGAGCGGCCGCCCCGCGACGTGCGGCACGATGCTGCCGGCGATCGATTCGTAGTAGCGCGCCACGTCGAGCTTGGTCAGCTCGACGTCGGGATACACCACGCGCCCTGGATGGGAGATCGTGACGCCAGCGACTGTGCTTTCGTCCTTGTGGGACGAACCTTCATGGCTTGTCCTGTCTTCGTGGCTCGTCCTCGCGCGACCCTTCACGGCTCGCTTCACAGGTGACTGGACCGCGACAGCCGGCTTTTCCCGCGTCACCTGTTTCGGCTTCTTGTCGGCGCGAAGCCCCTGGAACGACGGATGCCGGATCTTCCCGTCGGTCGTCCACTCGGTGAAGACCACCTCGCACACCAGGTCGGGCTTGACCCAGTGCGCGTGGCGCCCGAGCGATCCCGGAGGAGGAGGTGTGAACGGCGATGTCTTCTGCTCGATGCGATCGAGCGTGGCGCGCAGGGCAAGCGCGCTCTTGTGCGTGAAGCCGGTGCCGACCTTGCCGCTGAAGACGAGCCGATCGCCGTCGTAATAGCCGATGAGCAAGGCGCCGAGGCCGGCGCGCATGCCTTCAGGATCGGTGAAGCCGCCGATGACGAACTCCTGCCGCCTGGTGCACTTGGTCTTCACCCAGCCGCCGTGGCGGCCGGCGCGATAGGGCTGGTCGCGCCGCTTCGACACGATGCCTTCGAGCCCCGCCCCGCATGCCTGGTCGAAGAACGCCCGGCCGCTCCCCTCGATGTGTTCGGAGAAGCGGATGCGTCCGCTCTTCTTCGCGCCGACCAGCTGTTTCAGCCGCGCCTTCCGCTCCTCGAGCGGCAGCGTCTCGAGCGATGCGCCGTTCAGCCGCAGCAGGTCGAAGACGAAGTAGACGAGCGTACCGCGATTTTCGCCGGCGTTCTGCATCGCCTGGAAGCTGGTGCGCCCGTCGGGGAGCACGACCGCCGCCTCGCCGTCGATCAGCGCATCGTCGAGGCGCAGCGCGCCGACGGCGTCGGCGATGTCCGGGAATGAGGCGGTCCAGTCGTTGCCGTTGCGGGTGTAGAGCGAGACGCGTCCCTTGCGGACGCGCGCGCCGATGCGGTAGCCGTCGTACTTAATTTCGTGGAGCCACTCGTCGCCGGACGGGGGCCGATCGACGAGCGTCGCCAATTGCGGAACGTAATCGGGGTGCGCCATGTGGCAGGGGCGGCAGGGCGGCGCGTTCGATGTCGCGCGCGACGCGGCGGCCGCCGGGAATATCCGACGGCGCGTAATTCCGCCCCGACGAAGCGTAACAGAGGCTCACCGCCCCGGTTACCACCCCGCCGACGCAGATCGGCAGCACGAGCGCCGACCGGCACGCCAGGCGGTAATGCAGGTCGGCGACGCTTCCACGTGGCGCGTGCGGCGGCCCTTCGTGCAGGATGCTGCGGCGCAGGGCCGGGCGCCCGGTGCGGACGACCTGCGCCACGGTGCTCCGGAGGTCGTCGGTGCGGACGCGATACACGCGCCGCAGGTCACGAAGCAGCTTTTCCCCGGCGGCAGTCCCATGCGCCGCCGCGATGCCGGTAATCGAGCGCCCCGTTACGACGAAGACGACAGCGAAATCGGCGAGCGCGGGGACGGCGCGCCGCACGATAAGCTGCACGGTCCTGGGCGCCACGCGGCCGATCATGCCCGGCGCCGGCGTGGATCGAATCCGAATCCGCTCGTCCATGGAAATACCTCGGCCCATCAAGGCCGATGGTTCATCTCATTACATGCAAGCGACATGCGCGCGGGGCGCGCAAGGTACACTGGGACCCCATGTCCACCACGACCCAGCCGGAAGCCTGGATGCGCGGGCCGATCGAAGGCATCGATCCGATGCTCATGCCCGTCGCGCACGCGCTCGTGCAGGCGCGAGAGGACCTCGGCGAGCTCGTCGCGAGCGTTCGCGACGAGCATGTGTGGCAGCGGCCCGGCGGCGCGGCGTCAATCGGCTTCCACGTGCGTCACCTGGGCGGCGCGCTCGACCGCCTGTTCACCTACGCGCGTGGTGAACGGTTGAGCGATGCGCAGAAGGCGGCGGTGAGGGGCGAAGGGGAGCCGGGTGACCCGCCGGCGTCCCTCGCCGATCTCGTCAGGGACGCACAGGCGCAAATCGATCGCGCGCTCGAACAGCTGCGGCGGACGCCGCGCACGCAGCTGCTCGACTTCCGCGGCGTCGGCCGGGAACAGCTGCCTTCGAACGTCCTCGGCCTGCTGTTTCACGCCGCCGAGCACTCGACGCGGCATGCGGGTCAATTGATTTCGACGGCAAAAATCCTCGCGTCGCGCTGACCGGCGTCCGCATTGCACCGTCTCTCCTCACGCAACCTCGGGTTCAGGAGGACGGTTATGCACAAATTCATCGCTGGCAGCGCGTGCGCTGCGGCAGTACTCTCGCTGGCCGTTGCGTCCGCGCAGACCTACCCGCAGGCACCGGCCGATCGGCCCGCCACCAAATCGCCGCCGTCGACCACGTCCGCACCGCGGTCGGCGTCACCTGCGCGCCCGGCAGCGCAGCAGGTCACGATGACCGGCTGCCTGACGCGAGGCACCAACACCGGCGCCCAGAGCTGGATCCTCGCGAACGCGACGAGAGCGGGCGGCGCTACCACGGCTTCCGGCCCGGGCGCCGTTACCGAGAAGAGCGGCACTGTCGATGAGAGCCGGGTGGGGACGAGCCGCTCCGGCAGTCCGAGCAACGAAGGAACGTCGGCTGGCAATCCAAACCGAACAGCGGACGTCCGTGTCTCGGGATCGACCTCAACGGGCATCGGCACGAGCGGCACCAGGACCCCCGCCGCGAGCGTCGACACCGAGGCGCACGGGGGAGGCACGCTCGGCGCCACTGATCAGAACGGGAGCACCGTGGGCGCGGGCGCCACGGCTGGCGTGACGGCCGGGAGCAGCGACCACAGCGGGCGGACCCGCGATACGTCCGGGTCGGCAGGCGCTGGGCCTTCCTACCGGCTCATGGGCGTGAAAAGTCCGTCGCAGTACGCGAACAAGCGCGTGGAGGTCGTCGGTACCATGAGCGGCACCAGTAACGCGGCTAACCAGACACTGCGAGTGACCTCGGTGCGCGTGCTCGGCGATACCTGTCAGTAGAGCTCGCCGGCCGGCGTGATGTTTGCCTGAAATGAACCGGGTAGGTGCGGGTCCGCACCACCCGGTCTTTTATCTCAGGGGGAAATCATGGCAAGAGCAAAGCTGGGCGTAACCCTCGCGGCGGTCCTGCTGTCGGCGAGCGTCGCTGCGGCGCAGACGAACCGCGGCCGCACGCCCGACAAGCCGCTGCCGAACAGCGATGCGGCGAAGGCGCCGCAGACCACGACGATCAGTGGCTGTGTCGTGCGCGACGCGGCCAATGGCGGCCAGGCCACCATCTCCGCCAACGGCATTTCGTATAAGCTCACCGGCCGGTCCGACAGCGAGCTCGCGCGATATCTCGGCAAGCGCGTCGAAGTGACCGGGACGCTCAATTCGGGTTCGACGGGCGCGCGCGCCACGTCGGGCAAGACGAGCGAGCTCGGGAAGGGCGAGACGGGGGCGCCGAAGGATCAGACGGCGACCGCGGGTCAGTCCGACATTCCCGCCACCGGCGCCGCGCGCGACAACACCGCTCCTGGTGTCCAGGACGGCGCCGTCGTACCCGAGGCCATCCCGCTCGCGACCGAGAAGGGGACGACCGCGGATCTCACCGCCCGCGTAGAGGTGAAGACGCTCCGCATCGTCTCGCCGAATTGTCTGCAGGGTCCGCGTTGATGTGATGTGCCGGGTCCGAAAGGACCCGGCCGCCGCTATTCCGCTACGCCGGCTTCCGCACGGCCTGCGCGTTTTTCGCCGCGCGCACCTTCTGCAGGGCGCGGCTCTCGATCTGGCGCACACGTTCCCGGGTCACCGACAGCCGCCGCCCGATCTCTTCGAGCGTATACTCGCGGTCGGTCCCGAGGCCGTATCGCAGCCGCAGGACTTCCTTCTCCCGATCCGACAGCGGCGCCAGCGCGCGCGTCACCTCGTTCGACAGGTCGCCCTCGAGCGTCGCCTCCTCTGGCGAGCGGATAGAGGTGTCGCGGAGGAGGTCGCCAAGCTCGGTGTTTTCGTCCTCGCCGACCTTCATCTCCAGCGAATACGGCGTCTTCTGCGCGTCGAGCAGCAGCCGTACTTTCGCAACCGGCATCTTCAGCCGCTCGGCGAGATCGTCTGCCGACGGATCGCGGCCGCTTTCACTGCGCAGCGCCTTGCGCTCCTTCTCGAGCCGGTTCAACGATTCGATGACGTGCACCGGGAGGCGAATCGTCCGCCCGTGATCGGCGATGGCGCGGGTGATCGCCTGGCGGATCCACCAGGTGGCGTAGGTCGAGAACTTGAACCCGCGGCGGAACTGGAACCGGTCCACCGCCTTCATCAGGCCAAGGTTGCCTTCCTGGATCAGGTCGAGGAACGACAGCCCGCGGTTCATGTAGCGCTTGGCGATCGACACGACGAGCCGCAGGTTCGCCTCCATGAGGAAGCGCTTCTCCTCGCGGACCGTGTCCTCGGAGGCCGAGACGCGCGCGAGCCGGCGGCGGAACTCCGCGCGCGTCAGCCCGACGTAGCTCTCGAGCTCGTGGCACCGCTTCGTCCGCTGCTCGCGCGGCAGCTGCTCCGCGGCGCGGAACTCCTCGTCCAGGTGCGTCAGCTCAGCGACGATGTCGTCGACGAGCGAGGGGCGAATGGGCTGCGCGGCGAGGTCCTCGGCAATCGCCTTGCGCGTGCGGGCGACCTGCGTTTCGAGCTGCGCCTTCACCTTCGCGCCCAGCTTCGGCGTCTCCAGCTTCGTTCTCGCGCTGTCGATGATGGCGCGGCGGCGCTTGATGCGGGCGAACGCCTTGAGCACCGGCGTGATGTGCTCCTCTTTGAGCTCGCCGCCCTCGGGCAACAGAATCAGCTCGGCGGCGGGATCGCCCTTGGTGCGGATGCGGTCCGCGAGCGAGAGCAGCGACTGAACGGCCGACGGCACGTCCCCAAGGGCCGTCACGAGATCGCGCTGCGCGTTCTCGATGCGCTCACCGATCGCCCGTTCATCGGCCGCCTTCAGCAGCTTCCGCTTGCCGATGTGCTGCAGGTAGACACGGACGAGATCGACCTCCTCGCGGCCCACCGGCGCCCCGGCTTCGAGCTGTTCGTCTTCCTCGACCTCGGCCCTGACGGGCTGATCCTCGAAGGCCTCGGGCTCCTCGTCGTGAAGGATCTGCTCGGGGTTCGGCGCAAATGCCTGCCCGGCGTCTTCGAGCTCCTCGTGGGTCTCGACCGCCAGGCCGAATTCCTGCGCCCGATGCCGCCAGTCGAGCACGTGCGCCTGCTTCGACGGGTCGTTCCAGTCGATGAGCGGCTTGCGGCGCCGGCCCGGGGTGAACTCCAGAGTCTTAGGACGACCACGCTTGGGCATGATGGTGGACAGAATTGCAACTTTCTCGCCTAGGCGCGATCGTCGCGCTGCGGGCGTTTCTCCCCTTAAGACGGGCTCAGTGACTCGAGCGTTTCAGGGGCCCAGGCCAGCATGTCCTGTCGAGCGGAAAAGTGCAGCAGCGGGGCCATTGACGGCAGGCGGACGCCGGCGGCCTCGGTCATCGTGTTGATCTCGATCTCGGCCTCGGCGCGCTGCAGCGTCCACGGCAGGTGGTGAATGTCGAGGCGGTAGGCGCGGAACTGCGCGTCCACGTTGTAGAGGCAGTAGCGCTCGGTCAGAAAGTAGTCGAGCGTGCCCGGCGCCGGCTCGAACGGCGCACCCGCAGGCTGGTAGCGTGCGACGAATTCCGCCGGCGGCGCGCTGCCAGCGGTCCGGCGGCTCGCGTAGCGGACCTGCGGGCCGTCGCGCTGTACCTGCATCCGCGCCGTGAAGTACGGCAGATGCAGCATCGAGCGCGCAGCGGCAACGGCCATCGCGCTGTCGGCGTCGAGGCTGAAGAAATAGACGCCGGGCCGGCCGCCGACCGTCACGTACGTGCGCACGTTGATCTCGGGAAACTCCGACACGAGTGGCAGCGCCGGCACGAACCGCGGTGCGACGTTGGTCATCCGGAACGGCACCACGCCTATCCACGCCTGTCCGTCGTACAGGTCGAGCGGGAGCCCGGGAGGCATCCGTTGACGGAGAGCCTCCGCGTCGACAGGCCAGTGCGCGAACAGCAGATCGTGCCAGCTCTGCGTCATCAGCCACGGCGACGGCGGCAGCGGCCACGGACGGTGCGCCGTGCGGTCGACGATGCCGGTGGGAAAGTCCATCAATCTATAATCCGCTGCATGAACCGCCTCATCTTCGCGGCGATGGCCCTTGCAAGTCTGTGCGCGGCCGTCCCCGTGGCTCAGTCGGGCGCAGCGTCGATCACCAACGAACCGCACCACAAGCGCCTGCTGTACACCAACGACGTCCGGCTCTGGGACGTCACGCTGCCGCCCGGCCAGGCAACGCAGCCGTTCGTGCATGACTACGATGTGGCGACTGTCGTGATCGGCGACGGCACGCTGAACGTCCAGCGCAACGGCGAGGCGCTGACGCCGCCCGCGCCGAACGCGCGCGGCTCGGTGATCGTCGCGGAGCATACCGGCGCGCCCGCCACGTATCGCATCGAGAACAACGGGACCACCGAGTACCGTGCGTTCGAGATCGAGAACATGCACGAAGGGAACTGGCCGGCCGCCGCGCCGATCACGGCGCCCGGTTCGTCGGTGCTGAAGGAGAGCCGCGCGTTCACGATCTACGACGTGCGGCTCGCGGCCGGCGCGCCGGAGGTCACCCACAACCACACCGGCGCCACGATCATCGTCGTCGTCGGCGGCACGCTGGAGCAGGCGGGCATCGGCGGCACCGATCCCGTGCGCATCCAGCAGCCGGGGCAGTGGCTCTCGCTGCCGCGGTTCCAGCCGCACGCGGTGAGCGCCGCGGGCGGCGCCGAGGCGCACGCCATCGAGATCGAAGTGAGATAATCGGGCGCTGCGATCGCGCGGGCCCCTAGCTCAGTGGTAGAGCACGTGACTTTTAATCACGGTGTCCTGGGTTCGATCCCCAGGGGGCCCATTTAAAAAGATCCAAGCTCCAAGATCCAAGTTCCAAGCTCCAAGTTCCAAGCTCCAACATCCAAATCGCAAATTCAATCCCGAATTCCCACGCTCAATCCCGAGTCTCACATCCCAAAGCGAACGGATCCCGGATCCCAGATCCCGGATCCCGGCTTGAATCCTGCATCACGTCGCTTGGATCAGGAGAGGAGCCCACATGCCAGCGAAATCGTTACAGGAACTGTTCGTGGAAGAACTTCGCGACGCGTACGACGGTGAAAAGCGTCTCACGAAGGCGCTTCCGAAGATGGCGAAGGCGGCCGAGTCCCCCGAGCTGCGCTCCGCGTTCACCAGTCATCTCCGCGAGACCGAGCGACACGTGCAGCGTCTCGAACAGGTCTTCCGCACGATTGGCGAACCCGTCCGTGGAAAGAAATGCGACGGCCTGATGGGGATCATTGAGGAAGGCAAATCCGCGATAGAAGAGCTGGAGGGAAGCGTGCTCGACGCGGCGCTGATTGCGGGCGGCCAGCGCGCGGAACACTACGAGATTGCGGCGTACGGGACGCTTGCCTATTTCGCGGAACTGCTCGGCCACGACAAGGCGAAGGATCTGCTCGGGCAGACGCTCGAGGAGGAGAAGGCGGCCGACGAGAAGCTGACGACGATCGCGAAGTCGAAGGTGAACCGCGCGGCGTTGATGGGCGCGGGCACCGAGGACGACTTCGAGGCGCCGATGTCGCGTTCGGCGCGCGGCGGCGCGCGGCGGATGGTCGCGTCGATGCGCGGCGGCTCGCGGACCGGCACGCGCGCGATGGCGCACGACCGATCGCGCGGCGGCGTGCGCGGCAACGCGGGCGGCCGGCGCCGGACGAGCTGATCGCCGCATCTCACCCTGACGAGACGTTGACGGAGTCGTGACCGCCCGGTCACGACTCCGCGAAGTCGCCGCTGACGAACGAGCGCCACTGGTGCTGCGTCAGCGGAGGCTGGACGCCCAGCGCGCGCGCCTTGACCTCCATCTCCAGCTGCCACAGCTTGCGCTCGTGGATGTCGTTCGAGTAGATGCAGATCCCTTCCGACACGGGCTCGGCCCGGATCTCGAGCCAGCGGGACTCGCCGTCCGGGTAGGTGAACAGGTTGTCGAACTCGTCCGCCACACGGTCGTTCATGCACCGTTCGAGCACGCGGAACATCGCGGTGTCCTCGATGCCCGGGTAGAGATCCAGCATCGACTTGCCTTCGAGCTCGGCGACCGGACGCCGTAATTGAGCGGCGGCGGCGGGATTCACATAGATGTAAAACCAGTCGAAGCTGAGGATCTGAAAGCCGACGTGCAGCTGGTCGAGCGCGCTGTGAAACAGCGTGGTGAAGCGCGCGGGAGTCATCTTGCGTGCTCCAAGGGGCGAGGGCAGTATGGCACGCGCCTTCCGGCACCCTGCACGCCGATCCGCCCGGCATCGGCTCGAACGCGCCGCTTTGCACGGTATCTCGAGCTCGAGAACAGGACGGTGCCCGCCGGTTCCACGCCCGCGGGATTTCGGGGGCCGGGCGCACCCTGATAAACTGACCGGCACGTCCCGTTAGTGAAGCGGCCTATCACGCGACCCTTTCAAGGTCGAGGACGTGGGTTCGAATCCCACACGGGACGCCAACCTTCGCTTGTAAGTTCTCAAGCCTTCGGTAACGCTTCAGCCCTCGTTTTCGCTAGCAGTCGCTCGTACGGGGTTTGGCCATCGAGTGCCCCGTGTGGGCGATGGTAATTGTAGTAGTCCTCCCATTCGCGCAGCTTCTCGTTGAACAGATGGATGTCGTCGCTGATGCCGTCCTGGTCGAGGAGCTGGTAGAACTCCTGATCATCGACGCGGTGCGAGCGCTCGACCTTGCCGTTGAGCCTCGGCGTGCGCGGGCGGATGTAGACGTGCCGGATGTCCAGTCGCTCGAGGTGCCAGTGGAACTCCGACTGGAACTCGGCGCCGTTGTCGGTCTGCACGACGTGGACGCGGAATGGCAGGCGGCGTAGGACTTCGTCGATGAACTGGATCGCCGTGCGCTGGTTGCACGCATCGTAGATCTTGAGGACGCGAATCCGGGTGCAATCGTCGATGGCCGTGAACTGATAGAGCCGGCGTCGCGTGCCGGGAATGCGCTCCAGAAACTTCACGTCCAGCTGCAACCGATGCCCGGGCTGCGGCTTCTCGTAGCGATGCCAGCGCTTGCCGTGCGGCTGGTGCTTCTGATTCGCCGGCAGCCGCGGCATGCCGTGCCGCGTCAGGATGCGATGCACCGAGGAGACGGCGATGGCGATCTGGTGAAACCGCTGCAAGTAGGCAGCGATCCGGCCAGCGCCGAAGTGATAGTGCTGGCGCAGGTAGAGGATCTTGCTGACCACCTCCCGCGCGGTGGCGCGCGGCGACCGCTGCGGCGTCCGCGGCCGATCGCACAGGCCGGCGTCCCCGTGGTCGGTGTGGCGTCGTTTCCATTTGTAGAACGACTTCCGGGAAATGCCGAACCGCCGGCAGATCCGGGCGACATTTCCCTCGTCGCCCGCCTGCCGCAACACCTTCAACCGCCACGCCGTCAGACGGGCCTGCTCACCTTTCGTCATCGCCTCTCCGCCAAGGCTGATAAGCCTAAAGAGGAGAGCTGAATGTGTCACCCTAGTCTGGAGAATTCAC
>DATNCQ010000179.1:0-31813 GCA_035571515.1 Vicinamibacterales bacterium
TTCCACACCGCGTATCTCGACGACATCCTCCGCTCGCGCGCCGGCGAGCCGTTCACCTCGCCGGACGAGGAGCGCGTCGAGATCGCGGTCATCGCGGCGGCAATCGCGCACCTCGGCGGGGTCCAGAAGGACCCGGCCTACACGGGGCCCGATGCGATGGGGCCGGATGCAGGGCGGGTCTCGGGGCCGCATGCAGGCCGGGCCCTTTCGGACCCGGCAGGTGGACAACCCGCCGCGAGCCTCTGGAAGGCGCGCGCGCGCGTCGAGGGGCTGCGCGGGTGATGTTCCACATCGACGCGGGCGGCCGACGCCGCGCGGTCGAGGTCGTCCGTATCGGCGACACCTGCCTGGTCTCGATCGACGGCCGTGACGTCGAGGTAGACGTCAAGGATATAGACGGAACGCTCTCGCTGCTCATCGGGACGAAAAGCTACGAAATTTCGGTCGGACCGCCGGCGGACGGGACCGTGATGGTCCACGTGGACGGCGTCCCTGTCGAGGTGAGCGTCACCCCGACGGGTTCCGGCGCGGCAGGCCCCTCGAATCCCGCGGGCGCAGGTCCCGCACGCCCGGCCGCCGGGCGGACCGCAGCCGCAGCCGCCGGCGTGGGCGGACCGCAACAGGTGAAGGCGCCGATGCCGGGAAAGATCGTGAAAGTTCTCGTGCAGCCGGGCGACCGTGTCGAGCCGCGCCAGGGACTGGTGGTGGTCGAGGCGATGAAGATGGAAAACGAGCTCCGGGCGAAGGCGGCGGGAACGGTCGTCGAGGTCCGGGCGGTCGAGGGGACGTCGGTTGAAGCAGGTGCCATACTGGTAATCCTGGAGTGAATTACCGCGCTCTCTTCACCCTCCACCACCATCCTCTGACGAAGAGGACCAGGCGCATCGTGCGCGCCGTCGTGGCGACGTTTGCCTGCGCGATTGCCGTCGCGTTCGTCACCAGTATTACGGTCGACCTCGGGCCGGCGCTGCGCCAGCGCGCGGAGACCGCCGGGTCCAACGCCATCAAGCGGCCGATGCACATCGGCAAGCTTGGCGTGCACCTGTGGCGCGGCAGCTTCGCGGTGGACGACCTCGTCATCGAGGGCATGACGCCGGAATCGCGTCCGTTCCTCACCGCCAAGCACATCGACGTGTCGATGCCGTGGACGACGCTGTTCACCAAGCGCGTCGTGTTCGACGCCATCCAGATGACCGACTGGGACATGTACGTCGAGCTGTTCCAGGACGGCCAGAACAACTTCATCAAGCTGCCCTCGAACAACCCCGACCGCAAGAGCGCGTGGACGACGACGCTCCAGTACGTACGGGCGTCGCGCGGTCAGTTCACGTACGAGGATCACGGCACGCCTTGGAGCACCGTCGCACGCAACCTTGACGTCACGGTGGCACGGCCGGCGAACGAGTATCGCGGGCAGGCACGCTTCTCGAACGGCACGGTCGCGATTCAGAGCTACGTGCCGATGCGCGCCGACATGTCGACGACCTTCCGCATCGTCGACGGCAAGATCGTGCTCGATCGCATCGACCTGCAGACCGACGGCGCCAAGACCCAGCTGACCGGTGTCGTGGACATGCGACGGTGGCCCGAGCAGATCTACCGCATCAAGTCGAAGATCGATTTCCCGACCGAGAAGGGAATCTGGTTCGCGCACGACAACTTCACGGTCGCCGGCGTCGGCGATTTCACCGGTACGTTTCACCTCTTCAAGGAGCAGCTGCCGAACGGGAAGACGCGCACGGGCCGCGAGCTGAAGGGCGATTTCGTCGCGCCGATGGCCGGCGTCAACGCGTATCGCTTCGGCAACCTGCGCGGCTCGGTGCTCTGGGTGCCCGAGAAAATGGAGGTCACCAACGCGACCGCGACGCTGTACGGGGGCGACGCGACGTTCAGCTACAGGATGGCGCCGCTCGGCGTCGCCGGCGTGCGGGCGACCGCGACCTTCGACGCGGGATGGTCGAACGTCGATCTCACGGAGGTCACCAACTTCTTCGAGCTGAAAGGCATCCGGCTCGCCGGCCGCACGTCGGGACGCAACCTCCTCGAATGGCCGCTCGGCAAGTACGCGCTGCATCGCGGCAACGGCCAGCTGCACGTCGACGCGCCCGCGGGCACCGAGCTGATGGGCGCGCGCATGCCGATCGAACGGATCGAAGCGCGCGAGCGGCTCGGGAAGCTGTGGGGCCCCTTCGACAACACGCTGCCGGCCGAGCCGATCCCGGTCGAAGCGACGATCGCCTACGCGTTCGATGCGGACGGCATCGATCTCGGCCCGAGCCGCTTTGCCACGCCCAGCACCTACGTCGAGTTCGAGGGGCGCACCGCGTACGGCGACAACTCGCGAATCCCGTTTCACGTCAGCAGCGCGGACTGGCAGGAGAGCGACCGGCTGCTCGCCGGCCTGATGACCGCGTTCGGCAGCCCGACCAATGCGATCCCGATCGCCGGCTACGGGATGTTCGACGGCGTGATGACGAACAGCTTCTCCAGGCCGCGCATCGAGGGGACGTTCGCCGGGGAGCGCATGCGCGCGTTCGACGTCGAGTGGGGGAGCGCGAAGGGGACGGCGGTCATCGAGAACAGCTACGCCGACGTAAAAAACGTGATGCTGACCTCGGGCGATTCGTCGATTGAAGCGGACGGACTGTTCTCGCTCGGCTACCCGCGACGTGACGGAGGCGAGGAGATCAACGCGCGCGTGCGGATCGTCAAGCGCCGCCTCGCCGATCTCCGGCACGCCTTCGCGCTCGACGACTACCCGGTCGAAGGCGTGCTGTCGGGCGAGTTCCACGTCTACGGCCAGTACACGCGACCCTTCGGCTTCGGCACGATGGCGATCGCCGACGGCACCGCCTACCACGAGACGTTCGAGAACGCGACCGCCGCCTTGCGCCTGGAAGGGCAGGGAGTACGCCTCGACAACATCGTGGTCGTCAAGGGCGGCGGCCGCGGCACGGGCGCCGCCTATGTCGGCTGGGACAGCACCTATCAGTTCAACTTGGACGCGCAGCGGATTCCCATCGAGAGCCTCACCGTCGTCCAGTCGCCCAACACGCCGCCGCTCTCGGGGCTGCTCGACTTCACCGCCGACGGGAGCGGGACGTTCGACTCGCCGCGCTACAACGTCCAGGGCCTGGTGCGCGACTTCTTCGTCGCCGACGAGGGCATCGGCACCGTCACCGGCGAGATCAACATCGCCAACGAGGTGATGGCGCTCAAGCTCGAGGCGGCCTCGCCTCGTCTGGCCGTTTCCGGCACCGGCACCATCGCCCTGAGCGAGGCGATGGACGCCGACCTCTCGTTCACCGTGTCCGACACCTCGCTCGATCCGTACCTGCGCGCCTTCGACCCGCAGCTCTCGCCCTACACGACCGCGATCGCCAGCGGCAGCCTGCGCGTGGTCGGCGAGCTCGCCGACATCGACCATCTCGTCGTCGACACGACGGTGGACAAGCTCGACCTGCGGCTGTTCGACTACCGGCTGCGCAACGCGGTGCCGATACGCATGGCGCTCGATCGCCATTCGATCCGCGTCAGCGACATGCGGCTGATCGGCGAAGAGACCCAACTCGACGTCTCGGGCATGGTCGATCTGCACAACGAGCGGATCGCGATGCGCGCCAACGGCGCCGCCAACCTCGGCATCCTCCAGGGCTTCGTCCCCAACATCCGCAGCACCGGCCAGGCGACGCTCGAAGCGACGCTCGACGGGCCGATGCGCACGCCGATCGTCACCGGCACGATGACGATCGAGGACGGCCGCATCCGCCACTTCGATCTGCCGCACGCGCTCGAGACCATCTCCGGCGTCGTCCGCTTCGACACGCGCGGGGTGACGCTCGACGAGGTGACCGCGCAGCTCGGCGGCGGCCCGGTGCGCTTCGGCGGCCGCATCGGCATCGACGGCTACCGCCCCGGCCGTCTCGACGTGACGATGAACGGGCAGAACATGCGGCTCCGGTACCCGGAGGGGATGCGCTCGGTCGTCGACGCCAACCTGAACCTGCAGGGCACGGTCGAGAGCGCGACGCTGTCGGGCAACGTCACGGTGCGCAACGCGGTCTATACCCGCCGCTTCGACACGGGGGGCGGGCTCGGGGACTTCGGCGGCAGCACGGGCGGGCAGGCACTACCGTCGATCCAGACGACGATCCCGCTGCGCTACGACGTGCACCTGAACATCCCGGGGACGCTGCGCGTCGACAACAACACGGTGCGGCTCGTCGCCAACGCCGACCTCGATCTGCGCGGCACCTACGACCGGCCGGTGCTCGTCGGCCGCGGGGAGGTCGAGCGCGGCGAGTTCAACTTCGAGGGGAAGCGTTACGTCATCACGCGCGGGACGATCGACTTCAACAATCCGACGCGCATCGAGCCCTTCTTCGACATCCAGACCGAAACGCAGGTGCGCGTGCCGAGCCAGACCTACCGCATCCTGGTGCGCGTCACCGGCACGATGGCGCGCTTCACGCCGACGTTCTCGTCCGACCCGCCGCTCACCGAGGTGCAGGTGCTCAGCCTGCTCTTCAGCGACGTCGCGCCGGGCGACGTGGAATTCAGCCAGTACAGCGCCGTCACGCCGCAGGAACAGCTGCTGCGCGACCGTGCGGCGCGAGCGCTGACCGGCGCGCTGACGACGGAGCTCGGCCGCGTCGCCGAGCAGACTTTCGGCGTGGACACCTTCCAGCTCACGCCGTCGCTCGTCACGCCGAACGCCAATTCGTCGCGCCTCGATCCCGCGGCGCGGCTGACGATCGGCAAGCGCATCTCCGACCGCGTGTACCTCACCTATTCGCGCAGCCTGTCGTCGACGACGAGCGATCAGATCATCCTGCTGGAGTACGATCAGACCGACCGCTTCTCGTGGATTCTGTCGCGCAACGAGGACCGCACCTACGCGCTGGATGTCCGCGTCAGGCACACGTTCTGACGCGGGTCATGCACAATTCAAAATTCAAAATGCAAACCGTATGCGGTACGACAACGGGGTGAAAGGCGCAGCGCCACACACTCCGTGGTGGCGAATCGCGCTCGGTTTGCATTGTGCATTCTGCATTTTGAATTGTCCGGGCGCCGCCCTGGCACAGACGGCGCCTCCGCCGGTCGTCACGGCGGTGGACGTGCAGCAGGAAGGCGCCGCGGTCACCGATCCGCTCATCCTCAGCCTCGTGCAGACGCGCACCGGCATGCCGCTGGCGATGGCGGACGTGCGCGAGACCATCACCCACCTGATCAGCCTCACGCGCTACGAGGACGTGCAGGTCTACGAGGACCCGGCCGCCGGCGGCGTGCGTCTCCGCTACCTTCTCGTGCCCGTCCACGAAGTCGATCGCATCGAGTTCCGCGGCATGCTCGGCGTCTCTGAGGACGTGCTGCGCCGCGCGGTCGTCAGCCGGTTCGGCAACGCGCCGGTCGCGTCGCGCGCGGACGAGGTCGCGCGGTCGCTGCAGGGCGTCTATCGCGAGCGCGGCTACACGCAGGCGGCGATCACGCCGCGCATCGAGATCGAGCACCGGCCCGACCGCGCGTCGATGGTGCTCGAGATCAAGGCAGGGCCGCGCGCCACGATCGGGCAGATCGACGTGGACGCCGACGACCCCGCGGATCGGGGCGCCCTCGCCAACACCGCCATCGCGGTCGGCGCGCCGTACGACGCCGTGGCGATCGAGACCCAGCTCGAGAAATACCAGGCCGCACTGCGCGCGCGCGGCTACTACGAGGCGCGCGCCACGCACAACGCGGATTTCGTCAACGGCGGCGCCTCCCTGCACGTGGCGATCGATCGCGGGCCGCACGTCTCGGTGGCCTTTACGGGCGACCCGCTGCCGGAGGCGGACCGCGAGCGTCTGGTGCCGATTCGCGCGGAGGCGTCCGCCGACGAGGACCTGCTCGAGGATTCGAGCCGCGCCATCGAGGACTACTTCCACGCGCGCGGCTATCGCGACGCGACCGCGACCTACACGCGCGACGAGTCCGTCGCCAACGAGCTGACCGTGCGCTTCACCGTCGCGCGCGGTCCGCGCTATGTCGTGGACGGCCTCGCGGTCAACGGCGCCATGTCGATCCCGCTGATCGAGCTGACGCCGATCGTCCGGCTGAAGACCGGCGACGTGTTCGTGCAGGGCGCGCTCGACGCGGCGGTGGCCGGCATTCGCGGGCTCTATCGCGCGCGCGGCTTCACGCGCGCCATGGTCATGCCCGCCGTCGCGGTCCTGCCGGCCGGCGATCGACCCGCGCCCGGAGACGACCGCCACGTGCAGGTGACGATCGGCGTCACCGAGGGGCCGCGCACCTTCGTCAACGCGGTCGACCTCAGGGGCAACATGGTGTTCTCGGACGCGGAGCTCCGCGCGCCGCTGGCCACCCTTCCCGGCAAGGCGTACTCGGAGCTCGACGTCGCCTCCGATCGCGACCGCATCGACCTCCAATACCGCAACCGCGGCTACGAGACGGTTGCCGTCGACCCGCGCGTGATGCTCGCCGAGGGCGACACCCTCGCCAACGTGCTCTTCGCCATCACCGAGGGGCCGCAGGTGATCGTCGATCACGTGATCGTCGTCGGCAACCGCCGCACGAGCCTGTCGACGATCCAGCGCGAGCTGACGCTGCGGCCGGGCGAGCCGCTCGGCTACGCGGATCGCATCGAGAGCCAGCAGCGGCTCAGCGCGCTCGGGCTGTTCCGGCGCGTCAACATCACCGAGCTGACGCACGAGTCGGAGTCGCGCCGCGACGTGCTCGTCCAGGTCGAGGAGGCGCCGCCGACGACCATCTCCTACGGCGGCGGCCTCGAGGGGCAGACGATCCTGCGTCCGACCGGCCCGAACGGGCAGGCGGAGGAGCGGTTCGAGCTCGCGCCGCGCGGCTCGTTCGAAATCACGCGCAGCAATCTCTGGGGCAAGAACCGGTCGATCGATCTCTTCACGCGCGCCTCGCTCAAGCCGCGCGACGTTCTGACCGAGTCGACCGCCGTCGCCGAGCCGGTCACCAACAGCAGCCAGTACGGCCTCAACGAGTATCGCGTGCTCGCCACCTATCGCGAGCCGAAGCTGTTCAACTCGCCGGCCGACCTGCTGGCGACGGCCATCCTCGACCAGGCGAAGCGATCGAGCTTCAACTTCCGGACGCGCGAGGTCCGTGGTGAGGCCGGCATGCACCTGTCGCGCTACGTCAGCGTCGCGGCGCGTTACGCGTTCCAGCACACGAAGCTGTTCGACGAGAAGTTCGCGCCGGACGACCCGGTCGTGCCGCTGATCGACCGCCTCTTTCCGCAGGTGCGCCTGTCGAAGTTCTCGAACTCGGTCATCCGCGACAGCCGCGACGACCTGCTCGATCCCTCACGCGGATCGTTCCTCGCCCTCAACAGCGACGTGGCCGCGCGCGGCATCGGGTCGGAAGTCGGCTTCGTGAAGACCTTCGCGCAGGCGTTCCAGTACTACCGGCTGCCGCTGCGGCGGCGCATCATCCTCGCCACCGCGCAGCGCGTGGGCCTGGCGCACGGGTTCCCGCGCACCGTCCAGACCACCGAGGAGGACGGCAGCGTGACGTCGCAGACCGTGCAGGACCTCCCCGCCAGCGAGCGCTTCTTTGCCGGCGGCGACACGACCGTGCGCGGCTTCTCGCTCGACCGGCTCGGCACCGAGAAGACCATCAGCGAGAGCGGCTTTCCGACCGGCGGCAACGGCGAGATCGTGCTGAACGTCGAGCTGCGGATCGACGCGGCGAAGGGGCTCGCCGGCGTGACGTTCCTCGACGCCGGCAACATCTTTCCGAACGCGAGCGATCTCGACGTCACCGACCTGCGCCCCGCCGCCGGCTTCGGCGTGCACTACCGATCGCCGGTCGGGCCCATCCGCGTCGAGCTCGGGTTCAACCTCGCGCCGCGCGTGCTCGTGCCCGGCACCCGCGAAAAGCGCATGGTGCTGCACATCTCGCTCGGCCAGGCGTTCTGATCCGTGTCTCTGTGCCTCTGTGCCTCTGTGGCTCGTGATCGTGGATGGCTCTGCGGATGGCTCGTTCTCACGAGTTTCATGCTGTGTGCGTCGCACCCTCGGGGCCAGCAGCTCCTCGACCGCGTACTAGCTCGCATCGATGGCGCCCCGCTCACGCTCACCGACGTCCAGGCCGCGATTGGTCTCGGCCTCGTCCAGGTACCGCCGGGTCCCGAGGCGATGGGGACTGGCATGCAGCTGATGATCGATCGTCAGCTCGAGCTGACGGAGGTGCAGCGCTTCCCGCCTCCCGAGCCCGATGCAGCGGCGGTGGCGCGCGAGGCCGCGCGGCTGAAGATGAACGCCGGCGCGCGCCTGCCGGCGCTGATGCAGTCCACCGGCCTCACCGAGGAGCGCATCTCCGACATCGCGCGTGACAACCTGCGCATCGCCGCCTACCTCGATCAGCGGTTCGGTACCATCGTGCAGGTGAGCGATGAAGACGTCGCGAGCTATTACCGCACGCACGAGGCCGAGTTCACCCGCGGCGGCGACACGATTCCCTTCGAGGAGGCCGAGCCGACCGCGCGGCAGCGCGCGTCGAACGAGCGCCGCCGCGCGACGGTGGAGCAGTGGATTCGCGACCTGCGGAGTCGAACGGACGTGGCGATCAACAAATAGCTGGCAGCAGGCAGCAGGCAGCAGGCAGCTGGCAGCAGGTAGCAAGCGGGCAGCAGGCATGTCACCTACTGCCAGCCGCCCGCTGCCCGCTGCCCGCTGACTACGGCATCAGCACCGTCGACCCCGTCGTCTTGCGCGACTCGAGATCCTTGTGCGCCTGCGCCGCGTCCTTCACGGGATAGCGCTGGTTGATCTCGATCTTGACCTTGCCGGCCCGGACGACGTCGAACAGGTCGTTCGCCATCGTCACCAGGTCCTGGCGCGCGTTGCTGTACGGCACCAGCGACGGGCGCGTGACGAACAGGTGCCCCTTCAGCTTCGCGAGATCGACCGGCGGCACCGGCCCCGACGAGTTGCCGAAGGTCACCATCATCCCGAACGGCGCCAGGCACTCGAGTGACTTGTCGAACGTGTCCTTGCCGACGCCGTCGTAGACGACCGGCACGCCCTTGCCGCCGGTAATCTCCTTCACGCGCGCGAGGAAATCGTCCTTCTTGTAGTTGACGCAGTGCGCCGCGCCGTGCGCCTTCGCCAGCTCGCACTTCTCGTCCGACCCCGCCGTGCCAATCGTCGTCACGCCGAGCGCCTTCAGCCACTGGCACGCGATGAGCCCGACGCCACCGGCCGCCGCATGAAAGAGGACGGTGTCGCCCGCCTTCACCTTGTAGAGGCGCTTGATCAGGTACTGGACGGTCATCCCCTTGAGCATCATCGCGGCGGCCTGCTCGGAGGTGACGCCGTCGGCGATCTTCACGACGCGGGCCGCCGGGATGTTGCGCGATTCACCGTAGCTGCCGACCGGCTGCAGCGGCGTGCCGCTCGCGTAGACGACGCGGTCGCCGCTCTTGAACTCGGTGATGCCGTCGCCGACGGCTTCGACGACGCCCGCCGCCTCGCTGCCGATGCCGCTCGGCAGCGGGATCTTGTAGACGCCGCCGCGATGGTAGGTGTCGATGTAGTTGAGGCCGACCACTTCGTGGCGCATGCGGATCTCGCCGGCGCTGGGAGGCGCGAGCTCGACGTCCTCCCACTTCATGACTTCAGGTCCACCCTGTTCGTAAATCTTGATCGCTTTCGGCATGGCTCCTCGCTATGAGTGACTAATCAAGGGCGCTGCCCTTGATCCCGTTCACGTCCGTGATTAGTCGACAGTGTCTCTCGCCGCGCTTCGCGCGGCGAGCCCGTCATGCGGACCGAACAGCGAGCACAAGATTCGCGTCGGGGGCCGCATGACGGGCTACCGTCCGCCGCCGATGGCCAGGCGGACGATCTGAAGGGTATCGAATAGCGCGTGACTGCTGATCGGGCCGATGGTGCTGCGGCGCGACAGGTACATCGACGCCCAGAAGGCGCCCAGGCATCCTGTCACGATCATCGCGTCCCACCCCTGGATGCCGTGCAGCACGCCGAACAGCACGCTGGTGACCACCAGGCCGACGTGCCCGCCGCCGAGGTACTTCTCGAAGCGGTACAGCATGAACCCGCGCTGCAGCTCCTCCCGGATTCCGCCGGCGAGGATGGCGACCACCGCGAACATCGCCGATTGCTGGACGCTGGTCGCGAGGCGCTCGAGCGGGTTGTTCGGCACGTTGTGCAGCGCCGGGAAGAACAGCCGCAGCGCGTTGAGGAAGATCGCCGAGCCGACAAACAGCAGCGGCGCCGTGGCAAAGCCGATCGCCGCCTCGCGCCCGAACCGCTTCGGCCCCCTCCACACGGCGCTCGGACGCTCGCCGTGCGCCCGCATGATGGCGACCATCAACCCGATGACGAGGACGGTGTCGAGCAGCAGCTGCGCGAAGACGCCGGAGGCCTGGGTGGTCGGCAGGCCGATGCCCCGCAGCAGGGCGTTGATGGCCAGCTGGGTGGGGACGCTCGAGCAAAGAAGGATTTCGAGCACCGCCGTGGCGCGATCCCGCGCGTCGATACCCACCGGCTGGCCGGGAGTAACGAGGGATTCGGGCGCGGAATCAGACATTTGGCGAAACAGGGATTCTACTGCTCTGCTGGACCGTGTAAAAACGACAGGCTAGTATCGATGAGATATGACGACTACCTCTGGGGAGCGCGTTCTCATCGTCGAGGACGAGCCGACCACCCGCTCCGGCCTGACCGAGCTCGTGAGCACCTGGGGCTTCACGACCGATTCCGCGGCCGACGGCCAGGAAGCGCTTCAGCGTATCACCACGTTCCGCCCGTCGATCATCATCAGCGACCTCGTCATGCCTCGCATGGGCGGCCTCGAGCTGCTGCGCGCGCTCAAGGACGAAGGCAACGCGCTGACGGTCGTCATCCTCACCGCGCAGGGGACCGTGGAGACGGCGGTCGAGGCGATCAAGGAGGGCGCCTACGACTACCTGACCAAGCCGGTCGAGCCGCAGCGCCTGAAGATCCTGCTCGACAAGATCGTCGAGCGCCAGGACACGCTGCGCGAGGTGAAGGTCCTGCGGAAGCAGCTGCGCGAGCACGGCTCGTTCGGCAAGATGATCGGCAACAGCCCGCAGATGCGCAAGGTCTACCAGACGATCGAGCAGGCGGCGCCGACGCAGGCGTCGGTGCTCATCTGGGGCGAGTCGGGCACCGGCAAGGAGCTGGTCGCGCAGACCATCCATCAGCTGAGCCCGCGCGCGCAGATGCCGTTTGTGCCGATCAACTGCGCCGCCATTCCCGAGACGCTGCTCGAGAGCGAGATCTTCGGCCACGAGAAGGGCGCCTTCACCGGCGCGTCCGACCGCCGCGAGGGGTGCTTCGAGCTCGCGGATCGCGGCACGCTCTTCCTCGACGAGATCGCGGAGATGACGCCGGCGACGCAGGTGAAGCTGCTGCGCGTGCTGCAGGAGCGGAAGTTCCGCCGCCTCGGCGGCCGCAACGAGCAGAGCGTGGACGTGCGCGTCATTGCGGCGACCAACGTGAACCCGGCCGACGCCGTCAAGAACGGCAAGCTGCGCGAGGATCTCTACTACCGGCTGAACGTGTTCGCGATCGAGCTGCCGCCGCTCCGCCAGCGCAAGGACGACCTGTCACTGCTGGTGCAGTCGTTCCTCGCCGAGTTCAACGACCGCAACAACAAGTCGGTCTCGGCGCTCGACTCGGCCTCGACGCGCATCCTCGAGCAGTACAACTGGCCTGGCAACGTGCGCGAGGTGCGCAACGTCGTCGAGCGCGCCGTCATCCTCTCCAACGGCGAGTTCATCGAGCCGAAGCACCTGCCGCCGCTCGTCACCGATTCGCCCGACGTCGTCAAGCCGGTCGTCGCGCTCGAGCCCGGCACGACGGTCGAGGAAGCCGAGCGCCGTCTGATCCTGATGACGCTCGAACATACGCGCGACAACAAGACGCGCGCGGCGGAGATCCTCGGCATCAGCCTGAAGACGCTGCACAACAAGCTCAACAAGCTGCGCGGCCGCGTCCCCGGCCGCAAGGAAGAGGAAGTCGTACCGTAGTCGTGACGCCTCACGCCCGCACGGGCCACGAAGACACGGAGACACGGAGATCCAACGAGAGTTGTCTGTGTCTCTGTGCCTCTGTGGCTGGTCTCGGTGAACGTCCTCGCGAATTCCGGGATCGGATCCCGGCTCCCGCATCCCGGATCCCGGCATGCGGCTAGGCATCAAGGCCAAGCAGATCGCGGCGGTCACCGCCATCGTCGGCCTGGCCGTGGTCGCGCTCAGCGCCGTGCACGCCACACGCCTCGCGCGCGTCGTCCTGCACGAGAGCCAGGCGCGCGGGCAGCTCCTCGCCAACACCATCTTCCACCGCGCGCGCGAGGTCGTCGTCTCGAGCAACGGCGATCCGTTCGCGCTGCTGCGCAGCGACCCGGGCCTGCGCGCGATGCTCGAATCGAGCATCTACGGCGAGAGCGTCACCGGCGCCGCCATCCTCGACAACCAGGGGATCGTCCGCGCGTCGAGCGATCCCGCGCAGGAGGGCAAGCCGCTCGCGGCGCGCGACGACCTGGCGTCGCTCGTCGCCGCCGACTCGGCCGAGCAGCTCGGCGTGATCTACTCGCAGGACGGCCGCACGCTCGAGGTGCGGCAGCCGATGGTGCTCGGCGACGAGCCGTTCGGGTCGATCCGCATCGGCGTGTCGACGGTGCTCATGCGCCAGGAGCTCGACGCGTCGCTGCGCCCGGCGCTCAACATCGCGCTCGCGTCGCTGCTCATCGCGGTCATCGTCGCGGGGCTGCTCGCGCAGCTGTTCCTGCGGCCGATCAACGTGATCCGGAGCGGGCTGACGCGCCTCGGCAAGGGAGAGTTCGGCGTCACGCTCGACCTCAATCGCGACGACGAGTTCGGCGAGCTCGGGACGTTCTTCAACGCGGTCAGCCAGCAGCTCTCGGCCGACCGGTCGCTGCTCGCGGGACAGAAGGCGAACCTGCAGTCGGCGGTCGAGCATCTCGAGGACGCGGTCGCGCTGTTCAACCCCTCGGGCGAGCTGCTCTTCAGCAACCCGGCGATGCAGCCGAAGCTGCCGGCCGACGCCATCGGCCGCGCGCTGCGCGGGCTGCTCCCCGACGGCGATCCGTACCGGACGATCGTGGAGGAAACGCTCGCGACGCGTACGTCGCGCGGGCCGATCCAGGTCAATGCAGGGATCGGGGATCAGGGATCAGGGATCAAGAACGCGGATGGGAGTGCTCCCGATCCGCGATCCCCGACCGCCGATCTCTCGCCGAATCTGGTGATGACCCACGCCATCGAAGGGACCGACGGACAGCTGGTGGGTGTCCTGCTCGTCTCGCGCGACCTCACCTACCTCTCGCGGATGCAATCGACCATTGCCTACTCGCGCAAGCTCGTGGCGCTCGGGCGGCTGACGGCCGGCATCGCGCACGAGGTGAAGAACCCGCTGAACGCGATGATGATTCACCTCGAGCTGCTGCGGACCAAGATCAATCGCGGACTGAGGCCGGCGGCTGTTCCCGTCGCGGCCGGCGGCCTCAGTCTCGCCGAAGCACATGCGGTGCCGCGTGCGGAGGCGGACGCGCTGCAGCACGTCGCGGTGATCGAGAGCGAGATTCGCCGTCTCGACGAGGTGGTCCAGGGCTTCCTGAAATTCACGCGGCCCGAGGATTTGCGCCTGCAGCCGGTGCGGGTCAAGGACGTGTTCGACGAGATTCTCCCCATCATCGCGCCCGAGGCCGAGAAGAACAGCGTCCGCGTCACCGTCGACGCGGCGGCCGGCGAACCGTGGGTGAACGGCGACGCGGCGATGCTGCGCCAGGCGTTTCTCAACCTCGCGATCAACGCGTGCCAGGCGATGCCGAATGGAGGTACGCTCCGGCTGGCGTGCGGGCCGGCGCCAGGGGGCTGCGTGCAGGTCCTGTTCGAAGACAGCGGCGTCGGCATTCCTGCCGAGCACCTGTCGAAGATCTTTGACCTGTATTTCACGACGAAGGATCATGGAACCGGCATCGGGCTGTCGATGGTCTACCGTATCATCCAGCTCCACGACGGTGAGGTCGAGGTCGAATCGTCCAAAGACCGCGGCACGACGTTCCGCGTCCTACTTCCACGGGCCAACGAGAATTGACATGAACGCCCCAGGCTCCCGAATCCCCCCTCACACGTTGCGCGCGCGCGCAGCGTGGTGTGAATTGGGCGCGTGGGTTCTGGGATGTGTGATTGTCGCCGCGACAGCGACGGGGTGCGCGAGCGCGCAGGCGAAGGCCGCGGCCGCCGGTCCGCCGCTCGCCGTGCCCGAACCGCCGCCGCGCGTGCTCGCGCCCGTCGAAGAGCCGGTGATCGCCGCGGCGCCGCCACCGGTCGAAACGCCCCCCCCGGCGACGGCCACCGCGCCGCGTACGCCTCCACCGAGACCTCCGGCGCGACGCACCGAACCCGAAAAGCCTGAAGTGCCCGCGCCGGCGGCAGCGACGACGGGCACGCCCGCGCCCGCGCCGGAGCCGCCGCGCGAGCTGCGCCCCGCGTCACCGGCCGCCGAAGCCGCGGCAGAGCGGGCCGCGCGCGACGCCCTCGCGCGCGCCGCGCGCGACCTCGGGCGCGTCGACTACGGAAAGCTGAACGCCGACGCCCGCGCCCAGTACGATCAGTCGAAGCGCTTCATGGAGCAGGCGCAGCAGGCGCTGCGGGATCGCAACTTCGTGTTTGCTTCGACGCTCGCCGACAAGGCCGCCGCCCTCGCCGCCCAACTCTCCGGCCGCTGATCCCCCCTGCGAAATTTCTCCGCCGCCGCGCCCCCGATCGGGTACGTTACGGGCACCATGAAGAAGCTCTGCCTGCTTGCGTTGCCGCTCGCGTTGACGATCGGCGCCGTGTCCGGACTCGCCCAGAGCGCCGACGAGCTCGTCAACGCCGGCCGGAACGCCGACAACGTGACGACGCACAGCATGGGGTACGACAGGAAGAGTTACAGCCCCCTGCGCCAGATCACGAGGGCCAACGTGAAGCGCCTCGTGCCCGTGTGGTCGACGAGCGTCTGGAACGAGACGGGCGAGCTCGCCGCGCCGGCCGTCTACAACGGCATGATGTACGTCATCAACGGCCGCTGGACGTTCGCGCTCGACGCGCGCACCGGCAGGCAGATCTGGCGCACGCCCGTCGTGCTCGAGCAGGGGACGCCGGGCGCGCCCGTCACGCGCGGCGGCCCCGCCATCTACAACGGCAAGCTGTATCGCGTCACCTACGACAACCATCTCCTCGCGCTCGACATGAAGACCGGCAAAGAGGTCTGGAACCAGAAGTTCGCGGAGGCGAAAGAGGGCTACTACTCGACTGGCGCCCCCATCGTCGCCAACGGCGTCGTGATCTCGGGCATGGCCGGCGGCGAGCGGACGACGCGCGGATTCCTCGACGGATGGGACCCGGAGACGGGCGCGAAGTTGTGGCGGCGGTACACGATTCCGGCGCCCGGTGAGCCCGGCTCTGAAACCTGGCCGCGCAACTCCGATGCGTGGAAGTACGGCGGCGGCCCGACATGGCGGTCGGGGTCCTACGACCCGCAGCTGGACCTCGTCTACTGGGGCACCGGCAACGCGGAGCCGTACGATCCCCATCCGCGCGAGGGGCTCGACAGCCTCTTCACCTCCAGCGTGCTGGCCATTCGTCCGAAGACCGGCGAGATCGTCTGCCACTACCAGTACACGCCGAACGACATCTACGACGTCGATGGCGTCGACGAGCTGCTGCTGGCCGACATCCAGGTCGCGGGCAGGCCGCGCAAGGTGATGATCCAGGCGAACAAGAACGGCATCCTGTACGTCATCGACCGCACCAACTGCGCGCTCATTGCGGCGAACCCCTACGTCAAGGTCAATTGGGCCAGCAGCGTCGATCTGGAAAGCGGCCGTCCCGTCCTGACCGACGTCTACAAGCGGTTCTTCGCCGGCGAGGAGGTCGAGATCTGGCCGTCGCGCGGCACCAACGCGGTGCCGATCGCCTTCGATCCGTCCTCGGCGCTGGTGTTCGCGAGCACGTGGGACATCCCGCGCATCCAGAAGATCGCAGCGCCGAAGCCACAGGTGCTCGGCGCCGACTCCACCGGCGTGACGGCGCGGATTCCCGACACGAAGCCTGGCGACGTGATCGGCCACTTCGTCGCGCTCAATCCACTCACCGGCGAAAAGAAATGGGATGTGCCGCTGACCGACCTGCCGAGTTCAGCCGGCATGCTGGCGACCGCGGGCGGCATCGTGTTCACCGGCAAGCTGACGGGTGAGTTCCTCGCGCTCGATGCCGCGACCGGCAAGACGCTCTGGCAGTTCCAGACCGGCTCGAGCATCAACGCCACCGCGATCACCTACACGCAGGGAGGCCGCCAGTTCGTGAGCATCGCGTCGGGGCGGGGCGGCACGCTCGCCAACCGCTACGCCGCCGACAAGGTTCCCGCCGGCGGCTCGGTCTGGACCTTCGCGCTGATGCCCTGAACAATTGACGAATTGACGAATTTACGAATCGACGAATCGTCCTTTGGCAAATTCGTAAATTCGTCAATTCGTAAATCTGTCAGGCGGCGAGACGGCGTTCGATCGTCCGCGCGGCCGTGCCGAGCATCAGCCGGCTGAAGCCCGTCGTCAGCAGGTTGATGCCGACGAGCGTCCCGATGGCCCACGCCGAGACGGATGGCCACTGCATGGCGATCAGGATGCCCAGCAGGGTGGTCACGACCGCATTCACCAGCAGCCAGGCGGCGCCCGCTTCGCGGCGCTGCGCCGAGTAGGCGACGAGATCCACGCCGGCCTCCACGAACAGCATCATGGCGAGCAGCAGCGTGAGCCCGCCGAGCGCGATCACCGGGTGGGTCACGAAATACCAGCCGCCGCAGATGTAGACGAGGCCGAGCGCGATGTGCCAGACCATCCCGCCGTCGTCGCGGCGGAAGACGCTGGCGATGTGCGTGATGCCGCCGGCCATCAGCAGCCAGCCGACCAGCAGCGTCACGGCGAGTCCCGCCACCAGCGGCTCGACGATCGCGCCGATGCCCAGCACCATGAAGATCACGGCGGTGACGATGAGCGGGGTGCCGGCCTTGTGAACGAGCTCTGCGCCGAACGCTTCGATTTGTTGAGGTGTAGTCATCGCAAGTTCCTCCCGCGCGTTCAGGCATCGATCGGTGCAAGCGGGGCACCGTGCGTTTCTCCGTTGCGGGCGGCGATTGCGGCGGCCGTGCGCCATCGGTCGTCAGCCGCGCTCACGGCGCGCCGTCAGCCGCCGCCGCTTGACGGCCGTGGCCGGCGGGAACTACAGTTGGGCTGTTAACTGAATGATTAAACCATCCAGTCAAGCACGTGACGGCGACACCGAGCAGCGGATCCTCGACGCCGCCCACGCCGTGTTCCTGCGGCGCGGGACCGCGGGTGCGCGGACGCAGGAGATTGCGAAGGAGGCGGGGGTCAATTCCGCGCTCCTGCACTACTACTTCCGCACCAAGGCACGGCTCGCCGAGGCGGTGTTCCAGCGTGCGGCCATGGAGCTGATGCCGGCTGTCATCCGCGTCCTCGGCTCCGAGGCGGAGCTCGAAGAGAAGGTGGAGCAGGTGGTCGACATCGAGCTGCGGCAGCTGCTCAAGACGCCGTACCTGCCCGGCTACATCCTCAGCGAGCTGACCCATCACCCCGAGCGCGCCGCGCAGCTGTTCTCGAGCGCGGCGGGGGTCGCGCCGTCCGAGATCGGCGCGCGCGTCTTCAAGGTGCTCCGCGCGCAGATCAACGCCCGCGTCAAGGCGAAGCGGATGCACCCGATGGCGCCGGAGCAGTTCGCCATCAACCTGCTCGCGCTCTGCGTGTTTCCGTTCGCGGCGCGGCCGATGGTGATGGCGCTGGCCGGCCTCGATCAGGCCGGCTTCGCCGAGTTCATCGAACGGCGCCGCAAGGAGCTGGCGCCGTTCTTTCTGAGGGCCTTACGTCCATGAGTGCATGGCCGTTGGCGGGTCCAAAAGGACCCGCCCTACCGTTGATCGCGTTGCTGTTCGCCTGGCCTGTCCACGGGCAGGGGACGCCGGAGTCCGGCAGGTCGTTCGAGCTCGCCACGCTGCAGCAGGCCGCGCTCGACACGGACCCGCGCATGCAGCAGTTCTCGCTGCTGAACACGCAAACCGATCTCCGCCTGCGCAACATCGCCGCGCTGCGGCGGCCGGCCGTGACCGTCGAGGGACAGGCCCAATACCAGTCGGATGTCGCGCACCTGACGCCGGAGCCGCCCGTGATTGGCGGCCTGTTCCGCCCGACGAAGGACACCTACGACGGCAGCCTCCGCATCGATCAGCGGCTGTTCGACCCGACCGTCAACGCGCAGGGCGCGGTCGAGCGCGCGCAGCTGGCCGAAAGCCAGGCGCGCGTGCGGACGACGCTCTTCACGCTCCGTCAGCAGGTGAACGACGCGTTCTTCGCGGCCGCGGCGCTGCAGGCGCGAGCGGGCTCGCTGGCGGCCACCATCGCGGACCTGACCGCGCGGCTCGAGGAGTCCACCGCGCGCGTCCGCGAAGGGACGGCGCTGCCGGCCGACGCGGCCGCCATCGAGGCGACGCTGCTGCAGCGGCAGCAGGACGCGGACGACCTGCGAGCCAGCCGCCGCGCGGCGCTCGATCGCCTCGGCACCCTCACCGGCCAGCCGCTCGGCGACGGCGACGTGCTCGTGCTCCCCGATCTCGGGGCGCTCGTCACGCGCGCCCGCCAGCAGCGCGACACCCTGCGCATGCGCCCCGAGTTCGATCAGTTCGCCCGCACGCGCGATCGCCTTTCGCGCCAGCAGGAGCTGACCCTCGCGCAGGAGCGGCCGCGCCTGTCCACCTACGCGCGCGTCGGATACGGGCAGCCTGGGCTGAATTTCATCAGCCGCGACTTCGAATCCTACGCGCTCGGCGGCGTCCGCCTGCAGTGGAACGCCTGGACGTGGGGAACGGGCGGGCGCGAACGCGAAGCGCTCGCCATCCAGCAGCAGGTCGTCGCCGCCGACGAGGCAGCGTTCGCCCGCTCGCTGACGACGGCGATCGAGGGCGACGAGACGGCCATCGAACGGCTGCAGCGGAGCCTGTTATCGGATGAACGGATCGTCACGCTGCGCGAGCAGGTGGAGCGCTCGACGCAGGTGCGGTTGCAGGAGGGTGTGGTGACGGCATCGGAATATCTCGACCGGAGCGCGGAGCTCCTGCAGGCGCGCTTCGCGCGCGCCGGCCACGAGGTGGAGCTCGCCCAGGCAAGCGCCCATTTCCTGACGACGCTCGGACTGGAGGTGCGGTGATGGCGAGGCGCGCAGGGCTGGCACGGGCCACCTGGGTTTTGGGATTCGGGATTTGGGTTTTGGGATTTGCGGCTGCCTGCAGCCGCCAGGAGCAGCCGGACGCGTACGGAAACGTCGAGGCCACGGAGGTCGTCGTCTCGTCCGAGGTGGCCGGCCAGCTGACGGCGTTCACCGTCGATGAAGGGCAGACGCTGACGGCGGGGCAGGCCGCGGGCTCGATCGATCCGACCCCGCTGACGCTGCAGCGCGGACAGGTAGTCGCCCAGCGCGAATCCGCCGTCTCGCGCGTCGCAGAAGTGGATCGCCAGGTCGCGGTCCTGGGCGCCCAGCGCGACGCCCTTCAGGCGCAACACGACTCCGCCGTCGCGCAGCGAGGCGCCTTGCAGGCGCAGCTCGAGATCGCGCGCCGCAACCACGAGCGGACGCAGCGGCTCTTCTCGCAGCAGGCCGCAACCGCGCAGCAGCTCGACCAGGCCGAGCGCGACGAGCGGGTGCTGCAGGAGCAGGTGAAGGCGCAGGACCAGCAGATCGAGGCCCAGGCCCGCCAGGTCGCGGCGCAGACCGCGCAGATCGCGGCCGCGCGCCAGCAGCAGCAGACCGCACGGACGCAGGTCTCGGCGGTCGATGCGCAGGTCGCGCAGCTCGACGATCGAATCAAGAGGAGCACGATCACCAATCCGAGCGCCGGCACGGTGCTCGTCACTTACGCCAGGCAGGGCGAGATCGTCCAGGCCGGCCAGCCGCTCTACAAGATCGCCGACATGGGCGCCGTGGACGTCCGCGCCTACGTCAGCGAGCCGCAGCTGGCGGACGTGAAAGTCGGAACGCAGGCGCGCGTCGCCCTCGACTCCGGGGACAGCCGCCAGACGCTGAACGGCACCGTCTCGTGGGTCTCGACGCAGGCGGAGTTCACGCCGACGCCCATCCAGACACGCGACGAGCGGGCCGATCTCGTTTACGCGGTCAAGATTCGCGTGCAGAACCAGAACGGAATGCTCAAGATCGGCATGCCCGTCGACGTGGAGTTCGCCCAGTGAGCGCGAAGAGTGGCCCGGCTGAAGCCCGCCCCCACGAACCAGGCTCCCATGGCGACGCCGTGCGGGTCGAGTCGATCAGCAAGCGGTTCGGGCCAACCGTCGCTCTCGACAAGGTGTCGTTCGCGGTGGAGGAAGGCGAGCTCTTCGGCTTCATCGGGCCCGACGGCGGCGGGAAGACGACGCTTTTCCGCCTGCTTGTGTCGCTGCTGGTGCCCGATGCGGGACGGGCGACCGTCCTCGGTCTCGACGTCGTCAAGGACTATCGCGCGCTGCGCCTGCGCGTCGGCTACATGGCCGGGCGCTTCTCGCTCTACCCGGACCTCAGCGTCGAGGAGAACCTCACGTTCTTCGCGTCGGTGTTCGGCACCACCGTGCAGCGCGAGTTCGAGCGGATCAGGCCGATCTACTCGCAGCTCGAGCCGTTCAGGGATCGCCGCGCCGCCGCGCTCTCGGGCGGGATGAAGCAGAAGCTGGCGCTCTGCTGCGCGCTCGTGCACCGCCCCGACATCCTGTTTCTCGACGAACCGACCACCGGCGTCGACGCCGTGTCGCGCCGCGAGTTCTGGGACCTGCTCGGCGTGCTGAAGGCCGGCGGCCTCACGACCGTCGTCTCGACGCCCTACATGGACGAAGCGACGCGCTGCGATCGCATCGCGCTCATCCACCGCGGCACGCTGCTCGGCGTGGACACACCGGCCGGGATCACGGGGGCCTTCGGACGGCCGCTCCTCGGCGTCCGCGCAAAGGATCGTTACAAGGCGCTGCTCGCGCTGCGTACGTACGAGCACGCCGGCAGCGTCTATCCGTTCGGCGACGTCATGCACTACACGGACGCGCGCACGGACGCGCCGGTCGACCGCATCACGAGCGACGTGAAGGCATTTCTCGATGCCAGGGGCTTTGCCGATGCCTCGGTCGCGCGCCTGACGCCGACGGTCGAAGACAGCTTCATCGCGCGAACCGCCGCGGATCCCGGATCCCGCATCCCGGATCCCGGCCCGAGGCCGTCATGAGCGACCTCGCCATCCAGGCGAACGGGTTGACGCGCACCTTCGGCAATTTCACCGCCGTCGACCACATCTCGTTCGAGGTGAACACCGGCGAGGTGTTCGGCTTCCTCGGCGCCAACGGCGCCGGCAAGACCACCGCGATCCGGATGTTGATCGGCCTGCTGCAGCCGTCGGCCGGCACCGCGCGCGTCGCCGGGCACGACATTGCGCGCGAAGCGGAAGCGGTCAAGCGCAGCATCGGCTACATGAGCCAGCGCTTCTCGCTCTACGAGGACCTGACGCCGCGCGAGAACATCCGCCTCTACGGCGGCATTTACGGGCTGACCCGCGCGCAGATCCGCGAGCGCACCGTGCAGATGCTCGACCGCCTCGGCTTCTCGAGCGTCGCCGACACCGCCGTCCGCGGCCTGCCGCTCGGCTGGCGTCAGAAGCTGGCGTTTTCCGTCGCCCTCGTGCACCGCCCGCGCATCGTCTTTCTCGACGAGCCGACCAGCGGCGTCGATCCGATCACCCGCCGGCAGTTCTGGGAGCTGATTTACGAGGCGGCGTCCAACGGCACCACCGTGCTCGTGACGACGCACTACATGGACGAAGCCGAATACTGCGATCGCATCTCGATCATGGTCGCCGGGCGCATCGCGGCAATGGGTACGCCGGCGGGGCTCAAGCAGGAGTCGAAGGTCGAGTCGATCGACGAGCTCTTCGTGCAGCTCGCGCGGCCCGAACAGGCAGGGAAGGCATGACCGCGCTGCAGGGCCTGCTGCGGAAGGAGTTCTTTCACATCCGGCGCGACCGCCGGACGGCGGCCGTGCTGATTGCGCTGCCGGTCGTGCAGGTGATGCTCTTCGGCTACGCGATTCGCACCGACGTGGACGACGTGCGCCTCGCGGTCGTGGATCCGGCGCCCGATTCCGCGACGATCGCCCTCCGCAACCGCTTTGCTGCCGGCGCCGTGTTCAGGACGGTCGCGGTCGTGCCGAGGACATCCGATCTCGACCCGCTGTTCGAATCCGGGAAGGCGCAGCAGGCGATCGTCTTTTATCCAGGGTTCGCGCGGGACCTCGGCAACGGCGTTCCCGCGAAGCTGCTCATCCTGACCGACGCCACCGAACCGAACACCGGCAGCCTGCTGCAGTCCTACGCGCAGTCGGTGGTGAATCAGTGGGCGGCGAGTAGCGCGGGTCCTTCCGGACCCGCCGGTGGGGCCGCTGGTAGGGCGGGTCCTTTCGGACCCGCCGGGCCGATCCGCATCGTTGCGCAAAGCCGCATGCGCTTCAATCCGACGCGCGAAAGCTCGAACCTGTTCGTGCCGGGCCTGATGGCGTTCGTCCTGACGATCATCTCGTCGCTGATGACGGCCATCTCGCTGACGCGCGAGAAGGAGACCGGCACGATGGAGGCGCTGCTCGTCTCGCCGCTCCGCCCGTGGGAAATCATCGTCGGCAAGGTGACGCCGTACCTCGCGATCGGTTTCATCAGCGTCGTTGCCGTGCTCGTCGAGGCGCTGCTCGTCTTTCACGTACCGCTGCGCGGCAGCGTGCCGCTGCTGCTGTTCGAGGGCGCGCTCTACATCCTCGTGTCGCTGTCGCTCGGCATCCTGATCTCCGCGCGCACCTCGTCGCAGCGCGTGGCGATGATGTTCGCGCTGCTCGGGACGATGCTGCCGAACATCCTGCTATCGGGGTTCATCTTCCCGCTCGAGAGCATGCCGGCGGCCCTGCGCGGCGTCTCCTACGTGATCCCGGGGCGCTGGTTCGTGGCCATCGCGCGCGGCATCATGCTGAAGGGGATCGGCCTCGAGTACGTCTGGCGCGAGACGCTGTTCCTCGCCGCGATGGCCACGGTGCTGCTGGCGGCGAGCATCCGTTCGTTCAACGAGCGCCTGGAGTAGACATGCGCCGCATCCTCTACCTCGCCCAGGCCGAAGTCCTGCACATCCTCCGCGACCGCATCCTGCTGGCGCAGGTGCTGGTCGTTCCCGTCGTGCAGCTCCTCGTGCTCTCGAACGCCGCCACCTTCGAAATCCGCAATACGCCGATCCACGTGGTGGATCTCGATCGATCGCCGGCCTCGCGCGGCCTCGTCAACCGTCTCGCCGCCAACGGGCACTTCGACATCGTCGGCGACACGCTGTCGGTCGATCGCGCGGACGAGGGACTCCTGCAAGGGACGGTGACGATGGCGGTCGTGATCCCGCACGGGTTCGAGACCTCGCTGATGCGGACCGGCGTCGGCGAGGTGCAGCTGTCGGTGAATGCCGAGAAGGGATCGGCCGCGGGCATCGTGCAGGCCTATGCGTCGCGCGTGCTGGCCGGGTACGCGTCGGAGTTGTCCGCGCGCAGGGGAGGGCCGGTCCTTTTGGACCCGCCAACCTCCCGCATCGACGTCCGCGTGCGGCCGCTCTACAACGTGACGCAGAACTACAAGCACTACATGGTGCCCGGCATCCTGGTCGCCCTGATGACGATCATCGGGACGCTGCTCAGCGCGCAGAACATCGCTCGCGAGAAGGAGCTCGGCACGCTCGAGCAGCTGAACGTGACGCCGATCACGCGCGGCCAGTTCATCGTCGCCAAGCTGCTGCCGTTCTGGGTGCTCGGGCTCGTGGAGCTGTCGCTGGGCCTGGTCGTCGGCAAGCTCGTGTTCGGCGTCCCGATGCGCGGCAGCATTCCGATGCTCTACGGCGTCGCCGGCGTCTACCTCGTGGTCGCGCTGGGCATCGGCCTGTGGATCTCGACGCTCGTCGAGACCCAGCAGCAGGCGATGTTCGTCACCTTCTTCATCGTCAACATCTACCTGCTGATGAGCGGTCTCTTCACGCCCGTGGACAGCATGGCGCCCTGGGTGCGAACCGTCTCGATCGTCAATCCGGTGCGGCACTTCGTCACGATTTCGCGCGCCATCCTGATGAAAGGGGCAGGGCCCGCGGAGATAGCGCAGCCGTTCTTCATCCTCCTCGGCACGGCCGTGCTCGTCCTCGTCTTCGCGGTTCGCCAGTACCAGAAGCGCGCTGCCTGAGCGGCGCGGATCGGATGGGTCGGCGGTCCGCACGGTTGAGAAGCCCACTACCCACCCGTCGGTAGCCTGGAGCCCTGCCGTGGCCGACTGAGCCGCCTTACTGCCGGGTCGGCCTCATGAATTCGCTGTTTATCTAGGAGAAATGTCGCGTTGCGCGGCTCGCCGCCGCCGCGATCCCATTGGCATGTCCCCTGCTCTTAAGGGGGACAGAGATTGAAAGTCACCTCACCCCGTAGCGAAAGTGGCGGGGCCTACTGCTAGTCACCCTACCTGTGCACCCGGGGGCGAATCGAAAGGTTCGCCCTCCAGCCTTGTACCACGAAGGGCGCTCCGCGCCACGCACGCAGCACACGAAGACGAAAACCTTTTAGAACGTCACACCCAGTCCGAAATGCCATCGCTTCGAACCGTCGCGAGCTTGGGCGAGGTCGATGCTTCCGTTGATCAGCGCGGCGCCGAAATAGATGCCGCCGCCGATGCCCTGTTCGAAGTGACGCGTGGACAGCGATTCGCCCGCGGGCCACGTCGCGCCGTGATCCACGAACACCTTCATACCGAAGCGGCCGATGTTCAGCGGTGACGTCAGCGGCACCCGCAGTTCCGCGGACGTCGCGGCGAGGCCGTCGCCGGCGAGGAAGCCGGCGCGATAGCCGCGCAGCGAATCGCCGCCGCCGAGCAGCGCCTGCTCCGATGGAGGCAGCGGTGATGCCGCGCGCACCATTCGCGCGCGCAGCGCGAGCACCATCCCTCGATAGAGGCCGCCGTAGCCGCGGAGGTCCGTAGACCAGATCCCGGAGCTCCCACCCTCGAAGGCGATTCGCTCCCATGCGGTCGATGCGAGCACGCCGTTGCGCGGGAAGGTGGGATCGAGCCGCGTGTCGATGACGGCATGGGCGCCCGCCGCGCGATGGAGCGCGTCCACGCCTCCGAAGCCGACCTGCGCCAGGCGTGCGTCAGCGCCGACGCGGAGCCAGGGCAGGAGCGCGCGATCGGCCTCGATGGCGGCCTCGCGCCGCGAATCGGGCACGTCGAAGTGCGGATTCACGCGGCGATCGAGCGCGACGGATCCGCGCACGACGCTGAACGGTCCGCGGTCGAACGGGCGTTCGATCTCGAGCGCCGCACGGCGCTCGCCGCCCCAGGTCAGCGGCACGGAGAGCCGGCTGCGCGGCCCGATCCGATCGATCACGGCCGTGCGCGCGCCGTAAGTGAACCCGTAGCCGTCCTCGAACCTCAGGATCGGCAGCCACATCGTTACCGCCCGCAGCCGCGCCGCCACCCCGGGCACCAGGTTGTCCTTGCGGATGCCCGGCACTTCGTCCACGAGCACGATGATGAGAATCAGCGAGGGGTCGGCAATCGACTGATAGCGTTTGCGGACCTCGACCGCCTCGAAGCGATGGCTGTCGCGCAGTCGAGTCTCTGCCGCGGCGAGCTGTTCGGCGGTCGGCGCCCCGCCGACCTGCAGCCCCGCGATGGTCAGGATGTCCTGGTCGGGCGTGGTGTGGTTGCCGTGGACGCGGATGTCGACGATGCGTTCCGGCGCCTGTGCGGAGGCGGGCGAGACGAGCGCCAACGCGACGAGCGCCGCCGCGGCCAGCTTCATTGGACCTTGATCGTTGCCGTCGCCAGCCGGTAGTCCTGGTAGTCGATGGTGTAGCGCGCGTCCACCGTGCCGAGCGCGAGCATGACCTTCGCGGTCAACGCGATCGAGCCGGGCAGCCAGACGCCCGGGAACGGCTCCGCCATCTTCATCGTCGCGTCCGCCGCCGTGACGCGCGCGATCGACGCCCCAGGCATGAAATCCATGTCGATGTTGTGGAAGTCGTAGCGCAGGATCTGCCGCTCCGCGGGATCGATCCACAACGTGACGATCGACGACTTGTTCATCTTCTCCTCGATCTCCTGGTCCTTGTCGCGGATGCGCTTGTTCGGGCGCGTGCGGCCTTCCCGAAACAGCTTCGTCGGGTAGTACTCGATCTTCAGGACGCGGCGATCGGCAATCTGCTCCTGCCCGACGAGCGCGTATTGCCCCGAATCGAACCGGAAGCGCATGAAGTAGGCGGCCTGGATGAAGTCGGGCTCGATCGACTGCTTGAGGATGTCGTCGACCGTGCCCGGCGGCGCGTCCGGATCCGTGATGGCGGACGAGGTGCCGTCACGCGCATCGCGCCTCGCCTGCCGCCGCCGCTGCCGCGCGAGCCACTCGTCCTCTTGCTTGCGCCGCTCGTTCTCGGTGATGGTGACGCCGTCGGCTCGAACGGGACTGCGGACGAAGAAACCCTCGCGGACGAACCACGAGTACTCGCGGTCGAAGCCGTAGACCGGCACGCCGTCCGGCGCGGTCATCTGAAAGCGCTCGCGCTCCTCGAGCACGTACTGCTCCAGCTTCTTCCAGTTGTCGTCGCGGCGGGAGAGGACCTGCGACATCAATTCGTCGAGGTCCGACTGCGCCGAAAGGGAAGATACGGCGAAGAGGGCGGCGACGCAGAGCAGGAACGGCCGCATGGGGAGATGTTACGGCTCTTTCCCGTCTCGCGTTTCAGCGAGGCGCGGGAATCAGGCGAGCGGCCCCGGCTTGCTCCTGTAGCGCTGCACGATCGCGTCGGCGCTCAGGTAGGCGAGCGCCTGGATGGTGAGCGTCGGATTGAAACCGCTCATCGACGGAAACGTCGAGCTGCCGACGACGAACAGGTTCGGGATGTCCCAGCTCTGACCGTAGCGATTCACCACCGACGTCGCGGGATCGCTGCCCATCCGCGTGCCGCCCTCGTGGTGGGCGCCCGGCGCGCCCGAGCCGGACGGCGCCCGCCACACGTGCGTCGCGCCCATCGCACGGCCCAGCTCTTCGAGCTTGCCCGTCAGGAACTCGATGCGCGCCACCTCGTTCGGCCGCCTCCAGTCGTAGGTCAGGCGCGGTGCCGGCAGGCCGAACGTGTCGCGCACGTTCGGATCGAGGTCGATCGTCTGGTCGGCGTACGGCAGGTTCTCCGTCTGCGCCACGAGCGCCGCGTGGCGCGCGAAGTACGTCGCGAGGAAGTCGCGATACGCAGCGCCCCATCTCGGCACGCCCGGCGGCGGGTTCATGGCCATCGCCGCGCCGATCGGGCCGGCTTCGAGATCGGCGGGCGTGATCGAGATCTGCGCGCCGCGGATGAATCCACGGCCGCCGTGATCGAAATTGTCGGCGTTGAAGTCGTCCAGGCTGTGCTTCTGGGCGCTCGGGCCCATGTAGATGTTGACAAAGCGATCGTCGAACGCGACGAACACCCGCGCCCCGATGTGGGCCATCACGTGCTTGCCGACGTGTCCGCTCGAATTGGCCAGCCCGTTCGGGAACTTCGCGCTCTTCGAGAGCAGCAGCAGGCGCGTGTTGTCGTAGATGAACGGAGCGAGGATGACGAGGTCCGCTTCGACGGTGTTGTCCGACCCGTCGACGTCCCGATAGGAGACGCCGGTGACGCGGCCGCTGCTGTCGCTGTTGACGCGGTAGACCATCGTGCCGGTGAGCAGCGTGAAGTTGCCGGTCGCGTCCGCCTCGGGCAGCTTGGTGACGAGGATGCTCGACTTCGCGCCGATGTGGCAGCCGAACGCCTGGCAGAAGCCGCAATAGCTGCAAGCCGGGCGTCCCTGGTAGTTCCTCGACAGGATCGCCCGCGGCGTGGAAAAGGGGTGATATCCGAGCTTGCGTGCGCCCTCTTCGAAGATGACGCCGGATTGATCCGCCAGCAGCGGTGGCAGCGGATACTCGCGGCGGCGCGGGGCCTCGAAGGGGTTGCCGCCGTCGATCTTGCGCCCGCCGAGATTGCCGGCCTTGCCCGACACGCCGAGCTCGTATTCGGCGCGATCGTAAAAAGGTTCGAGGTCGGTGTACGTCAACGGCCAGTCGGCGAGCGACGAGTCTTTCGGAATCGCCGACGGGCCGTAGCGCTCGATCGTCTGCGATCGCGGGCGGAAATCGTCCTCGTGCAGGCGCCAGGAGACCGCGCCGTAGTGGACCGTTCCGCCGCCGGCCTGGTTGCCGTAATTGAGAATCGGCAGCGGGTTCGCGCGCGCGCGGCGGTTCGGCCGCCACGTGACCGGCTGGCGCCTGTTGTGCGGACGAAGATCCTGTCGCTGGAAGTAGCGCAGTTCATCGAGCCCCGCGAAGTCGGCGGTGGCGTGACGCGGGCCGCGTTCGAGCCCGACGACTTTCATCCCCGCCTTCGCCAGCTCCGCCGCGAGGATGCCGCCCGCCGCGCCGACGCCGACAATGACGACGTCCGTTTTCCGGGTGGCCATGACTCAGGTCGTCGGCGCTTTGCCGGCCTGCGCCTGCAGGCCGATCATCGGCGCGCGCGTGAACGCCTGCCTGTTCTGCAGGTCGGCTGGCGTGTACACCGCCTGTCCGCCCGGGAACCCCACCAGCCGCCAGCCCGCGAAGTCCTTGTTGCCGCCGTACACCGGATCGGCGAACAGCCCTTCGATCGTGTGGGTGCGCAATGTCTCGAAAAACGCCTGCGCCGTGGGCCACGTGAAGCCGGTCGCCTTGCCTTGTTCGAGTGCCGTGATGACCGCGTCCTGCTTGCCGGTGTCCAACCGGACGAACGGCTCGCTGTAGGTCTTGCGGCAGTACGCATCGAGCTGCGCCAGCCCGCGACGGTAGAACTCCTGCAGCTCCGCGTACGCGCCGGAGAGCGCGAGATCGATGTAGTTGAGCACGCCGGCGTCGCGCGCGCCCGGTTTCCCTGGCGCGCCCGGCATGAGCCGCTCGGTAAAGGCGGCGATCGTTGCGGCGTCCTGGGTGTTGAAGAACGTGCCGTTCGCGGCACCGGCCGCATGCGCCTGTGGCGCGGCTGCCGTCGCGTCCTGATGCTGGTCGAGAGTTTGCGCGGACGCGTCGGGGAGAAGTCCCGCGCCCGCGACCGAGCCCGCACCAACGGCGGCGCGCTTGAGGAACGCGCGCCGCGTCGTGTCACGGATGCTCATGGATGCCCTCGCCCGCAAGGCGGACCTGAAGGTCCGCCTCTACGTCTGTAAGCGTCTACTGAAGGTCCGCCTCTACGTCTGTAAGCCTCTGCGTCCGTAGAGGCGGGTCTTTAGACGCGCCTGCCTATTTGTCGGCGGCGCCGGGAGCGGATCCGCCGAAGAGATACCGTGAGCCGTCCGCGAGGATGAAGTTGCGGCCCACCGCCTTGTTCGTGCCGTCCCGCGCCTGGTAGCCCTCGATGGTGAACTCGGTGCCGAGCTTCAGCGTGTTCTTCGTCACGCCGAGTCGAATGAGCTGATTCGGGCTGCCGCCTTCGATCAGCCACGGGACGATCGTCCCGTCAGGCTGCTTGACGTCCATGTGGAACCAGGAATGGGGGTTGATCATCTCCCACTTGGTGAGCGTTCCCGTCAGCTTGAGCGGCTTCTGGATGTCGAACTCCGACGAGAAGGCGTGATGCGCGACGAGCGGCGCGGCCGTGAGCCACGCGCCGACGGCGACGATCACTGCGAACGTGGTTCTCATGTGATGCTCCTCAGTTCGAAGCCGGTTTCTTGTCACGCGCGCGCTTCTCGTCCTCGCGTGCGCCCCGCAGCAGGTTCGTCAGGCTGTAATTGCCCTCGTGGCACGCGTGCTCGAAGATCGGACCGATGCCCTTCTTCCACGGCACCTCCGCCGTCCACGGGCGTGTCCACACCTTCGGGTCGTCGACGGTGAAGCGGTAGGTCAACGTGTCCTCGGCCGTGCGCGTGAAGCGCTCGGTCAGCTTCATGTCCGGGCTCGCGCCCTGGGCCGCGAACATGAACATGTCCTTGAAGTTCGTCGTCTCGATGACCAGCGTGTCGCCCTCCCAGCGGCCGCGCGAGCTCCCATCGAGCTGACGGATGCTGCTCGGAAGCGGCGCACGGCCGTCGGTCGGGATGATGCGCGGGTCGTGCAGCATCTCGACGAGGATCAGCACGGTCCCCGGGCTCTGCACGATCTGGTAGTTGTTGTTGTAGGCGCCGGCGAGCATCGGCGGGCCGTCGCGGTCCATCTGGATGCAGCGCACCGACAGCGGCTGGTTCTCCGCCGCGTCGGTGATCGCGCCCGCCCGCTTGCGGGCGTCCGCACGCGCCGCGTTGAGGCGCTTGCCTTCCTCTGTCATCGGCGGCAGGTGGCCGTCGGCCGGATCGACGATGAGGGACGACCGCAGGTTGACCGCGACCGGCGCCTGGCTCCGGTCGAGGCCGAACTGCGTGAAGTCGTAGTGCACGTCCGCGATGGTGCCGGGCGTGGTCTGCTCGCCCTCCTCGGCGGCCGCGCGCTTCATCTGCTCGAGCACTTCCTCCCGCGTGAAGAACTCGCGGTCGACCCCTTTCGGCCGCTCGAGCGGCGTGTAGGTGGTGTTGTTCCAGAAGCCCTGGAAGTCGGGGTGGCCGTCGGGCAGCCGCGGCGGCTTGTAGGCCGGCGCGGCGGCCTTCGTCTGCGCCGCCCCCTGGGCGTAGGCCACCGGGGCCCGGGCCGACACGAGAACGAGCGCGACCGCGATGAATCCGCCGAGGGCCGTTGCCGCAACGCATCGACGCAGCATGTGTTTCTCTCCCGCGTTAGTTGCTTGAGGGCTTGCGCAGGGATCCGTAAATCAGGTCTTCGACGAAGGGGACGCAGTTGAATTCCAGCAACTGCGCGTTCTTCTCGACGCGGCGGTAGATCGGGAACGCCATCTTCCACGGCCGCGTGAACGTCTGCGGGTCCTCGATGGTCGCTTCGTACGACAGGTGATCCGCGTCCGCCGCCGTGATCCGCTCGACCACGTGCATCTGGTCGCTGTGGAAGTTGCCGGCGCGATCGAACCAGCTCAGGTCGTTGAAACCGGTGGTGTCGATGACGAGCGTTTCACCTTCCCAGTGGCCGTTCGACCATCCCATCCAGCTGTCGGCCGGCGCTTCCTTCTGATCGGTCATGTAGATCGTGCGCACGGCGCGCGCGTAGCTCGAGACGATCATGATGTAGGCCGGCGTCTGGATGATCTGGAAGGGGTACGGGATGTACATGCCGCGCGGGGTGCCGGGCAGAAAGCACTTGATCTCGGGATCGAGCGTGATCCGGTTCGCGAAGTTCTGTCGCTTTTTCGCGAGCGCCTCGGGCTTGTAGGGCAGCGGGCCGTCGGTGATGCCGAGGCCGCCCGGGACGGCGTTGCTCGCGCCGAGCTCGCGGACCTGGCCGGGCGCCGCCGAGTGAGGCTCGATGTCCCAGTACGCCTCGGTGATCGTTTGATAGATGCCGCTGAGATTCGGCTTGCCGTCGGCCGTGCGCGGGGCCCTGTACGGACGCGCCTGCCCGAAGGCCGGCGGCGCGGCAAGCGCCAGCACGGCGATCGCCCCGACCGCACCGATACACGCGCGCCCGAGCCGGTGTTTCATGGCGGATGGACTGACGAGGCATATTGAACGCCCGCCAGCGCGTGGCGTCAAGCCCTGCGACAGCCTCCTTT
>DATNCQ010000180.1:0-50190 GCA_035571515.1 Vicinamibacterales bacterium
CACGCCTCGTTCAACAACACGCACATCACGATCACCGACACCGAGGGGAACGTGATTGCCTGGTCGAGCGCCGGCGGCATCGGCTTCAAGGGATCGCGCAAGGGGACGCCGTTCGCCGCGACGCAGGCGGCCATCAACGCGGGCAACACCGCCAAGACCTACGGGCTGCGCTCGGTGGAGGTCAAGGTAAAGGGTCCCGGCTCGGGACGCGAGTCGGCGATCCGCGCGCTGCAGACGGTCGGCATCGAGGTGAAGTCGATTCGCGACGTCACGCCGATCCCGCACAACGGCTGCAGGCCGACGAAGCGGCGCCGCGTGTAATTCGTAGATTCGTCAATTTCAGCGACGAGGTATTTCTTTTGGCTCGATACATCGGACCGGTCTGCCGCCTGTGCCGCCGCGAGGGGATGAAGCTGTTCCTCAAGGGCGAACGCTGCTACACGGAGAAATGCGCCATCGAAAAGCGCAATTTCGCGCCGGGACAGCACGGGAAGTCGCGCAAGCAGAAGCTCGCCGGCTATGGCGTGCAGCTGCGCGAGAAGCAGAAGGTCAAGAGGATCTACGGCGTGCTCGAGGACCAGTTCCGCCGCTACTTCGAGCAGGCGGAGCGGACGCGCGGCATCACCGGCGAGACGCTGCTGCAGCTGCTCGAGCGGCGCCTCGACAACGTCGCCTACCGGCTCGGCTTCGCGACGTCGCGCCCGCAGGCGCGGCAGCTGGTTCGGCACGGCCACTTCACGGTCAACGGCAGGAAGGTGGACATCCCGTCGTTCTCCGTCAAGCCCGGCGACGTCGTCGCCGTGCGGCAGAGCAGCCGTAAGAACGCGTCGATCGCGCACGCGCTCGAGGAAGTGAAGGGACGCGGCGTGCCGGAGTGGCTGGTGTTCGACGCGGAAGGCATGTCGGCGCGCGTCGGCTCGGTGCCGACCCGCGAGCAGATCAACCTGCCCGTGCAGGAGCAGCTGATCGTCGAGTTGTACTCGAAGTAATCGCGGCGGGTCCGCCTGCGCCGGATGTCGGCGCTCGGCGGGACCCGCCCCACGTACGTAGGCCGGGTGCGGCCGCGCGCACAAGCCGTGCGCGGCGGACCGGCATCGCGATCCACCAGCCCGCAGCTTGTCAGGCCTGCAGCGGGAGGCTGGTGGAGACAACCCGCAGGCCTGGAGGCGGGGGCTGCCCGCCCGTTGGCGAAAGGAAGAACGATGCTCTGGAAAGGTTTTCAACGCCCCAAGCGACTCGATTTCGAGCGCGAAACGCTCACCGACCGGTTCGGCCGCTTCTACGCGCAGCCGTTCGAGCGCGGCTTCGGCACCACGATCGGCAACGCGCTGCGCCGCGTGCTCCTCTCCTCGATTGAAGGCGCGGCGATCACCGCGGTGAAGATCGACGGCGTGCTGCACGAGTTCTCGCCGATTCCCGGCGTGGTCGAGGACGCGACCGACATCATCCTCAACCTGAAGCAGATTCCGCTGAAGCTGCACGTGGACTACACGAAGACGCTCTACCTGCGCGTCGACAAGCCGGGCATCGTCCGCGCCAAGGACATCGAGGTCGACCAGGACGTCGAGATTCTCGAGCCGGAAGCGCACATCGCGACGGTCTCGGACGGCGGCAAGCTGCACATGGAGCTGCGCATGAAGCGGGGCCGCGGCTACGTGTCGGCCGACAAGAACTTCGACGAGGATCTCGGCATCGGCTGGATCCCGGTGGACTCGGTCCACTCGCCCGTCAAGAAGGTCAACTATCTCGTCGAGGCCGCGCGTCTCGGCCAGACCACCGACTACGACAAGCTGACGATCGACGTCTGGACCAACGGCTCGGTGACCGCGCAGGACGCCGTGTCGCTCGCGGCGAAGCTGATTCGCGATCACCTGAACATCTTCATCAACCTCGAGGACGTCGCCGACCAGCCGATGGAGGCGCAGGCCGACCAGCCGCGCTCGGGCGCGCTCAACGAGAACCTCGACAAGAGCGTCGAGGAGCTGGAGCTGTCGGTGCGGTCGTACAACTGCCTGAAGAACGCGAACATCCGCACGATCCGCGAGCTGGTGCAGAAGACCGAGGCCGAGATGCTGAAGACGAAGAACTTCGGCCGCAAGTCGCTGAACGAAATCAAGGAGATCCTGCACAGCATGGGGCTGAGCCTCGGCATGCGCGTCGATCAGCCGGCGGGAGCGCACTCGGAATAGGAGATAGCCGGCAGCGGGCAGCCGCGCAGCGGGCAGTAGGTTCTCGGTTCTTACTGCCAGCCGCCAGCCGCCAGCTGCCAGCTGATATGACATGAGACACAACCTCGCACACCGGAAGCTGGGACGCGTCAGCGAGCACCGCACGGCGCTGCTGCGCAACCAGGCGATGGCGCTCATCCGCCACGAGCGCATCGAGACCACGATGCCGAAGGCGAAGGAGCTCCGCCCGTTCGTCGAGCGGCTGATCACGATCGCCAAGCGCGGCGTCGCGGCAGGCGAGGCCAACGGCAAGTCGCTGCACGCGCGCCGGCTCGTGCTCGCGGAACTGCCCGACAAGGCCGTCGTCGGCAAGCTGTTCGAGTCGATCGCGCCGCGCTACGCGGAGCGGCCGGGCGGCTACACGCGCATCCTGCGCGTCGGCTTCCGCCGCGGTGATTCCGCGGAGGTCGCGCAGATGGAGCTCGTCGGCAGCGAGTACAACCCGAAGTCGGCCGAGGAGAAGGAAGCGGAGAAGGCGGCGGCGGGCCCGAAGACCAAGAGCGTCGGCGATCGCCTGCGTTCCGCGGCGCGCGGCCTGCGGACGCGCGGCGACGCGGCGGGCGGCCCCGGCTCGAAGGGGCAGGCCGGCGGCCAGACGAAGGGCAAGGCGCAGAAGTCCACGACCCCGCGGAAGGCCGGAGGGTCGTAGGTAAAGTGGAAAAGTGGAAAAGTTGAAAAGTGGAAAAGTAAGTTGAAAGTATGAAAGTAAGAGGGCCGGCTTGCGCCGGCCCTCTTCACGTACGTCGAACTTCGAAACTTACTTCTTCCACTTTTCCACTTCTTCCACTTTTAAACTTCCTCCACAGCTTCCTGCCCACGTTCGGCCTTCGCGGCCGCAATGATTTTCGCCTGCGCCTGGTGCGGCACCTCGTCGTAGTGCGAGTACTCCATGTGGTAGGTGCCGCGGCCGCCGGTCGCCGACGTGAGGTGCTGCTCGTAGGTGAGCATCTCCGCCATCGGCACCTGCGCGCGGATCACGGTCATCGTCCCGCGCGTGTCCATGCCGGAGATGCGGCCGCGCCGGCCGTTGAGGTCGCCCATCAGGTCGCCGGCGAAGTCGCTCGGCGCGTAGACCTCGACGTTCATGATCGGCTCGAGGATGGTCGGGCGGGCGCGCGTCATCGCGTCCTTGAACGCGAGCGAGCCGGCCATCTTGAACGAGAGCTCGTTCGAGTCGACGGGATGGAACGAGCCGTCGAACACCGTGGCGCGGAAGTCCACCATCGGGTAGCCGGCCAGGTAGCCGCGCATGCGGGAGTCCTGGATCCCCTTTTCGACCGCCGGCACGTACTGCCGCGGGATCGACCCGCCGAAGATGTCGTCCACGAACTCGAAGTCGCTGCCGCGCGGCAGCGGCTCGACCTTGATCTTGCAGTCGCCGAACTGGCCGTGCCCGCCCGTCTGCTTCTTGTGGCGGCCGTGCGCCTCGGTGGCGGCCGTGATGGTCTCCCGGTACGGGATCCGTGGCGGTTTCAGCAGCACTTCGACGCCGAAGCGCCGCTTCAGCTTCGCGACCGTCACCTCGATGTGCAGCTGTCCCTGCCCCGCGAGCAGCAGCTCGTGGGTCTGCGGGTCACGTGTGTAGCTGATGGACGGGTCTTCTTCCTTCAGGCGCGCCATCGAGCCGCTGATCTTGTCCTCGTCGCCGCGGCTCTTCGGCTCGATCGCGTAGGCGAGGACCGCCTCCGGGAACTTGATCTCGGGAATCTTCACCTTCGTGCTCTTCTCCGCGAGCACGTCGTTGGTGCGCGTGTCCTTCAGTTTCGCCACCGCGCCGAGGTCGCCGGCCTTCAGCTCCGGTACCTGCGTCTGCGTCTTCCCCTGCAGCGCGAGCAGGTGGCCGAAACGCTCGGCGCTGTCGCGCGCCTGGTTGTAGACGTTGGTGTCCTGCTTCAGCGTGCCCGAGACGACGCGCAGCATCGTGATGCGGCCGGCAAACGGGTCGGCGATGGTCTTCCACACGAAGGCGGTGTAAGGCCCGCTGTCGGACACCTTGATCGAGGTCGGCTCGCCGGCGTCGTTCAGCGCGGCGAAGTCACGCTCCGCCGGCGAGGGGATGTAGGTCACGATCGCGTCGAGCAGCGGCTGGATGCCGATGGCGTGGAGCCCGGACGTGCAGACGAGCGGATAGACCCTGCCCGCGTGCGTCGCCGCGCGCAGCCCCTGCGCCAGCTCCTCCTGCGTCAGCGTCCCCTCCGAGAAGAACCGTTCCATGAGCTGCTCGTCGGCTTCCGCGACCATCTCGATCAGCTCTTCGCGCGCCTTTGTCGCCCGGTCGGCCAGCGCCGCCGGGACCTCGCCCTCGCTCATCTTGCCGCTGCCGTCGGCCGCGAACGTCAGCGCCTTCATCCGCACCAGGTCGACGACGCCCGTGAACGCGCGCTCGTCGCCGAGGGGGAGCTGAATCGGGATGATCTCGCGCGCGCAGTCGCGGCGCAGCGATTCCAGCGTGCGCTCGAGGCTCGCGCGCTCGCGCTCCAGGCGGTTGGCGACGACGATGCGGGGAAGGTTCAGCGCGGCGGCTTCTTCCCACAGCTTTTCGGTCTGCACCTCGACCCCCGCGACGGCATCGACGACGAGCAGCGCGCCTTCCGCGACGCGCAGCGCCGCCTTGGCGTCGCTCAGGAAGTTGGCGAAGCCCGGCGTGTCGATGATGTTGATCTTGGTCTTCTGCCACTCGGCGTAGGCGAGGCTGGAGGAGAGCGTGTGCTTGCGGGCGATTTCTTCTTCGTCGAAGTCGGTGACCGTCGTGCCTTCGTCAACCTTGCCCAGGCGGTTGACGGCGCCGGCGGCAAACAGCATCGCGGAAACCAGCTGTGTCTTGCCGCAGCCGCCGTGGCCGACCACGGCGACATTCCGGATGGCAGCGGCGTCGTAGACCTTCATAAGGGGTATCCTCCTCCCGCGAGGTGAGGTGAAGCTCGAGCGAAGCTGATCGTTACGGGCGGATCATAGATCAAAGGTGTCAGGTATCAGGTATCAGGTGTCGGCACGTCAGGTATCAGGTGTCGGCACGTCAGGTCTCGGCTGCCGGGGAGCCGGGCCACGGGCGTCAGGGGAGGCAAGAGCCACAATTATGTTCGCTGCGACGCACTGGCAGACGAATATGTGCTGCCGTCGGACCCCGGGGCGTGCCGCCGGAGCGCGCCGGCGGCGGCGGTGACGCGTGCCGCGCTCCGCGGCCGGCGGTAGCAACATCGTTGTTGTCGTTTTCGTCGCGCCACACATTTTTGTTCCAGTAGCCCCTCGCGTCCGCGCTGCTCCAGGCGTTTTTGCCAGCAAATCATCGCCGCGCGATCCGCCTTCGCGCGCGGGCAGTGGCGTCCATCTTGCTCTCCCGTCCGCCGTCGACTGGAGCGCTCGCCGGACCGCGCTCACGCGCCCTATCCCAACTGCGGAGGATCGATGAAACCGAAGTCATTCGTGTCGATGTACGTGTGCCTGCCGGTGCTGACGGCGGCGTGTTCCCTGCTGCTCGCGCGCCCTGTCGCCGCGCAGTCCGTCCCCGACCCGAACCCGGGCAGCCTCACGGTGACCAGTTCCGTCGACCTCACCAACGTCTACATGTTTCGCGGCATCCGGCAGGACGACACCAAGGTGATGATCTGGCCGGCCGCGGACCTCGGCCTCGCGGTGTACTCCGGTGACGGCGCGCTCAAGAGCGCCGCGATCGACTTCGGCTCGTGGAACAGCCTGCACACCGGCAACGCGGGGCTGAAGAGCGCGAGCAAGAAGATGTGGTACGAATCGGACTTCTACACGTCGTTCTCGATGGGCTTCGGCGGCGGCCTTAGCCTCGGGACCACCTACACCGCCTACACGAGCCCGAACGCCGGGTTCACCAGTGTCAAAGAGGTGATGTTCAAGCTGGGCGTCGACGACAGCGCGAAGCTTGGCAAGGGTGCGCTGAAGCCGTACGGCATCGTCGCGCTCGAATTCAACACGGAGCCGGGCGTCGGCCAGGCGGACGGCGGACTGAAGGCCGGCCGCTATCTCGAGCTCGGCGTCGGCCCGGGGTGGACCGGGTCGAAGGCGAGCCTCACGTTCCCCGTGAAGGTCGGGTTGAGCCTGGCGAATTACTACGAGTTCGACGGCGTCGACAACCGGTTCGGGTACTTCAGCGCCGCCGGCATCGGGTCGGTGCCGCTCAAGCTCCCGGCGAGCTTCGGCGCGTGGAACGTCCACGCCGGCGTCGAGTTCCAGCAGCTCGGGACGACCCCGCAGGCGTTCAACAACGGCGAGGCGCAGAAAGTGATTGTTTCAGGAGGGATTGGTCTCACGTACTAGGCGAGCACCGTTCTCCAGGGGAGGTACACGCATGGCACGACGATCGCTTCCGGCGCTGCTGATCACGGCGCTTGGTTTCCTCACGCTCCCGAGTCTGGCGGCGGCGCAGGCCGCCGCGGATCCGAATCCCGGCAACCTGACGCTGATCGGGAACATCGACCTCACCAACACGTACATGTTCCGCGGCATCCGCCAGGACGACACGCGCGTCATCGCGCAGCCGTCGGCCGAAATGGACATCACGCTGCAGTCGGCCGACAGCGGGTTGAAGAGCACGAGCCTCAATTTCGGCACCTGGAACAGCCTGCACACGGGCGACACGGGGCTGCGCAGCGCGACCTCGGGACTGGGCTGCGCGTGCGACAAGATCTGGTACGAATCCGACTTCTACACGACGCTGGCCTTCGGCTTCACGGGTGGCAGCCTCGGGATCACGTACACGGCCTACACCAGCCCGAACGCCGGCTTCAACAACGTCAAGGAGCTGATGTTCAAGTTCGGCGGCGACGACAGCTCGGCGCTCGGTAAAGCCGCGCTCCATCCGTGGGTGATCGCGGCCTTCGAGTTCGACGCCGACAACGGGCACCAGGCAGACGGCGGCGCGAACGCGGGGAAGTACCTCGAGCTCGGCGTGAGCCCGGGCTTCAGCGGCGCCAACGCGAGCATCGCGGTCCCGATCAAGGTCGGCCTCAGCATCGGCGACTACTACGAGCTGAACGAGGGGACCGCCGCGCTCCCGAACTTCGTCGACCACAAATTCGGGTACTTCAGCATCGCGGGGATCGTGACCGTGCCGCTCGGCGGCACTACGTCGTACGGCGCCTGGAACTTCCACGCCGGCATCGAGTTTCAGAAGCTCGGGGACACGACGAAGGCGATCAACAACGGCGACTCGAACAAGGTGATCGGGTCCGCCGGCCTCGGCTTCACGTATTAACGTCGCGAGCCACGGAGAAAAGGAGAGAGGTCTCCGTGGCTCGTGCCTGCGCCAGTGACGCCCCGTCATATGATGGTGCGGGCGAGCCCCGGAATGTCCCCTTCATGTCGGTAACGCAGCCGGATTCCACCGGCGCCCAGCCGTCGCCCGTTCGCGCGCCGGCGGGGGGAGCTGCGCTGAAGGCGTCGCTCGACGCCGCCAGGGAGGAGCTGCGCGCGTCGATCGCGCACGGCGCCGGCGGGCGCGGCGCGCTCGAACGGTACGCGGACCGCGTCGACGCGCTCGTCCGGCAGCTGTTCACCGACGCCGGCCCCTACGACGGGCCGATCGCCATCGTCGCGCTCGGCGGCTACGGGCGCCGCCACCTCTGTCTCCACTCCGACATCGACCTGCTGCTGCTGTTCGGCAACGGCATCGGGCCGGCGGAGGAGCGCTTCGTCCGCGGCTTCCTGCACCCGCTCTGGGACCTCGGCGTCGTCGTCGGCCACCAGGTGCGCGACATCGCGGATTTCCGCCAGCTCGAGACCGACAACCCCGAGTTCCTGCTGGCGCTGCTCGACGCGCGGCCGGTCGCCGGCGCCCGTTCGGTGTTCGAGCGCTTCGGCTCGCTGTTTCACCGGCCCGCGACGCACGCGTTCATCCTGCGGTCGCTGCTCGCGCTCATCGAGGAGCGGCACGCGCGCTTCAACGGCACGCTCTATCAGCTCGAGCCCGACGTGAAGGAGGCGCCCGGCGCGCTGCGCGACCTCACCGCCACGCGCACGATCGCGTTGCTGACCGACCCGCTGCTGCTGCGCCGCGGGCCCGCCGACGCCGGACGCTTCGACGACGCCGAGGATTTCCTCCTGCGCGTGCGCTCCACGCTGCACCTCGAGGCCGGGCGCAACCAGAACGTGCTCAGCCACGAGATGCAGGAGCGGACCTCGGAGATGCTCGGCTACCCGGGCGCCGAGCCGCGGCAGCGTGTCGAGAAGCTGATGAGCGACTACTTCCGGCACGCGCGCATCGTCAGCCGCTCGCTCGAGTGGGCGCGCCGCACGGCGCCGGTGCCCGTCGGCGCGAACCTCGGCTCATCGCGCGACGGGGTGCGGTTCATCGACCCGGTGCAGGCGGCGCGCAATCCGGCGTCGTGGCTCGGCGCCTTCCAGGCGGCGCTCGACGCGGGAACAGAGGTCTCCGAGGAGGCGCTCTCGTGCATCCAGCAGCACGTCGATCGCTATCGCGCGGACGATTTCTTCGCCGACGCCGACGACCGTGCCTCGCTGCTGCGGTTCCTCAAGCCGCGCCCCGGCCTCTACGCGCGGCTCTCGCAGATGCACGACTGCGGGCTGCTCGGACGGGTGTTCCCCGAGTTCCAGGCGATTTCGTGGCGCGTGGTCCGCGACTTCTACCACAAGTACACGGTCGACGAGCACACGCTGCTGACCATCCGCAACCTCGAACGGCTCGTCGCCACCGAGTCCGGCGACCGGATGCGGTTCCGTTCCATCCTGCTCGACCTGCGCGAGCCGGAGCTGCTCGTCCTCGCGCTGCTCTTCCACGACGTCGGCAAGTGGCGCGACGACGACCACGCGCTCGAAAGCGAGCGGATGGCGGAGCACGTCCTCGAGCGCCTGCAGGTCGGCGGCGAGCAGCGCGACGCGGTGCGGTTCCTCATCCGCCATCACCTGCGGATGTCGATCGCCGCCTTCCGCCGCGATACCGAGGACCCCGACATCGTCCGCCAGTTCGCCGCGCTCGTCGGCACCGAGGAGCGGCTGAAGATGCTCTGCCTGATGACGCTCGTCGACATCGAGGCGGTCAGCCCCGAAACGCTGACGCCATGGAAGGCCGAGCTGCTGTGGCGGCTGTACGTCGATACCTACAACCACCTGACGCAGCGCTACGGCGACGAGCTGATCGAGCGCAACGAGGCGGGCCTCAGCGAGCTGCTCGCGAACCGCCCGGACGACGTGACCGCGCCGGAGATCACGCGCTTTCTCGAAGGGCTGCCGCAGCGTTACCTGCACGTGTTCCCGCGCGAGGCGATCTATCGCCACATCTGGCTCGCCCGCGACATCAAGCCGGACGAAGTGCACCTGTCGCTCGAGCGCAAGGGCGCGGTCTGGAGCCTCGCGGTGGCGACGCTCGACAAGCCGTTCCTGTTCTCGAACATCTGCGGCGTGCTGTCGTCGTTCGGCATGAACATCCTGCGCGGCCACGCCTTCACCAACCCGAACGGCCTCGTGCTCGACGCCTTCGAGTTCACCGACGAGGAGCGCTTCCTCGAGCTCAATCGCGACGCGCACACACAGCTGCTGCGCGTGATGCAGGACGTCGTGTCGGGCCGCGCCGACATCACGGTACGGCTGCGCGGGCGCGAACAGAGCATCCTGCAGGCGCGCAACGCCGCCCGCTTCGCGCCCGTCGTCCACGCCGACAACAAGGCCTCGGGCCGCTACACGATTCTCGACATCGTCACCGGCAACGCGCTCGGGCTGCTCTACCGCATCAGCCGCGTGATCTCCCAGCACGGGTGCGATGTCGACCTGGTGCTGATCGCGACCGAGGGGGAGAAGGCCATCGACGTGTTTCACATCACGCGGGCTGGAGCCAAGCTCACGGAGGCGGAGCAGATCGCGCTGACCTCCGATCTGCAACGCACACTGGAGGGAACGGTATGAAGCTGCTGAAGAGTATCGTCCGCCCGAACAAGGTAGACGAGGTGAAGGACGCGCTGGCCAAGCTCAATATCGCCGGCATGACGGTGACCGAGGTGCGCGGCCACGGCAAGCAGAAGGGGCACACGGCCATCTACCGCGGCAAGGAGTACAACGTCAGCCTTCTGCCGAAGATGGAAATCGAGGTCGTCGTCTCCGATTCGATCGCGGACGAAGCCATCAAGGCCATCGTGCAGGCGGCGCGGACGGGCGAGATCGGCGACGGGCGCGTGTTCGTGCTGCCGGTCGCGGAGAGCTACCGGATTCGGACGGGAGAGATGGAGCGCTAAGGCGGAGCCTCGCGGAACCCGGTCTGCGTACGTGGGGCGGGTCCCGCCGGGCAATGCCGCCCCGCGAAGGCGGACCCGCCGGCCGCTACTCGTACCTCAACGCCTCGATCGGGTCCAGGCGCGAGGCGCGAACCGCCGGCACCATGCCGAAGAAGATGCCGACGGCGGCGGAGAAGCCGAGCCCGAGCGCGAACGACCACCAGGGAAGCGAGATGGGGAAGCCCGTCGCCTGGTGGACGGTCATCCCGATGCCGGCGCCGAGCGCGATGCCGAGCAGTCCGCCGACCAGCGTGAGCACGGTGGCCTCGGCGAGGAACTGAAACAGGATTTCCCGCCGCCGCGCGCCGAGCGCCTTGCGCACGCCGATCTCGCGGGTGCGCTCGGTGACCGAGATCGTCATGATCGCCATGACGCCAATCCCGCCGACCATCAGCGCGATCGACGAAATGACCACGAGGCCGAGGAAGGTCGCCTGGCTGACCTGGTCCCACACCTTCAGCGCCGCGTCCTGCGTCACGATGTCGAAGTCATCGGGCTCGTCGAGCTTCAGCCCGTGGCGGATGCGCATGATCTCCTCGGCCTGCGCGAACGCCTCGTCCCGCGTCGCCGTCTCGTAGGGGAGCACTGCGATCATCGCGCTGCCGTTCTGGCCGCGGAAAACGCGCCGCGCCTGCGTGCCGAACAGCGCCTGGTGCGTCGACTGCGGGATGACGACGAAGTCGTCCTGCTGGGTGCCGAGATTGCCGATCGAGGGCCGCTTGTCGAGCACGCCGACGACCGTGTACTCGCCGGCGCCGAGGCGCACGCGCTTGCCGAGTGGATCCAGGCCGCTGCGCGCGAACAGGACCTGGTACGGCGTGTCGCCGAGGACGACGACCTTGCGTTTGTGCTCGACTTCCGGACCGGTGAACATCCGGCCGCTGACCATCTTGACGAACGTGAGGTTGGCGTATTCCTCGGTCGCGCCGATGACGTTCAGCAGCTTCGTGCGGTTGCCGTTGTAGTAGACGCGCTCCTGCACGTCGCCGGCGGCGCCGAGCCAGACGTCCACGGTCTGGACGGCCGGCGCCAGCCGGTGGATCGCGCGCGCGTCGTCCACGGTCAGGTTGGGGCGGCGCATCAGGTCGGCGAAGTCGCGTCCGGCCGCGATGCTCACGCCGCTGAACTTCGCCACGAAGATGGTGTTCGGCCCCAGCTGCCGGATGCTGTCCCGCAGCGACTGGTCGAAGCCGCGGATGAGCGAGGTCATGCCGACGATCGCGGTGATGCCGATGACGACGCCGAGCACCGTCAGCGCCGAGCGCAGCTTGTTCGCACGCAGCGTGTCGAGCGCCAGCGTGACGACCTCCCCGAGCAGCCGCGCGTTCATCTACTCACGCCTCAACGCCTCGATCGGGTCGAGCTGCGCGGCGCGCGACGCCGGATACAGGCCGAAGAACAGTCCCACCGCGGCTGTGATGCCGATGCCGAGCGCGACCGACCATGGCTCGAGCCGGGCGGGCAGCGGGGTGAGGGCCGCGATGACCCGGCCGAACGCGGCGCCGAGCGCGATGCCCGCGAGCCCCCCGCAGGTCGACAGCGTCACCGATTCGGTGAGCACCTGCCACATGATGTCGGTGCGCCGCGCGCCGAGCGCCTTGCGCAGCCCGATTTCGCGCGTCCGCTCGCTGACGACCATCAGCATGATGTTCATGATGACGATGCCGCCGACGACGAGCGAGAGGGCGACGACGCCGACGAGGACCGCGAAGATGCCGGTCGTCGCCTGGTGGTAGAGGCCGAGCACGGTGTCCGAGGTGATGAGGCCGAAGTTGTTCGGCTGCGCCGGCTTGAGACGGCGTGCGACGCGAAGCGCGACCGTCGCGTCGTCCATCGCCATCGGCAGCAGCGCCGGCGTCACGGGCTTGACCGACAGCGTGAGCGACGGCCGCGCGCCGAACAGCTTCACGTACGCGCCGAGCGGGATGACCGCGAAGGCATCGAGCGAGTTGCCGAGGAAGCCGCCCTTCTTCCTGCTGATGCCGACGACGCGGAAGTGCACGCCGTCGACGAGGATCGTCTTGTCGATGGGGTTCTCGTCGCCGAAGAGCGCCAGCGCCGTGTCGACGCCGAGCAGCGCCACGGGCCGGCTGCGCTCGACCTCGATGGCGCTCATCATGCGGCCCCGTTCGGCGTCGAAGTTGGCGAAGTCCAGGTACTCCGGCGTCACGCCCTGGATCGGCACCTGGTCGAGCACCTGGGTGCGATACGAGACCGACGCGCGCTGCTGCGCCTGCGCCATGACCGAGCGGATGGTCGGGCTGAAGCTGCGGATGGCGTCCGCCTCCGGCAGCGTGAGCAGCGGGTTCGCGCGCACCCGCTCGATTTCGTCGTCGGTGCGCGTGAACGGGACCCGCTCGATCGTGAACGAGTCGGCGCCGACCTGGCTCACGATCGCGTTCGACACCATCGCGTTCATCCCCTGGATGAGCGACACGACGGTCACGATCGACGTCACCGCGACGATGTTGCCGAGCACGGTCATCACCGAGCGGAGCTTGTTGCCCCAGATCGTGGCGAGCGCGAGGCGAATCGATTCAAGCAGCTGCATCGGAGGTCACGCGGACCGTCACCGCGGCGGGTTCTGCTTGACCGCGGATCCATCGGCGATCTGCCGTACGGAATCGAAGGGGCCCGTCACGACCTCGTCGCCCGCCTTCAGCCCCGACAGCACTTCGAAGTAGCGCTCGCCGGCGATGCCGATCTTCACCGGCGCGAAGACCACCTTTGCCTCGCGGAGCACGAAGACGCCTTCCGTTTCCTTGCGCGTCTGTCCCGGCGCGGGATCGGCCGGCGGGGGCGGCGGCGCTGCCGGCGCGGCGCCGAAGAAGCGCCGCGGCACGGGCGGCGGCGGCTCGTGGACGAGCGTCCCCTTCTCGTCGAACAGCATTTCGCGCACGGTCAGCGACTGAATCGGGACCGCGACCGCGTTCTGGCGCGAGGCCGTGGTGATCTCCGCCGTGCAGGTGAAGCCCGGGCGCACGTCCGGCACCTCGTCGTCGATGGTGACGACCACCTTGAAGTTCGTCGCCTGCCGCTGACCCGTGTTCGCCGGCGTGGGCGCCGCCTGGATCGGGCTGTTGCCGATGTCGGTCACGCGTCCCTTGAACATCCTGTCCGGCACGGCGTCGATCGCCACCACCGCGGGCTGGCCGATGGCGACGTTCGGGATGTCGGTTTCGTCCACTTCGATCTCGGCCTGGATGGCCGACATGTCCGCCACCGTCAGCAGCACGGTGCCGGCGTTGTTCATCGTGCCGACGACGACGTTCTCGCCTTCCTCGATGTTGCGGCGCGTGACGATGCCGTCCATCGGGGAGTTGATGACGACCTGGCTCAGGTTGTAGCGCGTGGTCGAGAGCGCCGCCTGCTCCTGCTTGATCTGCTGCTCGCGCGTCTCCACTTCCTGCTGGCGCGTCTTCAGCTCCGCCTGGCGCACGGTCACGTCGTTCTGCGCGCGCTCGAGCGCCTCGCGGGTGGTGAGGCCGTCCTTCGACAGGTCCTGCTGGCGCTTCAACGTCTGCAGCGCGAGGTCGAGGTTGGCGCGCGCCTGCTCGACGCCGGTCGTCGCCTGCTGCAGCGACGACCTCGCCGCGGCGACGCTCGCCTCCCCGCGATCGAGCTGTCCCGCCAGCGCCTTTGGATCGATCTCGAGGAGGAACTGCCCCGCCTTGACGCGCTGCCCCTCCTGCACCGCGAGGCGCGTCACGCGCCCCATGGTCTGCGCCGACACGTTGACCTGGCGCTTCGGCTGAATCTTTCCCGAGGCGGACACGATGGCGTCGAGATCGCGCGTGCGAATCGTCTCGACGGTCACGGCCGGCGCGCTGTTCGCGTTGCGATAGATCCGTGCGCCGACGCCCGCCGCCGCCAGGATGATCACCACGGCGATGAGGATCAGCCACGTGCGTCCCTTCACGCCGCGCCTCCAGAGACCGCCATGACGAGCGCGGCGGCCAGCGCGAGCACGACGTAGGCGCCGGCAAACGCCAGCGCGAGGCCGCGCGCCGATCGCCCGTAGAGCACCGAGGCGCCGATCGCGAGCACGACGAGCCACCACACCACGAACAGGTCGATGACGCCAAGGAAGCGCGCGAGGGGCGAGGCTTCGTCGAACATCGAGAAGAACTGGATGAGCGTCGTCGGGCTGGCGATCGATTCGCGGACGTACTCGAGAGGCGTGGCGATCACCTGCCGGAGCGCGAGGATGACGCCGGCATAGGCGACGACGGCGAGCACCGGCGCGTAGGCGTGGCGAGGGGTGAGCACGAAGAACAACAACGCCGACACCGCGAAGACTAGCACCGGTCCGTACGCGAGCGCTGTCGCGGCCGCATACAGCAGGCCGACGCCACCGCTGGCCGCCGTCTCCTCCATGCGCGCGTAGCCTGCGTCGTCCACGGGCTGACCGAAGGCGGTCGCGGTGCGCTCCCACTGATCGACCAGCGCCTGCCGTCCGACGTCTGTCTGGAGGAAGCCAGCGGAACACAGAAACGTGATCGCCGTCGTCACGACCAGGACAGGCGCCCATGAGGGTGTCCCTGCGATGGCGGCGAACGTGGGGCGCGGGCGGCGGATGACCCCGTAGGTCCGCGCGAAGAGCGTGTGCAATCCCGACTCCTGATACGATGGCGGTTTCCCAGAATATAGCGGGTATGCGTCGACTCCTGTTCGCAGCCCTCCTGCTGTCCGTTGCCGTGGACTGTTCCGCGCAAATCGTGGAAAGCGTCGGCAACCGCGCGCAGGGCATGGGGGGCGCCTTCGTCGCGGTGGCCGCCGACAGCACCGCCACCTGGTGGAACCCGGCGGGGCTGGCCACCGGTCCGTTTTCAGACGCGTCGGTCGGCCGCGGGGTTACGGACCTCGATGCGGCCGTTCCTGCGCGCCGCGATCGCGTGTCCTGGTTTGCGGCAACTTCACCAGCTGTTGGGTTTAGCTATTACCGCTTAAGAATCACCGACATACGGGAATTTGGGTCTACAGGGCAGGGAACCGTGGACCGACAAGATACACGGGCCGAAGTGTCCGTGCGCTCACTTTCTGCCAGCGAACTGGGGCTGACGGTCGTTCAGACCCTTCTACCGGGGGTACACGCGGGAGCCACGCTGAAATACGTGCGCGGAACGTTGCGCGCGGGGGCGGACGACGGGAGTCGCGCCGCAGGGGAGCTGCTCGACCGGGGCGAAGAGCTCGACGGCGGCGACGCCGAAAGCACGTTCGACCTCGATGTCGGACTCATGGGCGTGGCCGGGCCGGTACGGATTGGCGCAGTGATGCGCAACGTGCGGCATCCGCGCTTCGGCGGCGACGCCTTCGAGTTGCCGCGGCAGACGCGGGTGGGCCTCGCGATCGATGCGGAGAAGGCGGGCGGTCCGCCGTTGATCCTGGCGGTCGATGCGGACGTGAAGACGTACGTGACCGGCAGCGGCGACCGGCGGGTGGTCGCCGCGGGCGCCGAGCAGTGGTTGTTCCGGAAGCGGATCGGCATCCGCGCCGGGGCGCGGTTCAACAGGGCAGGGGCGCGGGAGCGCGCCACCACCGCGGGGGCGAGCATCGCGGCCCGCAACGGGTTGTATGTCGAAGGCCAGATCGTGCGCGGCGGCTCTGACGCCGAGCGCGGATGGGGCCTCGGCGCGAGAGTGACGTTTTAAGGTTTCGGGCGGACTGAATCTATAGATGGCCGTACGCATCGGTGAGCTGCTCCTCAAGGAGAAGCGCATCACACCCGAGCAGCTTCAGGAGGCGCTGAACTACCAGCGCCAGAACGGGGGGAAGCTCGGCTACAACCTGATCAAGCTCGGGTACGTGAAGGACGAGGAGATCACGGCCCTCCTCAGCAAGCAGTACGGCGTCCCGTCGATCGCCCTCACCCAGTTCGAAATCGATCCGGCCGTCGTCAAGCTCGTTCCCGCCGACACCGCGCAGAAGTATCAGATCGTGCCGCTGTCGCGTTCGGGCGCGACGCTGACGATCGCGATGACGGACCCGACCAACGTGTTCGCCATGGACGACATCAAGTTCATGACGGGCTACAACGTCGAGCCGGTCGTCGCCTCCGAGACCGCGGTCATCGACGCGATCACGAAGTACTACGGGAAGGCCGCCGCGGCGGCCGCCGCCGGCACCGCGGCACTGGGCGCCAAGCCGCAGGCCCCCGGCGCGAGCGCGATGGAGATCGTGAGCAAGGGCCTGGAGGAGATGCAGGCCCTCAGCTCCGACAGCGACGTCGAGGTCCTCGAGGAGATCGAAGAGATCAGCGCGGAAATGCTCGCCAAGCAGGGCGAGGAAGCGCCGGTCATCAAGCTCGTGAACGTCATCCTGATGTCCGCCATCCAGAAGGGCGCCAGCGACATCCACATCGAGCCGTACGAGAAAGAGCTGCGCGTCCGCTATCGCGTCGACGGCATCCTCTACAACATCATGGCGCCGCCGATGAAGTTCCGCGACGCGATCACGTCGCGCATCAAGATCATGTCGAAGCTGGACATCGCGGAAAAGCGCCTGCCGCAGGACGGCCGCATCAAGATCCGCTTCCAGGACGACGGGGAACAGAAGGAGATCGACTTTCGCGTCTCCTGCCTGCCGACGCTCTTCGGCGAAAAGATCGTCATGCGTCTGCTCGACAAGAGCAAGCTGATGCTCGACATGACCAAGCTCGGGTTCGAATCCGAGTCGCTGGCCAAGTTCGAGGCGGCCATCGAGCGGCCGTGGGGCATGGTCCTCGTGACGGGTCCCACCGGATCCGGCAAGACCAACACGCTCTACTCCTCCATCTCGAAGATCAACACGATGGAGACCAACATCATGACCGCCGAGGACCCGGTTGAATTCAACCTGGTCGGCGTCAACCAGGTGCAGGTGCGCGAGAGCATCGGGCTGAACTTCGCCGCCGCGCTGCGCAGCTTCCTGCGGCAGGACCCGAACATCATCCTCGTCGGCGAAATCCGCGACTTCGAGACGGCGGAAATCGCGGTCAAGGCCGCGCTCACCGGCCACCTCGTGCTCTCGACGCTGCACACCAACGACGCGCCGAGCACCGTCAACCGTCTGATGAACATGGGCATCGAGCCGTTCCTCGTGGCGAGCTCGCTGAACCTCGTCTGCGCCCAGCGCCTGGTGCGCCGCATTTGCAAGAACTGCTCGCAACCGCACCCCACCCCGCCGCCAGCCCTGATGCAGGCCGGCTTCACCGCCGAAGATGCCAAGACAGTGATCCCGAACAAGGGGAAGGGCTGCGAGAAATGCAACAACACCGGCTACAAGGGGCGCGTCGGCTTGTACGAGGTGATGGAAGTCACCGAGGATCTGCGCGAGCTGATTCTCGTCGGCGCGTCGGCGCTCGAACTGCGGCGCAAGGCTGTTGACGAAGGGATGATCACGCTGCGCGGCAGCGGCCTGCGCAAGGTGAAGGAAGGCGTGACGACGATCGAGGAAGTCGTGCGCGAAACGGTCAAGTAGGAGCACGCAGCGGGCAGCAGGCAGCGGGCAGTAGCCATCAGACAAAAGGACTTATGACACTACCGGAATTGTTGAAGAAGACGGTCGAACTGCAGGGCTCCGACCTCCACATCACGATCAGCACGCCGCCGCAGGTGCGCGTGCACGGGCACCTGCAGCGTCTCGAGGGTGCCGACATGACGCCGGCGGATACGAAGGCCCTGACCTACAGCGTGCTCACCGACGCGCAGAAGAAGCGGTTCGAGGAGGCGCTCGAGCTCGACTTCTCCTTCGGCATCAAGGGACTCGCGCGCTTCCGCTGCAACATGTTCAACCAGCGCGGGGCGGTCGGCGCCGTCTATCGACTGATTCCGGAAAAGATCCGCAGCTTCCAGGAGCTCGGCCTGCCGCCGGTGCTGGCGACGCTCGCCGAGCGCCCGCGCGGCCTCGTGCTCGTCACCGGTCCGACGGGCAGCGGCAAGTCGACGACGCTCGCGGCGATGATCGACAAGATCAACCTGGAGCGCCACGATCACATCCTCACCATCGAGGACCCGATCGAATACATCCATCCGCACAAGGGGTGCCTGGTCAACCAGCGCGAGGTGCACAGCGACACGCAGAGCTTCTCGATGGCGCTGCGCGCCGCCCTGCGCGAGGACCCCGACATCGTCCTCATCGGCGAGCTGCGCGACCTCGAGACGGTCGAAGCCGCGCTGCGCATCGCGGAGACGGGCCACCTCACGTTCGGCACGCTGCACACCAACTCCGCGGCGCAGACGATCAACCGCATCATCGACGTCTTCCCCGCGCACCAGCAGAGCCAGATCCGGACGCAGCTCTCGCTCGTGCTCGAAGGGATCGTCTGCCAGGCGCTGCTGCCGAAGATTGGCGGCGGGCGCGTCTGCTCGCTGGAAATCATGATTCCGACGGCGGGCATCCGGAACCTGATTCGCGAGGACAAGGTCCACCAGATCTACTCGGCGATGCAGACGGGGCAGGAAAAGATGGGCATGCAGACGGCGAATCAGTCGCTCGCCTCGCTGCACCTGAAGAAGCAGATCACGCTCGAAGCGGCGTTGACCGCCTCGTCGAACAAGGAAGAACTGCAGGAGATGATCAACCGCGGCGTCGGCGTGGTCGCCGGCGCGGGGCTTGGCCGGCCGGGGGCGCCGCCTCGAACGGCCATCGGCCGATAAAGGTGGTTAGTAGTTGGTCGCTGGTGGTTCCACCAACCACCAACGACTAACGGGTTTACACACACATGCCTACTTTTGCATACGCGGGACGGACACGGGGCGGTGAAACCGTCACGGGAGAGCGCGTCGCCGACACGATGGACGCGGTCGTGGCCGCGCTGCGGCGCGAGCAGGTGCTCGTCACGCAGATCAACCCGGTCAAGGAAGCGGCGGCCAAGAAGACGACGGGGAAGAAGCGCGCCCGGGGTGTGGACGCCAAGAGCCTCGCGGTCTTCACGCGGCAGTTCTCGGTCATGATCGACGCCGGCCTGCCGCTCGTGCAGTGTCTCGAGATCCTCGGCACGCAGGAAGAGGACAAGAACTTCTCCGGCGTGATTCTCGCCACGCGGGGCGACGTCGAAAGCGGCGCGTCGCTGGCCGACGCGATGAAGAAGCACCCGAAGGTCTTCGACCCGCTGTTCACCAACATGATCGCGGCGGGCGAAGCGGGCGGCATCCTCGACACGATTCTCAAACGGCTGGCGACTTACATCGAAAAGGCCGTCAAGCTGCAGGGGCAGGTCAAGTCCGCGATGATCTACCCGGTCGCGGTCATCGTCATCGCGACCCTCGTCGTCGGCGTCATTTTGTGGAAGGTCATCCCGACGTTCGCGAACCTGTTCGCGGGCCTCGGCGCCGAGCTGCCGCTGCCGACGCGTGTCGTCATCGGGCTCAGCAACGCGCTCGTCCGCTACGGGATCTTCCTCATCATGGCGCTGTTCGCGGCCGGGTGGGGCTTCAAGTCGTACTACGCGACGCCGAACGGCCGCCGCGTGGTGGACGCCGCCGTGCTGAAGATGCCGATCCTCGGCAACCTGATGCGCAAGATCGCGGTCGCGCGCTTCTGCCGCACGCTGTCGACGCTGCTCGCGTCGGGCGTCTCGATTCTCGAAGCGCTCGACATCACGGCGAAGACCGCCGGCAACGCCATCGTCGAGGAAGCCATCCAGAACACGCGCAAGAGCATCGAGCGCGGTGAGACGATCGCGCAGCCGCTGAAGGACACGGCGGTGTTTCCCTCGATGGTCGTGCAGATGATTGGCGTCGGCGAGGCGACCGGCGCGCTCGACACCATGCTCGGCAAGATCGCCGACTTCTACGAAGAGGAAGTCGACGTGGCGGTGGCCGGCCTGCTGACGCTGATGGAGCCGCTGATGATCGCGCTCCTCGGCGGTATCGTCGGCGGTATCGTCATCGCGATGTACATGCCGATCTTCAGCCTGATCAGCAAGCTGACCGGCTAGTGTCGTTGGTCGTTGGTCGTGCAGGTGGTAGTTATGACTGGGCCGCGCGCATGAACCTGCGCTCCCGTCTCTCGACGCTCATCGCCGTCCGCGTCATCGTCAGCACGCTGCTGCTCGGCTCGGCGATCCTCGTGCAGCTGAGCCGGCCCGGCGCGTTCCCGATCGATCCGTTCTTCTTCCTCATCGGCCTGACCTACACGCTCAGCGTCATCTACTACTTCACGCGCACGTACGTGGAGCGTCACCCGTGGATCGCGGACGCGCAGCTGGGCGCCGATGCGTTTCTGGTCTCCGGGTTCATTCACGTCACGGGCGGCATCACGAGCTATTTCTCGTCGCTCTACCTGCTGCCGATCATCGCGGCGAGCACCCTGCGCTTCCGGCGCGGCGCCCTGCAGGTGGCGACGCTCAGCGCGCTGCTGTATCTCGCGCTCGTCAGCGCCCAGTACCTCGAGCCGACGGCCTTCTTCCCCGCCTCGTGGCAGACGCTCGGCGCGCAGGAGCTCCCGAGCCGGCGCTTCGCGCAGTACACCGTGGGGATCAACCTGTTCGGGTTCTTCGCCGTCGCGCTGCTCTCCGGCTCGCTGGCCGAGAACCTGCGGTCGGCCGGCGCCCGCCTCGAGCGCGCGTCGACGCAGATCGCCGACCTGCGCGCGTTCAACCAGTACGTCATCGACAGCATGTTGAGCGGCCTGGTCACCGCCGACATGGACGGCCGCATCCTGACGTTCAACCGCGCCGCGTCGACCATTACCGGCCTGTCGGCGGGGCAGACGGTCGGCCGCGGCGTCGGCGATGTGCTGCAGCTGCCGGCGCAGTTCAGGGCCCGGCTGCAGATGCTCGGCGAGACGCGCAGCCATCGCGCCGATCACCAGTACCGCTCGCCCGACGGCCGCATGCTCGAGATCGGCCTCACCGTGACGACGCTCTCGCTGCCCGACGGGCGCAGCGGCTACCTGTTCACCTTCCAGGACGTGACGGACGTCCGCCGCCTCGAGCGCGGCGCCCGCATGCAGCAGCGCCTGGCCGCGGTCGGCGAGATGGCCGCCGGCATCGCGCACGAGATTCGAAATCCGCTCGCATCGATGTCAGGATCGATCCAGGTGCTGCGGCAGGAGCTGCCGCTCAGCGAAGAGCAGGCGCAGCTGATGGACATCGTGCTCAAGGAGTCCGAGCGCCTCAACGACACGATCAAGTCGTTCCTCGCCTACGCGCGCCCGCAGCGCGTGGCGCTGACGCGCCTCGACATCCGCCGCGTGGTGCAGGACACGGCGACGCTCCTCCGCAACAGCTCCGAGGTCCACGACGACCACCTGATCGACGTCGGCCTCCCCGAAGAACCGGTCTGGATCGACGCGGACGAGAACCAGATCCGCCAGATCGTCTGGAACCTCGCCACCAACGGCCTGCGGGCGATGGCCTCGGGCGGCAGGCTCCTGATGTCGGCGACGACCGAGCGCGACGCCGGGCGCGACGAGTTGAGCATCACGATCAGCGACGAGGGGTGCGGCATCCCGCCCGCCGATCTCGACGGCCTCTTTCAGCCGTTCCGCAGCTCGTTCGACAAGGGGACGGGCCTCGGCCTGGCGATCGTCCATCGCATCGTCACCGACTACAACGGCTCCATCCAGGTGTCGTCGACCGTCGGCAGCGGGACGACGGTCCGCGTGCGGATGCCGATGCGAACGACCGAGCCGGCGCGCGAGGCGTCGGTCGTCACCGCCGGAAGGGGCGCGAGGATATGAACGCTCCCGTGACGCAGCCGAAGCCCGCCGCGCCCGAAACCCCCACCGCGTCCGTCGCGCCGGGGAAGGTCCGCATCCTCGTCGTCGACGACGAGCCGTCGATGCGGGAGATGCTGCGCATCGTGCTGCGCCGCGACGGCTACGAGGTCATCATCGCGGAGAACGGCCGCGACGCCATCGAGCAGCTGCGCAAGAGCCACGTCGACCTGCTGTTGTCCGACATCAAGATGCCGGACGTGACCGGCGTCGAGGTGCTGCGCGCCGCGAAGGACATCAACCGCGACATCGTCGCCTTCATGATGACGGCGTACGCGTCGGCGAGCACCGCGGTCGAGGCGATGCGCCTCGGCGCGGTGGACTACTTCACCAAGCCGTTCAGCATGGACGAGCTGCGGCTGAAGATCCGCCAGCACGTGGAGACGCATCGCCTGAAGCAGGAGAACGTGCTCCTGAAGAAGGAGCTGAACACCCGCTACGAGTTCTCGAACATCATCGGGCGCAGCGAGCCGATGCTCGACGTGTTCCGCATGGTGGAGACGATCGCCAGGACCAACAGCACGGTGCTGATCACCGGCGAATCCGGCACCGGCAAGGACCTGGTCGCCCGCGCCATCCACTACAACTCGCTCCGGCGCGAGCGTCCTTTCGTGGCGCTCAACTGCGGCGGCGTCCCGGAGACGCTGCTCGAGTCCGAGCTCTTCGGCCACATGCGCGGCGCGTTCACGGGCGCCGACGCCAACAAGAAGGGGCTGATGGAGGTCGCCGAAGGCGGCACCGTGTTCCTCGACGAGATCGGCGAGATGAACACGACGATGCAGGTGAAGCTGCTGCGGCTGCTGCAGGATCGGCGGTTCCGCCGGCTCGGCGGCACCGAGGAGGTGCAGGCCGACATCCGCGTCATCGCCGCCACGAACCAGGACCTCGAAAAGCTCGTGAGCTCCGGCCGTTTCCGCGAAGACTTGTTCTACCGCATCAACGTGATCCCGATGCACCTGCCGCCGCTGCGCGAGCGCCGCGAGGACATTCCGCTGCTGGCGGAGCACTTCCTGTCGAAGTACGCGCAGCAGATGAAGAAGCCGGTGCGCAGCGTCGCGCACGACTCGTTCGCGCTGCTGCAGGCCTACGGGTGGCCGGGCAACGTCCGCGAGCTCGAGAACGTCATCGAGCGCGCGGTCGCGCTCGAGCAGACGCCGGCGATTCTTCCCGACTCGCTGCCGGCGCATATCCGCAACCCGCGCCCCGATGCGGTGTCGGTGGCGGGCCCGGAATCGGCGCTGGCCAACGGCGCCTCCGCGCCGCCGCTGCCGGACCTGGGAGAGGGTTTCAATCTCGAGGCGCGCGGCGAGGATTTCTACCGCCACTACATCGCGCTCGCGCTCGAGCGCGCAGGCGGCGTCCAGGTGAAGGCCGCGGAGATGCTCGGCATGAGCTTCCGCTCGTTCCGCTACTACGCCAAGAAATTCAACATTCGATGAACGACCACTCCGAGCGCGGCCGGCGTAATCCCGAGGCCGGGATGACCCTGATCGAGTTGTGCATCGTGATCGTCATCCTCGGGATCCTGCTGGTCGTGGCCGTCGCGTCGCTGCAGCGCGCGCGCATGATGGCGAACGAGTCGTCCGCGATCGCAATCCTGCAGACGATCAACAAAGCGCAGTTCGCATACGCCTCCGAGTGCGGGCGCGGACACTACGCGACGTCGCTGATACAGCTCGGGGGTACACGCCCGGGACGGGATCAGAGTTATCTGGCGGAAGACATCGGCATCGCGAATTTCCCGGAACGCAACGGCTACCGCTTCAACGTGACAGGTGGGGCCGCGTCCAGCCCGGGCCTCCCGGACTGCAACAACGCGGGGACGCGAACGACCTACTATGCGTCCGCGGTGCCTGCCGCCCTCAGCCGCACCGGTTCGCGGTCATTTGCGACGTCGCAGACCAACGGCATCTGGCAGGCGCAGGGAGCCGTGCCGCCCCCGCAGCCATTCGGTCCTCCATCCGAATACGTGCGCTGAATGAACGGCCCGCCGGGCTGACAGAACACGTCAGGCCCGCCAATTTTTGGCAGTGTTTCGGTGGCAGTTTTTGGCAGAGCCCCTGGGCAACCGTGTGCAACCCCCCAAAAAATACAGTCTTTACAGGATAGTGCTCCCGGCTCAGCTGTGGCAGCGCCCTTGCCTTGATGCTGGTCACAGTCGAAACAGCGCCGCGACACAGCGCTTTCAGAGGAGATTGAACTTGAAGAAGATGCAGAAGAACGAGGGCTTCACCCTCATCGAGCTGCTGATCGTCGTGGCGATCATCGGCATCATTGCGGCGATTGCGGTTCCGGGGCTGCTTCGCGCGCGCATGTCCGGCAACGAGGCTTCGGCCATCGGTTCGATGCGCGCCATCAACAGCTCGGAGGTCACGTATGCGGCCAGCTGCGGCGGCGGCGGGTATGCGACGAGTCTCGCCAACCTGGCGGCGGTTCCGACGGCGGGCGGCGACCCGTTCATCAGCCCCGACCTCAACGCCAACGGCGTGGTGAAGAGCGGTTACGCAATCGCGCTGAACCCGGGCACGGGCGCGATCGCGGTGCTGGCGGCGGCGTCGACCTGCAACAACACGGCTTCACAGTCCACGTATCACGCGACGGCGACGCCGGCGACCCCGGGCCAGACCGGCACGCGCGCGTTCGGGACCAACAACAGCGGCACGATCTACCAGAACTTCACGGGCGTGGTGATTCCGGCGACGATGGCCGGCGCGGCGATTCTCCAGTAAGCTTCGCTCCCGCAGTTTCTCCAACTAGACGCTGTCGCAAAGGGGCGCCATCGGGGCGCCCCTTTTGCGTTTTGTCATGACGCCTATCGTCAGCTGGGCCACTTTTTGCCATCGGATCGTTGACAATTCTTGTCACGTACTATATTTGTATGCGCCTCGCTAAAGCGGTAACTTATTGCATAGGCGCTATTTGAACGACTGCGCCTGATCCATCGAAGGTGGTACTCGCCTTGCCACCTGACTGAACCATTCGGAACGAGCGCCGTGGATGAAGCGGCGATGCGTCAATCGGTCGTCGGGCTTCGGCCCGCGCGCTTCAAGGAGATCAACGTGAAGAAGATGCAGAAGAACGAGGGCTTCACCCTCATCGAGCTGCTGATCGTCGTGGCGATCATCGGCATCATTGCGGCGATTGCGGTTCCCGGCCTGCTCCGCGCCCGCATGTCGGGCAACGAGGCGTCGGCCATCGGTTCGATGCGCGCGATCAACAGCTCGGAGGTCACCTACGCGGCCAGCTGCGGGGGCGGTGGCTATGCGACGAGCCTGACGGACCTGTCGGCGGTGCCGACGGCCGGCGGCGACCCGTTCATCAGCCCGGACCTCAACGCCAACGGCGTGGTGAAGAGCGGCTACACGCTGAACCTCGCGGCCGGCACGGGCGCGATCGCCGTCCTGGCGGCGGCGGCGACCTGCAACAACACCGCGTCGCAGTCCACGTATCACGCGACGGCGACGCCGGCGACGCCCGGCCAGACCGGCACGCGCGCGTTCGGCACCAACAACAGCGGCACCATCTACCAGAATTTCACGGGCGTCGTGATTCCGGCGACGATGGCCGGCGCACAGATCCTCCAGTAACCTCACCGACTGCTCGGTCATCAAGAGGGTGCTCGCAAGGGCACCCTCTTTGTGTTTTGACTTGTGTTTTGACGCGACAAGTCTCAGGCGCAGACCGGTATCAGGTGTCAGCTATTGTCATAAGCGCCAATTGTTGGCAGTCCTCGAGTGACAGTTTCTGCCACGCGGCACCCACTGCTTTCAGGGGCCTCGCTGGAAGTGCTTGAAACAGCTCAGGTTGCCCGTCTGACGTAGCCAGTACAGCGTGGCACTCCCCTTGCCGATAAGCAGGCCATACGGCATTTGCGCCCCGGCGCACCCAAGGAGATTCAATTTGAAGAAGATGCAGAAGAACGAGGGCTTCACCCTCATCGAGCTGCTGATCGTCGTGGCGATCATCGGCATCATTGCGGCGATTGCGGTTCCCGGCCTGCTCCGCGCCCGCATGTCGGGCAACGAGGCATCGGCCATCGGTTCGATGCGCGCGATCAACAGCTCGCAGGTCACCTACGCCGCCAGCTGCGGCGGCGGCGGCTATGCGACGAGCCTGACGGACCTGTCGGCGGTGCCGACGGCCGGCGGCGACCCGTTCATCAGCCCGGACCTCAACGCCAACGGCGTGGTGAAGAGCGGCTACACGCTGAACCTCGCGGCCGGCACGGGCGCGATCGCGGTCCTGGCGGCGGCGGCGACCTGCAACAACACCGCGTCGCAGTCCACGTATCACGCGACGGCGACGCCGGCGACGCCCGGCCAGACCGGCACGCGCGCGTTCGGGACCAACAACAGCGGCACCATCTACCAGAACTTCACGGGCGTCGTCATTCCGGCGACGATGGCCGGCGCGGCGATTCTCCAGTAGGAATTGTGGCGAGTGGACACATGGAGAGGGCCGTATGTGCCCCTCTTTGTGTCCATCTTCAACGAGCAAGGTGATGGACGTGTCCGTGAACAAGAAGCCGGGAAACGAGGGATTCACCCTCATCGAGCTGCTGATCGTCGTGGGGATCATCGGGATCATCGCGGCGATCGCCGTGCCCGGCCTCATTCGCGCGCGCATGTCGGGCAACGAGGCGTCGGCCATCGGCTCGATGCGCGCCATCCACAACTCGGAAGTCACGTATGCCCAGGCCTGCGGCGGCGGCGGCTATGCCACGACGCTGGATGACCTGGCGACGCCTCCCACGTCGGGGGGGTCTAGCTTCATCACCCCCGATCTCGCCACCAATGGCGTGGTGAAGGCCGGTTACACGATTGAGATTGCTCCCGGGATCGCCGCGTTCAACGTCCTCGCGGGGGGGAGCACCTGCAACGGAACCACCTCGCAGTCGACGTATCACGCGACGGCAACCCCGGCGACGCTGGGTCAGACCGGCACCCGCGCGTTTGCGACCAACAACAGCGGCACGGTCTTCCAGAACTTCACCGGCGCCCAGATACCGACCAGCCTCGCGGGGACAACGGTTCTCCAGTAACGCCCCGGATCACGCCTCCTTTGTAATTCCCGCGTCTCTTCCTGTAGGATGCCCTCAATTCCGGAAGAGGCTGCAGACATGAACAAGTACGCTCGCCCGCTGATTCTGGCGCTCGCGCTGCTCGCCCTGGGCGCGTCGATCGCCGCGCTGTACGTCCACTACCGGATCATCGCGGATCCGACCTACTCGAGCTTCTGCGACATCAACGAGACGGTGAGCTGTGAAGCCGTGCTGCAGAGCGCCTACGCGACCGTGCGCGGCGTACCCGTCGCGGCGGGTGGTGTCATCTGGTCGGTGCTGGTGCTGCTCATCGCGGCGCTCGGCATGCGGCGCGACAAGCCCGACGCCTACGCCGCGGCATCCGGCTATATCTTCGTCCTCGCGACGATCGCACTGTCCGCCGTCCTCTACCTGGGCTACGCGTCGTTCTTCGTCATCGGCAAGGCCTGCCCGCTCTGCATGACGATGTACGTGTCGGTCGTCGGGATCTTCCTGGTGTCGGGCGGCACATCGATGGCGCTCAGCACGCTGCCGTCCCGCCTCGCGGGCGATCTGCGCTCCGTCGCGACGAGCCGCACGCCCGCCGTGATCGCCATCCTCTTCATCGTCGGGTCGGTCGCCCTCGTCGCGTTCTTCCCGCATGCCGAGGAACAGACCGTCACGCAGGCCGGCGAGGTCTACACGCCGCCGACCGAGACGATCGATCCCGATCAGCTGGCCGAGTTCAACAAGTGGATCGACTCGCAGCCGCGGGTCAACGTGCCGGTGCCCGCCAACGGCGCGCAGGTCGTGATCGTCAAGTTCAACGACTACCAGTGCCCGTCGTGCCGCCAGGCCTACATGGAGTACCGGGGGATTGTCGCCAAGTACGCCAGCGACCCGAAGGTGCGCTTCGTGACGATGGACTTCCCGCTCGACTCCGAGTGCAACACGGCCGGCATCCATCCGGCGGCCTGCGAGGCGGCGGCCGCGGTGCGGATGGCGAAGGCCAAGGGCAAGGGACCCGAGATGGAGGAGTACCTCTTCTCCAATCAGGAGAAGATGACGCCGGACTGGGTGAAGGACAGCGCCCGCAAGGTCGCGCAGGTCACCGACTTCGACGCGCAGTACTCGAAGGTGCTCGACCAGGTGCGGGCCGATGCGGCGCTGGGCCGTCAGCTCGACGTGCAGGGGACGCCCACCTTCTTCGTCAACGGGATCAAGGTGAACGCCTTGCGTCCCGTGTTCTTCGAAGCGCTCATCGAGCACGAGCTCAAGAAGGCGAGCGCCTCCTGATGTGATGGATGCGATTCGGACCGAGGCGCTGACCAAGCACTACACGGTTGGTTTCTGGCGCCCTCGCCCGTACCTGGCGCTCGACGGCCTGACGCTGCAGGTCGGGCAGGGCGAAGTCTTCGGCTTCCTCGGCCCGAACGGCGCGGGCAAGACCACGACGCTCAAGCTGCTGATGCAGCTGATCTACCCGACGTCGGGGCGCGCGGAAATCCTCGGCAAGCCGGTTGGCGACGTCGGCGTCAAGCGCCGCATCGGCTACCTTCCGGAACAACCCTACTTCTACGACTACCTCACCGCCGAGGAGCTGCTCGAATACTTCGCCGCGCTCTTCGGCTTCGCCGCCGGCGAGCGGCGCCGCCGCACGGCTGCGCTGCTCGACGAGGTCGGCATCGGCGCGGAGCGGCGTCTCCCGCTGCGGAAGTTCTCGAAAGGGATGCTGCAGCGCGTCGGCATCGCGCAGGCGCTCATCAACGAGCCGGAGCTGGTGTTCCTCGACGAGCCGATGTCGGGGCTCGATCCGCTCGGGCGCCGCGAGATCCGCCAGCTGATTCTGCGGCTCCGCGACCGCGGCTGCACCGTGTTCTTCAGCTCGCACGTGCTCGCGGATGCGGAGACGCTGTGCAGCCGCGTCGCGATCCTCGCCAAGGGACGGCTCGCCGCCGAGGGACGCCTCTCCGACATGATCGCGTTCGAGATTCGCGGCTGGGAGCTCGTGGTCAGCGGCCTGACGGAGTCGGCGTTGAAGGAGATGCAGGAGCACGGCCTCGTCCGCGGCGCCACGCGCCTCGCGGAAGGGCGCTACGCGCTCGAGCTGCCGCTGACACCGCGGCCGGAAGAGACGACCGCGGCACTCGTCGCGCGCGGGGCGGCGCTCGTCTCGCTCACGCCGGTGCGCGACACGCTCGAGGACTTCTTCGTCCGCCAGGTGAGCGGCTCGACGGGCTCGCGCTTCCGGGAGACGGCGTGAGCGTCATCGGCCACGTCGCGGTCAACGTCTTCAAGGAGTCGGTCCGCGACAAGATTCTCTACAACCTCGTCGTCTTCGCCGTGCTGCTCATCTCGGCGTCCTATCTGATCGGCGAGCTGACCGCCGGCCAGGACGTCAAGATCATCAAGGACCTCGGGCTGGCGTCGATCTCGATCTTCGGCCTGCTGATCGCCATCTTCATCGGCATCGGGCTGGTGTGGAAAGAGGTCGAGAAGCGCAGCATCTACACGCTGCTGGCCAAGCCGATACGCCGGCAGGAATTCCTGCTCGGCAAGTACTTCGGGCTCGTGCTCACGCTCGTCATCAACGTGGCCGTGATGACGGCGGCGTTCTACCTCGTGCTCGCCTACATGCAGGCCGAGACGCCGCCGAACATCCGCGCGGCGTGGCCGGCGCCCGCCACCGACCCGGCGATGTTGAAGGCGGTGGCGCTGATCATGCTCGAGCTGCTGCTCGTCACCGCCATCGCGCTCTTCTTCTCGACCTTCTCCAGCCCGTTCCTGTCGGCCATGATGACGATGGCCGTCTGGGTCATCGGGCATTTCAACCAGGACCTGCGCGACTACGGCGCGACGATTTCATCTCCGGTCGCGGCAGCGCTCGCCAAGGGCGTCTACTACGTCGTTCCGAACTTCGCCGCCTTCGACGTGAAGCTGCAGGTCGTGCACGCGCAGGCGATTCCGCTGCGCTACCTGCTGCTGACGTCGCTCTACGGCGCGACCTACGTCGCGTTGGTGCTGCTGGCGGCGGCGATCATCTTCTCGCGGCGGGACTTCAAGTGAAGGTCCACCCGGCGGCGTGGGCGGCGCTCGCGGCGCTGTTTGCCGCCGTCATCGGCCTGCAGCTGCTGCAGACGCGCGAGCAGCCGCTCGGCCTCCCGGCCGGCGTGAGCACGAACCTGCTCTACGTCCGCTCGCCGGATTTCGCCCGCCGCGCCGCGCTCTCGTTTCACGCGCTGCTCGCCGACATCTACTGGATCAGGACCGTGCAGCATTACGGCGGCACGAAGCTCTCGACGGGCGCCAACAAGCAGTACGACATCCTCTATCCGCTGCTCGACCTGACCACCTCGCTCGACCCGTACTTCGACGTCGCCTACAAGTTCGGCTCGGTCTTCCTCGCCGAGGAGTACCCGTCGGGCGCGGGACGTCCCGACCAGGCGATCGCGATCCTGAAAAAGGGCCTGCAGGCGCAACCGCAGAAGTGGGAGATCGCCCAGGAGCTCGGCTTCGTCTACTACTGGTGGCTCGCCGACTACGACAACGCGGCGATGTGGTTCAACCGGGCGGCGGACATGACGAAGGCGCCCGACTGGCTGCGGCCGCTGGCGGCGGTCACGCTCGCGCAAGGCGGCAACCGCACCTCGTCGCGCACGCTGTGGACCGAGATCGAGCGCAGCGCCGACGCAGACTGGCTGCGCGACCAGGCGACGTTCCGGTTGAAGCAGCTCGACGCGATGGACGGGATCGATTTCGTCGAGCGGATCGTCCAGCAGTATCGCGCGCGGACCGGCATGTTCCCCACGTCGTGGGCCGACCTGATCCGCGCCGGGCTCCTGCGCGGCGTGCCGCCCGATCCGACGGGCACGCCGTTCCGGCTCGACCCGGCCACCGGGAGCGTCTCGCTCGATCCCGCATCGTCGCTCAACCCGTTGCCGAACCGCGAGCATCCGCTCTGATGGACGCCGTCATCGCGGGGGCGCTGTTCGCCCTCGGACTCGCCGTCGGCAGCTTCCTCAACGTCGTCATCTACCGGCTGCCGCGCGAGGAATCGATCGCCTGGCCCGCGTCGCACTGCACCACGTGCAATCGGCCGCTCAGCTGGTACGAGAACATCCCGCTCCTCAGCTGGGCGGCACTGCGCGGGCGATGCCGCACGTGCCGCTCGCCGATCTCGATCCGGTATCCGATCGTGGAGCTGATCACCGGCGCGCTCTTCCTTGGCGCGTACGTCGCCTTCGGCCTGACGCCGCTGCTGCCGGTGCGGATCGTCTTTGCCTGCGCGATGATCGTGCTGTTCGCCATCGATCTCGAACATCAGATCCTGCCGAACGAGATCACGCTGCCCGGCATCGTCATCGGGTTCGTCTGCGCACTGTTCCTGCCGCCCGGGTGGAAGAGCTCCCTCATCGGGCTCCTCGCCGGCGGCCTCTTTCCGTTTCTCGTCGCCGAGGCGTATCTCCGCATCAGGAAGCGCGAAGGCATGGGGATGGGCGACTTCAAGATGCTGGCGATGGTCGGCGCGTTTCTCGGCTGGCCGCTCGTCTGGCTGACGCTGATCCTCGCCTGCGTGCTCGGCATCGTCATCGGCGGCGGCGCGCTGCTGGTGTCGCGCCGCGGCATGGCGACGCGCATCGCGTTCGGCACCTTCATCGCGGTCGCCGCGCTCGTCTGCGCGTACTTCGAAGGGCCGGCCACGCGGCTGTACGACGGCGCCGTGCAGGCGTACCTGTCGTGGGCCGGGCTCCAGGCATGACGCAGGCCGGCTACGCGCTGCTCGGCATCACCGCGATGACCGCGATGCTGGTCGGCATCCTGACCTTCGCACTCCTGCGCATCATCGCGGGCGCGCGCGACACGAAGCGACACCTCGGCTCGAACACCGCCGACGCGCTGATACTGTCGGCGGCCCTGCAGGAAGCCGTCACCAAGCTGAAGGCGCAGGAGCAGGCGATGAGCGAGCGCGCCGCCGCCTCCGACAGCCTGCGCGGCCAGATTGCCGACAGCCTCACGGCCGGCCTGCTCGTCGTCAACGCCGGCGGCCTGGTGGAAGTCCTGAATCCCGCGGGACGCCGCCTCCTCGAGGTGCCGCTCGAACCGCTCGGCGCGCCGTATCAACAGGTCCTCGGGGCGGAATCGCCGCTGGTCGCCGTCATCGCCGAGTGCCTGCAGACCGGCGAGCCGATCGTCCGCCGCTCCGTCGCGCTGCCCGCCGGCCTGGCGACGACCCATCTGGGCGTGACGGTCTCGCCGGCTGCGGGCCCGGGCGACGCGCGAGGGGCGATCTGCCTCTTCTCCGACCTCACCGCCGTCGTCGAGCTCGAGGAGCAGCTTCGGTTGAAGGAGACGCTGGCGAGGCTCGGCGAGCTGACCGCCGGTATCGCGCACGAGTTCCGGAACGGCCTGGCGACGATTCACGGTTACAGCCGGCTGCTCGATCCCGAGGCGCTGCCCACGCAATATCGTCCGTACGTCCAGGGGATCCGGCAGGAGGCCGAAGCGCTGGGGCAGGTCGTGACCAATTTCCTCAACTTCGCCCGGCCGCAGCAGGTCCTGCTCGCGCCGGTCGACCCGGGCCGCATCGCCCGGCGCGCGGCCGACGACCTGCAGCACGAGCTGCCGGCGGGGACGACCATCGAGCTGACCGGCGAGTTCGCGGAGATCAACGGCGACGAGGTCCTGCTCCGGCAGGTGTTCGGCAACCTGCTGCGCAATGCGGCCGAGGCCTGCGAGGCGGTCGGCCGGACGCCGACGATCGTCGTCGACGGGAGCGTGGACCGGACGCACCGGACCTGCCGGGTCTCGGTCGAGGACAACGGCCCTGGTATCCCGCCCGGGCAGCGGGAAACGGTCTTTCGTCCGTTCTTTACCTCCCGTTCCCGCGGGACCGGCCTCGGACTCGCCATCGTCCAGAAGATCGTCCTGACCCACCAGGGGCGCGTGGCCATCGGCACGGGGCGAGCGGGCGGTGCGGCCGTCGAGCTCACGTTCCGGCTCGCGGCCTGATCCTCGATTTCACATCCGTTATTTCGCGTTCCAAAGCGGGACACGCCATGTTTCGGGGGGTGTTCGACCGAACACCCGACATCAGCCTGCAACATCTAGCGAATACAAGGACTTGCGCCGATATTACGGACGTCGAAACGCTCGTGGCAGACCCGTTGCCCGAACCCGGGCACCGGCCGCGACGGCTCGACGCGGACCGAAAAAAAAGCAGATGACCAAGTTACAGATTCACGATCGCGGTGGCTTCTCGCTCGTCGACATCATGGTGTCGGTGTCGGTCATGTCGATCATCGCGGCGGGCGCCGTGCCCGCGCTGATGAACGTCTCCGACAGCATGAAGCTCGGTCAGGGGCAGCGAGACATCTACCAGGAGATGCAGAGCGCGCGGCTGGTGGCGGTGGCGTCCAACCGGCCGATGCGCATCCGCTTCAATTGCCCGGCGGCCGGTCAGTTCCGGCTCACGGAGGTGATTGGAACGCCCTCGAAGCCGGACACCAACGACACGGCTTCCGATCGGTGCAGCGACACCAAGTGGAAGTACCCCGCGAACGACAACGACCCGACCAGCCGCCCGAACCATGACGGACCCATTCGGCAGCTTCCGAACAAGGTCACCTTCGGCGGCACGGCGACGCTGGAATTCTGGCCTGACGGCACGGTGCACAAGCAGGTGACGAGCGAGCTGCCGTGGACGCAGCTGCCGGTGTCGGGGACGCTGCAGGAAATCGCGGTCGTGAAGGGCACATCGACCAAGAAGATTACGGTGAACGGCCTTGGCAAAATCCAACTTATCCAGTAACGCCGGCTTCTCGCTGCTCGAGGTGCTCGTGGCGACGGCGCTGCTCGCCTCGGCGCTGGTCTCGCTCGCGCAGCTGTTCGCGATGGCGACCAAGAGCAACATCGGCTCGCGCAACACGACGTATGCCGCGGTGCTCGCGCAGCAGAAGCTCGAGGAGCTGCGGTCGCTGGCGTGGGGGTTCGACCAGGTCGGCCTGCCGATCAGCGACATCACCACCGACACGACCAAGACGCCCGAGGATCCGATCGGCGGCACCGGCCTGAGCCCGTCGCCGCAGACGTCGCTCGGCGAGAACACGACGGGCTGGGTGGACTACATCGATTCGTTCGGCAACAAGCAGGGGACCGGCTCCGCGCCGCCGCAGAACGCCATCTACACGCGGCGATGGATGGTGTCGCCGCTGCCGACCAACCCGAACAACACGCTGGTGATCCAGGTGCTGGTGTTCCGCAACAAGGATCGCGGCGCCGCCGACCAGGGCGCCGTGAAGCGCCTGCCCGAAGAGGCGCGGATGATTACCGTCAAGACAAGGAAGGCGCGCTGATGACTCCGCGTCGCACATCGCAGGCGGGCTTCACGCTCATCGAAATGATGATCGCCACCATGATCATGGTGGCCGTCACCGCGGCCGTGTTCACGATGATGAACCCGGCGCAGGGCACCTATCAGACGCAGCCGGAAGTGGCCGACATGCAGCAGCGCATGCGCGTCGCCGTGGACGTGATGACGAAGGACATCGTCATGGCGGGCGCGGGCGTCTACATGGGCGCGTCGAGCGGTTCGCTGTCCGGCTACTTCGCCTCGCTGATGCCGTACCGCGTCGGCGACGTGCAGGACGACCCGGCGGCGGGCGTGTTCTACCGTGCCGACACGATCAGCATGATGTACGTGCCGCCGACGGCCGCGCAGACCGGCGTCAACAAGGCGATGGGCAACGGCAACAGCCAGGAAATCGACGTCGACGCGCAGAAGAACTGCGGCGCGAACGTCCACTCGCAGCTGTGCGGCTTCAAGGAGCAGATGCGCGTCCTCATCATGGACACCGACGGCACGTGGGACTACGTGACCATCACCAACGTCCAGAACGAGGCGCTGCACCTCCAGCACAGCGACAAGCTGACGGGCAGCTACAACTCGGGCGCGGCGGTCATCACCGAGGTCGCGGCGCACACCTACTACCTGAAGAGCGACATCGCCAACAACACGTTTCAGCTGATGCACTACGACGGCGCCGCGACGGACACGCCGATCGTGGACAACGTCGTCAAGCTGCAGTTCTCGTATTACGGCGACCCGCAGCCGCCGACGCTGCTGCCTGGCGCCGTGCTCACGAACACGGTCGGTCCGTGGGTCACCTACGGCCCGAAGCCGCCGGCGCTCGGCGTCAACAACTCCGCGGACACCTGGGGCGCCGGTGAAAACTGCACGTTCATGGTGAGCAACGGCCAGACCGTGTCGCGCCTGCCGGTGCTCGCGGCCAACGAAGGCGAGGTCCTGCTGACGCAGGCCCAGCTGACCGACGGGCCCTGGTGCCCGGATGACGCGCGCGCCGATCGGTTCGACGCCGACCTGCTCCGCATCCGCAAGGTGCGCGTGAACCTGCGCGTGCAGGCGGCGCTGGCGTCGCTGCGCGGCCCGACGGGTGTGCTGTTCACGCGCGGCGGTACGTCCACCAGCTCCAACCGCTACGTGCCGGACCAGGAAGTCCGGTTCGACGTCACGCCGCGCAACCTGAATCTGGGCCGGTAAAGACCTATGCATCCGAATGCTTCGACGCGCCCGCTCCGCGACCGCCTGCACGACGAAGACGGCATCGCGCTCATCGTCTCGCTGATGGCGATGATGCTGCTGATGGCGCTCGGCGTCGCGCTGGTCATGACGACGACGACGGAGACGCGCATTGCCGCCAACTACACCGAAGGCACCGAGGCGCTGTATGCGGCCGACGCCGCGGTCGAACGCGTCATGGACGACATCCTGACGGTCCCCGACTGGAACGACATCCTGACCGGCGTGCGGCAGTCGGCGTTCATCGACGGGTCGGCCGGCGGCACGCGCGATCTGCCCGACGGGACCAAGCTCGATCTCGACGCCGCGACCAACATGCTGAACTGCGCGAAGCTGACCACGTGCAGCAGCACGGATCTGAACGCCCTCTCGGACGAACGTCCGTGGGGCAACAACAACCCGCGGTGGAAGCTCTACGCCTACGGCCGCATGGACGACATGCTGCCGACGCAGTTGATCAACTCGCGCGACTACGTCGTCGTCTGGATTGCCGACGACCCGTCCGAGACCGACGAGAACCCGCTCAAGGACGGCGACACGTCCACCGACGGCGCCTACCCGCAGAACCCGGGCAAGGGCGTGCTGGCGATGCACGCGGAGGCCTACGGCCCGTTCGGCGTGAAGCGCGTCATCGAGGTCACGGTCGCCAAGACCGACACGACCGAGATCGAGCGCGGTTACACCGGCCAGCGAGGCCAGGACGAACAGAACCGCCGCGCGCGCAAGGCGGCGGTGCAGACGCCGGGCAAGGCATTGACCAGGTCCGAGATGTCGCTGACGACCGGCGGGCTGCAGTAATGAGAGCGATCATGAAAACCAGAACCCTGTTATTGGCACTTGTCGCGTCGGCGGTCGCGCCGCAGTACGCCTCGGCGCAGCTCGACCCACTGCTGTTCCTGAAGCGCGGGCACCTGCCGGGCGCCAACACCAACGGCCAGCCGAACGTCATCGTCATGGTCGACACGGCGAACCGCATGCAGCGCGACCAGAACAACGACTACCGCGACAACAACGCCTATCCGCGCTCGGGCGCGCTCTCCGAGGCGACCCTCGGCGTCAGCGCGGCGAACACCACGGCGAAATACCGGCGCAAGTACATCAACCTGGTGAATACCGACAACGGCGGGGGCAGCGACAAGTTCACCGCCGACCGGGTCACGGTCGTGCGCGACCAGGACGCCGAGTACGCGAACGTCCCGACGGTGATCAAGGATCCCGCAACCGGCCTCTTTCAGATATCCGCGTTCGACGCGCGGACGAAGATCAACGTGGCGAAGATCTCGATCGCCGAAGCGATCCTCCGCAACACGTCCGTCGCGCGGTTCGGCCTGATGAAGATGCGCCAGTCCAACCCCGCCGTCAGCCAGAACGCGGCAGCGGGCAACATCGAGCCCGTCGTCGTCTCCGACGCCGGACAGCAGTTGAACACGGATACGGGCAGCGTCGGCAAATGGAAGATTACGCGCCCGACGACTGGCGGCTCGAACGGATCGGTCGCCGCCCCGTCGCCGATCGGCCCCGCTGCCAACAACGCGATGCTCGTGGCCGCAGACGTCGCGAACGCCAACGCATCGATTCTGACGACGCTCGGGAGGGCGACAGGTGCCGCGGGTTCGCTGATCCCCGCCGGCGCCGATTCGAAGACCGTCGTCGACGCGCCCGTCGACAACATGCTCGACGACGCGAAGGCGGAAGCGGCGCGGTTGATCAACGCCGATACGCAGTGCCGCAACACCATCGTCGTGCTCGTCGTCGCCGGCGCTGAAGGGCAGTCGACGAACGAAGATCCCACCGCGAAGGCGTCGCAGTTCCTCAATGTCGCGCTGAACCATCGCGTGCCGGTCTACGTCATTGCCCTCGTCCCGGCAGCGGCCGACCGCGCGCAGCTGCAGGCGATTGCGGCCAACAGCGGCGGCCGCTACACCGAGATCACGAAGGCCATGATCGACGCGACGACGGCCGGCCAGCCCGTGCCGGAGTTCGTCAAGGCAATCAACACGGCGGTGCAGCACGGCTACGCGGCGCAGGCGGATTTCGACACCGCCCCGACGGCACTGCTTCCCTACGGCCCGACCACCGAGTTCCAGGTGACGAGCCCGATTGTCGGCACCGTCGACCTGACCAGCGGGAAGGACATCAACGGCGTCGCGCTGCCGCTCACGAACATCTCGAACCCGGCCACCAACGTGCACATACCGCAGCGTTCGAACCTGCTCGTGACGACCGCGTTCACGCTGCCGGGATTCGACGGCTCGCTGCGCGCGTTCCGCACGTATAAGCCGGTCGTCGACACCACGAAATCGGTCGGCTACAAGTTCGTCCAGGACGGGACGCGCCTCTGGGTGGCGTGCGCGCCGGGGACGACAACGACCGGGCAGTGCGCGTCGCTGGCCGCAGGCCAGAGAAACATCTACACGGTGCTGCCGAACGGGCAGACGGTGTCGTTCGACGCGGCCAATGCGGCCACGCTGCAGCCCTACCTGAACACGACCGACGCCGCGTCGCTCATCAACGCCGTCCGCGCGCTGCCGCTCGGCGCCATGGTCGATTCGACGCCGGCCATCATGGACCCGCCGTCGCTCGATCCGCCGCCCGACGCCGACTATCCCGGCTTCGCGGACACCAACGCCGACCGCCGCAGCATCGTCTGGGTGGGCGCCAACGACGGGATGTTCCACGCCATCGACGCGCGGCTCGGCATCGAGGTGTGGGCGTACATTCCGTTCAACCTGCTGCCGAAGCTCTACACGCTGCAGAGCGGCCAGCCGGTTGGCGACTTCCGGTTCTTCGTCGACGGTTCGCCGAAGATCGCGGACGTCAAGATCAACGGCAACTGGCGGACCTACCTCGTGCTCGGCGAGGGGCCGGGCGGCACGTTCTACCAGACGTTCGACGTCACGATGGACGACATGGTGAACACGGTGGCGTCGGCCAGCGACGACATCACGCAGGTGCTGACGTATTTCCAGAATCCGTCCCGCATCGTCTTCAAGTGGGCGTTCCCGAGCTACTCGAGCTTCGACCAGTCGCTCACGCTGGCGCGGCAGGGCCTGGCGGACTGCACCACGGCTGGCTCGGCCGACATCACCGGTCCGGGGTGCAAGCCGTGGGGCGATCTCGCGGCGGGCGCCTCCGCCGTCGAGAAGACCGTCGGCGAAACGTGGTCCGACCCGGCCGTCGGCGAGATTGCCAACAACCTTGGCGGCTACGCGGTGCTGACTGGCTCCGGGTTCCTCAAGTACAACATCCAGCAGCAGGCCAATCGCAACGGCGCGGTCGCCGGCACGACCTTCTACCTGCTCGACGTGAAGACGGGAGCGGTGTTCGACAGCAAGAGCGTCGGCAGCGACGGCCTCGCCGAGAACGTCGACAGCTGCGCGGCGGCGAACAACTGCGAGCGCATGAAGAACGCGCTCCAGGCCGACGTCGTCGCCACCGGTCCGCCCGACTCGCGCTACATCACCAAGGCGTATGTCGGCGACCTCGACGGACGCATCTGGCGCTTCGACATCACGCTCAACGCCGGTTCTCCCAAGATCGTGGTGACGTCGCCCATCAAGCTCTATGACGCGGGCGCCGGGCAGCCGATGTTCGGGTCGATGGCGTCGGTGACCGTCGGTTCCACGCAGCAGTACCTGTTCCAGGGCACGGGCAGCGACCTGTTGCCGTCAAACGGTGTGTCGGAGGCCTACGCCCTTCTCGTGGTGCTCGACAACGGCGCCAGCGGCTCGTTGACCGGGTCCATCACGCTCGGCAAGGTGGACGGCGCCAACGACGACGAGAAGGTCACGGCGTTCCCGGCCGTCGCCGGTGATATCGTGTTCTTCACCACGACGTCGTTCTTCCCGGCGACGTTCTGCGGCAACACCATGACGGCGAATCTCTACGCGTTCACCTACATCGGCGGCGCGGCGTACGACACCAACGGCAGCGGCAGCATCACGAACACCGACAGCACGAAGGTGAGCTCCACCGCGGGGGCGCGCGCGACCGCGCCGTTCGTCGTCGACCAGCATCTCGGGATCTCGGTGGGCGGCCAGGTGCAGATGTTCGGCGACCCGAACGACTACAACAACGGTGTCGGACAGGTCGGTGTCCGCATCCTCTCGTGGCGAGAGGTTCGGTAGGTGAAGAAAGCAGCCATTATCTGCGCCGCATGCGGCGCGAAAGTTCGCGGCGATCGGGTCAAGTGCCTGCGATGCGGCGAGAAGCTCGTCGCGCGCCAGGAGGCGGCGCCGCCGCGTCCCATCCCATGGACCTCGGTCGCGATCGTCGCCGGCTGCGTGCTGCTTGGCGGCTTCGGCATCATGCTGACCGGCGGCTCGCCGGCGGAGACGACCCAGCCGATGGCGGCAGGCGTCCTCGCGGGATCCGGCACGCCTGCAGCCGCTGCACCGACGCAGGCGCGTGCGGCGGGCTTCGCGGCCTCGACGGCACCGGATCCGGCAGCGGTGGCCGTCTCGAGCCTGATTGCGGGGCAGACGGCGTACGCGGCAGGAAACATCGACGCGGCCGCGCAGCGCCTGCAGTCGGCGGTAGACGCCAATCCGAACGATCCCCGGGCGCTGAACGATCTCGCCCAGGTGCTCGTCCGCAGCGGCCATGCCCAGGAAGCGACGCAGTATCTCGACAAGGCCGTTCAGCTCGCGCCCGATTCGTGGACGTATCAGTTCAACCGCGCCCGCGCGTACGGGCAGCTGCAGAAGTGGGACGAGGCCATTCAGGGGTATCGGGCGGCCGCTCAGCTGTTCCCCGACGATTACGCCACGCAGTACAACCTCGCGAAGGCGCTGCAGGCGTCGGGCAGCCTCAACGACGCGATCGCCGGCTACGAAAAGGCCATCCAGCTCGCGCCGGGGCAGTCGGATTTCCAGCTGTCGTACGGCCTTGCGCTCGAGGCCGCCAAGCGGCCGCAGGATGCGGCGGCAGCCTACAAGCGGTATCTTGAACTAGAGCCCGACTCCTCCGAGGCCGAAAAAGTGAAAGCGCACCTGGCCGAGCTCCAGCCGGGGGCGCCATCGAAAGGGACCGAGTAATGTCCACGACACGGGTTGCCATCGCGGCCGTCGGGCTGGTGATGTTCGCGTCGCTCGCGTCCGCCCAGGCGCTGGGCGACGTCGCGAAGAAGGAAGAGTCGCGGCGCAAGGACGTCAAGACGCCGGCCAAGGTTTACACGAACTCTGATCTGCGTTCGGACACGTCAGCGGCGCCGGCTCCCGCTCCCGCGCCGCAGCCGGGCGCAACCGGCACGCAGCAGGTTCCGTCGTCGCCGTCGGGCGTGCAGCCGCCGCAGGCGGGCGACAAGCCGGCGACCGACGAGCCGAAGAAGGACGAAGCGTTCTGGAAGGCCCGCATCGCGAAGGCGCGCGACGATCTCGGACGCGCGCAGACGTTCGCCGACGCGCTGCAGAGCCGCATCAACGCGCTGACCACCGACTTTGCGGCGCGCTCCGACCCGGCACAGCGCGCGGTCATCAGCACCGACCGCCAGAAGGCGCTGGCCGAGCTCGATCGCGTGAAGAAGGAGATCGAGGCGAACACGAAGGCGATCGCCGACATCCAGGACGAAGCGCGCAAGTCGAACGTCCCCGCCGGCTGGGTGCGGTAGCTTCAGGCCGGGATCCGGGATCCGGGATCCGATGTAGGTTCCGCGTCGAGGCAGGTGCCGCGAGGCGCGACGTAGGCCGGGTTCCGCGTCGAGGCCGGTGCCGCGAGGCGCGGACCCGGCGCAATTTCTGATCGATTCATCGAGCCGTGGCGTGGCAGGAATTGCTGCCCGCCACGGCTCGTTTTCTTTTTTCCCGCGGAAACCCGCGATGGCCAGCCGGGCAGGCCGCTTGCGATCGGCGGCGGCATGTCCCTCCTCGAAGCGCTCATCGCCTCCGCGATTCTCGCGACCGGCCTGCTCTCGCTCGCGCAGCTGCTCGGCCTCGCCACCAGCGCTACTGCCGCGTCCGGACGAATGACGCATGCGGCGCTGTTCGCCTCTCAGAAGGTCGAGGAACTGCGCGCATCTCCGGTGCCGCCCATCGAACAGCGCGCCGACGTTCCCGCTCCCGGCTACGCGCGCGAGTGGTCCGTCGTTCCGTTGTCGTCTGATCCCGATCACGTGGCGCTCGTCGAAGTGGTCGTGCACGTGCGGGGAACCGAGACGCGACTGGTGGCGCTCGCGCCGAGGCCATCGAGATGAAACGTCGTGCCGGTTTCACGATGGTCGAGACGCTCATCGCGACGATGATCAGCGTGAGCGTGGTCAGTGCGATCCTCGCGGTCGTCGGCCCGGCGCAGGCGGTCGTTCGCGCGCAGGGAGAGGCCGCGGACCTGCATCAGCGTCTCCGCGCCGCCGCCGACGTCATCGCCGGCGACCTGCGCGCGGCAGGCGCGGTGCGTCCGTACCGCGTTGGCACGCTGCGGGACGATGCACTCGCCGGCGTCTACTACCGGCCCGACACGATCACCACGCTCGGCGAGACGAGCCGCACGTACTACCTGAAGCCCGATACCTCAGAGTTGATGCAATACGATGGCGCCGTCAGCGATTTTCCGATGGTCGAGCACGTCGTCGCGCTCGCGTTCGAGTACTTCGGCGCGGACGGCGCCGGGCGCGCACTCGTCAGGATCGATCCCGGCATCCTGATCGACGGACCATGGTCCGAGGACGCGTCCCATCGCCTCGTGGATGCCGACGCGGAGCGCATCCGGGAGGTGCGCATCTCCATACGTCTGGAGGCCACCGCGCCCTCGCTTCGGCGCCTGGTGCCAGACGAGGAGGCGACGTTCGACGTCGCGCTGCGCAACCGCGCGCCCGCTGACCCCGCGGCGGAGCCGCGCTAGCGATGGCGCTCGTGACCGCGCTCATGGCGATGCTGATGATGCTTGCGCTCGGCGCCGGCGTGGCGATGACGACGCTGACGGAGAGCACCATCGCGGCGAATCATCGCGACGGCCTGCAGGCGCTCTATGCGGCAGAGGCGGGCATCGATCTCGCCGTCAGCCGCCTCCGTTCGAGCACCGACTGGCAGGCTCTTGTCACGGGCGGGACGGTCACGCTCACCGACGGCCCCCTGGCCGCCCTGCTGCAGGGCGCAACCGTCGATTCACGCGTGATGGTCACCGTGACCGTCTCGCCGGATCCGAATGGCGACGACGACGTCCTCGCGTTGCAATCGAGTGCAATCGTGGCCGGTGGACTTCGCCGTACCGTGCAGGTGAGCATCAGGAAACGTCCGGCAACGAGCGAAATCGAGACTTTGTCATGGCGTTGAAGCACCGTTCGACCGAAACTAGGACTGGAACGTGGCCTCTCCTCCTGTTCTCCTCGTAGAAGACAAAGACTCGCTGCGGACGATGCTTCGCCATGCGCTCGAGGCGCAGGGGCATACCGTCGTCGAAGCCATTGACGAGCCGTCGGCGGTGGCACAGCTCCGCCAGGAGCGCCCCGTCGTCGTCCTCACCGACTTGAAGCTCCCCGAGGGTAACGGCTTCGGCGTGCTGCGGGCCGCCAAGGAGCTGGACGCGGAGCTGCCCGTGGTCGTCATGACCGCGTACGGCAGCATCCAGGACGCGGTGACGGCGATGCGGGAAGGGGCGATGGATTTCCTCGCCAAGCCCGTCGATCCCGATCACCTGTTGCTCATGGTGGCGCGCGCCATCGCGCAGCAGCGGATGGCGACCGAGAACTTCCTGCTCAAGCAGGAGCTGGCCGAGCGTCGCGGCGCCCCGCGCATCATCGGTGAGGATCCGAAGCTGCGCCAGGTCTCCCAGCAGCTGCATCGCGCGGCGGGGACGGACACGACCGTACTGCTGGAAGGGGAGAGCGGCACCGGCAAGGAGCTTTTCGCCCGCGCGCTCCACGCCCTCAGCAGCCGCGCCGACGGCCCCATGGTCGCGATCAACTGCGCGGCGATTCCCGAGACGCTGCTCGAGACCGAGCTCTTCGGCCACGAGAAGGGCGCGTTCACCGGCGCGGCCGCGCGCAAGCCCGGACGGTTCGAGCTCGCGCATCGGGGGACGCTGTTCCTCGACGAGATCGGCGACCTCCCGCTCGGCCTGCAGGCGAAGATTCTGCGCGCCCTCGAGGAGAAGCGGTTCGAGCGCGTGGGGGGCACGCAGTCGCTGCACGTCGACGTGCGCGTCGTCGCCGCGACCAACCGCGGTCTCAAGGCGGCGGTTGCCGCCAAGCAGTTCCGCGAGGATCTCTACTTCCGCTTGTCGGTGTTTCCGATTTCAATCCCGCCGCTGCGCGAGCGGCCGGGGGACATCGCCACGCTGGCGCGGCACTTCGTCGAGAAGTTCTCGCGCGACATGAACAAGCAGGTGCACTTCGCGCCGGCGGCGCTCGAGGAGCTGCAGAACTATCCGTGGCCGGGCAACGTGCGCGAGCTGCAGAACTGCATCGAGCGGGCGGTGATTCTCTGCGACGGCGACGCCATCCATCCGCGCCACCTGAGCCTGTCGTTCCGCCCCGGCGCCGTGGCGCCGCCGGTGAGCCCGTGGGACCAGATCGACCTGTCGGGCACGATGCTCGAGGCGACCCGCCGCGTGACCGCCGAGGTCGAACGGCGGAAGGTCGAGCAGGCGATGAAAGACAACGCCGGCAACAAGCAGCGCGCGGCCGAGCAGCTGCAGATCTCCTTCAAGTCGCTGACGAGCAAGCTCAGAGAATTCGGGCTCTCGGAGTTATAGGGAACAACCTTCACCGGCGACGGGCCACAGAGGCACAGAGACACAGAGATCCAAAAGTACTTTTGATTCTCCGTGCCTCCGTGGCGCGTCGGCCAGTGAAAGCTGCAACGTAGCAGTTAGATCTTCGGTTCGGACATCATCGCCAGAACGTTTCCCTCCGAGTCGAGGAAGTCTGTCAGCCAGACTTCTCGATCGGGCAGCTTCGCCACCATGTGCGGCGCGGTGCGGAAGGTGACGCCGGCGGCGGCGAGCGCCGCGTGCGCGGCCTTGATGTCGTCGACGGCGAAATAGAGCACCGAGCCCTGATGGTCGAATTCCGGCTCCGCCGGCGACAGCATCAGGCGGACGCCGCCGCAGTCGAAGAACGCCAGCTGCGGCGGCGCCTGGAAGAGCAGCTTCAGGCCCAGCGTGTCGCGGTAGAAGCGGACGGCCCGCTCGATGTCGGAGATGCGGATCGAGACCTGGTGAATGCGCTGCAGCGCCGGCGCCACGACCATCTGACCCTCCAGTCCGATTTAGTTAGCCTTGCTAAATAAGTCATACTACGAGGATGGCCCGCCGCACAAGCGCAAATGCTCCGGATGCCGTCGCCGACGCCATTCATTCCGCCGCCATTCACCTGTTGCGCAGGATCCGGCGCGAGGACGACCGCACGGGCATCACCCCGGGCCGCCTGTCGGCGCTCTCGGTGCTCGTCTTCGGCGGTCCCATGCGCCTGACCGACCTCGCGCGCGCCGAGCACGTCAAGCCGCCGACGATGACGCGCATCGTGGCGGCGCTCGAGGCCGGACGGCTGGCCAGGAGAACCTCGCACGAGACGGACGGCCGGTCGATGCGCATCGAAGCGACCCGCCGCGGCGTGCGCCTGATGCAGGAGGGGCGCCGGCGCCGCGTCGTCCGTCTCGGCGATGCGCTGAAAGGGTTGAGCGAGCGAGAGCTCGCGCTGCTGGCCCGGGCCGCCAGCATCCTCGAGACCGTGGCGAAGACAATCTGACGGCGCTCGTCCGCTATGATCGGATCGTGAGCCTGCGTGACGTCAGCGAGCGGCACGAGAGCATCCTGCGGGAGCTCAACGAAGAGCGGGTTGCGGCATTGACCCGCATCAGCCGGACGCTCGAGGCGCTCATCGGTCAGTTGGAGACGCTCCGCGTTCGCATCGAGGGCGCGGCCGGCGGCACCTCGTCAAGGGACGTTGACGAATACGAACGCGTGCGGGCGCGCGCGAAACAGTACCGCTGGTTCCTCGAGGTCCAGCGCGAGGCACTCGGCATGCGCCACCACGGCTTTCTGGACCGCTTCTACGCCGTGCCGGGACCCTTACCACTCACCACTCACCCCTAACTACCAACCACCAACCATCCACCCGCCCTCAGCGCGTCAGGCCGAGCCGCTTCAGGACCGCGCGCAGCTCCTCCTCCGTCACGTCGTCCACGGTCATCGTCGCGCCGATTTCAATCGCGAGCACGAAATGCAGCCGCCCGTGCACGACCTTCTTGTCGCGGCGAATGGCTTCGAGGATTTCGTCGGCCGTCAGGTCCGAGACGGTTGGCAGCGGCCCGAGCTGTGCGATGAGCTGCGCCAGCGCCTGGCGTTCCCGCTCCGCGAGCGCGCCGCGCGCGACCCCGAGGTCGGCCGCCGCCAGCATGCCGAGCGCAATCGCTTCGCCGTGGCGGTAGCGCCGGTACTTGGTGACCGCTTCGAGCGCGTGGCCGACCGTGTGCCCGAAGTTCAGGATGCGCCGCGGGCCGCTTTCGCGCTCGTCCGCGGACACGACGCGTGCCTTGATGCGGCACGATTCGATGATCGCCGGCATCAGCACGTCGGGATCCCTGGCGAAGATCTCCTTCGTGTGCCGCGCGACGCGGTCGAACAGCTCGCGGTTGGCGATCATCCCGTACTTGACGACCTCGTAGAGCCCGGAGCGGAACTCGCGGCGCGGCAGCGTCTTCAGCAGCAGCGGGTCGATGGCGACGACGGCCGGCTGATGGAACGCGCCGATCATGTTCTTGCCGAGCGCGTGGTTCACGCCCACCTTGCCGCCGACCGAGCTGTCCACCTGCGCCAGCAGCGTCGTCGGCACGTGCGCGAGCGCGATGCCGCGAAGATATGTGGCCGCGGCGAACCCAGCCGTGTCGCCGATGACGCCACCGCCGACGGCAACGATCGCGCTGCCGCGATCGGCGCCCGCGCGGATGAGCGATTCGTAGATGCGCGCGACCGACTGGAGGTTCTTGTAGCGCTCGCCGTCGGGAATCAGGATCGGCTCGGTGCCGGGCGCGACATGCTGCAGCTGCGTGCCGTGCAGCCGCCAGATCACGGGACTCGAGACGATGAAGCGCCGCTTGCCGATGCCGTGCTCATCCAGCAGCGCGGGGAGTTGCTCGGCGATGCCGTCGCCGATCCAGATTGCGGAGGCGCGGGCGCCGGTGTCGACGTCGATACGGACCGCTGCGCGGGTGTCTGGGCTCAAGGGTCGATGCAGCATTGGTAGCATAACCCAGTGGATGTACGCGGAGACTTCCTCGTCATCGGCAGCGGCATCGCGGGCCTGCGTGCCGCGTTGACGCTCGCCGAGTCCGGCGACGTCGTCGTGCTCACGAAGGCGGACCCCGGCGAGAGCAACACCGGCTACGCGCAGGGCGGCATCGCGGCGGCGCTCGGTCCCGACGACTCGCCGGCGCTGCACGCGCGCGACACGATCGCCGCCGGCGACGGGCTGTGCGATCCCGAGGCGGTGGACGTGCTCGTGAGCGAGGGCCCGAAATACGTCGTCGAGCTGCTCTCGTGGGGCGTGCAGTTCGATCGCGAGACCGATGGCGCGCCGGCGCTGGCGCGCGAGGCGGCGCACAGCGTCAGGCGTGTGTTACACGCCCACGACGCGACCGGGCGTGAGATCGCCCGCCTGCTCTGGTCGCGCGTCGGCGTGAACCCGCGCATCCGCGTGCTGCAGGACACCGCAGCGACCGGCCTGGTGGTGGCCAACGGAAGCTGCGCCGGAGCCCGCTGCCTGAGGGGCGGACTCGAGGCCGGCACGATCGCCGCGGCCCGTACCCTGGTGGCGACCGGCGGCGCCGGGCAGGTGTTTCGCGAGACGACCAATCCGTCCGTTGCCACCGGTGACGGCATCACGATGGCGGCCGATGCCGGCGCACGCGTCGCGGACCTCGAGTTCATCCAGTTTCACCCGACCGTCATGAGCGTCCCGGGCCAGCCGCGCTTTCTGCTGTCGGAAGCGCTGCGCGGGGAAGGCGCGCGCCTGGTGAACGACGCCGGGGAGCGGTTCATGGAGCGCTACGAGCCGGCGGGCGATCTCGCGTCGCGCGACCTGGTCTCGCGCGCGATCGTGCGCGAGATGGAACGGACGCACGCGCCCGTCTCCCTGACGCTGGCGCACCTGGATCCCGTGTTCGTCCACCAACGGTTTCCCACCATCGCGCAGGCGTGCGCGCGCGCAGGGCTCGACCTCGCCGCCGACCGCATTCCGGTGAGCCCCGCCGCGCACTACGTCATGGGGGGCGTCGAGACCGACCTGGAGGGGCGTACGTCGATTCACGGCCTCTTTGCGGCAGGCGAAGTGGCCTGCACCGGCGTGCACGGCGCCAATCGCCTCGCCAGCAATTCGCTGCTCGAAGGGCTCGTGTTCGGCGCACGCGCCGCCGATGCCATGACGGCACCCGTGCGCGCGGCCCGCCTTCGCGAATCCGACGTCGTCGTCCGCGCGACGGATGCGCGCCGCCCGCCCAGCATCGATCTGCCCGCCGCGGACGACGTGCGGGCGCTGATGTGGAGGAACTGCGGCCTGCTGCGGGAGCACCACGGGATGCAGGCGGCGCTCACGCGCCTCGAGGCCTGGCGCGCGCTCGTCGCCGCCGCGCCGGCGTCACGCCTCGCCGACGCCGAGTTCCGCCGCGTGCGCAGCATCGTCAGCGTCGGCGTGCTCGTCGCGCGCGCCGCGCTCCGCCGGGAGGAGAGCCGCGGCGGGCACTTTCGCTCGGACTTTCCCAATCGCGACGACATAAAATGGCGAAAGCACATCGCAGACCGGCTCACGACTTAGGGCTCAAGGCTCGCCGATATGTCTCCACAGACCGACATCCCCGACCTTCCAACCGAGATCACCAAGCAATCGGACGACTTCGGACGCTGGTACATCGACGTCGTGCGCCGCGCCGAGCTGGCCGATTACTCGCCCGTCAAGGGGTGCATGGTCATCCGCCCGTACGGCTACGCCATCTGGGAGCTGATGCAGCAGGCGCTCGACCGCCGCTTCAAGGCGACGGGCCACGTGAACGCGTACTTCCCGCTGTTCATCCCCGAGAGCCTGCTCATGAAGGAGAGCGAGCACGTCGAGGGGTTCGCGCCGCAGGTCGCGTGGGTCACGCAGGGCGGCAACGAGGTGCTCGAGGAGCGTCTTGTCGTGCGCCCGACTTCGGAAACCATCATCGGCACGATGTACGCGAAATGGGTGCAGTCCTGGCGCGACCTGCCCATCTTGATCAACCAGTGGGCCAACGTTGTCCGCTGGGAGAAGGTGACGCGCCTGTTCCTGCGCACGACGGAATTTCTCTGGCAGGAGGGGCACACCGCGCACGAGACGGCCGAAGAGGCGCAGGAGGAGACGCTGCGGATGCTCGGCGTCTACAAGGATTTCGCCGAGACCGAGCTCGCGATGCCCGTGGTCGACGGCCAGAAGACCGAAAGCGAGAAGTTCGCCGGTGCGGACCGGACCTATTCCATCGAGGCGCTGATGCGCGACGGGCGCGCGCTGCAGGCCGGGACGTCGCACAACCTCGGGCAGAACTTCGCGAAGGTGTTCGACATCACCTTCCAGGCGCGTGACAAGTCCGTCCAGCACGTCCATGGCACGTCGTGGGGTGTCTCGACGCGCATGATTGGCGGCGTGATCATGACGCACGGCGACGACGGCGGGCTGATCCTGCCGCCGCGCATCGCGCCCTATCAGGTCGTCATCATCCCGATCCCGCGCGGCAACTGGAAAGAAACCATCCTGCCGAAGGCGCGCGAGATCCGCGATCAATTCGTGGCACGCGGCATCCGCGTGATGCTCGACGACCGCGATTCGCAGACGCCCGGCTGGAAGTACAACGAGTGGGAGATGCGCGGGGTCCCGCTGCGGATGGAGATCGGGCCGAAGGACCTGGAGAAGTCGCAGGTCGTCATCGCGCGCCGCGACACGCGCGAGAAGTCGTTCGTGCCGATGGACGGCCTGGCCGCCAAGGTGGAGGAGATGTTGCTGACGGTCCAGCAGGCGCTGTTCGACCGCGCGGTGCAGTTCCGCACCGAGCATACGACGGAGACCGACAGCTACGACGAGTTCAAGCAGATCATGGACGGCCGTCCCGGCTTCGTCATCTCGCCATGGTGCGGCTCGGAGAAGTGCGAAGCGGATATCAAGGCCGAGACGCAGGCGACGATTCGCAACATTCCGTTTACGTCGAAGCCGGCGACCGGCAAGAAATGCCTGAAGTGCGACGCGCCGGCGACCACGCACGCGTGGTTCGCGAAATCGTACTGACCTGCACCCCACACCGGTCTCACGAGCCACGGAGACACAGAGTTTTCTTGTACTGCAGGCGCGGCGCATGCTGCAGCGTCAGATCCGTCTCAACGGGGTGAAACAGTCAGGTCAGGAAGCGGGTCGTGGTTGCCTTCCCGAAGGTCGTGCACCTCGACGTCCAGTGGCAGTGG
>DATNCQ010000181.1:0-59039 GCA_035571515.1 Vicinamibacterales bacterium
TGGGCCCCAACGGCGCGAACATGAGCAACGTCTTCAAGGGACTCGGCGAGCAGCGGAAGGCGTTTGCCGATTGGACCGACCGCATCGCCGCCGGCGCCTATCCCGAAGCGCCGCCTCGTCCCGTGGGCGTCGAGCGCAACCTCGTCATCTCGATGTGGGACTGGGGGCTGCCGACCAGCCGCCGCAGCGATGCGGCGGCCACCGACGAGCGCGAGCCCACCTACAACGCGAACGGGCTGGTGTACGGGCCGTACCAGAGCTCCGACATCCTCGCGGTCCTCGACCCGAAGACGAACACGACGAGCGAGATCAAGCTTCCATCGAACGCGCCCGTGCTCGATGCGAACACGCCGGCGTCTCCGTACTGGGGCGGCGAGAAGATCTGGCAGCGACAGGCCGACCCGCGCAGCGTCGCCATGGACACGAAAGGACATGTCTGGGTGACCGCGCGCATCCGTGCGCCGAAGGATCAGCCGGCATACTGCAAGGACCCGGCGGCGAACAAGTTCGCGAAGTACTTCCCGATGGAAGGTCCGAGCGCGCGGCAGATCGAGCTGCTCGATCCGAAGACGAAAAAGATCACGATGATCGACAGCTGCTTCGCCGCGGACCACAATTATTTCGACGAGCACGACAACCTGGTGTTCGGCCAGGACGATGCCGTCGGCTGGCTCGACACCGTGGCGTTCGACAAGACGCACGATGCGGGCACGTCGCAGGGCTGGTGCCCGGGCGTCGTCGACACCAACGGCGACGGCAAGATCTCCAGCGGCTGGACCGAGCCGAATCAGCCGGTCGATCCGAAGAAGGATCACCGCATCGAATTCGGCTGCTATGCGATCGGGATCAGCCCGACCGACGGCAGCATCTGGTGCTCGGGGATCGGTCACGAGGACCAGACGCTGGTCCGGCTCGAGCGGGGCGCCAACCCGCCGATGTCGTGCAAGGCAGAGGTCTACATCCCGCCACCGTCGAAAGCCTCGTTGAAATATTCGGGAGGCGTCGCCATCGACAGCAATGGTGTCGTCTACCAGAACTGGCGCGGGGTCCACGAGATCCTCAGCTTCGACCGCCGGAAGTGCAAGGTGCTGAATGGTCCGACGGCGACGGGGCAGCAGTGCCCTGAAGGGTGGAGCTCCTACACCAAGCCGGGCCCGTCGTTCAAAGGCGCGCCGCCATCGCGTGAGACCAGCACCGACATGCTGTATCTCACCAACATCGATCACCACGACGCGCTCGGTCTCGGGAAGGACGTCCTGCTGGGGGGCGACGTCAACGCGGACTCGTTCTTCGTGCTGCAGCCGCAGAACGGTATGAAGACGTTGACGCTGCGCGTGCCGTATCCGCTCGGGTTCCACGCGCGTCATATCGACGGCCGCATCGACGACCCGAACGCCGGATGGAAGGGCCGCGGCATGTGGACGAGCTACTCGATGTACACACCATGGCACCAGGAAGGCGGCAAGGGATCGCGTCCGAAGGTCGTCAAGTTGCAGATGCGGCCGAATCCGCTCGCGAAGTAGGATCACGAAGGCGCTTCGCGCGATCACGAAGGGCACGGAGGACTCGTTTTTCCGTGCCCTTTCTTGTCGCATTCCCACCGCTTGCTTGAATTCGCCACGCACATGAGAGTCTTCGTCGCAGCCGTCTTGTTGTTCACCAGCGCTGCGTGCACGACATCGCAGACGCAGGCCGCGGATCCCGTCACCGAGGTCAAGGCCGTCTGGGCGGCGCAACTCGACGCGTGGAACCGCGGCGACCTCGACGGCTTCATGACCGGCTACTGGAAATCGCCGGACGTCGTCTTCTTCTCCAACGGCGCCGAGACGCGCGGGTGGCAGCAGACGCTCGACCGCTATCGCGCGGCCTACCAGGGCGAAGGCCGGCACATGGGGACCCTTGATTTTCCGCAGCTGGAATTCAAGCCGCTTGGCCCCGAGGCCGTCCTCGTGCGCGGGCGCTGGCACCTGAAGATGCCCGACGGAAAAGAGTCCACCGGCATGACGTCGGTGACCTACCAGAAGCTGCCGGAGGGGTGGCGTATCGTCCACGACCACTCGTCGGCGCCCGCAAGCTAGCCGGGCCAGTCGACATCCGCATCGAACATCGTGGGGTCACCATCGACAGGCCCGTCGGACGCGTTCGTGGCGTGGGCGAAGGACCATGCGATCCGCCTCTCGACGATCGAGCCCGGCCACGGGTTCGCGGATCTCCAGCCGATCGCCTCCATCATCGGCGCCGCGCTCGTCATCGCCCTCGGTGAGGCGGCGCACGGCACGCACGACTTTCTCGCGTTCCGGAACCGGCTGCTCGAATTCCTCGTTCAGCAACTGGGCGTGACGGCGCTTGCCGCGGAAACGGGCTACGCCGAGGGGCTCGACGTCGACGCCTATATCAACGGCGAAGACGTCGACGTGATGGTCGCGGCGCAGCGCGTCTTCGACGACTGGTATCCGGCGCCGCTCGAGGAGAACCTCGCGCTCGTCGAGGGGATGCGCGCCTACAACGCCGGAGCACCCCCGGGCCGCGCGCTGCATTTCTACGGCATCGATCTCACGGGCGGGTGGGGCTACCAGCACGCCCGGCGCGTGGCGGACAGCGCGCTCGATTACCTCGGGCGAGTCGATGCCGGCGCTGCCGCGGCGTTGCGGGCGCGCCTCGATCCGCTGCTCGCGACGTTCACGGCACGAGGCTATGCCTCGCTCGAGCCCGCGCAACGGGCCCGGTTGACGGCCGCCATCGCGGACCTCGTGCAGCTGCTGCAGACCCATCGGGGAGCGTTCATCGCGGCCACGACGATGGTCGACTTCGAGCGGGCGTGGCGTCACGCGGTCAACGCGCGACAGCTCGACGCCTATTTCGGATGCGCGCCACACGGCTCGTCCGACAGCGTCGCGGACTACCGGGCGATGTCGATGATGCGGGATGCGGCCATGGCCGAGAACCTGCACGCGGTCCTGCAGCAGGAGCGTCCGCGCGGACGGATCCTGCTCTTCGCGCACAACTGGCACATCAAGAAGCGGGCGTCGGAAAAGGAGGCGTTCCCCGAGCAGTTTCCCGGCGAGCCGGGAACGACGATGGGACAGTACCTGCAGTCGACGCTGAGGGAACAGCTCGTCGTGATCGGGTCCACCTTCCATCGCACGGCGGACGGCACGCTCACCGGTCCGCCGGTCACCGACAACAGGCTGACGGTGGAAGCCGCCGAGCCGTCGGATCTCGACGACGAGCTCGCGCGCGTCGGCAGCCCGATGTTCATCGTCGACCTGCGCGCGGCGCGGCAGTCGGCGCCCGCCGCCGCGGCGCTGGATCGGCCGCGCAGGATGCGTTTCAACGATCGGTACGCGGAGGAGAACCCGTTGCGGGCCTTCGATGCCCTGCTCTACGTCGACACCGTGAGCGACTGGCGGCCAGTCGTGCCGGAGGCTCCGCGGAGCGGTCGATGATACAGCCCGCCCTTCAGCGCGTGTTCGTGCTCGGTGCGGCCGTGTGCCTCGGCGTCTGCGCGGGGTGTGCCCGCGACCTGCCTCGTCCGAGTCAGGTCCCGCTCGGCCGGCCGTTCGAACTGCACGCCGAAGCGTCGGCGACGCTCGCCGACGGGCTGACCGTCACGTTCGATCGCGTTCGCTCCGATTCGCGCTGCCCGATGGACGTCGTCTGCATCACCGCCGGCGACGCGGTCGTCGTCGTCCGGCTGGCGTCGCAGGGCGGCCAGGCCGAGCGCGAGCTGCACACGAACCCTGGCGGCGCGGGCACGGCCGACACGTCGTATCAGTCGTACGCGATCACGCTGGTCGCGCTCACGCCGTACCCGAGAACGGATCGGCCGATCCGTCCCGTAGACTACGTGGCGACGCTGACCGTCGAACGGCGCTGACGCGCCGCGCCGCGACGGATCAGCGGGTATAGAATCCGCGCCAGGAGGCAGCGATGGCTGAATCGGGGCAGAACTACAAGAGTCACGTCCGTTTCTTTCCGCCGTTTCATTTCTTCGTCGCGCCGGTGCTGCTCATCAACGTGTTCGTCGCCGGCTGGCTCCTGTACCGCGCGCCCTCGGGCCTCGCCGTCTGGCAATTGCTTGTCGCGGTGGCGCTGCTGATGACGGCGTTCACCGCGCGGCTCATGGTGCTCGCCGTGCAGGACCGGGTGATCCGGCTGGAGATGCGCCTGCGGATGCGCGAGTTGCTTCCGGCCGACCTGCAGGCGCGCATTCCCGAGATCACGCGCCAGCAGTGTGTCGGCCTGCGCTTCGCGAGCGATGCCGAGCTGCCCGGGCTCGTCCGCAAGGTGCTGGCCGGAGAATTGAAGACGACGACCGACATCAAGCGGCAGGTCGCGCAGTGGCAGGGCGATTACCTGCGTGCGTGAGCGCGGCGGGTGAGGGCGGGGTGACAGATGATCGATTTGTACAACGCAGAGACGAATCAGCAGATCGGCAGCATCACCGAGGCCGACCTGCAGGTGCTCATCGACGGGCTGGAAGAGGAGTCGTCGCAGGATCAGGACTACTACATCGATGCGGCGACGATCGACGTGCTCGGCGACGGCCGCGCGAGCGACCACCTGCTCGGCCTGCTGCGCAGCGCGCTCGGGTCGAGCGACGGCGTCGAGATTCGCTGGCAGCGCCGGTGACGCTGCCCGTCACGATGGTAGGAACAGGTCCGCGCCGCGGCGGGGGCCGCGCGCGCGCTGGAGGTGATTGATGGCCGTTCGCCTGACGCGAAGTGTCGGCATGCTGCTGCTCGGGATCTGGCTGCTCCTCTCGGGGATCGCCGGCCTGGCCCCGCTTCCCATTCCCGGCGTCATCATGGCGGTGCTCGCGCTGCTCGCGGGGATTCTGATCCTCATCGGGCAGTAGCCATTTCGCGTACCCGCCGCCGCCGCGCGCAGGCGGATTACCACGAAGGCGCTGGCGCGCGGCCACGAAGGTCATCGTGCACGGCGGCGCGATCGTCGTGCTAGTATCCGCGCGCAATGAGAAAGATTACACGCCGCGCGGCGGCGCCGGACGGATCTCCTGCGTTGCGCGGCACTGAGCGGCCCGCACGGTTGACGCGCCGGGAATTCCTGTCGGCCACAGGCGCCGGCGTGACACTGTTGGCCTGCGCTCCCGGTCCCAGCGCCGCGCAGGCGACCAAGTACGACCTGATCATCAGGGGCGGCCGCGTCATCGACCCGTCCGTCCGCCTCGACGCCGTTCGCGACGTGGCGATTGCGGCCGGCCGCATCGCCGCCGTCGACGCCAGCATCACCGCGGACGCTACCGAGACCATCGACGCGCGCGGCAAGCTCGTCGTGCCGGGCCTGATCGACATCCACACGCATGCGGCGCGCACGGCCGACGGACCGCCGCTGATGCTGCAGGATGGCGTCACGTCGTGGATCGATGCGGGCTCGCAGGGCGCCGACCACGTCGCCGACACGGTGGCCGTCGCGCGCGCCTCAGCGCAGCCGGGCCGCGTGCTGATCAACATCGGCCGCGCCGGCATTCTTCCCGAGGGCGACACGATGGACCTGAAGCGCGCCGACGTTGCCGCCGCGCGCCAGGCCATCGCGGCCAACCGCGATTACATCGTCGGCGTCAAGGCGCGCCTGTCGCGCGACGTCGCGGGCGCGAACGATTACGAGGTGCTCCGGCGCGCGCAGGAAGTCGCCTCCGCCTTCGGCCTGCCGGTGATGATCCACATGGGGCAGACGATCTCGCCAATCCCGCGGCTGTTCGACCTGCTGAAGCGCGGCGACGTCGTGACGCACATGTTCGCGCCGCCGCCCAACAGCATCGTCGACGAGAGCGGGCACATCCTGCCCGCGGTGCTGTCGGCGCGCCGCCGCGGCGTCTGGTTCGACGTCGCCAACGGCCAGAACGGGCACCTGCGCTGGGACACCGTCGAGACGATCATGAAGACCGGCTTCTGGCCGGACACGTTCTCGACCGACTGGAACACGAACAGCCGCCAGACCGGCGTGATCGATCTCCCCAACTGCATGTCGAAGCTGTTCGGCTACGGCATGACCGTCGGTGAGGCCGTCGCGCGCGCGACCGTGAACGCGTCGCGCGTCTTCCCGGTGTTCAACGACCGCGGCACGCTCAACGTCGGCGCGCCCGCCGACATCGCGCTGCTCGAGCTGCGGGACGGAAACTTCGAATTCGTGGACAACTACAAGAACACGATCACGGGACGCCAGAGGCTCTTCCCGAGCGCAACGGTGCTCGCGGGGAAGCGCATCGCGCGGACCTGACGTGGCCGACTGGAGCAACCCCGCCCCGCATCCGATCATCTACGTTCGGGGCTACGCGATGACGCGCGGCGAGATCGACGCGACCACCGCCGATCCCTTCTGCGGCTTCAACATCGGATCGACGGTCTTCCGCGCGGGCCCCGATCGGCAGAAGCCGCCGCGCAAGTTCATGTTCGAGTCGCCGGTCCTGCGCCTCGCCAAGGACTACGGCTACGGCGACGTGTTCCTCGACGGCGAGGACCTGACGGAGCTGTCGCCGGGCAGCACGGGCATCAGGCGCCGCTCCGTCATCGTCCACCGCTACTACGATGTCGCCTCGACGCTGCTCGGCACCGGCGACACGCCGGCGGTCGACACGTTCGCCCACAAGCTCAGCGAGCTCATCGCCCGCGTGCGCGACCTGACGGAGAGCGGCGACGACAAGGTGCCGCACGACGCGTTTCGCTGCTACCTCGTCGCGCATTCGATGGGCGGCCTCGTCTGCCGGGCGTTCCTGCAGAACCCGAACGGCGATCCGCGCGGCGTCCGCGGGCACGTGGACAAGTTCTTCACCTACGCGACGCCGCACAACGGGATCGACCTGGCAGGCGTCAACGTCCCGACCTGGCTGACGGCCAACGACATGCGGAATTTCAATCGCGATTACATGGCGCACTACCTCGCCATCGATCCGGCGCAGTTCAAGAAAACGAAGCGCGTGGACTGGATTCCCGAGGGCGCGATGCCGTCGCGGAAGATCTTCTGCCTCGTCGGCACGAACCGGATGGACTACGAGCCCGCGATGGGCCTGTCGCGCGCCTTCGCCGGCCACGGCAGCGACGGCCTCGTGCGCATCGAGAACGCCGTCGTCTGCAGCGCGGACGGCGACGCGACGGCGAACCCGACGGCGAAGGCGTTCGTCTACCGGTCGCACTCCGGCTACTTCGGCATCGTCAACAGCGAGGAGGCTTACCAGAACCTGGTGCGCTTTCTCTTCGGCGAGCTGCGCGTCGACATCTGGCTCGACCTCGAGGCGCTGCGCCTGCCGAAAGCGGTGCGCGACGATGCGCAGGGGAAGAAGGTGGATGCGCTCTACCAGGTGGAGGTGCTCGCGGCGCCGCGCGGCAAGCTGTGGTACCTGACGCGGCGCGTGGCGGAAGAGGACTCGGTGGCATGCCTGCGGCACGCGGACTTCGTCGCCAACCCCGCCAACGGGAAGCTGCACCTGTCGACGGCGTTTCTCTCGAGCCGCTTCAAGACCGATCCCGCGGATCCGGCGATGTCGTACATCGTCACCGTCGGCGTGCGCGTGCCCGACTACGAAGTGGACGGCGCGCTCTGGACCAAGCATCACTACGAAGGGAGCTACCTGTTCCACGACTCGGCGCTCGTGGCGGTCACGCCTCCGTCGGACGGCCGGAGTTGGAGCGCGAAGTACGACTGGCAGACCGACACGGTGCACGAGCCGGCGACGCCGCTGCCCGTCGAGACCGGCCCTGACGGCAGCTCCATTCTTCGCATCGCCCTGCCGCCGCGGCCCGAGAACGTCAGCCCCGCCGTGGAGGGGCACTTGCGGCTGGTGGTGTCGCTGTGGAACGACGATCAGCCGAAGTGATGAAGAGAGAGACGCGCAGGCGTGTGCTAGGATGCCGCGCGTTCTCCCGGAGCACCCCCGATGGCGGCTCTTGACCACGCGCTCGAGCTCGATCGCAGCCGGCTGCAGGAACGGATCCAGGACTCGATCCTGCAGGTGCGGCGCACCGCACGCCGCTACCGGCGCACCAGCACCGCGCTGCTGCTGACGGGCCTGTTGTGCGGCGCGGCCTCGACGGCGCTGGCCGGCGATGCGTTTCGCGGCGGACAGCTCGCCGCCAGGACCGCCCAGACCACCACGGGACGGGCGCCGTCGGAGTTGCCTCGCGGATGGCGGAACGTGTGCGGCATCATCGCCGTCCTGACGCTCGCCGGCACGCTGTCCACCGGGACCAACTCGGTGCTGCGGCTCGCCGAGCACCAGGCGAAAACCGCTGCCTGCGTCGCCGCACTGGGGGCGCTGCAGTCCGATCTGTACGGCGAGACCGTCCGCGAGGGAGCGATCGACAAGGCGCGGCATTCGCTCGACACCATCCGGCTCACCTACGACGAATACTTTCCGTAGGCGGCCGCGACGATTCGTGGGCGCAACGATCGTAGAGGCGGACCTTCAGGTCCGCCGTCCAAAGGAGGACCGATGAAGCTTGCAGCAGTCGTGGCCCTGGCAATCGCAACGTGTGCCGTCACGCTGGTCGCCGCCAAGGGCGTCCCCAGCACCGTCACCTACATCCCGCACGACAAGGTGAGCACGACCATGGCGAAGGGCGGGCAGATCATCGGCGAGAACGGGTTGATCGTGCTGGCGCAGCGCCGCGGCGCGGGCGAGGTCGAGGTGCACGAGAACACCAACCACGTCTTCATCATCGTCGAAGGCGAGGCGACGTTCATCACCGGCGGGACGCTCGTGTCGCCGAAGAACACCGCCCCTGGCCAGATCCGGGCGGCGAGCTCGCAAGGCGGACAGACGTATCACTTGACGAAGGGCGACGTCATCACGATCCCCGCCAAGACGCCGCACTGGTTCAAGGAGGTCCCGACGCAGACGATCGCCTACTACGCGGTCAATCTCGAACCGTAGTTGCTGCGCCGGACGGTCGCGCGTGCTCGCGTTCAGGCTGGCGTACGGCCCGCTGGACGGAGCGTGGAGGAAGCGGCGGCGATGACGCTCGACGCGCTGCTGCGCGCGCACGGCTTCATGAAGGTCGAACGGCCGCCGGAAATATGGGAAGCCGACACGGAGGACACGCGCCTCGTTCCGCTGCTCGGCGAGATGATTGCCGCGGCGCTCGCCGGCGGCGGCGACCTGCCCAGCCTGACGCTGAACGCGTCGAACGTCAGCGTCGATCGCGCCGACGACCCCGATGCCGCCGAGGGCAGCGGACCGCCAGCCGGCGAGTTCGTGGCGCTGACGATCAGCGGCACGACGGACCTCGGGCCGGACGGGGCCTGGAACCCGGGACGGCGCCCGGGCGTGGCGCTGCTGGACCGGCTGGCCGACCGTCTGGCTGTTGCCGGCGCGCGCTACGCCTACGTTCGTCGGACGCCGCCCACTGGCAGCATCACGGTATTCCTCGCGCGTGCGCGCTGAACCGGTCACGCAGCCGCGTGTTAGCATTCCGGCCGGACCAAATGCCGGCGGCGACGGCCGCCGCCAAGGCCCTGTGAGGTGATCGTGCGGACTTTTCGACTCTTGTTACTCGCTTCGATGGCCCTCTGCCTGGCCGCGCTGATCGCGTGCGGATCGAACAGCACTCCGACGACGCCGACGCCCGCACCCGCGCCGGCCCCCGCTCCTGCGCCCGCACCCGCTCCGGCGCCGGCACCGGCACCGGCTCCGGCTCCGACGACGGCAGGGATTCAGGGCACCGTGTCGAATACGGCCGGCGCGCCGCTCAACGGCGCGCGCGTGGCGGTGATCGACGGCCCGAACGCTGGCCTGTCGGTGCTGACCAACGCGAACGGCAGCTACCGGTTCGAAACGCTGTCGATCGCGAACATGAACTTCAGCGCTACCGCGACCGACTATCTCGAAGCGCGCGCGGGGACGTTCGTCAACGGCACCAACGGGCTGAACTTCGTACTCACTCCCGTGCCGCCGCCCCCACCACCGCCGCCGCCGGTCACCCCGTCGATCACCATTACCACTCGCATCATCTCCGGTGGTGCCGGGACGACCCAGGAATGGGGGTTCCACGCGTCGAGCACCGTGGCGGTGACGTCGTACGACTGGAGTTTCGGCGACGGTGCCGGTGCAAATGGCAGGGGCCCCGACGAACAGCACGTCTACAGCGACAGGGGGACCTTCACGGTCACCGTGACAGGCAGGCGAAGCAGCGGGGACCCGGTCGTCGGCACGGTCAACATCACCGTGGAGTGACGCGGTCGCGTGCCGTGATCCACGCCGTCCTGTTCGGAGCGACCGGGATGGTCGGCGCGGGCGTCCTGCTCGAGTGCCTCGACGACCCGCGCGTGCAGTCCGTGCTCGCGATCGGCCGGTCGCCCACCGGCCGATCGCATCCGAAGCTGCGCGAGGACCTGCGCGCGGACAGCCGGGAGATCAACGCGCTTGCCGGCGCCTGACACCCGCACGGTGTAGGATCGCGGGCCATGACCGCGATCAATCCAAAGCTCGTCACCACCGCGTTCGAGCTGCCTGGCTGCCGCATCGTGCGGAACGTCGGCGTCGTGCGCGGCATCGTCGTCCGCTCGCGCAGCATTGTCGGGACGCTCGGCGCGTCGCTGCAGACGCTGGTCGGCGGCAACATCACGCTCTTCACCCAGCTGTGCGAGCGCGCGAGGGAGGATGCGTTCCACCTGATGCTGGAGCACGCCGCGCAGCACGGCGCCAACGCGCTCGTCGGCGTCCGCTACGACGCGAACGAGGTCGCCGCCGGCGTCACCGAGGTGCTCGCCTACGGCACGGCGGTGGTCGTCGAATCGGTTGACGCGCGATGACGCCCGCGACGCCGGAAGCGACGGGGATCAGCGAGCGCCTCGCCGTGTTTCACCGCCTGCACAGGCAGGGCTGCTTCGTGATGCCGAACCCGTGGGACATCGGCAGCGCGCGCATGCTCGTCGGCCTCGGCTTTCCGGCGATTGCGACAACGAGCGCGGGGATGGCGTGGTCACTTGGCCGGCGCGACAACGACATCTCGGTCGACGTGGTGCTGGCGCACCTGCGCACGATCGCCGGGTGCGTGGAGGTGCCCGTCAACGCGGACTTCGAGGACGGCTTCGCGGCCGATCCCGACAGCGTGGCGGTCAATGTCGCGAAAGCCGCTACGACCGGCGTGGCCGGCCTGTCGATCGAGGACTCCACGGGCAGCAAGGCCGAGCCGCTGCACGAGTTCAGGCTCGCCGTCGATCGCATCCGCGCCGCGCGCCGCGCGATCGACGACAGCGGCGCCGCCGTCCTGCTGACCGGCCGCTCGGAAGGCTTCATCAGCGGCCGTCCCGACCTGGCGGAGACGATCGCGCGCCTGGTGGCCTACGCGGAGGCGGGCGCCGATTGTCTCTACGCGCCCGGCGTGCGCGCGCCGAGCGACATCGCCGCGATCGTCGACGCCGTGGCGCCGAAACCGGTCAATGTGCTCGTCGGCGGCGACTACCTGACCGTCGCGCAGCTGGCGGATCTCGGCGTACGCCGCATCAGCGTCGGCGGCGCGCTCGCCCGCGCCGCGTGGACCGGCTTCCTCATCGCGGCGAAAGAGATTGCGGCGCAGGGGACGTTCACGGGCCTCGGGCGTGGCATCTCGGTGCCGGAGATGAACGGGTTGTTCGGCACCAGCAGCCGCCACGGCGGGGCGGGAGTTTAAGAATGAATCAAGGAGGCCTCATGTCGTACCGTTCGACACTCCTGACCGTCGGCGTCGCCGTGCTCGCCTCCGGCCTCGTGCACGCGCCCGCCTTCGCGCGTGCGCGCTTCGGCGCCGCGGGCCAGGGCGTCGTCATGCAGCGCAACCTCTCGCTGGGCATGGCGAAGACGATTGCCGAAGCGGCGCAGGCGGAATGCCAGGCGAAAGGCTTTCACACCTCCGTCGCCGTGGTCGATCGCGCGGCGCAGGTGCTCGTCATCCTGCGCGACGAACAGGCGACCGCGCAGACGGCGGATATGGCGCGGCGCAAGGCGTACACGGCGCGCATGTTCCGCATCTCGACGATGGAGTTTCAGAAGCGGACGGCGGAAAACCCGGGAAGCGCAGCGCAGCGCGACCTCGCCGACATTCTCGCGCTGAGCGGCGGCGTGCCGATCCAGATCGGCACCGACACCATCGGCGCCGTCGGCAGCGCCGGATCGACGCTGGAACAGGACGATGCCTGCGCTCGAGCCGGCATCGCCAAGGTCGCGGCCCTGCTGAAGTAGGGCAGGTTCCGCGAGCCCTCGGCAACGTTGGCGGCGCAGCGGGCCGCCAGAGCGGTCAGATGATCAGCACCGACGGCAGCGTTTCGATCAGCTCGATGTCGGCGGTCGAGACCGACGGGCTCTGCTTGATCGCGTCGCGCGACAGGGTGACGTGGACCTTCGCGTTCGGCGCGTCGATCGACGCGACCGCGGACGCGCCGATCAGCACGGAGCGCCCGCCGATGCGGTTGCTGGTGTCGACGACGAGATAGCGAACGTGCCAGCTCTCGTCGAGGAGGAAATCGTCGACGTGCCCGATTTCGCCGTCCGTGGCGAGGAGATGAAAACCCTTCAGGTAACTGGCCTTGTGCAGCACGATGGACCTCCCGCGCGTGGCGTGCAACCCGGCTGCCACGGTGGCATTATGGGGCACCTTCTGGAGGTGGTATGCGACTGACATACTGGGCCGCCGGCGTACTGGGCGCGGCGCTCCTCACGACACAGGTGCTGGCAGGGCAGTCCGGTAAGCCAGCGCAAGGGCCTGCCAGCATCATCATCGACGACCTCGTCGTCGCCAACCGCATTCTCGCGAACGAAAACATCCTCGACGGCCTCGGCCACGTCAGCGCGCGCAACCCGCAGCGGCCCGACCGCTTCTTCCTCGCGCGCGACCTCGCACCCGGCCTCGTCACCGCCGCCGACCTGGTCGAGTACGACCTCGATGGCAACCCGGTGAACGCGAAGGCGCCACAGGGGTACCGCGAGCGGTACATCCATGCCGCCATCTTCAAGGCGCGCCCCGACGTGAGGTCGGTCGTCCACTCGCACATGCCGTCGGTGCTGCCGTTCACCGATTCGACGGTGACGCTGCGGCCGATGTACCACATGGCCACGTTCCTCGTGGCCGGCGTCCCGATGTTCGAGATCCGGAAGGTGCAGGGACAGGTCGGCATGCTGATCGACAACAACAAGGTCGGCACCGCGCTGGCGCAGGCGCTCGGCAACAAGACGGTGGCGCTCATCCGCGGCCATGGCGCCGTCATCGTCGGCTCGAGCGTCCCCGACGCGGTGAGCAGCGCGATCTTCCTCGACGTGAACGCGCGGGTGCAGGCGCAGACGATTGCGCTCGGCGGCGGCAACATCAGCTATCTCACGCAGGCGGACCTCGCGCCGCCGACGCCGAACCAGCAGCCGGTCGCGGAGCCGGGCGCACCGGGGTACTATCCGCGCAGCTGGGCGATCTGGAAGAAGAACGCGATGGGCAAATAGCGGGCAGTCGGCAGTGGGGCAGTGGGCAGAAGGTATCAGGTATCAGGTATCAGGTGGTACGGAGGAGAAGCGATGAAGTACGTGATGACGGTGCTGGCACTCGTTGTTGCCGCGACGACCATGTCCGGACAATCGGCACCCGGCACCCCGCTCACGGGCGCGTGGCGGGTTGACGGCGCGCAGCCGGGCCTTTACATCTTCACGCGAGGGCACTACAGCTTCGCGCGCATCCAGGGTGCTGCGCTCCCGGAGTACCCGTCGAATGACAAGGCCACAGATGCCGACAAGGTCGCGGTGTTCAACACGCTCTATCTCAATACGGGCACGTACACCGTCACCGGCAACACGCTTGCGACCAAAGCGATGGTCGCCAAGAGCAAGTTCGCCATCGGCGGCGCGGGCAATCAATACGAGTTCGCCATCACGGGCAACGCGCTCACGCTGACGCAGAAGCCGTCGGGCGCGGTGCTCAAGCTGACGCGGCTGGAATAGCGGGGACCGGGTGATGCGGTTTCTTGCCGCCGTCGCGGCGTCGCTCGCGATCGCTGCGGGCGGCGCGCTCGCGCAGAACACCCCGCCGCCGCTCTCGATCGCGCGGCAGGGGTACGTGTTCGCGGGCGGCAAGTACTCGACCGTCAACGGCCGCCGCGTGCTCAGCGGACACCTCTACGCCGAGTATCAGATCCCGAGCCGGCAGGCGCATCCGTGGCCGATCGTCATGGTGCACGGCGGCTCGCAGTCTGGGACCAACTTCACGGGGACGCCGGACGGACGCGAAGGGTGGGCGCAGTTCTTCCTGCGGCAGGGCTACGCGGTGTACGTCGTGGACCAGCCGGGACGGGGCAGGGCCGCGTACGAAGCCGACGTCTACGGCAAGGCGACGAAGCTCAATCCGGACACCACGCAGCAGCGCTTCGTCGCGCCCGAACGCTATCGCCTCTGGCCGCAGGCGCGCCTGCACACGCAGTGGCCGGGGAGCGGGGCGCCGGGTGATCCCGTCTTCGATCAGTTCTTCGCGTCGCAGCTGCCGTCGATCGAGGACTACGCCGAGCAGCAGGTGTTGAATCGCGACGCGCTGCTGGCGCTGCTGGAGAAGATCGGGCCGGCGATCCTGCTGACGCACTCGCAGTCAGGAGCGTTCGGCTGGCCGGTCGCGGATGCGAAGCCCGACCTCGTCAAGGCGATCGTTGCCGTCGAGCCGAACGGACCGCCGTTCTACGGCGTCGAGAACCTCGGCGCACCGGACTGGTTCCGCGATGTGCCGATGATCGTCAACGTGTGGGGCATCACGGCGGTGCCGCTCGCCTACGCACCGGCGGCTGCGAAGGCTGCCGACCTCGCCCCCGCGCGCGAGGCCAGGCCGGACGCCCCCGATCTCGTGCGCTGCTGGCTGCAGAAACCGCCGGCGCGGCGGCTGCCGAACCTGGCGACGGTTCCGATTCTCGTCGTCACGTCGGAGGCGTCGTATCACGCGGCGTACGACCACTGCACGGTGAAGTACCTGCAGCAGGCCGGCGTGCATCCGGAGTGGGTCAAGCTGGCCGATGCCGGCATCCACGGCAACGGGCACATGATGATGCTGGAAAAAAACAACATGGACATCGCCGCGGCGATGTCCCGCTGGCTCGCGAAGGCGCTGCCGGCCGATTGATTACCGGCGACTGCTCGCCGGCCGGAGGCGGACCATGCTGTCCCGACGAGAGATGCTCGTGACGCCGGTGGCCATGATGATCGCCGCCGAGGCGGCGGCCGCCGAGAAGATGACGCTCGCCATCCACCAGAACACGTCCGCGGCGGCGGGGTATCGCGCCTCGCTCGAGGGGTGGGCGCGCGCGGGGATCAAGAACGTCGAGATCACCGCCGCGCAGCTCGACGCGTTTCTCAAGAACGACTCGCTGCCCGCCGCCAAGCGCGTGCTGACCGACAACGGCCTGACGCCGGTGTCGGCCGCCTGCGGCGTCGGCGGCCTGTGGGAGCCGAACGCGAACCACGCGGCCGCGCTCGACAGCCTGAAGAAGCGCTGCGAGATGCTCGCGGAGCTCGGCTTGACGCACATCTACGCGCCCGTCGGCGGCGGCATGCAGAAGTTCACGGAAGACGACTACAAGACGGGCGCCGACAACATGCGGCAGGTGGGCGACGTCGTGCAGCAGTTCCGCATGCGGATGACCGCCGAGTTCACGCGCGCCTCACCGTTCATCTCCACGCTCACGACGATGATCAAGGTGACGCGCGCGGCGGGTCATCCGAACGTCAAGCCGCTGGTGGACTGCTACCACTTCTGGTCGGGCAACAACAAGCTGGAAGACCTCGACCTGCTCAAGCCGAACGAGATCGGCCACATGCATTTCCAGGACGTGCCCGACATGCCGCGCGAGCTGCTCGACAACACGACGCGACTCATCCCGGGCGACGGCATCAGTCCGTTGACGACGATTCTCCGCAAGGTCAGCGACAAGGGATACTCGGGGTCGCTCTCGGTCGAACTGTTCCTGCCGAAGTACCAGCAGGCGGACCCGTTCACGCTCGCGCAGGAGATCCGGCAGAAGGCCGAAGGCGTGATGCGCAAGGCCCGCGTGCTGTGATGCGGCGCGCGGCCCGCGCGCGCTTCGTGCTCTTCGCGCTCTTCGTGGTTCTCGCCGGCGCCTGCTCGCGGGCCGACTCCCCCGCATCGCCGTCCGCCGCGGTCCAGCCGTCGGCGCCTGCCGTCACCACACGGGTGCTGATGGTCACCGCCACCGCGGGCTTCCGCCACGACTCCATTCCAACCGCCCGCCAGGTGATGGCGGCGCTGGCCGCGTCCAGCCGCGACTTCTCGGTGACCGCCAGCGAAGACCTCGCGGCCCTTGGCGCCGACAACCTGAGGAACTACGACGTCGTCATGTTCGCGCTGACGAGCGGCGAGCTGCCGCTCGGCGCGGCGGAGAGGAGCGCGCTCGTCGATTTCGTCTCGAGCGGCCACGGCTTCATCGGCGTGCACAGCGCCACCGACACGCTCTACGAATGGCCCGAGTACGGCCGGCTCGTCGGCGCGTATTTCAGGGATCATCCGTGGACGCAGCAGGGCACCGTGGTCGTCGAAGACGCGTCGCATCCCGCGAACGCCGGTATCGGCGACCGCTTCTCGCTGCTCGAGGAGTTCTACACATTCCAGGACAACCCGCGCGGCCGCGTGCAGGTCCTGCTGCGGCTCGACGCGTCCTCGGTCGGCGCGAGCGGCGACTATCCGCTGGCGTGGGCGCAGTCGTTCGGCGCGGGGCGCACGTACTACAACGCGCTCGGTCATTTTCCGGCCACGTGGATGGACCCGCGGTTCCAGCGGCAGCTCGCCGGCGCCATCAGGTGGACCGCCGGCAGGTAAGCATCGTGATATCGCGCTGATGAAGAAGGGCGCCGTGCAGGTCTTCCTGAATGCGCCGGAGCCGGCGGCGCCGAATACCCGGCATTCTCGAGGGGCGCGTCACGATCGTCATGCCGCTCGAGAAGAAGTGGTATGGCCTGACGGAATTCGCGTGCGTGGATCCCGACGGCTACGTGATCACGTTCGCTGAGCGGGAGGCGACCAGTAGCTTCATAGGTCATCCTGCCTTTGACAAAACCCAAGTCTCTAATGCAGGCCGCCCAATCGACGAATGGCTGAGCGCACCTCGTCGAGCTGCCCCTGCAGACGGGTCATTCGGTTCATCTGGCTTGTGAGTTCGCGGTAAATGCCCTCCACCTGAACGTCAAGCGCCTTGATGAGTTTTTTGGGCTCAGCATCAGGGCCAAGCAAGCCTACGGGACCCCTCGCGCCCTGGTCGCCTTTGGTCCCGTGCGCCCCACGTTCTCCAGGTCGGCCTTTAGGTCCTGCGGGTCCAGCGGGGCCGCGAGGTCCACGCGAATTACTCGTCCGCTTCTTTGTCATTGCTTCTCCTAGCGTTTCTTCGCCGCCTTCCGCCTCGGCCCGACCACAGGCGCATCTTCGTACGCATACGTCCCCGTCGGCGCTGAAAGGGCTTCAGGACATCTCCAGGAGTCAGATCGATCACCACATCGATCGGGAGCAAGAGATACCCCGCCTGTAGAGCCGCGATCTTGGTGCGTCAAGGGCACGGTTGCCAAGCGCCCTCGGAAGCCGAGCGTTTTCAGTCATTTGCCTTGGGTTTGTCAGAGGTCGAATTACCTAGCTTCGCCGATTCGCCGCGCGACGAACTCAACGAAGTGAGGCAGGTCCGAAAGGACCCGCCCTGCTGCCGACCTCAGACTGCCTGCTGTCAGCTGCCCGCTGCCCGCTTTATTCCGGAAGCGCGAACACGTAGAGCGCGTTGCCGGTGGCGGGGGAGTGAATCTCCGGCGCGATCGTCGCGGGCACATTGCGCGGGCTGCCGCCGCCGCTGCCGGTCGTGACGGCGACATACTGCTTGCCGTCGATGCTGAAGGTCACCGGGAATCCCTGGACGGACGTCCCGAGCCGCGTCTCCCACAGCACGCTGCCCGTCTTCACGTCGAGCGCCCGGAACCGGCGATCGACGTCGCCGACGAACACGACGCCGCCCGCCGTCGACATCGCCGACGTCAGGAACGGGGCGCGCTGCGTGTACGCCCATTTCTCCTGCATCGTCGCCACGTCGAAGGCGGCCAGCTTCCCGATCTTGCCGTCGGTTCCCGGCATCTCGAAGAAGCGCCGTGCCGCACCGTTGCCGCTGCCGCCCCCTTCCTTCTGGTCGACCTTCTGCCCGTTGATCTCCAGGCAGCTCTGACTGAGCGGGATGATCAGCTCCCTGGTCCCGGCGTGATAGGTGGACGCGGGCCAGTTGTGGCCGCCCTCCGTGCTCGGGCATCCCTGGATCCACTGTCCGAGCTGCTGCTCCATGATGTCGAGCCGGTACTGCGGCCGGCCGGTCTTCTCGTTGAACGCGCTCCAGACGTTCTGAAACAGTGTCTCCTTGTGGCCGAGATACTTGCCCGTCTTCCGATCGAGCTTCCACAGGACGCCGTCCTTGCCGACGGTGAACAGCAGGTTCTGGTTGCCATCGTCCACGAGCACGCGCTCGAAGACGACGTCGAGGTCCAGCGCTTCGGCGGGCGCGTGCTGGAAGTGCCACGCCAGCTTGCCGGTGTCCACGTCGAGCGCGAGCGTCGAGCTCGAATAGAGCGCGTCGTCGTCCATCGACATGCCGCGGCTGACCGCCATCCAGGGCTTGGCCTGCGCCGTGCCCCAGTAGGTGAGATTCAGCGCGGGATCGTAGGAACCGGTAATCCACGACTCCGTTCCGGCGCGGAACATGTCCGGCAGCTTGCCCCACGAATCGCCGCCCGCCTCGTTCGAGCGCGCGACGGTATTGAACTTCCACGCCAGCTTGCCCGTCGCGGCGTCGTAGGCGCTGATGAAACATTTCTCGTCTTCGCGATACGTCGCGCAGGAGTTGAGTCCCTGGATCACCTTGCCCTTCGCCACGATCGGACCGCTGCTCGCGCCGAACTCGCCCTTCGATCGGTCGCCGATCGTCGTTTCCCACACCTGCTTTCCGGTGCGCGCGTCGAAGGCCAGCAGGTGGGCCTCGTCCGTGGTGACGAACACCTTGTCGTCGTACATCGCGATGCCGCGCATGGCGGCCGCCGCCGGCCTCGTGCCGTAGCGGTTCTCCCAGATCAGCTCGCCGGTCTTCGCGTCGAGCGCCTGGACGATGTTGCCGGCGTTATTGAGGTAGACGATCCCGTTGTGGACGAGCGGCGCGGGCTGGCTCGTGCCGCCTTCGTTCATGGCCCACGACCAGACGAGGCGGAGATTCTTGACGTTGCCGCTCGTGATCTGCGTCAGCGGGCTGTAGTTCGACGCCCGGTAATCGCGGCGCAGCATCAGCCAGTCGCCGGGATCCGGGTTGCGCAGCATGGCATCGGTCACCGGGACGAAGTTCCTGACTTCTCCCGCGACGGTGACACCGGCCGGTCGCGCCGGCGCCGCGCCGCCGCGGCCGCCGCGGCCTCCTGCCTGCTGGGCGCCCGCCACTGCAGGTTGCCCGGTCGCGATCGAGTTGATCGGCACCTGTGCGTTGTCCGTCAAGGCCTGATTGCCCGCGCGAGCCCCGTTCGACTGGAGCACGAATGCCGCGATGTTCGCGTAGACGTCGGCCCCGAGCGCGCCCGGGCTCGCCGGAGGCATCGTCAGCTGCATGAACGAGAGCAGGTCGCGCGTCGTTCGTGTGCCCCATCCACCCAGGAACTCGGGACCGACGAGCGTCGGCGCGGTCCCCTGTCCCTTCAGATCGGGCTGGTGGCAGGCAGCGCAGTTCGCCTGGTAGGCGGCGGCGCCGGCGGATGCCTGCGCCGCCGTGAACGGGCCGGCGCCCTGCTGCTGGCCGGCCACGCCGATGACGGCGACGCCACCAATCACGATCGACGCGACGACAAGCCGTTGCAGGAAAGCGGACATCGGCCCTCCTTCAGTCAGGCCGACCTGAAGGTCGGCCTCTCCGGGGATCAATTGCGGACGAACCAGCCCCACAGGTTGCCGTCGGGAGCTCTCTCGCTCGAAATCACCAGGTAGATACGGCCCGCTCGAAACGCCTGCGCCTGTCCCGGCGTCAGCATGACGGACCCGGACACTGTGCCGTTGTTCGCCGCGGAGACGGTAAGATCGGCAAACGACATCCCGCGCAGACCCATCGCCGCTCCCTGGTGGAGACGCGCCGTCGTCGCGGGAGACCGCAGCCCTTCGAACGTCCCGTTCACGGTCAGCATCGAGCCCTTCAGGACGGCGGTTGCCGAGCCGACGCCTGCGACCGTGCTCCGCATCGCGACATCGATCGGCACGGGGGACAGGCGCACCTTGAAACGCGCCTCGCTCTGCGCGCCGGCCGGCCGCGCGGGCGCGAATGCGATGAGCAGTGCAACGGCCGCCAGAAGAGAAGTGACCCCTTGCACGTGCCGGCGAACTTCGCGCGCCGCAGTTCCCAGTGGGTGAACTTGCCGATCTTGCGAGCGCATCTATTCCTCCCGCTGGATGGGCCGAATGCTACCATCCCTCTGCTCGAACCGGGAGGACGTATGAAACGGCGGCATGTGTGGTGTGGCGCGGTGGCGATGCTGGCTGGCCTGACCGTGGGGGTCCTCGCGCAGGCGCAGGGGCGGAGGGATTTCGACGCGGAATACCGCGCGGCCGTCCAGGGGGCGAAGGACGCCGCCGGCTTCGAATTTCTCGGCACGCTGGTCCGTACATGCCTGCTGCCGCAGAGCGGGGGCGAGAACACCAGCGACACCGTCCCTGATTACGTCGCCGATCCGAAGAAGGCGCCGGCGCGCGACACGTGGTACGCCGAGCCCGCGAAGGTCTTCGACGACGTCTATTTCGTCGGCGGCAAGGTGCACTCGGCGTGGGCGCTGACGACGCGCGACGGCATCATCCTCATCGACACGATCTTCCCCTACAACTCGGAGGAGCTGGTCGTCGGCGGGATGCAGAAGCTGGGGCTCGACCCGAAGCAGATCAAGTACCTCATCATCTCGCACGCGCACGCCGATCACATCGGCGGCGCGGAAATGATCCAGAAGAAATACGGCGCGAAGGTCGTCATGGGCGCGCCCGACTGGGAGTCGGTCGAGAAGTATCCGAACCGCTTCAAGACGATGGCGCCCAAGCGCGACATCGTCGCGACCGACGGGATGAAGATCACGCTCGGCGGGCGCACGGTGACCATCTGGTTGACGCCGGGCCACACGCCGGGCACGCTGTCGTACACCTTCACGGCGCTCGATCGCGGCCGCACCGTCAACGTCGCCTACTCGGGCGGCACCGCGTTCAACTTCGTCAACAACACGCCGGTGCCCGGCATCAGGAACTTCCAGACCTACATCGACTCGCAGAAGAAGTTCGCGGAGAAGGCGGCCGCCGTCAATGCAACCGTGCTGCTGTCGAACCACTCGGAGTTCGACGAGGCCGTGCAGAAGAACCGGATGCTCGGATCGAAAGGCCCGCATCCGTACGAGATCGGCGCGAAAGCCGTCCAGGACTACTTCAAGGTCATGGAAGGATGCGCCCGCGCCGCCCAGATCCGCCTCGAGCAGCGCCAGGCGACGGCGACCAACTGACGCTGGTTGGTGGTTGGTAGTTGGGAGTTGGTGGTGGGCCGGCTGAAGCCGGCCCCTACGAGCCGGCCCCTACATCGTCAGCAGCGCCGCCATCAGCTCGATCCCGTCCCACAAGTTCTGCAGCCGCAGGTTCTCGTTGAACGTGTGCTGGTTGTCGTCGTGGTTCGCGATCGGCACGATGACGGTCGTCGCGCCGAGCGGCCGCTCGAACGCCTCGAGCGGCACCGCCGCGCCCATCGTCGGCAGCTTCACGACCGGCCCGCGCGCGCTCTCGGCGGTGCGGATGACTTCCTGCGCGATCGGCAGCGTCATCGACGTGCGCCGCGCTTCGGTCCCGGCGCCGAAGACGACCCGGGCGATCTTTGCCCGCGCGCGCCGCGTGTCGGCATCCGGTTCGCGGTCGGTGACGTAGAAGCCTTTGCGCGCGATGAAGTCGCGGAGCAGTTGCTGCGTGCCGGCGATGTCCATCCCTTTCACGAGCCGGATGTCGAGCGTGGCGACTGCGGTGGACGGGATGACGTTGCTCGCCTGCGCGCCGGTGCGGCTGCTCGCCATGCCGCGGATGTTCAGCGACGGCTGCGTCAACAGCTCGTAGAGCGGCTTCGGTGCTTCATCCGTCGAGCCGAGCCAGAACTCGTTGCGCAGCTGCCTGTCAATCGGCGGCGCGCCGGCAATCGCCTCCTGCTCGAGTGGCCCGAGCGGCTCGACGTGGTCGTAGAAGCCGGGAATGACGACGTGGCCCTTCTCATTCTTCATCGAGGCGAGCAGGCGCGCGAGCTCCAGCGCGGGGTTCGGCGCCCAGTTGCCGTAATGGCCGCTGTGCAGCTCGGTGCGCGCGCCATAGACCGTAAGCTCGAGCGTCATCACGCCGCGCGCGCCGAAGATGAGCGACTGCTGGCGCGTCTGGTAGACCGGGCCGTCGCAGATCAACCAGACGTCGGCCGCGAACAACTCCTTGTTGGCGGCGATCGTCTTCTCGAGGTTCGCCGAGCCCGCTTCCTCCTCGCCCTCGAACGCGAGCCGGATGTTCGACTGCATGCGCAGCCCCGCGGCCTTGATCGCGTCGAGCGCGGTGAGCATGGCGACAATCGCCGCCTTGTCGTCTCCCGCGCCGCGCGCGTAGAGCCGCCACTCGGGATCGATCCGTATGCCGGCGGCCGGCAGCCGGATGGGCATGCCGCCGTCCTCGACGGGCCGATTGCGCAGCACGGGCTCGAACGGCGGCGACGCCCATTCCTTCGGGTCGAGCGGCTGGCCGTCGTAGTGCGCGTAAAGCCCGATCGTTCGCGTTGCGCCGGGCGTCCGGATCTCGCTGACGACGATTGGATTCCCGCCGGGTACCGCCACCAGCTTCGCGGCGAGGCCGCGGGCCTGGACCATCTTCGCGACGAGCTCCGCGTTCCGCTGGATGTTCGGCTTGTCGCTCGAGACGTTCGGCACTGCGAGCAGCGTCGTGAACTCGTCGAGGATGGCGCGCTCGTGCTGCTGGCGCCACTGCTGGGCGGCCTGGGCGGCGGGGTTGGATTGCGCGGCGGCCATCGCCGGCAGCAGGAGAAGCGCGAGCGCGCTCGCGAAGCTCCAAACTCCAAGCTCCAAGATCCAAGCTCCAAACATCAACCTGCCGAGACGCTGGTGCATGGCCAATAGTGTAGGATGCCCGCGTGCCCGGGCGGTTCGACATTCTCCAGGAGATAGAACGGCTCGATCCCGAGCGCGACCACCAGCGGATCGTGCACCTGTCGTTCGGCTACGACTTTCCGTGGGACTCGATCCGCGCGCTCGAGATTGCCCTGTATCGCACCTACTGCGTGCCGAGCATTTCGGCGCTCCTCGATCGCACCGGCGAGTTCCGCGAGCGCACGCAGCAGCGCTACGACGACACGTCGCTCCTCGTCGCCGAGATGTGCAAGTGGGGCTACGAGAGCGCCCGCGGCAGGGAAGCGCTGGCGCGGATGAACTGGGCGCACGGGCACTTCACGATCGCCAACGACGATTTTCTCTACGTGCTCTCGACCTTCGTCTACGAGCCGATCCGCTGGATCGATCGGTTCGGCTGGCGCGCCACGAGCCGCCACGAGCGGCTCGGCTACTACTGGTTCTGGCGCGAAGTCGGCAACCGGATGGGGATCGCGAACATCCCCGGGTCCTACGAGGCGTTCGAGGCGTGGAGCCGCGCGTACGAGCGCGCGCAGTTCCGGTTCGCGGAGACCAACCACCGCATTGGCGCGTCCACGCGCGATCTCTTTGCCGCGTGGTTCCCGCGCATCTTCACGCCGATCGTCCGCTACAGCATTTACGCGATGCTGGACGATGCGATGCTTGCCGCCTTCGGCTTCCCGAAGCCGCTGCCGCTGACACGTCCGCTGCTGCGCGCGGCGTTGACGCTGCGCGGGCGCTTCCTCCGGTGGCTGCCCGCCCGGCGCGCGCCCCACTTCTTCACCGACAGCCGGAACCGTACGTACCCGCGGGGCTATCAGATCTCGGAGCTCGGTCCGCCTCGGCTGGTCGCCGCTGAAAAGCGCACGGCGGCGGAAGTGACGCGCCCGGGCGATTCGGGGCGGTATGATGCGCCGCAGGTGAGGACGTGACCCGCAGGGAACTGCTCGCCGCCGGCCTCGCGCTCGGCGTCGCGCCCGCCTTCGCGCTGCGCGCGACGGCGGGCACGCCGCTGTCGAGCATCGTTGCGCTCGAGGCCCAGCAGCGCTCCATCGCCGATTTCTTCCGCGAGGTGACCGACGACTGGGTGCGCCACGATCCGACGCTGGCGACCTCGAACCGCTATTTCACCGGCGACGAGCAGGACATGCTCGAGCGCCAGCTGACGCCGCGAACGATCGAGTGGCGGCGTGATCGGATCCGCCGGGCGCGCACGGCCCTCCTCGAGCTCGGACGCTTCGACCGCAGCGGCCTCTCCGACGTGCTGCGCGTCTCGGCCGACCTGCTGCAGTGGCAGCTCGCGGCCATCGTCGAGAGCGAGCCGTTCCTCGACTTCACGTTCCCGCTCGAGCAGATGAACGGCGCCAACGTCACGCTCGTCGACACCTTCACGATTCGCCGCACGGTGGTGACCGAGCGCGACGCGGAGAATTACGTGGCTACGCTTCCGCAGGTCGCCACGAGCATGGACGAGTCGATCGAGGACGCGCGCCGCCTGGCGGACAGGAAGGTCGTCCCGCCGCGGTTCATCCTCGCCGCCACGGTCAGGCAGATGCGTGCGTTCGCGGAGATGCGCCCGACGCAGAACCCGTTCGTCGCGACCTTCGCCGATCGACTGTCCGCCATCCGTTCGCTCGCGCCGGTGCGGCGGCGCCAGCTGCAGTCCGACGCGGAGAAGATTCTCGTCGCGCAGATCTACCCGGCGTGGAAACGCGCCATCGAGCTGCTCGAAGGACAGGTGCCGCAGGCCACGGACGACGCAGGTTTGTGGCGGCTGCCCGGAGGGCTCGACGCCTACGCCTCCTTCGTGCGCTACTACACCACCACCCCGCGGACGGCGAACGACATCCACGAGGTCGGGTTGATGCAGGTGAGCCGCATCGAGACCGAGATGGATCGCCTGCTTCGCCAGATCGGACGCACCGGCGGGACGGTCAAGGATCGGATCGCGAAGCTGAAGCTCGACATGCAGTACCCGAATCCGCGCTCCGAGCAGAGCCGCGACCAGATCATGAAGGACATCGACGGCATCATCCGGGACGCGGAGCGGCGCGCCGCGCTGCTCTTCGACCGCCGGCCGGTGTCGCCGGTCGTTGCGCGTCCGTTCCCGGCGTTCCGCGAGGCGAACGCGGCCGCCAACTACAACGCGCCCGCGCCCGACGGCTCGCGGCCGGGCACCTTTCAGTTCCCGCGGCGCGTGGAGATGATGACCAGGTTCGGCCTGCGCAGCATCGTCTACCACGAGACGGTGCCGGGCCATCACTTCCACATCGCGCTGCAGACCGAGAACAAGCAGCTGCCGCGGTTCGTACAGGGGCGCCTGTTCGGCGGCATCTCGGCGATCACCGAAGGGTGGGGCCTCTACGCGGAGCGGCTCGCGGCCGAGAGCGGATGGTACGGCGACGATGTCGAGGGACGCCTCGGGCAGCTCGATTACGAGCTGTTCCGCGCGCGGCGGCTGGTCGTCGACACAGGCATCCATGCGAAGAAGTGGACGCGGCAGCAGGGGATCGATTACGGCATCGAGGCGAGCGAGGTCGAGCGCTACGTGGTCTATGCCGGGCAGGCGTGCTCGTACATGATGGGAGAGCTCAAGCTGCTCGAGTTGCGCGACAAGGCGAAGCAGGCGCTCGGCGAGAGGTTCTCGCTACGGGACTACCACAACGTGGTGCTGACCACGGGGGTCGTGCCGCTCGACGTGCTCGAGCGCGAAGTTGACCGCTACGTAAAAGGCGTCAGGTCCGTCTGACCGTGACCGGTGGTGATGATGATGAAGACGATGCGCGCGTTCAGGATCACTGGGCTCCTCGCGGTCGCGCTGCTGATGGCGGCGGCGGCCTCGGCGCAGGAAGTCCGCGTCGTGACCTCGGGCGGGTTCACCGAGGCCTACAAGCAGCTCGTGCCGCGGTTCGAGCGCGAGACGCACGTCCATGTCATCAGCGCGTTCGGCGCGTCGATGGGCGCGACGCCCGATGCCATTCCGAACCGCCTCAAGCGCGGCGAGCCGATCGACGTGATCATCCTCGCGGGGCCGGGGCTGGAGGCGCTGATCAAGGAGGGACGGGTCGATCCGCGCAACCGTTTCGACCTCGTGCGCTCGCTCATCGGCCTGGCGGTGCGCACGGGTGCGCCGAAGCCGGACATCAGCACGGTCGAAGGGCTGAAGCGCACGCTGCTGCAGGCGAAGTCGGTCGGCTACTCCGACAGCGCCAGCGGCGTCTACCTCAGCACCGTGCTGTTCCAGAAGCTCGGCGTCGCGCAGCAGGTGCTGCCGAAGAGCAAGAAGATCGAGGCCTACGAGCGCGTCGGCGACGCGCTCGCACGGGGCGACATCGACATCGGCTTCCAGCAGATCAGCGAGCTTCGGCCGGTGCCCGGCATCACCATCGTCGGCCCGCTGCCGGAAGGCGCGCAGGAGGTGACGATCTTCTCGGCCGCGATTCCCAACGGCGCGAAAAATCCGGTGGAAGCGAGGAAGCTGATCGACTTCCTCTCCTCCCCGGCCGCGGCGCCGACTATCAAGCAGACCGGCCTGGAGCCCGTGAAGTAGACGGCTTCACTTCCCCATGTAGCTGACGCGCCAGATCGAGTTCGATCCGTCGTCGGTGACCATGATCGCGCCGTCCTGCGCGACGGCCACGCTGACCGGCCGCCCCCACACCTGTCCGTCAGGCGTCACGAAGCCGGTGAGAAAGTCCTGGTATTCGCCGGTGGCTTTTCCGTTGCGCATCGGAATGCGAATGACCTCGTAGCCGGTGCGCACCGACTTGTTCCACGAGCCGTGCTGCGCGGCAAAGATGTCGCCGCGATACTCGGCGGGAAACTGCGAGCCGCCGTAGAAGCTGAAGCCGAGTGACGCGTTGTGCGCCTGCAGCAGCACGTCGGGCACGATCACCTTGTCCTTCAGCTCCGGGTGCTTGCCGGCGTGCCGCGGATCCTGATGGCCGCCGATGTAGTACCACGGCCAGCCGTAGAAGCCGCCTTCCTGGACGTGGGTGATGTAGTCGGGCACCAGGTTGTCGCCGAGGGCGTCGCGTTCGTTGGTCGACACCCACAGTTCGCCCGTCTGCGGATGCACGACGAGGCCGCCGCCGGGGTTGCGGATGCCCGAGGCGTAGACGCGCACGAACTGTCCCTCGGGCGTGTATTCGAGCACGTTGGCCCGGTGGACCTCGCGCTCGATCACGCTCGCATCACCCTCGGCGACGTTCGACGCCGAGCCGACGCCGACGAACATCCGCCTGCCGTCCTGTGAAAACGCCAGGTCCCTCGTCCAGTGCCCGCCACCGGAGGGCAGTTCCGGAACGACCGTGGCGGCCGGGCCGGTGGCTTTCAGATCGCCGCTCTTGTACGGGAACTTGACGACCTTGTTGGTGCTGCCGATGTAAATCCACTGCGGCGACGAGCCGGCAGGATAGAACGCGATGCCGTACGGGCGATCCAGGCCCGTGGCAAACACCGAGCTCTGCTCGGGCGTCCCGTCAGCCTTGCGGCCGCGAAACACCTTGATCTCTCCGCCCATGCTGTCGGCGACGAAGAAGTCGCCGTTGGGCGCCGTGAGGATCTTGCGCCCCGGGAAGCCGGTCGCATAAAGATCCACCTTGAAGCCCGGGAGCGCCTGCGGCCACGCGTTCGCCGGCCGCGGAATGATCATGGCGCGGTTGGTCGCGGACGGCGTCGCGAGCGGCCCCGGCAGGTCGGCCGCCGTGATCTTTCGCGTGATGCCGGGCTTGATCTGAAGATGGTCCGAAAACGCCGCGGTGCCGACCAGCATGCGCGCGGCATCGATCTTCGCCTGCCCGGCCTGCACGGCCCACGCGACGGCCAGGCCGAGCACTCCCACAACAACCGTCAGGCACACCTTCTTCATCGTCGTCTCCTCCGGGACGTGATCCTACGCCCGGTCGGGGCTTTTTGGTAGGATGCGCGTCCTCAGCCGTGCAACGTGACGGAAGGGAGTTTCAGCCTATGCGCATGCATCGTTTCGCCTGGACGCTGGCCGGCGTCGGCATCCTCGGTACGGCGATCGGCCTCGCCGGCGGCGCGCAGCAGGGGCAGGATTCCCGGGCAGCCCTGCGTGGCGCCATCGACATCCACGTGCACACCGAGCCCGACAGCCGGCCGCGATCCGTTGACGGCGTCGAAGCCGCGCGGCAGGCGAAGGCGGCCGGCATGCGCGCGATCGTCCTGAAAAACCATTACGAGTACACGTCGGGGCTCGCCTACATCGTCGGCAAGCAGGTGCCGGGCATCGAGGTGTTCGGCGGCGTTGACCTGAATCTCACCGTCGGCGGCATCAACCCGGCGGCGGTGGAGTACATGGCCGCGACCACGGGCTCGCGCGGCAGGCTCGTCTGGATGTCCACCTTCGACGCCGAGAACCAGGTGCGTGTCTCGAAAGAGAACCGCCCCTTCGTGAGCGTGTCGAAGGACGGCCAGCTCCTGCAGGCGACCAAGGACGTCATCGCGTCGATCGCGAAGCACGGCCTCGTGCTCGCGACGGGCCACGTGTCCGCGGAAGAAGGGCTGATGCTGGTGCGCGAGGCGAAGCGCCAGGGCGTCCAGCACATCGTCATCACGCACGCGATGAACGATCCGATCCGCATGACCGTGCCGCAGATGCAGGAGGCCGCCCGGCTCGGCGCGCTCATCGAGTTCGTCGGCGGCAACATCGGCGACGCTGACGGGAAGGCGCGCATGGACCGCTTCGCCGATGCCATCCGGAAGGTCGGCCCGGAGTTCTGCCTCCTCTCGTCCGACCTCGGGCAGAAAGGCAACCCGCTGCCGGCCGACGGCTTCGCCGCGTTCATCGGCGCGATGAAAGCGCACGGCTTCAGCGATCAGGACATCGATCGGATGGCGCGGCGCAATCCCGCGCAGCTGCTCGGCCTCCCGGCCACGTGATGCCGGAGCTCGCCGGCTGGGAAAGCTTCTACGTCATCGTCGGCTCGTCGGCTGGGGCGCTGACGGGCCTGATGTTCGTGGTGATGACGTTGATTGCCGACCTCGAAGAGGCCCCCTCGTCGAGCACCTCCGTCGGAGCGTACGGCACGCCGACGATCGTGCATTTCTGCGTCGGGCTCGTCGTCTCGGCCGCGCTCAGCGCCCCGTGGCGCTCGGCGACGGGCATCGCCGTCACTCTCGGCGTCTGCGGCGGGGGCGGGCTCGTGTACGTGCTCAACGCCGTCCACCGCGCGCGGCGGCAGACCGATTACCGGCCGGTCCTGGAGGACTGGCTGTGGCACTCGGTGTTTCCCGTCGTCGCATACGGGGCGATCTTGATCGGCGGCATCACCCTGCGGAAAGCGCCCGAAACCTCGCTTTTCGCGGTCGGGGCCGCCGTCCTGTCCCTGGTGCTGATTGGCATCCATAACTCGTGGGATACCGTCACTTACCTCGCTGTCATCCGGCGCGAGGGACGGCACCAGAGCAAGAGTTAGCGGTGTATACTTCCCGCCACTTTCCTGCGGCTCGCTCGACCGGTTTTCATCATTTCCGGCGTATTCGTGAACCCTCGTCAGGAGGCATTTGGATGATTCGCACGTGGGGAGTCCTGGTCGGCGTGGTCCTTCTACTGCTCGGAGCCGGCAACGCGTGGGCGCAGGCGACGGCACAAATCAACGGCAACATCGCGGACAGCAGCGGCGCCGTCCTGCCGGGCGTCACGGTGGTTGCCATCCAGACCGAGACAGGCTTCCGCCGTGAAGGCGTCACCGATGAAACCGGCTCATTCGCCCTCCTGAACCTGCCGATCGGCCCGTATCGTCTCGAAGCCTCGCTCGCCGGCTTCCGCAGCTTCGCGCAGAGCGGCATCACGCTGCAGGTGAACAGCAACCCGGTCATCAAGGTGACGCTGCAGCTCGGCGAGCTCGCCGAGACGCTCACCGTCCAGGGGCAGGCGCCGCTCGTTGAAACGCGCAATCCCGCCGTCGGCCAGGTCATCACCAACGAACAGGTCGAGGCGCTTCCGCTCGAAGGGCGCAACCCGGCGGCCCTCATCGTCCTCGCGGGCGCCGCGGTGGACACGGGCAACCCGTCGAGCCGCAGCCTGACCTCGAGCCGCGGCATCGCCATCGCCGGTGGCCAGCAGTTCGGCGTCGCCTACCTGCTCGACGGCGCGCTGCACAACAACGTCTACGACGGCGTGAACCTGCCGCTGCCGTTCCCCGACGCGATGCAGGAGTTCAAGGTCGAGACGAGCTCGCAGAACGCGCAGAACGGCTACAAGGCCGGCGGCACCGTCGGCGTCGCGACCAAGTCGGGCACGAACCAGTTCCACGGCGACGCGTTCGAGTTCGTCCGCAACCATCGCTTCAACGCGACGAGCCCGTTTGCGCCGATCAACCGCACCACGGGCAAGCGCGCCGACGACGGCCTGGTCCGCAACCAGTTCGGCGGCGTGATCGGCGGTCCGGTAGTGAGAGATCGGATGTTCTTCTTCGGCGCGTATCAGGGCACGCGCGCGACGCAGACGCCGGCCGACATCATCACCTTCATTCCGACGCCCGCGATGATCAACGGCGACTTCACGACGGTCGCCTCGGCGCAGTGCCGCGCGCAGGGCAACCTCGCCCTGCCCGCCGCGCTCGGCTTCGTCAACAACCGCATCGATCCGTCGCTGCTGAGTCCCGCGGCGGTGCGGATCGCCAAGATGCTGCCGACGAGCACCGACCCGTGCGGTCAGATTGCGTACTCGCAGACGACCAGGCCGCGCGAGAACCAGCCGATCGGCCGCGTCGACTGGCAGATGAACCAGGGCCACGCGCTCTTCGCGCGCTATCAGCTGTCGACGACGTTCTGGGAGCCGGCGCTCAACAACGCCAACGGCAACATCCTCGCTGCCTTCGGCACGGGCGCGGGCGGCCGCGACAACGCGCAGCACTCGCTCGCCGTCGGCGAGACGTGGGTGATGAACAGCACGATGGTCAACAACGTCCGCCTGTCGGTCAACCGGACACGCGTCCTGCGCACGCACGCCGACATGTTCGGCCCCGAGGACGTCGGCATCAAGATGTACTCACACGTGCCGCACTACATGAACATCACGACGACCGGCGCGTTCGGCATCAACACCGGCACAGAGACCTTCTCGTTCTACAAGCCGAACACCTACGGCCTGTCCGACGACCTGACGATGGTCCGCGGCAGCCACCAGTACGGCATCGGCGGCGCGATGTCGTTCTCGAACTGGACGACCGAGTCGAACGTGCGGTCGATGGGGCCGATCTCGTTCAACGGGGCGGTCACCGGCCTGCCGCTCGGCGACTTCCTGCTCGGCAAGGTGTTCGAGTTCCGGGAGGCGACGCCGTTCCGGCAGAACATCTCGCAGCCGTACTACGCGGTCTACGGGCAGGACACGTGGCGGATGTCGTCGCACGTGACGCTCAACTACGGCGCGCGGTGGGAGCCGTGGTTCCCGCAGAACAGCCAGGACAAGGCGTTCTACAACTTCGACTACTCGCGCATCACGTCGGGGACGCACAGCACCGTCTATCCACAGGCGCCGCTGGGACTCTTCTACCCGGGCGATCCGGGCTTCCCGGGCACGACGGGCATGCGGACCGTCTGGACGAACATCGCGCCGCGCGTCGGCGTCGCGTGGGACCCGAAGGGTGACGGCCGCACGTCCGTGCGCGCCGGCTTCGGCATGACCGGCGACTTCGTCAGCGGGCAGTTCTTCTTCGACTCGCGGTCGGCGCCGCCGTTCGGTCTCGAGCAGCGCCTGACGGGCGCGACGCTCGACGATCCCTGGGGTTCCGTGGGGAGAGTCAATCCGTATCCGATCTCGCCGTCGAACTATCCGTGGAGCGCGGCGTTGTACCCGCTCTACATCACGGTTCCCTACGACATCAAGACGACGCGCAACAACAGCTGGAACGTCGGCCTCCAGCAGCAGGTCGGCGACAGCATGGCGTTCTCGGCGACCTATATCGGCAACCACATGTACAACGTGTGGGGCGTCGTCGACGGCAACCCCGCGCTGGTGACGACGCCCGGCGCGACGGCGGCCGCGCCGTGCACGGTGAACGTGCCGGGCGGAGGCACGCAGACGTTTGCCAACTGCAACAACTCGCTCGATCAGCGGCGCGAGCTGAGCCTGATCAATCCGGCGGTCGGCCAGTACTACGGCTATCTCGACTACGTGTCCGACGCGGGGTGGCAGGACTACCACGGCCTGCAGCTGTCGGTGCAGCGCCGCCTGACTGCGGGCACGAGCCTGACCGGCAACTACACCGTGTCGAGCTGCGAGGGGCTGATCAACCAGGGCCAGAGCCCGTTGAACGTCGCGACCGGGTACCAGAAGCCGATCTCGGTGATCAACCCGCCGTCCGAGGCCGAGCAGCAGAAGATCTTCGAAGAGGAGAAGGGGCGCTGCGACGCGTGGCGGAAGCACATCTACAACGTGACCGCGAGCGTCGAGTCGCCGATGTTCACCAACACGACGGCGCGCCTGCTCGCCTCGGGGTGGCGGCTGTCGGGCGTGCTCCGCGGCTCGTCGGGCACGCCGCTGACGGTGACGGCGGGCGCCGACCGTGCGCTGTCGGGCATGCAGGCGACGACGCAGCGCGCCAACCAGGTGCTCGACGATCCCTACGGCGACGGGACGATCAACAACTGGCTGAACCCGAGGGCGTTCGCGCAGCCGGCGCTCGGCACCTACGGCACCTCGCCCCGCAACGGCTACGACGGGCCGGGCTTCAAGGTGCTCGACCTGTCGCTCGTCCGGCAGTTCTCGCTGGCGAACACGCGTAGAATTGAAGCGCGCGTCGAGGCGTTCAACGCGTTCAACTGGTTCCTGCCGGGCAACCCGACGGTGAACCTGAGCTCGGCGACGTTCGGGCGCATCACGTCGTACTCGACGATCGCCAGCCCGCGCGTCATGCAGTTCGCGTTGAAGTACACGTTCTGACGGAGTAGCCGATTGCGAGTGTCAACTCGCGTCCTTCTGCTGCTGGCGGGGGCCGTCTTCGCCAGCAGCGTTCTGTCCGCGGTCCTCACCGCGCAGCAGGCCGCTGTCCCTCTTCGCGCGTCGCGCGCCGGGGGGCAGGCGCCGGCCCCCGCCTCTTCGGCCGCGGCACCGGCCATCGACGCGGCCCGCGAGCGACAGCTCTTCCAGCAGTTCTGCTACTCGTGTCACAGCGAGCGGGCGAAGGCGGCGGGGGTCGACTCCGCGAAAAAGCTGACGCTCGACACCCTCGATCCTGCCAACGTCCACCGCGACGCGAAGACGTGGGAGCTGGTGGCGCGGAAGCTGCGCGCCGGCATGATGCCGCCGGTCGACATGCGCCGGCCGGACCCGCAGACCTACGAGGCGATGGCGGCGTGGCTCGAAGCGGAGCTCGATCGCGACGCCCCGCCGTACACGCCGCCGCCGGGGCTCCATCGCCTCAACAGGACCGAGTACGCGAACTCGATCCGCGACCTGCTCGACCTGCCGATCGATCCGGCGAAATACCTGCCGTCGGACGACTCGACATCGGGCTTCGACAACATCGCCGGCGCGCTCGGCATTTCGTCCACGCTCGTCGAGGCGTACATCACCGCGGCGCAGAAGATCAGCCGGCTGGCCATCGGCGAGCCGGAAGATCCGACGCTCGTCGTCTACCGCCCGCGCGAGGACACGTCGCAGGACTACCAGGTCGAGGGCCTGCCGTTCGGCACGCGGGGCGGGCTGCTCGTCGAGCACCTCTTTCCCTCCGACGGCGAGTACACGATCACGGTGACGCCGATCTTCGGCGACAACATGACCCCGATCGGGTTCGGCTCGGTGCCGTGCGAGCAGATCGAGTTCCTGCTCGACTCCGAGCGGCTGGCGCTGGTGGACTGGAACGGCGGGGGACGGGCGCCGGCGACCGAGTGCCGCGGGCGCCTGCAGACGGCGGCGCGCACCGGGCAGGACGGGCCGGAAGCGTTCTTCGGCAAGGGCGCGCCGATGCGCGTGCGCACGCACGTGACCGCCGGTAGCCACATGGTGGGCGCCACGTTCCTCGCGACGCAGTACGCGCCGCTGCTCGATCTCGACCGGCATTTCCGCCGCTCGACCATCCAGACCGGACCGACGCCCGGCTACACGTTCTTTCCGCACGTCGGCACGGTTCGCATCGAGGGGCCGTTCAGCGCCACGCGCGCCGCCAGTTCCCCGAGCCGCCGCAAGCTGTTCCTCTGCACCCCGCCGCGGGCGAGCGAGGAAGAAGCCTGCGCGCGGCGCATCGTGCAGAACCTGGCGACCGGCGCCTTCCGGCGGCCGGTGGCCGCGGCGGACGTCGACGCGCTGATGGAGTTCTACCGGCTCGGACGCCGCGAGAAGGACTTCGAGCTCGGCGTCGAGGAAGCGCTCGCGCGCGTGCTCGCCTCGCCGCAGTTCATCTATCGCATCGAACAGCAGCCGGCGGCGCTCGCGGCCGGCCAGACCTATCGCATCGGCGACATCGATCTCGCCTCGCGCCTCTCGTTCTTCCTGTGGAGCAGCCCCCCGGACGAAGCGCTGCTGAAGGTCGCGCAGCAGGGGCACCTCAAGGAGCCGGCCGTTCTCGAACAGCAGGTGCGGCGGATGCTCGCGCATCCGAAGGCGAGGGCGCTGTCGGTCAACTTCGCGGGGCAGTGGCTGAACCTCCGCGGCCTCGACAGCGTGGCGCCCGTACCGGCGCTCTACCCCGACTTCGACGACCCGCTCCGCCAGGCGATGCGTACCGAGGTCGAGATGCTGTTCGACACGATCGTGCGCGAGGATCGGCCGATCACCGAGCTGCTGACCGCCGACTACACGTTCGTCAACGAGCGCCTGGCCGCGCACTACGGCATGCCGAACATCTACGGCAGCCAGTTCCGCCGCATCACGCTCGGTCCGGACATGGACATCCGGCGGGGCCTGCTCGGCAAGGGCGCGTTCCTGACGACGACGTCGAAGCCGGATCGCACTTCGCCGGTGACGCGCGGCAAGTGGATCATGACGAACATCTTCGGCATGAGCCCGCCCGACCCGCCGCCCAACGTGCCGCCGCTGCCGGCGCGCGCCACCGACGCGCGCGGCAGCGAGCACGAGCCGACGATGCGCGAGAAGATGCTCGAGCACCGGGTGCGGGCCGACTGCGTGCAGTGCCACCGGATGATGGACCCGATTGGCTTCGCGCTCGAGAACTTCGACGCCGTCGGGTTATGGCGCACAACAGACGAGGGGACGGCCGTCGACCCCTCGGCGCAGCTCTTCGACAACACGATGGTGGACGGCCCCGTCGCGCTGCGGCAATGGGTGACGCGGTATTCGAGCCAGTTCGTGCGCGTCAGCATCGAGAAGCTGCTGACCTACGCGCTCGGCCGCGGGCTCGACTACCAGGACATGCCGCTGGTGCGGTCGGTCGCGCGCGACGTCGCGCAGAAGGACGATCGGTTCTCCGCGCTGGTGCTCGCGGTGGTTCGCAGCGCGCCGTTCCAGACGAACACGAAAACGGAGTAACCGTACGTGGGGTCCGGCATCAGAATAGTACGTGCGGTCCGGCTTCAGCCGGACCACAGGAATGGTACGTAGGGTCCGGCTGCAGCCGGACCAGAAGGACCAAAGGGAACACACCATGTCGTTCGTGATGAAAAAGCAGATCCCCCGGCGCCTCTTTCTCCGCGGCGCCGGCGTGACGCTCGCGCTGCCGCTGCTCGACGCGATGACGCCGGCGATGGCGCAGAGCGCGGTCGCGCCGAAGCCGCGCTTCGTCGGCATCTTCTTTCCGCATGGCATGGCGCCGGGCCTCTGGGAGCCGCAGGCGGAGGGCGCGCTGCCCGACAAGCTCCCGTTCGTCATCGAGTCGCTCGAGGCGGTGAAGAACCAGACGACGGTGATCACCGGCCTGTGGTCGAAGTCCGCGGAGCCGCCGGAAGGGACGACCGGATCGGACCACTGGGTGGCCGCCGCGTACCTCACTGGCATCAAGCCGCGCAAGACCGCCGCGGCCGACGCGACGGTCGGCAGCCCGACCATCGATCAGATCATCGCGCAGAAGATCGGCGGCGAGACGCTGCTGCCGTCGCTGCAGCTGGCGGTCGAGGATCCCAACTCCAGCTCGAGCAATTGCGGCGAGGGATACAGCTGCTCGTACACGAACTCGATCTCGTGGATCGGCCTGCCGACGCCGTCAACCGAGCCGCTGATGCGGACGGCGCCGCTGCCGATGGAGCTCAACCCGCAGGTGGTCTTCGAGCGGCTGTTCGGCAGCGGCGGGACGCCGGAGCTGCGCGCCGCGCGCCTCGTGCAGCGGCGCAGCATCCTCGACGCGCTCGTCGGCGAGCTGACGCGGCTGCGGAAGGACCTCGGGCCCGCCGATCGCCTCGTCGTCAATCAATACGTCGACGAGATCCGCGAGATCGAGCGGCGGCTCGAGCTGGCCGCGAAAGCCTCGAGCGACGTGCCGGTGTTCGACCTGCCGCCGGGCGTGCCCGAGCAGTTCGACGATCACATCAAGCTGCACTACGACTTGCTGGCGCTCGCCTTCAAGGCCGATATCACGCGCGTCGCGACGCTGCTCGGCGCGCGCGACCTCACGAACCGCGTCTACACGTTCCCGAAGAGCCCGCTGTTCCCCGACGGCGGCACGAGCCCGAGCTTCCACGGCGCCTCACATCACCAGGACGACGCGACGCAGATCCGCCGCTACGGGCTGATCAACCGGTATCACGTCTCGACGCTCGCTTACTTCGCGCAGAAGCTGCGGTCGATTCCCGAGGGCGACGGCACGCTGCTGGACCACTCGCTGATCCTCTACGGGACCAACATGGGCAACTCGAACCAGCATCAGCACTACGACGTCCCGCACTTTCTCGTCGGCGGCGCCGGCGGGAAGCTGAAAGGCAACCGGCACCTCCACTACGAGCGGAAGTCGGTGACGACCGGCAACCTGCTGCTCAGCCTCCTCGACCTGTACGGGATCGAGAAGGACGTGCAGGGCGACAGCACTGGGAGACTCTCGAACCTGTAGGGCCGGCTCGTAGGGGCCGCCTTTAGGCGGCCCGACAACATATGAACGGACGCTTCCTGGCACTCGCCGTCGCGGTTTTCTGCGGCGCCACCGTCGCCGCGCAGACCGCCGACCCGCAGGGTCCGCGCCGCGCGGCCGATGCCGTGACGCCGCTGCTGACGGCGATCTACCGCGGCGACCTGCAGGCCGTCGAGCGGCTGATCGCGGCGGGCGCGAACGTACGCGCCGCCAATCGCGAGGGGGTGACGCCGCTGTCGATGGCATCGCTCGACGGCGACATGCGGATCGTCGAGCGGCTGCTCGCCGCCGGCGCAGACGCGAAAGAGCGCGGGCCGAACGGGGAGACGCCGCTCATGTTCGCCGCGCGCAACGGCCGCGTGGACGTCGTCAGGCGGCTCGTCGCCGCCGGCGCGGACGTCAACGCGCGCGAGGCGCTGCGCGGCACGACCGCGCTGATGTGGGCGGCGGAGCAGCGGCATCCCGAGGCGGTGAAGGCGCTGCTCGCGGCCGGCGCCGATCCCGGCATCGCGTCGGGCCCGGCGGGCCTGCCGCGGAACTACATGGCGCCGCCCGTGAACGTGGATGCCGTGCAGCAGGCACGCGCGCGGCGCGCGCGCGCCGCGGCCGCGGGACGCACCTACGACGAGCAGGTGGCCTTCGAGCGCCGGACTCCACCCGCCGGCGCGGGCGCGCCGGGCGCACGGCCGCCCGACCCCTCGCCGGCCGACGACGACCCCGCCGTACAGGCGGGGCTGGTGGGCGGTGGCGGCGGCGGGCTCACGGCGCTGGTGTTTGCCGCGCGCGAGGGCGACATCGAATCCGCGAAAGCGCTGCTCGACGGCGGCGCGAAGGTCAACCAGACCACCGAGTACGGCTGGACGCCGCTGCTCACCGCGATCAACAACCGCAACTACGCGCTCGCGCAGCTGCTCATCGACCGCGGCGCGGACGTCAACATGCCGAACAAGGGCGGCTGGACGCCGCTCTATATCGCCACCGACAATCGCAACATCGAGGGGGGCGATTACCCGGTCCCGAAGCCCGATCTGGATCACCTGGAGATCATCCGGTCGCTGCTGCAGCACGGGGCGAACCCGAACGGCCGCATCCGCGAGAACACGCTGACGCGGACGATCTTCACGATGCAGTGGTTCTTCGAGGACGGCGCGACACCGTTCATCCGCGCGGCGCAGTCGAGCGACACCGCGTTGATGAAGCTGCTGCTCGAATTCAAGGCCGACCCGTTTCTCGCGACCGCCAACGGCGACACCGCGCTCACCGCCGCCGGCGGCATCGGCTGGGTGGAAGGGGTGACCTACGAACGGTCGCCGCAGGAGAACGTCGAGGCGATCCGGCTGCTGCTCGACCTCGGGCTCGACCCGAACGGCGCGAACAACGAAGGGCGGACGCCGCTGATGGGCGCCGCGCTCAAGGGGCGCAACGCGGCGATCCAGCTGCTCGTCGACCGCGGCGCGAAGCTCGATATCTACGATCGCGGCAGCCGCGACACCGACAAGCTCGGCTCCGCGGCCGCCGGGCACTTGTGGCAGGCGCTCGACTACGCCGAAGGGCTCGTGCGCGTCGGCGTCCAGTCGGCCACCGCGTACCCCGAAACGGCCGCGCTGATACGCCGGCTCCTCAAGGAGCGCGGGCTTCCCGTTCCACCGGAGAACCGCAACATCCTCTCGATCTGCGTCGTCTCACTCTGCCAGTAAACGAGGAGGACTGATGAGATCCCGCCTCCTGAACGGACCTGACACACCATCGCGCGTCGCGGCGGCGCTCGTCTTCTGTCTGTGCCTGGCCGCGCTCCGCGGGCCTGTGCTGGGGCAGAGCCAGGCCGGCAACGGACTGCCGTCCGACCGTCTCGCGCGTATCGGCCAGATGATCGATCGGCGCATTGCGGCGGGCGAAGTTCCGGGAACCGTGACGCTGGTCGCACAGAACGGGCGCATCGTGCACTTCGAGGCCCGCGGCGTCATGGACATCGAGACGAAGCGGCCGGTGGCGAAGGACACCATTTTCTCGCTCGCGTCGCTGACCAAGCCGGTGACGACCGCCGCCATTCTCATGCTTGTCGAGGAGGGGAAGGTCCGTCTTGCGGATCCGATCTCGAAGTTCATTCCCGCATATGCGGATGTGAAAGTCGCCGTGACACCCGCGCGTACCGTGGCGGTGAGCCGCCCCGTCACCATTCGCGATCTGTTGACGCATACGTCCGGCTTCGTCTCGCCCGCGCAGATCCCCACGGAACCGAACGCCACGCTCGCCGAGTTCATTCCCCGTTTCGCCGCCGAGGCGCTGGAGTTCCAGCCGGGCACGCAATGGACCTACAGCAACACCGTGGCGTTCGACACGCTCGCGCGCATCGTGGAGATCACATCGGGGCAGACCTACGATCGCTTCCTGCGGGAGCGCATCTTCGAACCGCTCGGAATGCATGACACCGCCCACGTGCTCAGCGCAGCGCAGAAGCAACGTCTCGCCACCCGATACGATGTCACGGCGAATGGGCTGCGAAAGGCCATTCGCCCGGAGACACCGCGCTACTTCGGTGGTGGCTGGGGTCTGAACAGCACTGCGGAGGACTATTACCGGTTTGCGCAGATGTTGTTGAGCAAGGGTGAGGCTGGTGGCAAGCGGCTGCTCAGTCCCCGCGCCGTGGAGTTGATGGAGGCGGTGAACATTCCGGACATCTTGCCGGGGCGCACGCCCGGCACGAGCTGGGGTCTTGGCGTACGGGTGATCTCCGACAACGCGAAGGCGGGCGTGTTCCTCTCGAACGGCAGCTTCGGATGGTCGGGCGCGACGGGGACGCACTTCTGGGTCGATCCCGCCGAGAACCTGGTGGCCGTACTGATGGCGGCCGCACCCGCCGCCAATCTTCGACCCGACTTCGAGACCGCCGTGATGCAGTCGTTGCCCATTCGATCAGCGGCGTCGCAGACGCAATAATCACGCGCGGGGCGCACATTTGCCGTGGAGGCTGTGATGACATTGAAGAGTCGTGTTCTCGTCGCGATGGCCTTGGTGACCGCCTTCATCCTGGGATGGAGCGTGCGCGGAGGACTGGACGTCGTGTCGGCGCAGGGGACACCGAAGCCGATCATGATGACGCGCATTTATACGGGCACTGACGGCCTCAGCCACTCCGAGCGGGTGCCGATGAAATTCGCGCGTGGCGGCGTGACCGAGATGATGAAGGCCACCGGCGCTGAATTCAGCAGCCGGCCGGCAGCGCCCGCCGGCGACTGGCATACGGGGCCGCGGCGCCAGTTCGTGATCACGCTCAGCGGCCGGGCGGAGCTCGAGGTGGCCAACGGGCAGAAGGTCCCCATCGAGGCGGGGAACATCAACCTGATCGAGGACACGACGGGCAAGGGACATATCACCCACAACATCGCGGATCGCATCGTCGTCACGATCCCGCTCGAGGATCAGGCGGTCAGCCATACGGCGACGACGAAATAGGGTTCCGTGGGTTCATAAACCCCGTGAACCTTGATCGCCGGGCGGCCGGTCTGGCGGCACTGGAGCGACTCGGAGGCCCCGACGCCGCCGCCCCGATTCTCGCCGCCGCCGACGTCGCTCCCGATCTCGTCCGGTTTGCCATCGACTTCGCGTTCGGGGAGGTGCTGTCGCGCCCCGGCCTGGACGTGAAGACGCGTGAGCTGTGCACGGTCGCGGCGCTGAGCGCGCTCGGGCACGCGGCGCCGCAGCTGAAGTGGCATGCGGAGGCCGCGCTGCACGTCGGCGCGCAGCAGGCGGACGTGGACGAAGTGAAGCGCATGGCGCGCGCCTACACGCGGCCGGATGGCGGCGCGGCCGGGCAGGGTCCGCTCGACGCCGTGACGCGCGAGCTGGCCGCCGTCGCGCTTCTCACCGCGCTGGGGACGCAGCCGGCGGCGCTCAAGCATCACCTCCGCGCGGCGCTGGCGGCCGGCGCCACCCGCGCGCAGGTCGTCGAGGTCCTCGAGCAGATGGCGATCTATGCCGGGTTTCCCGCCGCGCTCAACGGCGTGGCCGCCGCCCGCGAGGTCTTCGCGGAGAAACAGGGTTCAGAGGGTTCAAAGGGTTCAATAGGTTCATAGGGTTCTGGTTCAGGAGGTTCTTCGAACTCAATACCCCTTGAACCCAATGAACCCTATGAACCCTATGAACCCTATGAACCCTATGAACCCAGTAACATCAGCGCATGAGCACTGAACAGAACAAGGTCGCCGTCCGCCGGTTCATCGACGAGGTGTTCGTCAAGGGCAATCCCGACGCGGTCGACAAGCTCGTCACGCACGATTTCACGCCGCACAGCTGGGGGAAGACGCCGCCGGGCGTCGAACCGCTCAAGCAGGCCATCCGCCGCGTGCACGCGGGGCTCGCGGAGGTCAAGTTCAAGATCGAGGACATGCTCGCCGAGGAAGACAAGGTGGCGGTGCGCGTCACCGCGCATGGCAGGCACCAGGGCGAGTTCATGGGGCTTCCCGCGTCGGGCAAGGAGTACACGATCTCCGAGACGCACATCTTCCACATGCGCGACGGCAAAGTCTGCGAGCACTGGCGCGACGCCGACATGCTGAGCCTCATGCAGCAGATTGGCGCCATCCCTACATAGCCGGAGGACGACCGATGCGCCGTCTGATGCGGAAGATCGCATGCGCTGGCCTTCTGTCAGTCGCCGTTGACAATGCCAGTGCTCAACAGCAGACGAACGAGGAACGAGTTCTGCTGACCACCGAAGACTCCGCCGGACGCACCGTGGAATTACGTGTCACGGAGAAGCAACTCGCAGCCACGCGTCCGTGGGTTCCGGAGCGGCAGCCGCCGCCGCTGAGCATCGCCGCGGCCGTCACGGCGGCGAAAAAGCGCGTAAAGCCCGAACGCCCAGCCGACCTCTACGTCGTCGGCATCCAACTGCAGGCGACGAGCATCGGCACCGCATCCAATCCTGCAACGGACTTCCGGTGGTACTACATCATCAACATGTTTGACCTGGCGGATAGCCGGAATGCTGTACCGCCGATGGAGAAGAACGTCGCCGTGCTCATGGACGGGTCGGTTGTGACACCGGTTGTTCCCGCATCTCCCGCGAGATGACGGGAAACGATCGGACCTTCTCGTCCTTCGCGTGCTTCGTGGTTGCCCTTGTCTTCGTGCCGTTGATCGGGCGCGCCGCGGCGCAGCACTTCGACGCCGGCGCGCAGGTGACCTTCGCACACTCCGGTGAATTCGACAGCACCGACACAGGCATCGGGGCGAGGCTGTCGTGGCGCCTCGCCGAGATGGTGGCCGCCGACGCCGAGATCGACGTGTTTCCGGAGAGCTTCGCCAATCGCACGCCGTTCAGCCGCAGACGCGTGGAGGGCCTGTTCGGCGTGATCGCGGGGCCGCGTCTCGGCAGCCTGCGTCCGTTCGCGAAGGTGCGGCCGGGTTTCGCCAGGTTCCGCGGCGCGCCCGTCGTCTGCATCCAGATCTTTCCACCACCTCTCTCATGCCTGCTCGCCGCAGGCCGGACGCTCTTTGCGCTCGACATTGGAGGAGGAGTGGACGTGTCGACCGGCGGACCGTTCGTCGTCCGGTTCGACGCCGGCGACCGCCTGCTGAAATATCCCGGGCCATCGTTTCGCGGCGGCGGCCGCACGGCGCAGGATTCGTTCTTCGGCCACGACCTTCGCGTCTCGGTGGGAGCCGGCGTGACGTTTTGAGCCAGGCCTGTCCCGCGTGGCCGCAGCAACGGTGTGCCTTGGAAGTTGGGAGTTGGAAATTGGGAATTGACCGAGAGGAGGTGCGTGAATGATCTCCCTGTGGCTCCCCGTCATCGCCGCGGCCATCGGCGTGTTCGTTGCCAGCTCGATCACGCACATGGTGCTGCCGTATCACCGCACCGACGTGCGCAAGCTGCCGGCCGACAAAGAAGACGTCGTCCTCGACGCATTGCAACGCATCGCGGTCGCTCCCGGCGATTATGCGGTGCCGCACGCGGGCAGTTCCGCGGGCATGCGCGACCCGGCGTTCATCGCCAAGGCGACCAGAGGCCCGCTGGCGTTCATGACGCTCGCGCCCGGTGCGGCGCCGACGATGGGACCCTACCTGGCGCTCTGGTTCGTCTACTGCCTCGTGGTGAGTACCTGCACCGCGCTGCTCGTGTGGCAGATTGTCGGACCCGGCGGAGACCCACGGTTTGCATTCCACTACGGCGGCCTCATCGGCCTGCTCGCCTACGGCATGGCGTTGCCGCAACACTCGATCTGGTATCGGCGGAGTTGGGCGACCACGTTCAAGTCCCTGTTCGACAGCCTGATCTACGGGCTCGTGACGGGCGGGATCTTCGCGTGGTTGTGGCCGAAATAGCGGGCGGCGGCCAGCAGGCAGCGTGCAGTGGGCAGTCGGCAGTAAGGATACGAAGGCGGAATAGTCTTGCAATTGCGGCGCGTAAATTCGTAGATTCGTAAACCCCTCATCCCCGGGATAATTGCCAGCGACAGGAGACGTCATGCGCTATATCAGCTTCGGGCTTGTCGTTGCACTGCTCGCGCTGCCGTCGGCGGCCGACGCGCGCGTCAAGAAGATCGTCATCGAGAAGAAGGTGTCGCCGGCCTTCGAGGGCGCGACCTTCGGTCCTTCCGGCCAGTACGAGACGCTTGCCGGCCGCGCGTTCGGCGAGCTCGACCCGAACGATCCGCGCAACGCCATCATCACCGACATCAAGCTCGCGCCGAGAAACGCCGCCGGCAAGGTGGAATACATCGCCAGCTTCTACCTGGTGAAGCCGATCGACATGTCGAAGGCGAGCCGCCTGATGTGGCAGGACGTCCCCAATCGCGGCGGACGCGTCACGATCAACCCGGCGGAACGCGCCTACGGCGACATCGGCCTGAGCAGCGGCTGGCAGGGCGACAACTCGGGTCGCACGGCCCCGGGCCCCGACAACGACTGGGTGATCGTGCCGATCGCGAAGAACGCCGACGGCTCGCCCATCAGCGGCCTCGTCATCGGCCGCATCGTCAACGCGAGCGGCCCGAACTCGCAGCAGATGATCGTCAACGCGAACCCGGTGCCCTACAAGCCGGCGACGCTCGACACGACGAAGGCGACGCTGGTGACGCACACCGGCGAGACGACGGACGGAAAGATCATCGGCGAGCAGAAGGTGGCGGCGGCGGACTGGGCGTGGGCGAAGTGCAGCGCCGACAACCCGTTCCCCGGCACGCCGGACCCGACGCAAGTCTGCGTCAAGGGCGGCTTCAACCCGAAGCTGCTCTACCAGGTGGTCTTCACGTCGAACGACGACTACGTGCTCGGCATCGGCTTCGCGGCGTTCAGCGACGTCGCCTCGTTCTTCAAGTACGCCGCCAAGGACGATGAGGGCACGGCGAACCCGGTCGCGGGCCAGGTGCAGTGGGTCGTCAGCCGCGGCAGCTCGCAGTCGGGCAACATGCTCCGCCAGCTGATCGCGCTCGGCTTCACGCAGGACGAGTCGAAGCGGCAGGTGTACGACGGCGCGTGGCCGATCATCGCCGGCAAGCGCATCTCGCTGAACGTCCGCTATGCGCTGCCGGACGGCGCGCAGAAGTTATACGAGTCGGGCGGCGAAGGCGCGCAGTGGTGGGGCGACTGGCCCGACCCCGTGCGCGGCCTGCCCGCGAAGGGGATGCTCGATCGCTGCACCGCCAGCAAGACGTGCCCGAAGATCATGGAGCACTACGGCTCGGCGGAGGCGTGGGCGCTGAACCTCAGTCCCGCGCTCGTCGGCACCGGCGCCGACAAGGACATCCCGGTCCCCGCCAACGTGCGGCGCTACTACATCCCCAGCACGCAGCACGGCGGCGGACGCGGCGGCTTCAGCGTCCTCCCGGAAGCACCGCCGATGTGCCCGGGGCCGAACTTCGGCACCGGCATCCTCGCCGCCAATCCCGTCCCGCACACCGAGACGGTGAATGCGCTGCGCTTCCACATGCGCAACTGGGTGATGAAGGACGTCGCGCCGCCGGCGAGCAAGTACCCGACGCTGGCTGGCGGCTACCTCGTCGATCCGACGAAGGCCGCGGTCGGCTTCCCGACGATCCCGGGTCTGCCCGCCGACGCGCCGAACGGCCTGATCAGCGCGGGGCTCGATTACGACTGGGGCCCGGAGTTCAACTACGTCGACGGTTCCGGCGTGCGCACGAAGATCCCGCCGACCATCAAGCACGTGCTCAAGGCGAAGGTGCCACGCACCGACGCGGACGGCAACGAGCTCGGCGGCGTCCCGGTCGTCCTGCGTGACGCGCCGCTCGGCACGTATCTCGGATGGAACATCGTCGCCAGCGGGTTCCACCAGGGAAAGATCTGTAACTACGCTGCGGGGATGGTGCCGTTCGCGCGGACGCGGGCGGAGCGGATGGCGAACAACGATCCGCGCCTGTCGCTCGAGGAGCGCTACCGCGATCACGCCGGCTACGTCGAGGCCGTGAAGGCGGCGGCGGCCAGGGCGGTGTCGGAAGGCTTCCTCCTGCAGGCGGACGCCGACCGGTTGATCCAGCAGGCGGGAGCCAGCAACGTCCTGGCGCCGCAGGCAACAGCCAGCAACCAGATCGGCCGATAACCCCCTCATGACACGCCGGGTGGCTGTCGTCATAACGACCGTCGCGGCGGCGCTGGTGCTGGGCACCGGCGCCGCCTCGGCGAACGAGCGGCCGTTCTCGGCCTCGCTCGCGGGCAACGCGACCCTGTCGCCGACGTCCGACCCCTGCGTCTTCCAGAACAACGAGACCGCGAGCGGGACCGGGACCCACGTGGGGCGATTCACGTGGTCCAGCGAGGAGTTCGCGAACTTCTGCGTCAATCCCAACGGCGTCGCGGTCATCGGATCGTTCATGATGACCGCCGCCAACGGCGACCTGCTCTTCGGCGTCTACACGACGCTCGGGGAGTTCGACGCGGCCGGCAACCTGATCATCCACGGCACCTACGAGCTCGACGGCGGCACGGGGCAGTTCGCCGACGCCACCGGAAGCGGTGACGTCGACGCGATCGGATTCCTCACGCCCGGCCTGCCGGTCTACGGCAGCCTCGCGGGCACCATCGACTTTTAGCGGTTTCAAGGCCGGGATCCGGGGTCCGGGATCCGGGATCCGAGTGGCGCCCAACCCGACATCTGTGGGAGACTTTCGGTCGCCGGCGGGCGCACGCTCGAGGTCCGTCCCCGCGGGCACCTGGGAGTCTCCAATGAGTGTTTTCACCCTGAAAGTGAACGGGCAGTCCCATACGGTGGACGTGGACCCGACGACGCCGCTGCTCTACGTGCTGAGCGACGATCTGGCGCTGAAAGGGCCGAAATTCGGCTGCGGGCTGGGCCAGTGCGGCTCCTGCACCGCCATCGTCAACGGGCGCGCGGTGCGCAGCTGCCGGACGCCGGTCAGCACCGTCAACGGCGCCACGATCACGACGCTCGAAGGGCTTGGCACGCCCGAGAAGCCGCATCCCATTCAGAAGGCCTTCATCGACGCGCAGGCCGCGCAGTGCGGCTTCTGCCTCAACGGTGTGATTCTCACCGCCAAGGCCTTTCTCGATCAGAACCCGAAAGCCACGGACGAACAGGTTCACCAGGCGATGTCGACCGTGCTCTGCCGGTGCTTTACCAGCAGCCGCATGATGGCCGCCATCAAGAAGTACGCAACGGAGCGTGCGTGATGAAGACCGAGTCACGACACGAGGAACAGATGCACCTGACCGAAGCCGCCGTCGAGGCGCTGCGCGAGCACGGCTTCTCACGCCGCCAGTTCCTGAAGGGATCCGGCGCGCTCGTCGTCGCGTTCAGCGTCGCGGAGTTCGCCGACTCGCTCGGGATCGCGCCGGAGAAGATGCTGGCGCAGGGCGGCAACACGCCGCAGGCGCTCGATTCGTGGGTGGCGATCGGCGCCGACGGCAACGTGGTCGTCTACACCGGACGCGCGGACATGGGCCAGGGCACCTACACGGTGCAGTATCAGCTGGCGGCCGAGGAGCTGTCGGTTCCGATGAGCCGTATCCGGCTCGTCGAATGCGACACCGCGATGACCCCGGACCAGGGGACGTCTTCCGGCAGCCAGTGTCACCCGGTGAACTTCAACCACGAGAACCTCGCCCAGGCGTGCGCGACCGCGCGCGAATCGCTCATCGCGATGGCGGCCACCAGGCTTGGCGCGTCCGCGAACGATCTGACCGTCGTCGACGGCGTGGTCACGCACAAGTCGGACGCGACGAAGAAGGTCAGCTACGGCGAGTTGATCGGCGGCAAGCGCTTCGACATGGCGATCAAGAAGGACGCGAAGCGGAAGCCGGTCCAGAACTGGACGGTCCTCGGCCGCTCGATACCGCGCGTCGAGATGCCCGCGCTGGCGACGGGCCGGTTCGAGCACGTGCACAACGTACGCGTCCCGGGGATGGTGCATGGCCGCATGGTGCGCCCGCCCTCCATCGGCGCGACGCTCGCGAACGTCGACGAAAGCTCCGTCGCCGGCATGCCGGGCAACGTCAAGGTCGTCGTCAAGAAGAATCTGGTGGGCGTCGTTGCCGACAAGCCGTGGCAGGCGATCCAGGCGGCGGAGAAGCTGAAGGTCACGTGGACGCCGGGACCCGCGCTGCCGAACCAGCGCGAGTTCTACACCTACCTGCGCAACCACCCGGGGCGGCGCGATGCCTACTCGGTCAACTCGAAGGACGTCGACGCGAAGCTGCAGGGTGCGGTGACGCGCGTGAAGGCGACCTACCTGCATCCGTACCAGATGCACGGCTCGCTCGGCAGCTCGTGCGCGGTCGCGGACGTCAAGGGATCGAATGCGACCGTCTGGTCGTCCACGCAGGCGGTCTATCCGCTGCGCGGCACGACGGCGATGGTGCTCGGGCTGCAGCCGCAGCAGGTGCGCGTCATCTACGTGCGCGGCTCGGGCTGCTACGGCCTCAACGGGTCGGATGCCGTCGCCTACGACGCGGCGGTGCTCTCGCAGGCGGTCGGCAAGCCCGTGCGTGTGCAGCTGACGCGCAAGGACGAGATGGCGTGGGGCGAGAACTACGGCCTGCCGTTCGTCGTCGATCAGCAGGTCGGCCTCGACGCCAGCGGCACCATCGTGGCGTGGGACTACGAGACATGGTCGGCGACGCTCGGCAACCGCCCGGGCAACAACGCGCCGGGCAACGTGGCGTCGGGGCAGCTGCTCGGGTTCGCGCCGCAGGCCGTGCAGCCGCGCGCGCAGGCGCCGGATCCGCAGAACTTCGACAACGGCAACAACGCCGTCCCGGCGTACGTGACGGGGCGCGTCGGCGGCAAGAACAGCGGCACCGGCACGGTGGCGGCCGAGCGCGTGCTCACGCACACGGTTCCTTCGCCGTTCCTCACCGGTCCGCTGCGTTCGCCCGCGCGGCTGCAGAACGCGTTCGCGCAGGAATGCTTCATGGACGAGGTCGCCGCGCAGGTGAAGGCGGATCCCGTGCAGTTCCGGCTGCGTCACCTGAGCGATCCGCGGCTGAAGAGCGTCATCACCGACGCGGCCAGGCAGTTCAACTGGGACGCGCGGCCGTCGCCCAGGCCTGGCAATCCGCGCAGCGGCGTGGCGACCGGCCGCGGCGTCGCCTGCGTGCTCTACGAGGGCGACAACGGCTACGTCGCGCTCGTCGCGGAGGTCGACGTCAACCAGGACACCGGCGCGGTCCGCACCAAGCGGCTCGTCGTCGCGCAGGACGTGGGTCCGGTGTCGAGTCCCGACGGGCTCCGCAACCAGCTCGAAGGCGGCGCGCTGCAGGGGCTTTCCCGCGCGCTCGGCGAAGAGGTCACCTGGGACGACCAGAAGATTACGTCGGTCGACTGGGCGAGCTACAAGACGCTCTACGTCGGGTCGAACATCCCGACGATCGAGAGCGTGCTGATCGATCGTCCCGACTCGGAAGCGATGGGCGCCGGCGAGACGGCGATCACCATCGTCGCGGCGGCGGTCGGCAACGCGATCTTCGACGCGACGGGCGTGCGCATCCGCGAGGTGCCGTTCACGCCGGAGCGCGTCAAGGCGGCGCTGGCGCAGCGCGCGGGCAATCAGACGGCGCAGGTGTAGGGTTGATCGCCGCATCCGGTCCGGCTAAAGCCGGACCCCACCGATGCTCCTCGCCGGAAGCAGGGTGCGTCTCAGGACCGGACTGCATTCGTCAAGCATCATCGGTGGGGTCCGCCTTCAGGCGGACCACGGAGGATTAGATGTCGAGATTCGCGTACGTGGGCGCGTTGCTGTTCCTGTCGGCCGGTGTGTTCTCGGCGCAGCAGTCGGTCAATCCCGAGCAGCTGCGGACACCGCCGCCGAAGGAGCCGGCGTGGGCCTTCCCGGTGCAGCAGGGATCGCTGCCGGCCGTGCCGGGTCCGAAGAAGCTCGCCGGCAGCGACAAGACCTACACGCCGGAGGAGATCGACAACCTGCTGGCCCCGCCGGACTGGATGCCCAACGACCATCCGCCCGCACCGTCGATCGTGACGAAGGGGCACGGCGGCGCGCTCGCCTGCGGCTCGTGCCATCTGATGTCGGGCATCGGCCATCCCGAATCGGCCGACCTCGCGGGCATGCCGCTGTCCTACCTGAAGCAGCAGATGATGGACTTCAAGAGCGGCGCCCGCACCGACATCGCGCGCATGAACGGCATCGCGAAGGAGATGTCCGACGCCGAGATCGACGAGGCGACGATGTGGTTCGCGTCGCTCAGGCCGCGGAAGAACAACCGCATCGTCGAGGCCGACACCGCGCCGAAGACAATCGTCGCGCAGGGGCGCATGCGGTTCGCGGATCCGGCGGGCGGCACCGAGCCGACCGGCAACCGGATCCTCACCGTCCCCGAGGACATGGAGCTGGCGCGGCTGCGCGACCCGAACACGAAGTTCGTCTCCTACGTTCCGCCGGGGACGCTCGAGCGCGGCAAGGTGCTCGTCGAGACGGGCGACAACAAGAAGACGGTCGCGTGCGGCACGTGCCATGGCCCCGGCCTCAACGGGCAGGCGAGCATCGGCCGGACGGGCATCGCGGCGCCGCGCATCGCGGGGCAGCATCCCATCTACCTCGCGCGCGAGCTGTACCTGTTCAAGGACGGCAGCCGCAACGGCATGACGTCGAAGCTGATGACGCCGGCCGTGATGAACCTGACCGACGCCGACATCCTCGCGATCTCGGCCTACCTCGGGTCGCTGGATCCGGGGCAGAACAAGTAGCCGCGAACACCGGTGGTAGGGCGGGTCCTTTCGGACCCCCCAGATTTCGGTACCTAGCGGCCGACCTTCAGGTCGGCCCGAGGAGATCTCAGTGAAGAACACGTTTGCCGCAGCGGTTGCGATCGGGTTGGCGGTGGTCGCGTGGCAGTCGCCGATGGCGGCGCAGGATCAGGCTGGCCGCGGCGAGGGACGCGGCGGCCGCGCCGGCGGCGCGCCGGCGGAGGAGGCGTTCCCGTCGGCCGAGCAGTTCGCCAACTCGAAGGACGCACAGGCGCACGTCGCGGCCGCGACGAAGATCGGCGGCTCCGACATGGCCGACACCGCGAAGTGGTTCTGCACCGCGACGGGCCCGCAGCGCGTCGCCCTGGCGCGGCAGGCGCAGGGGCTGCCGCGGCTGCCGACCGTGCAGGAAGGGCCGATCAAGCTGTTCGACAACCTCACCTACATCGGCTTCAACGACGTCGGCGCGTGGGTGGTGCCGACGAGCGCCGGCATCATCCTGTTCGACACCTTGAACAGCAGCACCGACGCGATGGACGTGATCGAGCCCGAGATGCAGAAAGCCGGCTTCGATCCCGCGCAAATCAAGTACATCGTCATTGGGCACGGCCACGCGGATCACTTCGGCGGCGCCTCGTACCTGCAGAAGAAGTACGGCGCGAAGGTGCTGGCCGCGATGCCCGACTGGGCCGCGATCGAGCGCGGCGGGCGCGGCGGCGCCGCCCCCGGCCTGACGCCGGACATGGACGTGATGGACGGCCAGAAGCTGACGCTCGGCGACACCACCGTGACGTTGATCCGGCTGCCCGGCCACACGCCGGGGACCATCGGCATGATCGTGCCGGCGAAGTTCGGCGGCCGCACGCACAACGTCGCGATCATGAGCGGCACGCAGATGCCGACGCAGGCCTCGCTCGACGCCTTCCGGCACGTCTTCAACGACGAGCTGAAGAAGGCGAACGTCGAGACGTTCCTCGGCAGCCACCCGGACATCCTGATGAACAGCCTGATGCTGATGGAGAGCATCCGCGACAAGTACCCGTCGGGGACGCACCCGCTGCTGCTGGCGAAGAACAAGGCCGACCGCTACATGGACATCGTGCTCGAGTGCGCGCGGGCGCGGCTCGCGGCGCAGGGACGCTTGACGGCGACGAATTGACGGAGGACATGATGCGCGTCATACCGCTCGTTCCGGCCGCGCTGCTGCTGTTGGCCCCGGGTCCGGCGCGCGCGCAGGAGCCGTTCGACTACGTCAGCAAGCTCGATTACTTCAGTATCAACATGCCGGCGCAGCCGAAGGTCGAGGAGACGACGTACCCGGACGAGTACCGGCTGGCGCCGCTGCCGGCGCGCGTCTACACGGCCGACCAGGGCCGCAATCACTACAAGGTCACCGTCGTCGACTACCGCGACGTGCCGAAGATGCACGCGGCGAGAAACGCCAAGTGCGTGCACGACGCGGGCGCCGACAACCCGAAGCTGACGCAGCAGCAGCGCCGCGATCTCATCGGCGACGCGTGCCAGGACGAGACCGTGAAGGACGTCCGCGGCGCGATGATGTGGGCGACGTGGAACATCGTCGAGCGCGCGGCGAAGGTGACGCACCTCGCGCACTACAACGTCGACGTGATCGAGGGACACGAGGTGCACGTCGTCAACCCGGACGAGTCGCGCACCTACGCCGCGATTCACATGTACGAGAACCGCCTCTACATCGTGGAGGCGACCGTGCCGAAGAACGCGCCGGCCGCGAACTGGTTCCAGATTTCGCTGCGCCTGCTCGACGAGGACCTGAAGCCGGTTCGCTACCAGTACTCCGGGCTGATGATGTATTCGAACGGCTATCCCAAGCCGCCGCGCGCCAACCAGGGCAACCAGGGTGCGCCGGGACAGGCTGCGCAAGGACGGTAGATATGAAGAAGCTGCTCGGTCTCGCGGCCATCGGCCTCGTCGCCGTGGCCCTGCCCGCGTGGGCGCACCACTCGCACAACGCGTACGAGGTGACGAAGTGGACGGAGATGGAAGGCACCGTCACCGAGATCCACTACCTGCTGCCGCACTCGTGGGTCTACCTCGAGGTCAAGGATCCGAAGGGCGGCGAGGCGGTCACCTGGGCGCTCGAGGCCGCCGGTCCGCAGGCGATTCTCCGGAACGGCGTCACCAAGGAAGACGTGAAGGTGGGCGACAAGATCAAGGCGCGCTGCCACCTGCTGCGCGACAGCTCGCCGGGATGCCTGCTCGGCTTTGTGACGCCCATGCACGGCGACAAGGCGCGCGGGGATGGCGTGGAGCATCAGTGGGATTGACGGCACCGGCGAGCGATTCCACAACTTGAGCGGCGTACCGGTCACGACGGGAGAGATGCCTCATGGTCCGAGTCGTACGGGTTTTCTGCACGTTCGCGTCGATCCTCGTTCTTGCCACTGTCCCGGCGCGGGCGCAGCTGGCCACTGCTGAACTCAACGGCCGCGTCACCGATTCGAGCGGCGCGGTGCTTCCCGGCGCCACCGTCACGGTCACGCAGACCGCAACGGGCCTGGTGCGGACCGTCGTCACCGATGGCAACGGGTCGTATCTGATCTCCAACCTGCCAACCGGGCCGTACCGGCTGGAAGTCGCGCTGCAGGGGTTCCGCACGTACGTGCAGACCGGCATCGTGCTGCAGGTCGGCGCGACGCCGACGATCAACGCGGTGCTGGCGCTCGGCGCGCTCGAGGAGTCCATCACGGTTGAGGGTGCCGCACCGCTCGTCGACGTCCGCAGCGCCGGAATCAGCAACGTCATCGAGAACCAGCGCATCCTAGAACTGCCACTGAACGGGCGCAATACTGTGGATCTCGTCCTGCAGGTCGGCGCCGCGGTGCAGACCGGTCAGGTGAGCGCCCGAGGTTTCCCTGGCGAAGTGAATATCTCGGTGGCGGGCGGGCTGTCGACCGGTGTCGGCTACACACTCGATGGCGCAGCGCACAACAACCCCCAGCAGAACACGAACCTCCCGCTCCCGTTCCCCGACGCGCTCCAGGAATTCCGCGTGGCGACGAGCGGTCTCTCCGCGCAGAACGGCGTGCATTCGGGCGCGGCCGTCAACGCGATCACCAAGTCGGGATCGAACCGGTTCTCCGGCGACGCCTTCGAGTTCCTCCGCGATCATCGCTTCAACGCCATCAATTACTTCGCCGCCGTCGGTCCCGACGGCAAGAAGCTGGACGACGGGCTGAAGCGCAACCAGTTCGGCGGCACCCTCGGCGGCCCGATCGTCAAGAACAAGCTGTTCTTCTTTGCCGCGTATCAGGGAACGAGCACGCGCCAGCGTCCGACGTCGAACATCCAGTACGTGCCGACGGCCGCCATGCTGGCCGGCGACTTCACCCAGTTCGCGTCGCCCGCGTGCAACGGCGGCCGGCAGATCACGCTGCGCGCGCCGTTCGTCAACAACCAGGTCAGCCCGTCGCAGTTCAGCCCCGCGGCGATGAACATCGCGAAGCGGCTGCCGACGACGACCGATCCGTGCGGCGTGATCAACTTCGGCGTGGCGAATAATCAGGATCAGCGCCAGCCGCTGGCGCGAGTGGACTACCAGCTCAGCGCGAAGCACGCCTTCTTCGGCCGTTACATGGCGACGCAGGTCCTCGCGCCGCCCGGCTACACCGGCGGTTCCGACAACCTGCTGAAGACCGACTTCCCGGGCTTGAACGACATGATTCACTCGTTCACCGCCGGCGAGACGACGGTGTTCAGCGCGGCGGTGGTGAACGCCGTGCGAGTCGCCGTGAACAAAACCAAAGTCAACACCTACCAGACGCCGTTCTTCTCGCCGAAGGACATCGGGGCGAACCTGTACAGCTACCTGCCCGGGTTCATGCCGATTAACGTCACCGGCGGCTTCCGGCTCTATCAAGGCACGAACACGTACGCAATCTTTCTCAACAACACGTATCAGGGGGCGGACGACCTCACCATCGTGAAAGGCGCGCATCAGTTCGGCTTCGGCGGCAACGTGCAGTACTGGACCGGCGACTATACGTCCTCCTCGCGCGCCAGCGGCAACTGGATCTTCGACGGCTCGACGACCGGCCTTGGTCTCGCCGATTTCCTGACGGGGCGGCTGACGAGCGTGGAGCACGGCGGCCTCGGGAAGCTCCCTGTCGACAACTGGTACGTCGGGGCGTATGGACAGGACTCGTGGCGCGTGAGCAGCCGCGTCACGCTCAACTACGGGGTGCGATGGGAGCCGTACTTCGGCCAGAACGTCCGCAACGGCGTAATTTCCGTCTTCAACATGGACAACTTTACGAAGAACGTCCAGAGCAAAGTGTTCCTCAAGGCACCCGCGGGCCTGTTGTACGCCGGCGACCCGGGGTTCCCGCCCAACAAGAAGACGGGGATGAACAAGCAGTGGTGGAACCTGTCGCCGCGCGGCGGTTTCGCATGGGACGTGCACGGCGACGGCCGCCTGGCGATTCGCTCGTCATACTCGATGGCCTACGACTTCATGGCGGGCGAGTACCACAACATCGACGCAAATGCGCCGCCGTTCGGCAACCGGTCGTTCCTGACCTCCGTGCCGTTCGACGATCCGTACCAGGGGCACGATCCGCACCCGGTCACCACCAACGCGAATACCGACTACGTTCCGTTCGGCACCTTCGGCACGATGAATCCCGGCATCAACTCCCCGCGCGTCCAGTCGTGGAACGCATCGGTTGAGAAGCAGATGGGGGCGAGCTGGAGCGTCTCCGCGGCCTATCTCGGAAGCCACTCGGATCGGTTGTGGGCACAGAAGGCGCTGAACCCCGCCGTGTACATGGGCCTCGGCCCGTGCACCATCCTGGGTGTCGCGTACCCGGTGTGTTCGACGACGGCGAATAGCAACCAGCGCCGCGTGTTCAATACGATCAACCCGGCGGCGGGCGCGTTCATCGGCGCACTCGACGAGAACACCGACATCGGCTACCAGAACTACAAGGGCATGAAGTTGTCGGCTGTGCGCCGCGCTGGCAGAGGACTGTCGGTGAACGGCACCTACACGCTCGGCGTCTGCAGGGGCACGCCGACGGCGACGACGTTCAACCAGGCGAGCGGCGGTTACTTGAAGCCGAACGACCCGTCGTTCGACGAGGGCTACTGCGATCAGGATTACCGCCATATCGCGTCGGCCACCCTCGGCTACGAGACGCCGGAGGTCGGCAAGCGCGTCCTACGGATGATCGCCTCGCACTGGCGCGCCTCGGGCATCCTGAACGCGCGTTCGGGCGACCGTCTGAACATTACGACCGGACGCGACATCGCATTGACCGGCATCGGCATCACGGGGAACAACCAGCAGCGGCCGAACCAGGTGAGCACGGACTACTACAAGAAGACGCTGGCCACCTGGTTCAACGCCGCGGCATTCGCGCAACCGGACCCGGGAACGCTCGGGAACCTGAAGCGCAACGCGGTGGTGGGCCCGGCGTACTGGAACGTCGATCTGGCGCTCTCGCGGTTGATCCCGCTGGGATCGACGCGGCGGATGGAACTCCGGCTGGAGTCGTTCAACCTGCTGAATCACTTCAACTGGGGCAACCCGGTGACGAATTTCAACGTGGGCACGTTCGGCCGCATCACGACGATGGCCGGTCCTAACAACGGTCGCGATGCGCCGCGCATCATGCAGTTCGGGGTGAAGTACGATTTTTAGCCGATACGGGCCGGTCTTCAGACCGGCCCCCATGTGAGGGCACTCTCCAATGCAGCGATGGCACCTGATAGTGGCGGCGATAGTCCTGGCTTCAGCTGTGGGACTCGCTCAGGGAGGCAGAGGGCAGGGTCGGCAGGGGCAGGGTGGAGGCGGACAGGCGCGAGGCGGCGGCGGTGGAGGACGCGGCGTCCAGTCCACCGCGGATTTGACGGTGGTTGACGGCTGGGGTAACCCGGTGAAGAACCCGCTGCCCGGAGGGAAGGCCCCGGGCCCCGCGCCGATTCGCGATCTGTCGGGTACGTGGGAGCCGGCAAACGGCCCCGGCGCGGGCATTCAGGCCAACGGTCCGGTGTCCATGCCGAGCGATGGCGTCCACGAGCCGCCGTTTACGCCTGCGGGCAAAGCGGCGTATGACAGCCACAAGGCGCTCTACGGCTACCGCAACGTGCCTCCCTCGCTGAGCAACGATCCGCGCAATCACTGCGATCCGCTCGGCTTCCCGCGTGCCGATCTCTATCAACTGCGTCACACGCAGATTCTTCAGACTCCGAAGAAGGTCGTCCTCCTCTACCAGTACGACAAGCGCTACCGCGTCATCTGGACCGACGGACGCGATTTCCCCAGGGAGCTCCCGGACGACCGGTGGTACGGTTATTCCGTCGGCAGATGGGTGGACGACACGACGTTCGTGGTCAACACGATTGGCCTGCTCGGCGAGCCACGAACCTGGCTCGACGAGACCGGCCGGCCGATGAGCGATCAGATGAAGGTCGAGGAACGGTTCCACCGGGTCAATGCGAATCTCATGGAGATCACGGTCACCATCGAGGATCCGAAATTCTTCACCTCGCCGTGGGTCGCCATGGACAAGTTCCCGATGAAACTGCAATCGGACGATTACGATGTCATCGAGATGCTCTGTGCGCCGTCCGACATGGAGTCGTACAGCAAGGATTTCGGCGATCCGGCAAGCGGTATCGTCAAGAAATAGTTCCGGCGACAATGATCTGGGTGAGGAGAAGCGCATGAAGACCTTCCTATGGGTGCTGCTGGCCGGTGTGGTGGTTTCGACTCCCGTGTTCGCCCATCATGGCAATGCTTCCTTTGATGCGGGCAAGAGACTGGAGCTCACAGGAACCGTGACCGAGTGGGATTGGGCCAACCCGCATTGCTGGCTGAAATTCGACGTCAAGGATCAAAGCGGCAAGGTCGTCAACTGGGTCGTCGAGACCAGCAACTCCGCCGACATGGTGGAGCGCGGTTGGAGCAAGCGGACGTTCACGGCGGGGGATCGGGTCACCGTGACGCTCGAACCGGTCAAGAGCGGCCAGCCCGTCGGACGCGTTATTTCCGTGCTGCTGCCCAACGGAAAGACGCTGGGCTTGAACTACGTGGAACGCTAGTCGCAGTGGCCGGAGCCGGAGATAGAAAAAGCCGGATGTCACATCGCGTGACATCCGGCTTTTTTCGTCACGGGCGTGCCGTGCGAGAGGCCTATTTTGCCGGGGCCGCTTCCGTCGTGTTCTTCAACAACTGGTTGAACAGCGCCTGTTGTGACACCGAGCAGATCATCTCTCGAATATCGAAGTCCGGCGAATTCATTCCCAGCCGGAAATTCTTCAGCGGGTACCACGGTTGTGTGTACATCACCGGGTCCGTGATCTTGACGGTCAGGTCGATATTCAGCTCGTCCACGCGATGGTAGGTTTCCTCTACCACCAACTGGTCGCTGTGAGGCCGGCCGGTATTGTCGATCCACGTGCTCTCGTCCAATCCCGTGGTGGTGACGACCAGCGTCGTCGGGTCCGTCCACTTGCCCACCGAATAGCCGAACCATCGCGGCTCGGTAATCTCGGCAGGCTTGGGGAGCTCCCGGTCCGTCCAGATCGTGCGGAATGTCCGCGTGTTCTGATAGAGCATCAGGACCTGTTTCGGGGTTTGCACGATCTGCACGGCCCTCAGGTTGAAGAGAATGATGCGCGGGAATCCAATCGGGTCACAGGTGTCGAACGGATCGTTGATCTCCGCGATCGGAGCGATGTTGACGCCAAACCCCGCTTTATGGGACGCCATCGCCTGCTTTCCCTGTGGCGTGTAGGGCATCATGGCTTCATGCGCCGCGTCCGACGGCATGTCCCGTGGGCCGCTCGCAAACACTCCGTCGCGATACCGCGGCACCGGCTCCCAGATCCCGGACAGGTCACGAGCCGGAGCAGGTCCTGGCTTCTTTCCGGCTGCCTCCAGGGATTCCTGCTTCCTGTTCCAACCATCGACGTGGATGTTCTCGTTCTGTCCGTTCGGAGCAGGCGCGGCTGCGCCGCGCCCCCGGCCACCCGCCTGACCGCCTCTCCCCTGACCGCCTCTTCCCTGTCCGCCCTGTGCCCCGGCAGGTGTTTGGGCGTGCACAACGGGTAAGAGCGTCAACGCCGCGACGGCAATCGCTGAGGCAACAAAACGCCGTGGCATTTATCTCACCTCGGAGTTCATGACATAGCCGTCGGCGAGGATGACCTTCGTGATACGCCCGGCAGGCGCGCCGCTCTTCGCCACGGCTGACATCACGACGGTGACTTCATCCCCGGCCTTGAACGTCTTGGCGGTGAAACCAAAATTGACGAGCGTGGATGGCGCGTTGTTTTCGCAGATCCAGTGCGCGACTTTCCCGTTCTCGTCGGTGACGTCGAGCATCAGGAACGAATGCGGATTCACCCACAACCACTGTGTGACTTTCCCCTTGATGGTCACCGTCTTGTTCTCGTACGACGCATTGCCGTGGTGCGCGAGCAGGGGGGTTGAAGCGGCAAGGAGAACCAACAGCAGCAAACTCGCCTGAAACAGCCTTTTCATAACTACGCTCCAGAATTGACTCGAAAGGCCGGGGTCGCGGCGGCAAAAGTATATGCTCACCGCAACGAGCGATCAACGCGGCGCTGCCGGCGGTTTGCGCGCCACAACAAGACGGCGTGCTATTTATCTCACCTCGGAATTCATGACATAACCATCGGGGAGGATGATCCTGCTGATACGCCCGACAGGCGTGCCGTTCTTGGCCAC
>DATNCQ010000182.1:0-52207 GCA_035571515.1 Vicinamibacterales bacterium
GAGAACCTGGGCGGATCGGTCTGGGGCGAGAACCTGGTCTGGGGCGAGAACATCGTCTGGGGCGAGAACATCGTCTGGGGCGAGAACATCGTCTGGGGTGAAAACATCGTCTGGGGCGAGAACATCGTCTGGGGCGAAAACATCGTCTGGGGCGAGAGCGTGCTCGGGAAGAAAGGAGGCGGCAAGTGAAGACCGCGACCAACCTCCTTCAACTGAACGCTGCAGAGATGGTGAAAAACGTGACCCAGAATCTCGAGCCGATTCGCTTCGATGCCGCCCCGGCGGCGAACGTCAACTTCAACGTCGACGCCGACTGGACGACGGGACTGCCGGTGCTCACGGGCCGCAAGATGATGCTGCGCGAGCTGGTGAAGACCGACGCGCTCTCGCTGCTCTCGATGCTCAAGGCCGAGGAAGTGGCGAAGTTCATCTCGCCGCCGCCGACGACGCCCGAGGGCTTCGAGCGGTTCATCGCGTGGGCGCAGCGTGAACGCGAGGCAGGCAACCAGTTCACGTTCGGCATGGTTCCCGACGGGTGCGAACATGCGGTAGGTCTCGTGCAGGTCCGTGCAATCGCTCCGAGATTTTCCGTCGCGGAGTGGGGATTTGCGGTAGGCTCACCTTTCTGGGGTACGGGGATGTTCCTCGCCAGCGCGAGGATGACCCTCGACTTCGCCTTCCAGCACACATCCGTCAACCGGTTGGAAGCCCGCGCGGTCGTGCAGAACGCCCGCGGTAATGGCGCGCTGCGCAAGCTCGGCGCGGTCCAGGAGGGCGTCCTGCGCGGATCGCTGCTGAAGGACGGCAAGCACCTCGATCAGATCATGTGGTCGATTCTGTCGCAGGACTGGTTCCAGGCGAAGGCGGTCTGGAGCGCGGTGCTGCAGTAAGCCGGGCATCCTGATACGGCGAGGCGCCGCGTCTCGCCGTATGGTTCGACATGGGCGTTAGCACGGACACCACCACAGCGGCCCTGCCGCAGATCGGCCGTCAAGAGGCAAAACTGCCCCTGCTGGCACGGGTCTATGTGGCGGCCGTCATCGCCGCCGGCGCGCTGGTCCTCGTCTACTGCGCCACCCACGTCCACGTCACGCAGTGGGCGCTCTTCATTTCCCTCATCGTCCTGTCGTGCCTCGCCTCGGCGCTGAAAGTCAGGCTGCCGCTCACGCGCAGCGCGTCGACGATGTCGGTGTCGTACGTGGTGGACTTCACCGCGCTGCTCCTGCTCGGGCCGGAGCAGACGGTGTTTGTCGCCGCCGCGAGCGCGGTTGCGCAGTCGACGCTGAACGTCCGCAAGGGCAACCCGTTCTACCGGACGCTGTTCAACATCGCGGCGATCGTCCTCACGATCGAATTCGCCGGCCTCGTGTTCGGCTGGAGCGGCGGCGGCGCGGGCCACCTCGGCTGGCCGCAGATTGCGACGCCGCTGCTGGCCGCGGCGACCGCGTACTACGTCGCCAACACGACCTCGGTGTCCGTCGCCGTCGCGCTGACCTCCGGCCAGCGGCTGATGCGCGTCTGGAACGACAACTTCCTCTGGTGCGCCCCCAGCTACTTCGTCGGCGCGACCGTCGCCATGGTCGCCGCGACCATCGTCAACGGCGCCAGCCAGTGGCTGCTCCCGATCCTGATTCCGCCCGTCTACCTCACGTTCCGCAGCTACAAGGTGTACCTGGGCCGCCTCGAGGACGAGCAGCGGCACACGCAGCAGGTGACCGAGCTGCACGACCAGGCGCAGCAGGCGCTCAAGTTCGCGCAGCAGTCGGAAGGCAGGCTGCGCGAGACGCTGCAGCTCCTCAAGCAGAGCGAGGAGCGCTACGCGCTGGCCGCCGCCGGCTCGAACGACGGACTGTGGGACTGGGACGTCGTCCGCAACCGCGTCTACTTCTCGCCGCGGTGGAAGGCGATGCTCGGCCTCAGCGACGACGAGGTCGGCAACACGCTGCTCGACTGGCTCAATCGCGTGCACCCCGACGAGGTCGAGGGGCTGCGCGCGGCGCTCGGCGCGCACCTCGCCGGCGAGACGCCGCACCTCGAGCACGAACACCGGATTCAGACGGCCGCGGGCGCGTATCGCTGGATGCTGTGCCGCGGCATCGCGGTCCGCGACGCGGACGGCACCGCGACGCGCGTCGCCGGCTCGCAGACCGACGTCACGGATCGCCACGAGGCGCAGGCGCGGCTCGAGCACGCCGCGCGGCACGACTCGCTGACGAACCTGCCGAACCGCTCCGCGTTCATGCAGGAGCTGTCGCGCGTGCTCGCCCGCTCGAAGCGGATGGGCGACTACCGCTACTCGGTGCTGTTCGTGGACGTCGATCGCTTCAAGCTGGTGAACGACAGCCTCGGCCACCTCGTGGGCGACCAGCTGCTGAAGGCAGTGGCCTACAAGCTGGCCACCTGCCTCCGCACCGGCGACGTGCTGGCGCGGCTCGGCGGCGACGAGTTCACCATCCTGCTCGACGGCGTCAACGGGCCCGGCGACGTGGAGTTCGTCGCCGAGCGCGTGCAGTCGCTCTTCCGCGAGCCGATGAAGATCGACAGCGGCCGCGACATCTTCGTCACGACCAGCATCGGCATCACGATGGGCGGCCCGCACTACGAGCACCCCGAGGAGCTGCTGCGCGACGCCGACACCGCGATGTATCGCGCGAAGGCGCTCGGCAAGGCGTGCCACGTGGTGTTCGAGCAGCGGATGCGCGACCACGCGGTCGTGCGCCTCAACCTCGAGACCGAGCTGCGCCGTGCCATCGAGAACGACGAGCTCAAGCTGGTCTACCAGCCGGTCATTCGTCTGAAAGACGGCGCCCTGTCAGGCTTCGAAGCGCTGCTCCGCTGGGAACGGGCGGGCGGCGAGATGATTCCTCCATCCGAGTTCATTCCGCTCGCGGAAGAGACCGGCGTCATCGTTCCGCTCGGCATCTGGGTCCTCGGCGAGGCGTGCCGCCAGGCCGCGTTGTGGCAGCGGCAGTACCGCTTCGACGAGCCGCTGACGATGAGCGTCAACATCTCGCCGCGCCAGCTGACGCAGCCGGGGATCGTGGAGGCCGTCGGCCAGATGCTGCGCAAGCATTCGCTCGCGCACGGCACGCTCGCGCTCGAAATCACGGAAAGCGCGCTCGCCGAGGACGCGGCGACCGCGATGCGCGTCATCAAGGAGCTGAAGATGCTGCCCGTGCAGCTGCTCCTCGACGACTTCGGCACCGGCTACTCGTCGCTCGGCCACCTGCACCGCTTCCCGGTCGACACGGTGAAGATCGATCGCTCGTTCCTGGCGAAGGATCCGCTCGACCCGAGCGGCTCGAACGTCCTCGCCGCGGTCGTCTCGCTGGCGCAGAACCTCGGCAAGGGCGTCATCGTCGAGGGCATCGAGACGGCCGAGCAGGTCGAGCGGCTGCGCAAGCTGCGCTGCCCGCACGCGCAGGGCTTCTACTTCTCGAAGCCGGTGGAGGCGTCCGAAGCGGGCGCGCTCATCGCGCTCGCGAACGCGACCGCCGAGGGACGCCGCCCGCCGATCGGGGGGAGCGAGGAGCCGGCGGCGGAAGCCGCGCCCCGCGTCCACTAGCGGCCGGTCCTGCCGGCGGACCCCACCGATTCTTTCGCAGCCTCGCCAGACTCCTGAATGCGCGAAGCATCTCCTCGTAGGTGAAGTTCGCGTTGCGGCCGCTCGTGTTCGGCAGCACGAACACGGTGGAGTCGCCCAGCGTCTGCGCCTGGCGCCCCAGCGCGACCGGCCCCTTGTGTTCGGGAAACATCGCCCGAAAGACCGTGACGCCGACGAGCGCCACGACCCGTGGACGGAACCGGCGGACCTTCGCGAGCAGACGCTTCCGCCCGCCGGCATATTCGTGCGGCAGCAGCGTGTCGATCCCCGGCGTCGCGCGCCTGACGATGTTGGTGATGCCGAAACCCCACTCCGGCAGCCTGTCGTCGTCGCTGAAGGTGATGCGTTCGGGGACGAGGCGCGACTGGTAGAGCAGCTTCCAGAAGCGATTGGAGAAGCCGGCGAAGTGATGTCCCGTCAGGGCGGACCTCACGCCGGGGTTGATGCCGACGAACAACACCTCGACACCCGGCTGGATGCGGTCGCGCAGTGGCGGCAGCACGGTGTCGCGCAGGCCTGTCCGTCTTGCGGCGGCCGATATAATTCGCGGCATGGCGCAGTGGCTCGTGAAGGAAGAACCCGAACACTACAGCTACGATCAGCTCGAACAGGATCGCAAAACCGTGTGGGCGGGGGTGAAGAACCCGCTGGCGCAGAAACACCTGCGCACGATCCGCAAGGGCGATCGCATTTTCTACTACCACACCGGCAAGGAGAAAGCGGTGGTCGCGACCGCGCGCGCGGCCGGCGACGCGTATCCGGATCCGAACGATCCCTCCGGCAAGCTGTACGTGGTGGACGTCGTGGCGGACAAGAAGCTGGCGCGGCCGGTGACGCTCGCCGAGATCAAGGCGGACCGCGCCTTCGCGGCGTTTCCGCTCGTGCGGATGTCGCGGCTGTCGGTCATGCCGGTCAGCGACGCGGAATGGGCGCGCATCGAAAAGATGAGCCGTGACTAGATCGATCTGGGCGACGTTCCCGTTCTGGCTCGCCTACCTCCTGCCGCCGATCGTCATCATCTCCGTCTTCAACCGCGGCTGGTTCACGGCGCTGCCCGTCATCGTCGTCTTCGGCGTGCTGCCGGTGCTCGACTGGATGTCCGGCGTCGCCGCCATCCCGCGCGAAGCGCCGGACCTCGCCTTCAACAACTGGTTCCGCGTCGTCACGTGGGTGTGGGTACCGGTCCAACTCGCATTGATCGCCTGGCTGGTGCGGACCGTGCCGCTGGCGCATCTCGGTCCGCTGGAGCTGATTGGCGCCACGGCCTCGGTCGGCGCGACGACCGGCGCGGTCGGGATGGCCGTCGCGCACGAGCTGATCCACCGCCGCCACGGCTACGAGCGTGCGTTCGGCACCATCCTGCTGGCCAGCATCACGTATCCGCATTTCGCCATCGAGCACGTCAAGGGGCACCACCGCCATGTCGGTACGCCGCGCGATCCCGCGACCGCGCGTCTCGGCGAGAGCCTCTACCGGTTCCTGCCGCGCTCGGTGTTCGGCGGGCTGAGGAGCGCGTGGCAGATCGAGCGGCTGCGCCTCTGGGAGCGCGAGACCGGGACGTGGTCGCCGCAGAACGTGATGCTGCGGTATGCGGCGCTGGAGCTCGCCATCTACGCAACGATCGCCATCGTCCTCGGGCCGCTGGCGCTGGCGCTCTTCGCCGGCCAGTCGCTCGTCGCCATCGCGATGCTCGAGGTGATCAACTACGTCGAGCACTACGGCCTGTTGCGCAAGAAGTTGAGCAGGCCGGGTCCTTCCGGACCGCGCGTGTCGTACGAATACGAGCGCGTCAAGCCTGAGCACTCGTGGGATTCCCCGAACCGCATCAGCAACTGGATGCTGATGAACCTGCCGCGCCACTCGGACCATCACATGTCGGCGGCGAAGCGCTACCAGTCGCTCGAGCTGCTGACGCATGCGCCGCGGCTGCCCGGCGGCTACGGCGCGATGTTCCTGCTCGCGCTCGTGCCGCCGCTCTGGTTCCGCGTGATGGACCCACGTGTCGCCGCGGCACGCGCGGGCGCGTCGATATAATCGAAACGTGACACGAACGCGCCTCGTCGCCGCGCTGGCGGCGCTGGCCGCCGCGGCGGCGACGCTGCACGCCGCCGACACCCTGCCGTCCGTCCTCATTTCGCGCCAACTCTCGGAGAGCGAGCACATCGCGGCGGGCGACGTCGTGCGGCTGAGCGCGTCGGCCGACGGCGGCGCCGCGCAACAGTTTCGCGTGTCGGGCGTCTACGAGCCGACGCCGGATCCCGCGCGGCTCGGCGCCGTGATTCGCGAGGTGCAGCTCCACCTGCCGGATCTGCTGACGCTGACGCGCGAGCCCGGGATGCCGGCGGGCAGTGAGTACGTGCAGACGATCAACGTCGCGCTGGTCGATCCGGGCGACGCCGCCGCGTTTTCGCGCGACGTCCAGGCGCGCATGCCCGGCGTGAGCGCGGAGCCGGCCAGCGGCGCCGCCGAGTCGACGGGGCCGTTCATCGTCCTGCGCCGATTCCACCTGGCGATTGCCGTCGTCACGATCGTCGCCTCCACGGTGTTCCTGCTGGCGCTCACCATCATGCTGGTCGACGAACGGCGCGCGGCGGTCGGCGTCCTGCGGCTGATCGGGCTGCCGATCCGCCGCATCATCGTCCAGCTCTTCATCGAAGGCGTCCTCATCGCGACGATCGGGTCGCTGTTCGGCATCGTGCTCTCGCTCGTCTCCGAGGGGCTCATCAACCGTTTCTTTCAGTGGCGGTACGACACCGCGCTCGTCTTCGTTCGCGTGACGCCGCAGGTCGCCGCCATCTGCGTCGGCATCGCGGTGCCGCTCGGCGTGTCCGCCACCGTCATCGCGTCGTGGGCGCTGCTTCGCCGCAACGGCCTCAGGCTCGCCCGCCGATGAACGCCATGGGGTTTGCGTGGCGCAGCCTGGTCCGCCAGCCGGCGCGCGCGTCGCTCGGCGTGCTCGGCGTCGCCGCGGTGGGCGCGCTGCTGTTCGACATGCTGCTGCTCTCGCAGGGGCTCGTCATCTCGATGCGCGGCCTGCTCGAGCGGACGGGATTCGACCTGCGTGTCACCGCGACCGATTCGCTGCCCGGGCAGGGGCCGCTCATCCCGAACGCCCTGGCGCACGCGCAGGCCATCTCGAAACTCCCCACCGTCCGCTCGGCCATCGCGCTCCGCTTCGCCAACGCCACCATCCTCGACGGCCCCCCGCGAGGCCTCTACACCTCGTTTCAAGGCGTGGCGGGCACCGCGCAGCACCCGTGGACCATCCTCCGGGGCCGCGACATCGGGACCGGCGCCGAACTCGTCATCAACGAGAACACCGCGACCCGGCTGCGGCTCGAGCCGGGCGCGCGCGTCGTGCTCAGGGCGTCGTGCACAGGCGAGGAACAGGCGCTCCCGCCGGTGCCGTTCACGGTCGCGGGCGTCGCGCAGTTCCCGTTCGACACGCCGAACGGCGCCACGCTCGCCACCTCGCTCGACAGGCTCGCCGAGGCCTGCGGCGGCAACGAAACGGGCGAGGCCGACGTGATCATGGTGGCCTCGCAGGAAGGCGCCGGGCCGACCGCGGCGGTCGCGGATGTCGCGCAGCTGCTGCCCGAGCTGCGCGTGCTGAGCAACGCCGAGGCGGTGAATCGGTTCGAGCGCGGAGGGTTCACCTATTTCCGGCAGATCTCCACGGTGCTGACGACCGTGACGCTGTCCTTCGCGGTCCTGCTGATTACCGTGCTGCTGACCGTGTCGATCAACCAGCGGCTGGGTGAGATTGCGGCGCTGCGGGCGCTCGGCTTCTCGCGCTGGCGTGTCGTCGCCGACGTGCTGTGCGAGTCGGTGCTGATCGTGGGTGGCGGCGGGCTGATCTCGCTGCCGCTCGGCGGATTGCTCGCGGCGGCGCTCGACACCATCCTGAAACGCATCCCCGGCATCCCGGCGGACGTGCACTTCTTCGTCTTCCGGGCGAGCGCGCTGCAGGTGCACCTGCTGCTGCTCGCGGCAACCGCCGTCATCGCGGCGCTCTATCCGATTCGCATCGTGGCCAGGCTGCCGATTGCGGCGACGCTGCGGGACGAGGTCGTCGGATGAGCGCACAACCGAACCCGGCAGTTCACGGCCGCATCGCCGATGCCATCGTCTCCGCCTCCCATATCAGCCGCGTCTTCCCGATGCCCGCTGGCCCGGTCACCGCGGTCGCCGACGTCACGCTGCGCATTGCGCCGGGCGACCATCTCGGCATCCGCGGGCCGTCTGGCTGCGGCAAGTCCACGCTGCTGCACATGCTGGGCTGCGTGGAAACACCGACGGCGGGGACGCTCCTGTTCGACGGCAACGACGTCTCGAGGCTGTCGGACCGCCAGCGGAGCCTGCTGCGGCTGCGTCAGATCGGATTCGTGTTCCAGCGCTTCTTCCTGCTGCCGATGCTGACGGCGGCCGAGAACATCGAGCTGCCCCAGTCCGAAGCCGACGTGCCAAAAGCCGAACGGCGGCGGCGGACGAGCGAGCTGCTCGAGTACGTCGGCCTCGCCGCCCGGGCCGACCATCGTCCGTCGGAGCTCTCCGGCGGCGAGATGCAGCGTGTCGCCATCGCCCGCGCGCTCGCGAACCGCCCCGGCCTGCTCCTCGCGGACGAGCCGACCGGCGAGCTCGATCGCGCCACCGGCGAGCAGATTGCCGCGCTGCTCGACCGCGTCAACGCCGACGGCACCGCGCTCGTCATCGTCACCCACGACCCGGCGCTCGCCGAACGCTGCACGCGGGTCCTGACGATGCGCGACGGCCGCATCGAAAGCGAGTCCACGTCCGCGTGATTGGCCGGCTCGCCGTTCGATCGCTGACCGCGCACCCCGTACGTTCCGCCGTGCTCGCCGCGGGGTTCGGCGTCGGCGTGGCCGTGATGGCCATCCTCCTGGGTGTCGCCGACGTCGTGCTGATGCAGGCGCGGTCGTCCGATCTCGTCGGCGGCGGCGACGTCGTCATCCATCTCGAGCCGTCGGTACCGGCGCGGATGGTGATGTCGGGCACGCTGCAGTCCAACCAGCTGCGCAACCGCGTGCGGCTGGCGGGACCCTCGCACACCGCGGCCTTGTACCTGGTGAAAGAGACGGGTACCGTTCGCGTGGACGCGCACGGCGGCATTCCGAGCGCGGCGCAGGCGCTCGGCGATCCGGAAGTGGCGCTCAATCGCGAGTGGCGCGACACGCCCGAAGACGTCGCGTGGACCCAGGCGACGCCGGAGGCCGTGCTGCGTCAGATCGACCGCTTCCACGAGGTGCCCGACGCGCCGATGTGGCAGGACTCGTGGGCGGAATGGCTGTACTTCAACGGGCGCGCGCGCGACGCGCGCTTCTACCTGACGTTCATGGTCGGGCCGGCGCGGCCGGACGGCTCGCGATCGGCTGGCGTGCGCCTGCAGCTCGATCGCGGCGGCCGGGTGGAAAACTTCAGCGCGTCCGCGCAGCTGACGCAGCGGGACGCGCTGCGCGCGCCGGAGCTGACCATCGGCGACAACCGCGTGCGACTCGACGGTTTGCGCTATGTGATCGATCTCGACCTTCGAGGGGAGGGCGGCCGCGCGGCGCGCGGCCGCGTCGCCATCGAGGCGTCGCCCGGACGGCTGGTGCCGCCAATCGAGATTGGCGGCGCGCATGGCTGGCGGACCGGCTACGTCGTGCCCGTCATGTCAGGTGCGCTGGATGGAACGATCGACGTCGCGGGCGACCGCCTCTCCTTCGATGGAGGAGCGGGATACCACGACCACAACTGGGGATTCTGGCGCGGCGTCTCCTGGCAATGGGGCCAGGCGCAGGAAGGCGACCTTTCGCTGTTATACGGCCGCGTCTTCCCGCCGCGCGACGCCGCCGATCCCGAGCGCATTCCCGGGTTTGTCGGTGCGCTCGGTCCCGATGGCCCCCTGGGCTACGCCACGAATGTGACGATTGCCGAGATGAACGACCCGCAGGGTCAGCCGAAGACGATCACCGTGACCGCACGCAGCCGGCTGCTGGACGTGACGATGCGCTTCGACGTGGATTCGATGGTAACGACGCGCACGGCCCAGGGCACGTTGGCGAACGGCTTGAACTTCCTCCAGATGCGCGGCCGCTATACCGTCAACGGCCACGCCGGCGACCGGGCGATCGATTTCAGCGCGCCCGGGTCCGCGGAAACGTTCCGGGAAAGCAAATAGTGTAGGGCGGGTCCTTTCGGACCCGCCTCACCGTAACGCCAGTGCATGACGCGCGGCGATTTGCGCGCGACGACGCCGGAGGCTCAACGCCTCGAGCCTTCCGGAGAGCGGGAGCTCGGCCTGCGTCGCGTTCCAACCGCGGGCAAGCTGCGCGGCCACCGCGCGCCGGCGGTCCATCTCCATCCGGAAACAGTCGAAGCAGAGCGCCTTCGGCCGTTCGACCGCCGGGTCGTCGCTGCCGCCGTCGCGGAACCCGTAGCGCGCTTCGCGTGCCTGGCACGCGGCGCACATCCGCCTCGCTTCACCGGCCTTGCCTGCCTTCCCCGCCCGACCCGCTCCATAAAGCGCCAGCTGCATCGCCTCTCTCCTTCTCTTGAAGCGAGACTACGCAGGCCTTATGACAGACTAGGTCCCGATGGCACCGGCAAGGGGTCAGGGAGCAGGCGGCAAGGGACAGGAACATCAGGTCGAAACCGACGCGTTGTTCCAGGCCCCGCTCGCCGAATTCACCTCCGCCCGCAACGCGCTCGCCGCACGGCTGAAGAAGAGCGGCGACGCGGCCGCCGCGGAGCGCGTGAAGACGCTCGGCAAGCCGTCGCTGTCCGCGTGGGTCGCCAATCAGCTCTACTGGCGCCACCGCAAGGCGTTCGATCGACTGCTCGCCGCGGGCGATCGATTTCGCAGCGCCCAGGCGGCGCAGCTGGCCGGCAAGAGCGCGGACCTCCGCGGCTCGCTCGATGCGCGGCGGGAGGCGCTCTCCGACCTGACGAAAGACGCCGCCAGCATCCTGCACGACGCCGGGCACCCCTCCTCTCCGGACATGATGCGCCGCATCATGACCACGCTCGAAGCCCTCGCCACGTACGGCGAGCAGCCCGAAGCCCCGCAGGCGGGACGGTTGACGGCGGATGTCGATCCGCCCGGCTTCGAGGCGCTGGCGGCGCTGGTGCCGCGCGGCGCACATGCGACGCGATCCGCAAAGTCGGAAGGCACGCACGCGCCGCCGCGCGTCATCCCGTTCAATCAGCCGAAGCGCGAGCCGCCCCGGCGCAAGGCCGGCAACGAGAAGGACGAGGCCCGGCGGCGGGAAGCGGAACGCCGTGCGCAGGAGACGCAGGCGCGCAAGGAGCTGCACGAGGCCGAGCGCGCGCTCGCAGCCGCGAAGCGCGCGGCGGAGCGCGCGCGCGCCGCGATGAGGGACGCGGCGGCCCGCGCCAAGGCCGCCGAGAAGGCGAAGGCGGCGCTCGAGGCGCGCTTCGAGAAGCTGTCGGCGACGGCGGATGCGGCCCGGCAGGATGCGCGCCGTGTCGCCAGCGAGGCCGAGGAGGCCGCGCAGGCCGTCGACGACGCGGAGCGCGCGGTTACGAACGCTCGCGCGAAACTGGACGATTGACGCCCATGTCGCCGTCCCAGCGCGGCGCGCCGGGCACGTCGATGCCGAACTGATCGAGCATCCGCAGCACGGTATGGTCGATCACTTCGTCGAGCGTCTGCGGATGCATGTAGAAGGCGGGCATGGGCGGCAGGATCACGGCGCCCATCCGCGCCAGCTTCAGCATGTTCTCCAGGTGGATCTCGCTGAGCGGCGCTTCGCGAACGGAGAGGAGGAGCTTGCGCCGCTCTTTCAGCGTCACGTCGGCGGCCCGATGCACCAGGCTGTCGCCGTAGCCGTGCGCGATGGCGCCGAGCGTCTTGACGCTGCACGGCGCGATGATCATCCCGGCGGCCTGGAACGAACCGCTGGCGATCGCCGCCCCCATGTCGTTGGGCGCGTAGACCTCGGTGGCCAGCGCTTCCACCTGCTCGCGTGAATACGACGTCTCGTGCAGCAGCGTCCGCACGCCCCACTTGCTGATCACCACGTGCGTCTCGACGTCGGCCTCGCGCAGCCGCTGCAGCAGCCGGACGCCGTAGATCACGCCGGTCGCTCCCGTGATGGCGACGATCAATCGCATGCGGTCAATTCCCAACTACCAACCTCCAATTCCCAACTTGGGAGTTGGGCGTTGGGAGTTGGGAGTTTCTTCATTATCATCGACCGGATGCTTCGTCGCCAGCGGACAGGGTCCGTGATCTGCAGCTCGTGCGGCCTCCTCGTCGGCGTCAACGATGCCAAGTGCTACAACTGCGGCCGGCGCCATCCCGGGTTATGGGGGTACGCGCCGCTGCTCCGAACGCTCGGCGCCGATCTCGGCCTCATCCCCTTCATCATGGGCACCTGCGCGGTCGTCTACCTCCTGACGCTCGTCTCGAGCGGCGGGATGATGGGGCAGGGCAGCCCGCTGTCGTTCCTCGGCCCGAACAATCGCGCGCTGCTGCTGTTCGGCGAGAGCGGCGCGGTGCCGATCTTTCTCTACCACCGGTGGTGGACGGTGCTCAGCGCCGGCTGGCTGCACGCGGGCCTGCTGCACATCGCGTTCAACATGATGGCGCTCTGGCAGCTCGGACCGGTGACGGCGGAGTTCTACGGGCCCGGCCGGACCGTCATCATCTACACGGCGGGAGCGGTGGCGGGCTTCGCGCTCAGCTCGTGCGCCGCGATCTTCCTGCCGGCGCTTCCCTTCCTGCACGGCAGCCTGTTCACGGTGGGCGCGTCCGCGTCGATCTCGGGCCTGATCGGCGCGTTGATGTACTACGGCCGCAGCACGGGCAGCAGTCTCGTCCGCGCCGAGGCGACGCGCATCGTCATCATGCTCGTGTTCTACGGCTTCATCATGCCCAACATCGACAATTACGCGCACGCGGGCGGGTTCGGCGGCGGCTACCTGGCGGCGATGGTGCTCAACCCGATGAAGCCGGAGCGCGGCGACCACCTGCTGATCGCGGTGATGTGCCTGGCCGCGTCGCTCGCCGCCGTCGTCGTCTCGGTCGTCACCGCTCTGCCATAGCCGTGGGCGCGACAAAAGCGGCGCCCCGCCGCGCCTCCGCCGCACGAAGCGGCCACCCGCGATAGCATCGAGCTGTGCCTGTCGAAGCCGTCTGGAGCGAGTACTACCTCGATGAGATGGACGCCGCGTGGCTCTATCGCGCGCTGGCGCGCGTGGAGGCGAACCCGCAGCGCCGCGCCATCTTCGACAACCTCGCCAAAGTCGAGGACGAACACGTCGAGCGCTGGCGCTCGCTGTTCCACGAGCACGGCGGCGAGGTCCCCTCGCATTCGCCGTCGCTGCGCTCGCGGCTGCTCGCCGGCGTGGCGCGCCTGTTCGGGTCTGGCGCCGTCCTGCCGCTCATCATCGCCGAGGAGTCGCGCGAGGTCGGCTCCTACCTGCGGCTCGCGCGCGGCGCGACTGACAAGACGACGCACGACACGGCGGTGGCCATTGCCACCGAATCGGCCGAACACGCGCAGCACCTGTCCTCCTCCATCGGGCGCGAGGGCGAGCCGTGGCACGGGCTCGCGGTCGGCGGCTACCTGCGCAGCGTCGTCTACGGCTTCAACGACGGGTTGACCGCGAACTTCGGGCTCGTGGCGGGCGTGATTGGCGCGAGCGTCGAGCCGCACATCGTCGTCGTGACGGGCATCGCCGGGGCGATGGCCGACGCGCTGTCGATGGGCTCGAGCGGCTACCTGGCGGCCAAGAGCGAGGCGGAGGTGGCGGCGCGGCAGGTCGCCATCGAGCGCGACGAGCTGCGGCTGATGCCGGATCTCGAGGAGAAGGAGCTGGCGCTCATTCTCGAGGCGAAGGGGCTGACCCCGGACAACGCGCGCGAATCGGCGGAAATGATGATGCGCGATCCGAAGCGCGCGCTCGAGACGAAGGTGCAGGAGGAGCTCCGCATCCAGCCGCCGTCGGTGACACCGCTTGCCGACGGCCTCGTCACCGGCACGGCAACCGCGTTCGGCGCCGTCATCCCGCTGCTCCCCTTCCTGATGCTTCCCGCGGGACCGGCGATATGGGCGTCGCTGACGATCAGCATGCTGGCGCATTTCGCGGTGGGCGCCGCCCGCAGCATCTTCACGGGCCGCGGCCTCTGGACGAGCGGACGCGACATGTTCCTCGTCGGCTTCGGCGTGGCGGCGGCGGGCTACTTCATCGGCGCCATGGTCATGAAGCGATGAGCGTGCTGCGGGGGCTGATCGGAGTCCTCGTCGGCCTCGCGGTGTCGGTCGGTTTCGTCCAGTTCCTCGAGTCGATGCTCGCCAACGCGCTCGCGGGGCGCGCGATCCAGTCGCTGGACGATTACGCGGTCGTGCTCAACACGCTGCCCGTCCTGGCGATCCGGCTCGTCGTCTCGTCGTTCGTGGCGCTGCTCGGCGGCTACCTGTGCGCGAAGCTCGCCGAGCACGACGAGATGAAATATACGATGATTGCCGTCATCTTCCGCGCGGCCGCGCTCGCCGGCGGCGACACCGCCGGCTACATGCCGCCCACGCCCGCATGGGCGCTGGCGGTGCTGATCGCCGTCTCGTCGGCGGCGATGCTCGCGGGGGGCGCGGTGCGGGCCGCGGCGGCGTCGGCGGCGCGCCGGGGACATCCCGTCCGACATCCTGTCGCAGGAGAAAAGTCGTGAGACTCGCGTATCAGGGAGAGCCGGGCGCCTACAGCGAAGCTGCGGCGCTCCTCCACGGTGGGCCGCAGGTCGAAACGATGCCCTGCAAGAGCTTCGACGAGGTGTTCGAAGCCGTGGTGCGGAAGCGCGCGACGCACGGCGTCGTGCCGCTCGAGAACTCCATCGGCGGGACGATCCACCGCAACTACGACCTGCTGCTCGAGCACGAGCTCATGATCACGGGCGAGGTGGAGCTCGACGTCGTCCACTGCCTGCAGGCGCTGCCGGGCACGAAGCTGTCGGACGTGAAGGTGGTCTATTCGCATCCGCAGGCGCTGGCGCAGTGCGAGCGCTACCTGAAGGACCTGCGCGTGACGGTCGAAGCGGTGTACGACACGGCGGGCGGAGCCAAGCTCGTCGCCGAGCAGAAGTTGAAGGATGCCGCGGCGCTCGCCTCGCGCCGCGCGGCGGCGGTCTTCGGGCTCGAGGTGCTGCAGGAGGCGGTGCAGGACTACGAGTACAACATCACGCGCTTTGCCATCATCGGCGGCGTCGCGGCGCCCGACGCCGACAAGACGACGATCGTCTTCGCGCTGCCGAGCACGCCGGGCGCGCTCTTCAAGGCGCTGTCGGTCTTCGCGCTGCGCGACATCAACCTGGCGAAGCTCGAAAGCCGGCCCATCCGCGGCCGGCCGTGGGAATACCTCTTCTACGTCGAGGTCGAGGCACGGCGCGACGACATGGCCTGCTCGCGGGCGCTGATGCACCTGGCGGAGTTCGCCAAGTGGACGCGCGTGCTCGGCACGTACAAGGGGTGGCAGCGGGCGAAGGAAGCACCGGCCGCCCCTTGACGGGGCGCCATGACGTCGTCGGCGTCGGCGCCAACTCGGTTGATTTCGTCTATCGTCTCCCCGCCTATCCGCGTCCCGACAGCCCCTTCGCGAAGCTGCCGATCACCGACCACCTGATCTCCTGCGGCGGGCAGGTGACCACCGCGCTCGCGACGTGCGCCGCGATGGGATTGCGGACCTCCTACATCGGGACGCTCGGCGCAGACGAGGGCGGCGTGCGCATGCGCGAGGAACTGTGCCGCCGCGGCATCGACGTCTCGCACGCGATCGTGCGCGATGCGGGCAACCCGTTCGCGGTCATTCTCCTGGACGATCGCGAGGGCGAGCGCATCGTGCTCTGGAAGCGCGACGCTCGCCTCGCTCTCGAGCGAAGCGAGATCGACCCCGAGTCGATCGCCTCGGCGCGGCTGCTGCACGTCGATGACGTCGACCTCGACGCCAGCATCGAGGCGGCGCGCATCGCACGCGGCGCCGGCCTGCCGGTGACGAGCGACATCGAGCGGACCGGCGAGGACGTCCGCGGCCTGGTGGAGGCGGTGACCGTGCCGATTTTCGCGGAGCACGTGCCGGCGGCGCTCACCGGCGAGACCGATCCGGCGCGTGCGCTCGCGCGGTTGCGCCGGCCGCATCACCAGCTGCTCGGCGTGACGCTCGGCGCAAGGGGCGCGGCGCTCCTCGCCGGCGACGAATTCATGACCGAGCCCGGCATCCCGGTGACCACGGTCGATACGACCGGGGCGGGCGATGTCTTCCGAGGCGCGTTCGCCTACGCGCTGCTGCGCGGCGACGCGCCGCGAGACGTGCTTCGATTCGCCAACGCTGCCGCAGCCTTCAGCTGCACACGCATCGGGGCCATGAGCAGTGTCCCCTCGCTTGCCGACGTCACACGCAGGTAACGGGCCACGGAGACACGAAAGGCACGGAGATTACTTGTACAGGAGTGTTCTTCGGTGCCTGGCTGGTATCAGTTCGCTGCCCGGCACACGCCGCCCGCGACGCGCGCGGAAGCGATGGAAGGATTCTGAGGATATTTCTTGCTATCAAACGGAAGGACAGCTTCATGGGCAACGATGCCGCCTGCCAGAGAGCCTCTTTCATCAGGAAAATGAATTCCCCGTGTCTCTGTGTCTCCGTGGCGTCTCCGTGGCCCGTCGCCGGTGACTAGCGCTTGAATAGCAGGAATCCCAGGGGAGGCACCGTCAACGACATCGAGTAGTCGAAGCCGTGCATCGGGCGCGGCTCGGCGTGGGCGCCGCCGCCGTTGCCCATGTTGCTGCCGCTGTAACGCGCGCTGTCGCTGTTGAGCAGTTCGCGATACCACCCGCCTTCGGGCACCCCGATGCGGTAGTCCAGCCTCGGCACCGGCGTGAAGTTGGTGACGATCAGCGAGAAGTCGTCAGGGTTCTTCGCCCGCCGCAGGAACGACATCACGCTGTTCTCGTTGTCGCAGCAGTCCACCCACTGGAAGCCGGCGTAATCGAAGTCCACCTCGTGCAGCGACGATTCGTGCTGATACGTGTGATTGAGGTCCTGCACCCACTGTTGCAGTCCGAGGTGCTCGGCGTATTCCAGCAGGTGCCAGTCGAGGCTCGTGTCGTAGTTCCACTCGCGCCACTGGCCGAATTCGCACCCCATGAACAGCAGCTTCTTGCCCGGGTGCGCGAACATGTAGCCGTAGAGCGAGCGCAGGCTGGCGTGCTTCTGCCACAGGTCGCCCGGCATCTTGTCGAGCATCGCCCGCTTGCCGTGCACGACCTCGTCGTGCGAGAACGGCAGCACGAAGTTCTCGGTGAAGGCGTAGAGCATCGAGAACGTCACCTGGTTGTGGTGCCAGCGGCGGTGCACGGGGTCCTGCGTCATGTACTCCAGCATGTCGTGCATCCAGCCCATGTTCCACTTGTAGCTGAAGCCGAGTCCGCCCACGTACACGGGCCGGCTTACCGCCGGCCACGCCGTCGATTCCTCCGCAATCGTGATCGTGCCGCCGACGCGGCCGTGCGTCAGCATGTTCAGCTGCTTGACGAATTCCACCGCCTCGAGGTTCTCGCGCCCGCCGAACTGGTTGGGGATCCACTGGCCGTGCTCGCGCGAGTAATCGAGGTAGAGCATCGACGCCACCGCGTCCACCCGCAGGCCGTCGACGTGAAACTCCTCGAGCCAGAAGAGCGCGTTGCTGAGGAGGAACGTGCGGACCTCGTTGCGGCCGTAGTTGAAGATGAGCGTCCCCCAGTCCTGGTGCTCGCCCTTGCGGGGATCGGCGTGCTCGTAGAGCGCGGTGCCGTCGAACTCCGCCAGACCATGCCGATCCTTTGGAAAGTGGCCCGGCACCCAGTCGAGGATGACGCCGAGACCGTGGCGGTGGCACTCGTCGACGAAGTAGCGGAAGTCGTCCGGCGTGCCGAAGCGGCTCGTCGGCGCGAAGAAGCCGATCACCTGGTAGCCCCACGAGCCGCCGAACGGATGCTCCATCACCGGCATCAGCTCGATGTGCGTGAAGCCCAGCTCGCGCACGTACGGGACGAGCGTTTCGGCCAGCTCGCGGTAGGTGAGGAAGCGGCCCCCCTCCTCGGGAATGCGGCGCCAGGAGCCGGGGTGCACCTCGTAGACGGACATCGGGCGCTCGCGCCACCCGTCGAACGACGGACGGTCGCGCATCCAGTCGCCGTCACGCCAGGCGTACCGCTCCTCGAAGACAACGGACGCGGTGTTGGGCGGCACCTCGAAGTAGCGGCCGTACGGATCCGTCTTGTGCAGCAGGTGCCCGCCCGTCGTGCGGATCTCGAACTTGTAGCAGGCGCGGTCGCGGAGCTCGGGGATGAAGATCTCCCACACGCCCGACGGCACGAGCTTCCGCATCGGGTTGGCGCGGCCGTCCCACCGGTTGAAGTCGCCGATCACGCTGACGCGCTGGGCGTTCGGCGCCCAGACCGCGAAGTGCACGCCCGTCAGCCCGTCCAGCGTTAGGCGCCGGCTGCCGAGCTTTTCCCACGCACGGTAGTGCGTCCCCTCGGCGAAGAGGTGTAGGTCAAAGTCTGTCAGATATTGTCCGAACCGGTAGGGGTCGATGATCTCGCGGACGTCGTGCCCCTCGTGCACGCGGAGACGATAGAAGAGGTCGCCAGCGGAGCGTCCGTCGGCGTCGACGACGGCCTCGAAGAGACCGTCGCGATGCCGTCGAACCATCGGAATCGCGCGATCGCCGACGAGAAGCTCGACGCCCGTTGCCGACGGCTGCATCGTGCGGATGACGATGGCGGGACGGCCGTCGTGCCTCGTGCCGTGCGGTCCGAGTACTGCAAATGGATCGTCGGCTTCCCCGGCCGCGACCGCATCGAGCGCGTCGTCTTCCACGGTTCGAGTGACGGCGGTCATGTACCGAATTGTACTGCGGGGCAATGGTATCCTCTGTGACCCATAGCTCTGCATCTGATGCAGTGCACACAAGGAGCCAACGGTTGCCGGGAACTTACGCGCGCTTCGTCACCTCCGAGGGCAACTTCACCATTCGCCTCTTCGATCAGGAGGCGCCGCGGACGGTCGAGAATTTTGTCGGGCTGGCCGAAGGGACGAAGCAGTGGAGCGATCCACGTACGAACCAGAAGGTCCAGAAGCCCTATTACGACGGGACGATCTTCCATCGCGTCATCGACGGGTTCATGATCCAGGGCGGCGATCCGCTCGGGCAGGGCATTGGCGGACCCGGCTATAACTTCGCGGACGAGTTCCATCCGAAGCTGCGCCACAACAAGGCGGGCGTTCTCTCGATGGCCAATCGCGGGCCGAACACCAACGGCGGGCAGTTCTTCATCACGCTGGCGCCGACGCCGCACCTCGACGACCGCCACGCCGTCTTCGGCGAGGTCGTCGACGGGATGGACGTGGTGAGCCGGATTGGCAGCGCGAAGACGGGCGATCGCGATCGTCCGGTGAAGGACGTCGTCATTCAACAGGTCACCATCGAACGACGCTGAAGGCATGGGGGTCGGACGTCCGGACATGACCGGCGACCCCAGTTCGCTGATGCCGCTCGTCTACGACGAGCTGCGGCGGATCGCGGCGGGCTACATCCGGCGCGAACGGCCGGGGCAGACGCTGCAGGCGACGGCCCTCGTCAACGAAGCGTTCGTCCGCATGGCGGCGGAAAAGGCCCGTCCCTTCGCCAACCGCACGCATTTCCTCGCGATTGCCGCGCTGTCGATGCGCCAGATCCTCGTTCAGCGCGCGCGCGCGCGCAAGGCCGCCAAGCGCGGCGGCGCGCCGCAGCGCGTCACGCTGGACGAGGCGCTGATGTCGGCCGAGGGCCCGACGGTGGACATCCTCGCGCTCGACGAGGCGCTGACGCGCCTTGCGGCGCTCGACGAGGAGCAGGCGCGCATCGTGGAGCTGCGCTACTTCGGCGGCCTCACCGTCGAGGAAACGGCGGAAGCGGTCGGAACCTCGCCGGCCACGGTCAAGCGCCAGTGGGCGATGGCACGGGCGTGGCTGAAACGGGCGATGGATTCCGCATCGGAAGACGGCGTGGATGCCGCATCGTGAAGCGCGAGCAGTGGGAGCGTCTGAAGACGCTCTTCAACGGCGCGCTCGAGCAGCCTGCTGACACGCGCTACGAGTGGCTGCTGCAGCAGGCGCGCGGCGACGAGATGCTCGCCCGCGAGGCGGCGGCGCTCCTGCACGCGCACGAGACCGCCGGCATGTTCCTCGAGAACCCGGTCACGATGCATCCGTCCGACCTGGCGGACATCGACGAGCCGCTCAGCGGCACCCGCCTCGGCGCCTACGAGATCGAATACGAGATCGGCCGCGGCGGCATGGGGATCGTCTACTGCGCGCGCGACGTCCGGCTGGGCCGCCGCGTGGCGCTCAAGGCGCTGCCGCCGCTGCACGACGCGGATGCGGCGCTGCGCGAGCGCCTGCGCCGCGAGGCAAGGGCGGCGGCGACGATCTCGCATCCGGCGGTTGCCACCGTCTACGCGCTCGAGGAGATCGACGGACGCCTGTTCATCGCGTCCGAGTTCATCGAAGGGCAGCCGCTGCGCAGCGAGATCGAGCGCGGTCCGCTCGAGGCGACGCGTGCGCTCTCGATTGCGGCCGACATCGCGCGCGCTCTCTGTGCCGCGCACGACGCCGGCGTGGTGCACCGCGATCTCAAGCCCGAGAACGTCGTCATCACCACGGCCGGTTCCGTGAAGGTCGTCGACTTCGGCATCGCGCACGCGGAGAGCGCCAACACGCGGCTCACGCGGCCGGGCGATGCGGTCGGGACGCCGGCGTACATGGCGCCGGAGCAGCGCGTCGGCGGAGCCATCGACGCGCGCGTGGACATCTACGCGCTCGGCATCGTGCTGACGGAGATGCTGACGGGCCGGCATCCGCTCGCGCCGGGTCGGGGCGCGACGCCGGCGCCCTCGTCGGAGATCGCCTCGCGCAGCATGCAGACCGATCCCAACGATCGCTACGGATCGGCGCGCGAGGTGCTCGCCGCACTCGAGCGCGAGCTCCAGAATCGCCAGGACATCCGCGTGGCGGCTCCCGGCCGCTCGTCGTCGCGGTGGTGGTGGGAGTTCCACCAGGCGATCGTCGCCGTGGTGTATGCCCTGATGGTCTGGCCGACGTGGATTGCACGCGGCGTCATCGGCGGCCAGCAAGGCAACGCCGTCTTCGTCGCGGTGCTCGCGGCCGCCGTCGTGGCGGTCACGCTGCGGCTGCATCTGTGGTTCACGTCGCGGTTCTATCCTGCCGAGCTGGCGTGGGCGCGCGGGCGGGCAATGGGGTGGGTGCTCGTGTCGGACGCCTTGTTCGCCACGGCCCTTATCGTCGCCGGTGTACTGGTCGACGACGCGCAGCCGGGTCTCGCGGTCCTCGAAATCGCCGTCGGCATCGCGGCGGCGTCGGCGTTCGCGCTGGTGGAGCCGGCGACGACCCGGGCCGCGTTCCGCGCCGCCGACAGGCTGTAGATTCTTCCCGCCCGTAGCAATTTCCGCAACCTCGAGTCGCCCCGGTTGGCGAGTCGGAGCCGGATACAAGGCGTATCCGACTCGACTCGCCAATGCGGGCTGGCACGCATCGTGGACCGTGACGCGCATCGAGCATCTCATGGCCCAGGTAGTCACGAGCGCACGCCGCGGCGAGATCCTCCTCATCGAAGATCGCAACGAGGTGCGAGAGGGGCTCGCGCAACTCCTGGAGCTGCACGGCTACATGGTCACCGAGGTCGCCGACGCCGATCGCGGCATGCGCGAGCTGGCGTCGCAGCCGAACGCCTTCGCGCTCGTTCTCCTCGACCTGCTCCTGGGAGATTCGATGGCGGGTGTCGACTTCCGCGTCCGCCAGCTGCTCGAGCCGCACCTGGCGGCGGTGCCGACGATCGTCATTACCGCCACCGACGTCGCCGACGACGCCCGCACGCCGCTGCGGCCCGATGCGTGGCTCGAGAAGCCGTTCCGGTTCGATACGCTGCTGGACCTGGTGAAGCGGTACGTCGTCTCGGAAGGATCGGCGCTGCTCGCGTCGGAACTAGGCGGAAACTAGAAGAACCATCCCAGACCGGCGTAGGGCCGCAGCAGCCATCCGCCGGCAAGCCCCTGCAACCGAATCCCCGGAACGAGCCGCACGTGCGACGTGATGCCGATGCGCGCTTCGGCGCCGACGAGCGGCCGCGTCCCGTAGTCGATGGTCGTCGTGCGGAACGTTCCTCCACCCGGCACGAGCCCCGCGAGGAGCGTCGGAAACGTCTGCGTGATCTCGACCCGCTGGCGCGAAAAGGCGACGCCGCCGAGATAGACGAGATCGACGCCGCCGCCGACGCGCTGACGGACCCACGCGACGGTGTCGAAATCGGAGCGGCTGCGCGTGACGTCGGTCTGGAACGCGATCGGAGGGAGCCGGGGGATCAGGTCGAAGGTTGGCAGCGGGGTGCCGCTCGTCCCGCTCGCCAGCGTCACGACTCCCGTCGCGAGCGCGAAGACGTCGGGCGTCGCGACCTCGCCGTGGCTGCGGCCGGACTGGACGAATTCGAGCTCCACGCCCCAGCTCTGCCCCACCGGCGTGCCGGCGCGCAGCGACCAGCTGAGCACCTCGAAGTCGCCGGCGGGCAACCGCTGCAGGCTCGAGGTCGCGTGATTGAGGCGCGAGACGTCGGCGCCGATCGTCGCCGCGACGTAGGGCGATTGGGCGTGCGCCGCCGTGGCAACGAGCGACAGGACGACGGCCGCAACAAGACGAAAACCCGATGAACCCGATGAACCCGATGAACCCAATGAACCCAATGAACCCAATGAACCCAATGAACCCTGTGAACCCACTGAACCCTCTGAACCCCTGAACCCTCTGAACCCTACGTACGGGACGCCAGCATCCTGACCAGCTGGCGAATGTCGGACATCGAGTCGACCGACTCGATCGCGTTGAACACCGGCGTCAGCCGCTCCTGCGCGAGGACGAGGCTTGCGCAGTCGTCGAACTTCGCCTTCAGGTCGGCGCGCGTGAACGGATTGTCCGGTCCGCCCCGATAGCGGTCGTCCGACGGCTGCACCAGCTTCCGCCCGTCGACCAGGTCGACTTCGACCACGCTGCGGATCTTGTCGAAGCCCTGCTTCTCGATCTCGATGTCGTGCACGGCGGTGACGCGCTGCATCATCTGCTGCGCCGCCGGGCTCTGGACGAACTCGTCGGTGAACTCCCGCATCCCGGCGCGCCGCGTGAGGATGACGGCCGACATCAGGAACGGCACCGAGAACTTCGCTTCGAGCTCGTTTTTCGCGATGCCGTAGCGCAGCGGCTCGAGGATGTTGTTCCCCGCGCGCAGCCGCACCGCCTTGATCTGGTCCGGCTTCAAGTCGTGATCCTTGACGACCTTCATCATCGCGTCCATGCTCGGGTGGCTCAGCGACCCGCACGGATACGGCTTGAACGACACGCCGGGATTGACGATCGACCACGGCCTGCCAAGCTTGCCGATCAGGCGATCGAGATCCGCGCCGTCGCCGAGCACCTGGAAGAACCCCCATTGCCCGTCGAGGCCGTTGTCGCCGCCGGTGAACCCGTGCGAGGCGATCTCGGCGGCGAACACGCCGTTCTCGCTCGCGCGCGCCGCGTTGAGCGGCTTGCTCATCGAGCCGAAGTTGACGCGGATGCCCGCCGACAGGCTGGCGGCGATCGCGAGCATGTGCGCGAGCTGCGCGTCGCTCAGCTTCATCAGCTTGCCCGCGGCCGCCGCGGCGCCGAACACCCCGAACGTCCCCGTGCTGTGGAAGCCGCGCTCGTAGTGATTGGGGTCGATGGCCTCGGCCATCTTGCACTCGACCTCGACGCCGGTCAGGTACGCCTCCAGGAACGCCGAGCCCGACGCGCCGCTCCGTTCGGCGACCGCCAGCGCCGCCGACAGCGCGGGCGTCGTCGGATGCGTGAGCAGGCCGAAGGTGCGATCCGGCGTCGTCGACAGCTGCGTGTCGTCGTAGTCGAGCGCGTGCGCGCTGCCGGCGTTGGCCAGCGCGGCGTGCGCCGCCGAGACGACGAGCGGGTCGCGGCCGAGGACGGTGGCCTCCATCGCGCCGCTCGACTTCTGCGCGTACTGCCGGAGGATGTGGCTGCCCTCGGCGGTCGAGCCCGCGAGGAGCACGCCGATGTTGTCGATCAGGCAGCGCTTCCCCTCGGTGACGACGTTCGCCGGCATCTCGCGGAGGCTCGAGGCCGCGATGAACCGCCGGACGGCGTCGGTCGTCCCCTTGATCGCGTTGCCGCGTACCTCTTTTTTCTGTCTCGCGGGTGCGGGCTGGGCCTGCGCCGCAATCGGGGCGGCGCCTCCGGCTGTCGCGGCGGCCATCGACGCCGCGGTCCCCTGCCCGACCAGCTTCAGGAAGTCTTTGCGGTTCAAGCGCATATTGGCCTCGGGGTTATATTAGTCCACCCCCCAATGACGATCCTGGTTGTCGAGGACGACCCCAACGTGCTCTCGGTGGTCGATCGGATGCTGACCCTGAACGGGCACACAGTGCTCGCCGCCGAGGACGCCGACCATGCCCGCTTCGTGCTGGCCGACCACGGCGGCAGGCCCGACGTGCTCGTCGTCGACATCGTCCTGCCGGGCTCGAACGGGCTCGATTTCGCGCGCTCGGCGAAAGCGGAGCATCCCGCGCTGAAAATCCTGTTCATGACGGGACTGGTGCACCAGTCGCCGAAGGTGCTTCGCAGCGGGCTCGGCCCCGTGCTGCACAAGCCGTTCACCTCCGACGCGCTCTTGAAGGCGATCGACGCGCTCTAGGCGGCGCGGCCCCCATGTCGTCGCGGCGGCACTTCACCTGGGCGTTCGTGATCGTCACCGTCGTGACGGCGGCGGCGTGTGCCTTCGCCGTCTGGCTGGTGTATCGGCTTACGGGACAATGATTGACGAATTTACGAATTCGTAAATCTATTCCGTCGGCTTGAAATCAAGCGCGATCCCGTTGATGCAGTAACGCAAGCCCGTCGGCGGCGGGCCATCGTCGAAGACGTGCCCGAGGTGACCGCCGCAGTTGTTGCAGTGCACCTCGGTGCGGACCATCCCGAAGCTGCGGTCGGAGGTCTCACCAATCGCGCCCTCGAGCGGCGCGAAGAAGCTCGGCCACCCCGTGCCGCTCTCGAACTTGCGCTCGGCGACAAACAGCGGCTGCCCGCAGGCGACGCAGCTGAACGTCCCCGCACGGTGTTCCTGCAGGAGCGCGCAGGAGCCCGGGCGTTCCGTTCCGTGGCCGCGCAGCACCGCGTATTGTTCGGGCGTCAGCAGGCGCCGCCATTCGTCATCGGTTTTCTCGACGGGAAAGCGTTCGGTTTTCGTAGCCATCTGACGATCCTATCAGGCGGCCCCGGCCACGCCGCGGATGAAGCTGCCGACGACGAGCTCGAAATCGGCCGGATGCGTGACGTGCGGCGCGTCGCCGGCGCGCCGGAAAATGTAGCGCTGGGTCCGCGGCAGCACGTCGGAAATCTCGTCGAGCATCTGGATCACCGACGGAGGGCTCTGATCGCCGTGCGTGATGAGCAGCGGCCCGCCGTACGCGCCGAGACGCTCCACGTCGAGACTGCGTGGGTTCGGCTCGTGAACGGCGACGCTGGCAAAGAGATCCGGCCGTTCGGTGACGAGCAGCAGCACGACGGTCGCGCCCACGCCGTTGCCGACGACGTGCACCGGGACCGTGGCGAGCTGTTCGATCAACGCGCGGAGGTCGGCCGCGTCTTCGCGCATGCCGTGCACCGTGGTCTGGTCGCTCTGCCCGTGGCCGCGGCGATCGTACGCCGTCACGCGGCACCCCCGCGCGAGCAGCGGCGCCACCGCATCCCACGTGTGATGGTCGCCGCGCAAGCCGTGGACGAGGACGACCGTCGGGCCCGAGTCGCCGTGCGTCTCGAAGAAGAGCTCGACACCGTTGAGGCGCGCCTTCACAACGCTCCGCGCGCCGCCGCCTGGCAATCCGGCCAGGCCGGATTGTTCGCCGCGTCGACGACGCCGTCCGCGGGCGGCGGCGGCGACCCGTCGGTCATCGCAATCCGCTTGTTCACGAGCAGCACTTCGAACGCCCACGACGGAAACGGGCCGAGCGCCGGGTCGCAGCTGAAGTTGTTGTAATGCACGTGGGCGACATGGAAGAACTGCTTCAACCGCTGCATCGCGGCGACGAACTTCGGGTCCTCGACGTGGTGGAACTCGACGTCGAGCTGGTCGATGTGCGCGAACACGCTGTCGGGCGCGAGGAGGAACGAGTCCCATTCGGCGCCCTCGACGTCGATCTTCATCACGATGGGCGTCTCGCGGTGACCGTTGCCCGCGAACTGTCCGCTGAGCGTGTCGAACGGCCGGCCGTCCTCGGTCGCTTTCGTGGTGCCGACACACTCGCCGTGGAACACCGTGCTGCCGCCGGGACACTGCGGCGCGCGCAGGTCGAAGCAGTCGTACTGGTGCACCGTCACGTGCAGCTGGCGCGAGACGTCGCACCCCCAGCCGTCGTAACCAGAGATGCCGTACGAATAGCCGGCCTGCACCGCGCCGAGCAGGTTGGCGCAGAGCGGGTAGCCACCGTCGTGCGGCTCGCCGAAGCGCTTCAGCTCGCAGTTGGTGACGTGGACGGGCTGAATCTCGGCGAACAGCTGCCGCCGCACGTCCGCCTTCTGCGAGACCTCGGCGCGCCGCACCTGGCGCCGCGACGCAACCCGCCACTGATTCGCGGCGACCAGGCCGGCGGCGATCCCGATCACCACCACCAGCACGCCGATCCACAGACGTCGTGCTCCAACCATCTGGCGAGCAGTCTAGATCAAGGTGTATAACCAGCGTATGAAAAGGTCGCTGGCGGCCGTGTGTGTCGCCTTGTTACAGGCGGCATCCGCGCATGCGCACCACTCGTTCGCCGCGGAATACGCCGTCAAGGCGATCGGCGCCAGCCATGGCGGTTGAGCCGCTGCGCGTCGCATCCCTTGGCATGGGCTGGTGGTCCGACGTGCTGGCCGACGCGATCAACCGTTCCGGCAAGCTCACGATCACCGCTTGCTATTCCCGCTCCGAGGAAAAGCGCGCGGCCTTCGCCGCCAAATATGGCTGCCGCGCGGTGCCGAGTTACGAGGCCATTCTCGCCGACACGGACATCGAGGCCGTCATCAATACCACGCCCAATGGCGTGCATCTCGAGACCACGCGCGCGGCGGCCGACGCCGGCAAGCATGTCTTTCTCGACAAACCCATCGCCAACACGGTTTCCGACGGCCGCAGGATCACCGAGATCTGCCGCAAGGCGGGTGTGGTCCTGGCCTTGGGCTATCAACGCCGCCGGGAAAGCCAGTTCCGCTGGATCAAGCGCCAGATCGACGAAGGATTATTCGGCAAGCTGGTCAACGCCGAAGCCAACATCAGCCGCGATCGTCTCGGCAAGATTGACCTGGGTTCGTGGCGTTACCAGGCCGCCGGAATGCCGGGCGGCGTGATGCTCCAGATCGGCATCCATTACACCGACGTGCTGGAATATCTGATCGGGCCGGTCAAGGCAGTGAGCGGCCGATTCGCGCGGCTGGTGCTGCCGGGCGACAACCCGGACGTGGCGAGCCTGGTGCTGGAGCACGAGAATGGCGCGCTATCGACGCTCAATGCCAGCTATGCCTCGGCTTCTGAATACTATCTGATGAACATCTACGGCAAGGAGGCCACAGCGTATTACGACGTGTTCGAGGGCCTGCGGATGCTCAAGCGCGGCGAGGAAAAGCCGGTCAAGGTTCCGTTCGCGAGCAAGGACACCATCGCCGAGGAGCTCGAGGAGTTCGCTGATGCGGTTCGGGGCGCCGGGGCGCCGGAGATAGGCGGCGAATACGCCACGACCTCGCTGGCCGTAATCCGCGCCGGGATAGTGTCGGCGCGTGAGGGCCGCCACGTTGAAATTGCGGAAATCCTGGCGCAGGGTTGAAATCGATGGACCACACCGACCGCGAGATATTGGGATACAGCCGCTACGTCGTGCTGGCGGCGGCGTTCGCTGCCATGTTCATCATCAGCCCCTTCGAATACGCCTGGAGTTCGATGTCCGGGCATATCGGCGCGATCTACGGCTGGTCGCCCGAGCAGGTGGCGTTGATGTTCACGACGTTCATCATTTTCCAATCCGTCGGCATGCTCCCCGGCGGCATGTTGCGCGACAAATACGGGCCGCGATGGACGACCGCCATCGCAGGAGTGTTTTCCGGGGTCGGCATCCTGTCCATCGCGCTCGGGCCCTCGTATCCGCTGGTCTTGGTGCTGTGGAGCGTCGGTAGCTTTTTCACGGGATTCATCTACAACAACGCCGTCACGACCGGGAACAAGTGGTTCGCCGACAAGCGCGGCGTGATGACCGGCCTCATCGCGGGCGCCTTCTCCTGGGGTTCGCTGCCTTTCATCTTTCCGATACGGGCGATACCGGCTTCGGCGCCGCCCGAAACCTTCTTTACCGTCGTCTACATCATGGCCGCCATCATCGGCGGCGTGTCGATCGTCGCCGCATTGCTGATGAAGGATCCGCCTTCGGGCTGGAAGCCCACGGGCTGGGTTGCAAAGACCACGGCGATCGCGCGGCCGTCGGAACACAACTACACCGTCAGCGAAGCGCTCAAGACCGGGCAGATGTGGATCCTGATCGTCTCCTTCGTCCTGGTTTCAAGCGCCGGCCTGGCCGGCATGAGCAATATGGTGGCCTATTCCAACAGCTTCCATTTCACGGCGACCGCGGCGACCGCCGCCGCCGGCGGCATCGCGCTCGCCAACGGTTTCGGCAAGCTCACGCTCGGCACGTTGTCGCAACGGCTCGGCGTCGAGAACACGATGATCCTGAGCTACATCGTGGCCGGCCTGTTCCTCTTCCTCACGATCTACGCCGGCATGCAGCGAAGCGAATGGCTGTTCGTGTGCGCGGCGATCCTCGCGATCTTCTTCTGGGCCTCGCTCTTCGCGCTCTTCCCGATTGCCATCGGGCATTATTTCGGCGAAGCCGCCGCGGGCGGCAATTACGGCGTGCTCTATGCGATAGCCAAGGGCTCGGGCGGCCTTTACGGCGGCATTCTTTCGACGATGCTCATCACCCAGCACGGCTTTCCCTTCGCCATCACCATTGCCGGGGTGATGGCGATCGTCGCCGGATTGATCCTCATCCCGCTGAAATACAGCCCGCCCATTTGGAAGGACGAGGAGGCGGCCGCGCAACTGAACGCAAGGGCGGCGGTCGGGCGCGGTTGAGCGGGAAGTCGGGCGCCGACCTGAAGGTCCGCCTCTACGTCGACCAACGACCAACGACCAACGACGGCCGGCGCTATTTCAGGCAGCTGTTGAAGTAGGCGATCGTGTCGGCGACGATCTGCTTCTGGGCCGGATCCGGGTCGTAGACGCCCTTCGCGTTGCGCGTCACGAAGATGAAGCCGTGCTCCGGGTGTTCGTACTGCTTCCACTCCACCTGCTTGCCGGCTTCCTTCGCCAGCTCGTAGGCCAGCCTGAACTGCGGCTCGTTGTTGTCGTTGATCCGCCCCATGACGAGGATCGGCGTCTTGATCCGGTTGATGCGCTCCATGGCGACGGTCATGTTGGTCCGCGCGCGTGTCTCGGCCAGCTCCTGCTCCATCATCTGCGGCGTGACGTTCATGCGCGTCTCCGGAATCTGCGGCGACCCGGCCGGACGCCGTCCGACGCCGAGATATTCGCCCGCCGCCGGCTCGACGGAAATCATGCAGCGCAGCCCGTCGTACTCCGAGGCGATCTTGAACGCCATCTCGCCGCCGTGGCTCAACCCGAGATATCCGATGCGATCGGGGTTGATGTACGGGAGCGTCTTCGCGAACTTGATGATCGTGATCGCGTCGTCGTATTCGAGCGGGCCGCGGTTGAACAACTGCCGTCCCTGCCGCGACGTTTCCTTCAGCGCCGGGCCGTAGGAGTTGTTCACCTCGGCGCGGTAGCGCATCCACGCCACCGCGTAGCCGGCCTTCACCAGCTGCTCCGGCGTCCAGTTTCCGTACTGCAGCCACTCGCGCAGCCATCGGGTGCCGCCGCCGCCGTTCATGTGCGCAAGGACGACGAGCGGGAACCGGCCGTTGCCCTCCGGCTTCATCATCGCGATCGGCGAGTAGGTGCCGTCGTTCATCTCGACATAGATGATGTTCGTGCTCAGATCCGAGCCGGGAATCTTCTCGGCGACGCTGGTCACCGGGTTCGCCACCGGCTTCGGCACGTTCAGGTGCCACGGGTCGATGCTGAAGTTGTTCGGGTCCGCCTGCGTCGTCTGCGCAACAGCGGGCGCGCAGGGCAGCGACAGCGCCGCCGTCAGCACCAGGATTCTCATCAGTTTTCCCCTTCCGGAAGGAAGTATACGGGGCGCCGCAGAAATTCAACGAATTCCCGCCCGATTCCTTCCGGAATCCCGAATCCGGGCTCCCGGAACTGGCGTATAGTTTTCGGCACCCGGTAACCTTCGCCGAGTGGAGGCTCTTTATGCGTAAATTCGCGGCGCTCGTGGTCCTCGCAGCGTTGCCATTCGCTGTCTCCGTCGCGCTCCGCGCGGCGACGACGGCGCAGATCCCGGACTGGGCGTATGCCATCCCCGCGCCGGCGCCGCCCCCGGCTCCTGGCGTCACTCCGCCGCCGAATCCCGCGGCGACCGACACCACGCTTCGAACCGTCGCCGGCAGCACGAAGCAGGTTCCACGCAACCGCATCAACCAGACCGACTGGTTCCCTGAAGATCACCCGGCGATGCCGAGCATCGTCGCCAACGGCCGCGCCGGCGACCCCAACGCGACGGCATGCTCGCTCTGCCACTACCCGAACGGCAAGGGCCGCCCGGAGAACGCCAGCGTGTCGGGCCTGCCGGTCTCGTATTTCATGCAGCAGCTCGAGGACTTCCGCCACGACCTGCGCAAGAGCGCCGAGCCGCGCAAGGCGAACTCGGCCCGGATGGCGCTGATTGCGAAGTCGCTGACGCCCGAAGAGATGCGGCAGGCGGCCGAATACTTCGGCGCCATCAAGTGGACGCCGTGGATTCGCGTCGTCGAGACCAACACGGTGCCGAAGATGAAGAGCAACGGCGGCATCTGGGTCCCGCTCGAAGGTGAGAACGCCGGCAAGGAGCCTATCGGCGTCCGCATCATGGAGACGCCCGAGAACCCCGAGCAGACGGAGGTCCTTCGGAATCCGCGGATGGGAACGATCGCCTACGTCCCGGTCGGGTCGATCAAGAAGGGTGAAGCGCTCGTGACGAAGGGCGGCAACGGCAAGACGATCGCCTGCGGCGAGTGCCACGGCCCCGACCTGCTCGGCATGGGCCCCGTGCCCGGCATCGCGGGACGCTCGCCGAGCTACCTTGCGCGCGAGCTCTACGACATGCAGGCGGGCACGCGCAACGGCGAGTGGACGCAGTTGATGAAGCCGGTCGTCGCCAAGCTCACGAGCGAGGACCTGGTGAACATCCTGGCCTACGTCTCGAGCCGGCCGATCGCGCCAGCATCGAACGCGACCAGGTAGACGGCCGCTGGCTGGTTGGTGGATGGTAGATGGTGGTTGGCGGTATTCACGCCGCTGACCACCCACCACCAACATCCACGGTGCAGAGGAATACACCCATGAGAACAATCGCTCTTGCCGTCGCGGCGTGCGCCCTGGCCGTCGCGGTGGTGGCCGGACAGGCCAGCAAGCCCGCGCCGACGGCGCTCCCGGACTGGAGCGGCGTGTGGCAGATGATCGGCCCCACGGTCTTCGACCGCGCCTCGGTCCAGCCGCAGAACGGCCGCGCGGGCGAGCCTGGCGTCCGGGAATTCCCGCCCTACACCGACGAGTACGAGGCGATCTATAAGAAGAACATCGAGCGCATCAAGGCGGGCACGTTTCCCGACCCGATCTCGGTCTGCGGGGTCCCGCACGGGTTTCCGCGCATCATGAACGTGCCTGACGTGTACGAGTTCGCGGTCACGCCGTCGGCGACTTACGTCCTGGCGGAAAACGGTCCGGGCGTCCTGCGCGTCTATACCGACGGCCGCAAGCACCCGCCGGCCGAGGAGATGTGGGGCACGTATACCGGCGCCTCCGTCGGCCGCTGGGAAGGCGACACGCTGGTCTTCGAAACCGCCGGCCTCAAGGAGTCGCGCGACGGCGACGTGATCGTCGATCGCACGGGCCTCGTGCTGAGCGACAAGACGCGCGTCGCGACCCGCATGCGCAAGATCAACGACACGACGCTCGAGGCGGTGATGGTGGTCGAGGACGCCAAGGCGCTGAAGGCGCCGTGGAAGGTCACCAAGCAGTACCGCAAGATGCCCGCGGGCACGTGGGCCTGGGACTACGGCTGCGCCGAGAACAACCGCAATCCGATCAGCGGCTCGGGCAAGACGCTGACGCTCGGCCCCGACGGCAAGCCGCTCGACAAGAAGGTTGATTGAACCGAGGAGAGACCTGCATGGCATTCACGAGAGTCATCGCGGCCGCCGCGGCCTGTGCCGCCGCCATCTTCGTCGCGCCGCTCGCCGCTCATCACTCGGCGGCGATGTTCGACGACGAGAAGGTGGTCGAGCTGAACGGCACGATCAAGGAAATGCAGTGGACCAACCCGCACATCTGGATCCAGGTGGTCGTCGACACCAACGGCCAGAAAACCGAATGGAGCCTTGAAGGCGGCAGCCCGAATTCGCTGTCGCGCAACGGCTGGCGCTCGACCACGTTCAAGTTCGGCGACGCCGTGACGGTGCGTGCCAACCCGATGAAGGACGGCAGCCCCGGCGGCAGCTTCATCGGCGCGAAGTTCAAGGACACGGGGAAGACCATCGGCCGGTGGGAATAAGGCCGGCCGCGGGCAGGATCGTGGTTGGATGGTTGGTGGTTGGTAGTTGCGGGCGTTTGCAGTCGTGAACGCCGAGCGGTCAATCACTAACCATTAGCCACCAGCCGAACCACCAACCACTAACCACTAACCACCAACCGTCCACCCACCACCCGCTACCCAGCCAGCAAAGCGAGCGTATCCGCGAGCACCTCCGTGCCGTGAGCGATCGCTTGGGGCGACGCGTACTCGTCGGGCCGATGGCTGACCCCGCCGCGGCACGGGATGAAGATCATCCCCATCGGCGCAATCCTCGCCATGAACAGCGAGTCGTGATACGCGCGGCTGATCATCGGGCGATGACGCAGCCGCCGCGCGTCGCACGCGGCCGCGATCGCCTCGACGATCGCCGGCGCGCAGTGCGCCGGCGGGTCGGCGTTGATCGGCTCCAGCCGGACGGCGACGCCGCGCCGCGCCTGCACTTCGTCGCAGGCGCGCCCAATCGCGGCGAGCACTGAATCGCGGCGCGCCAGGTCGATGTCGCGCACGTCCACGTCGAGGCGCGCGCGGCTCGGCACGCTGTTGATCGCGCCCGGAAAGACCTCGCAGACGCCAGTGGTCGCCACCGTGTCCACCGCGCCGGTCGAGCGCGCGGCTGCTTCGACCGCGAGCGCTACCTCCGCCGCGGCGAGAAACGCGTCGTGCCGATCGGGCATGAGCATCGCGCCGGCGTGGCCGCCCTCGCCATCGACGATGACACGAACGCTGGCCGGGGCGGCAATCGCGGTCACGACGCCGATGTCGATCTGGTCGCGCTCGAGCAGCGGGCCCTGCTCGATGTGCAGCTCCACGAACGCCGAGTACGCGCCGGGCGGCAGCGGCACGTCGCCAAGCGGCCCGGCGAAGCCCGCTGTGCGGCGCACCTGGTTGAGCGATTGACCGTCGGACGTCAGCGTCTCGCCTGCCGATGCGTCGAGGGCGCCCGACAGCAGACGGCTGCCAAGACACCCGATCCCGAACCGGGTCGGCTCCTCCGACGTGAACAGCACGAGATCGATCGAGCGGCGCGGCTCGAACCCGGCGCGTCGCAGCGCGCGAATCGCTTCGAGCCCTCCCAGCACGCCGACGGTTCCGTCGAAGCGCCCGGCGTTGGGAATGGCGTCGACGTGGGAGCCGGTGGCGACCGCCGGAAGATCCGGGCTTCCCCCGGGCCAGCGCGCGAACGTGTTTCCGACCGGGTCCTCGCGCACGGCGAGGGAGGCTTCGGCAAAGAGCGTCTTGAGGTACGCCCGTGCCCGCAGATCCACTTCGCCGAAGACGATGCGCGTGACGGCGGGAGCGGGAGACTCTGAAAAGGCGGCGAGCGTGGCGAGCTCGCGCGTCAGGCGCGCCTCGTCGACGGCCGCGATCACCGCCGCGGATCCCGGATCCCGGATCCCGGATCCCGGCCTGGAGCCCGGCCTGGATCCCGATCCCAGTCCTTGTAGATCAGGTACTTCGCCGGCTGCTTGCCGAGCGCACCAAACCACTGCGGGCAATACGGCGCCATCCAGATGAAATCGCCGGCGTGCACCGGGTACCACTGCGAGCCGAGCAGGTAGAGGCCTCCGCCCTCGAGCATCAGCAGGCCATGCTCCATCACGTGAATCTCTACGGCGGGCAGCGTCGCACCCGGCTGATACGTCATCGTGTTCACGCGAAAGTCGAACGCGCGGTCGTCCGGGACGAGGCCGCGCACCTCGAGCCACGGGTCGTCGCCGAGGTGCGTGGCGGCGACGTCGCGTTCGGCACCCGTCATCAGCGCCGGCACGCTGACGCCGGCGAGCGGCTGGTAGGGCTTCTCGAAGACGGCGACGCGCGCGGCCGCGTCGCTGCAGACGGGCGTCGCATGCCCGGGCGGGATGTAGGCGAAGCCGCCGACGTCGAGCGAGTTCGACCCGACCCGGACACGCCCCTCGAGCACGTAGACGAAACGCTGATCGCCGCACGCCGCAATCGTGCCGCCGCGATCGAACTCGACGGTGTACTGCACGAATGCGGAACCGCCGGCGGGCGACGTGTGGACGATCGCGGTCGCGCTGCGCATGCCCGGAAGCGGCGCGCGCACGAAGGTCTCGGGCGTCTGCAGCCGGTGATCGGGGTAATTGGCGCTGCGGCTCGGCAGGTTCACTGATCGCTCGCGTCTGATTCTACAGGCTTGCCCTGCGCGAGCGGCTTGACGAACCTGCCGCGCTCCCGTGCCGTGACTTGTCCGTCGGCGAAGATCGTGTCGCCGCGGCGGATCGTGCGGCGAATTGCCCCTCGAAACGTCTGGCCGACGTACGGGCTCGTCTTGTGGCGCTGCTGCAGGTCCTCCGCGCGCAGCGTGAACGCCTGCTCCGGATCCACGAGCACGAGGTCGGCATCGTGTCCCGGCACCAGCGCTCCCTTGCGCGCGATCCGGAATCGCCGCGCCGGCGTCGTCGCCGTCAGCGCCGCGACGCGCTCGAGCGGCAGCGCGCGCTCGTGATAGCCGCGATCGAGCAGGACCGGGAGCGTCGACTGGACGCCGGCAATCCCGCCCCAGGCGGCCACGAAATCGCCTGCTTTCCGTGACGGCTCCGTCGGCGAGTGATCGGAAGCGACGATATCGACGTGTCCTTCGAACAGCTCGTACCAGAGCTCGTGCACGTGCATCGCGTCGCGCAGCGGCGGCGCGCACTTGGCGATCGCGCCGAGCCGTTCGACGTCCTCGTCCGCGAAGTAGAGGTAATGCGCGCACGTTTCCGCGGACACGTCCACGCCTTGCGCGCGCGCGTGCGCGGCAAGCGCCACCCCGCGGCCGGTGCTGATGTGCACGATGTGCAGCGAGGCGCCCGTCTCACCGGCAAAGAGCAGCGCGCGCTGAATCGCCTCCAGCTCCGCCACCACGGGGCGCGACTCGAGAAAATCGCGCACGTGATGTCCCTTCATCCGTTGCGACAACCGGCGGGTCAACTCCTCGTTTTCCGCGTGCACGGCGATCGGGAGACCCAGCCGGGCCGCCTCACGCATCCCGTCGTACAGCGTCACGTCGTCCGCGCGGGGAAACTCCGGCAGCGCCGAGTCGCACATGAAGGCCTTGAAGCCGACGACCCCCCGGTCCGCCATTTCCGCCATTTCCGGCACCGAGCCGGGTATGAGCCCACCCCAGAGGCCGAAGTCCGTGATGGACGCCGCCTCGAGCGCCGTGCGCTTCCGGTCGAACTCGTGCGTGTTCACGCAGCACGGCGTGGAGTTGAGCGGCATGTCGAAGAACAGGGTGCCGCCGCCGGCGGCCAGGCCGCGGCTGCCAGTGGCGGCGCCCTCCCATTCCGTCCGACCTGGCTCGTTGAAGTGGAGATGCACGTCGATGAGGCCGGGGAGTACGAACAGGCCGCGCGCGTCGATCTCCTCACGTGCGGGCCCAACATCCGGCGCGATCGCGGCGATGCGTCCATCTTCGACGGCGATATCTGCACGCGTTACCCCTTCTGGCAGAACCGCGGTGCCGCCGCGGATGACGAGGTCAGTCATCGACGTCAGACTCGCCCAACTCCTCGAGAAAATGTGCGCCGGCGGCGAGCGCGACCGCCACGTCGCCTTCCATCACGATTTCGTCCGGATGATGGCTGAGGCCGCGCGGCGTGCGGATGAACAACATGGCCACCGGCATGTGCGGCGCGAGAATCATCGCGTCGTGCCCCGCGCCGCTCGGCATCACGTGCGGTGTCACGCCAGCGCGTTCGACGGCGCGCGCGAGCGTGGCCACGAGAGCGGGGTGCATCGCGACGGCCTCGTGCTCGAAACGGGGCGACCACTCGACGGTCAGCCCCCGCCGCGCCGCGATGTCGTCCGCCGCCGACTGCAACCGGCCGACGGTCATCGTGCGCGCCGCGTCGTCCGCGTGCCGCACGTCGAGGGTGACGCGGCAACTCCCGGCGATGACGTTGGCGGCTCCCGGCGTCGCGTCGATCCGTCCTGTCGTCGCCACCAGGCCCTGCACGCGCCGGGCCTGCGTCTCGACGCAGCCGATCCACTCGGCCGCCCCCGTCAGCGCATCGCGGCGCGCATCCATCGGCGTCGTTCCCGCATGACCGGCCGAGCCGGCGAAGGTGACGTCTGCGTAGGTCCGGCCGACGATGCGATCGACGACGGCGATCGGGCGCGCGAGCGCCTCCAGCACCGGGCCCTGCTCGATGTGAAACTCGAGATACCCAAGTGGATTCGCGGCTGCGCGGGCGTCGGCGATGCGCGAGACGTCGAGCCCGAAGTCGCCGATCGCCTGCGCGATCGACGTCCCAGACGCGTCGGTGGCCGCCAGCAGCGCCGCGTCCACGTCGCCGGCGACGGCGCGGCTGCCGATGAACGGGATGCCGAAGCGGACGCCTTCCTCCTCGGAAAAGCCGACGATCTCGACATCGAACGGCAACCGCCGTCCCCGGAGCGATTCGACCAGCGCGACCCCCATCACCACGCCCAGCACACCGTCGAACGCGCCAGCGCGCGGCACCGTGTCGAGGTGCGAGCCGATGTACAGCCGCCGCGCGGCGTCCGGGGCGCCCGCATGCACGCCGCGGATATTGCCGGCGGCGTCCACGTGCACCCGCATGCCGGCATCCGTCATCCACCGCGCCACCTCCGCGTGGACGGTGCGCATGCTCGGAGAAAGAAACGTGCGCGTCGTGTAGCCGGGCTCGTCCGAGCACGTCGCGAGGAACCGGCACCGGCTGATCACCTGGCGCGCAATCGCCTCGTACATCAGGTGCCTCGGTACGTCGTGTACCCGTAAGGCGAGATCAGCAGCGGGATGTGATACCCGGCGTTCGCGTCCGCGATGCCGACGCGGATGACGACGTGATCGAGGAACGGCGGATCGCTCAGCGTGACGCCTGCCCGCCGGAAGTAGTCGCCGACGTGAAACGTCAGCTCGTAGGTGCCGCGCGCGAACGGGTCCCCCGTCAGCAGCGGTGCGTCCGTGCGCCCCTGCGCGTTGGTCGTCGCCGCCGCCACACGCGTCGAATCGTTGCCTCGAACGAGGCGGACCTCGACGACCACCCCCGCGGCGGGCAGCCCTCGCGACGTATCCAGCACGTGAGTCGATAAATGGCCCATAAGCCTGTCGTGTAGGCCGGGTCCTTTCGGACCCGGCAGATCGTCCCGCTACCTTGTTAACGTCAAGCCGAGCACGCCGAACGGCGCCGCCGGCTCGACGTAGACGCCCCACTCCTCGCCGCGCTCCTGGATGACGTCCCACGTGCGGTTGTTCGCCTCGAACCGCAGCTCGCTGATCTCGGGGATGTCGGCGAAAATCTTCGTGCCCATCTGGTGGATGATCTGCTGGATGCTGCCCGATTCGAACGACGTGAAGACCTGCATGACGATGGCCCGCACGTCGCCCGGGATTCTTCCGTCGCTGAACGCCGCGTCGAGGCTCGTGTACGACCATTCCAGGTCGAGCCACATGTGCAGCACGCGGCTCGGGCGGTCGGCCAGCGTCGTGTGCTGATCGCGCACGAACCCCTGGAACGCGCTTCCCCGCAGCCGCAGCAGCTTGAAGCCCCGGATGCCCGACACGGTGTCGACGACCCCCTCGTGCGTCATCTCGACGCGCGCGAACGCCTGGTCAGGCCCCGATGGCACGTACGCCACGCCGCCGTCGAGCCCGGCGAAGGGAAGCTGGAGCGCCGTCATCTGCAGCCCTTCGACCTGCGGATACGTCTCGAGAAACTTGCGGCCGATGAACCGGCAGTAGTTCTCGAGGCCGAACTCGGTGAACGAGAACGTCTCGCGGTGGATGAAGTTCTTCATCGAGTCGGTGGCGATGAGCCCCGTGTTGTCGCCGCGCAGGTACGTGGGCCAGAACGCGCCGCCCCAGGTGAGCAGCTTCACGTCGGCGCCGAACACCGGGCTGCGGCCGGCCGGCACGCGGCCGTCGCGAATCAGCCGGTACACCTGGACGTCGGCCTTGCCGTAATAGTGATCCTTCGGTCCGCTCGCGAGTCGTTCCATCGCAAAAGCTCCAAGCTCCAAGATCCAAGATCTAAGCCCTAACCGTTATGACACCTTCCAGGCGGAATCTCGCGATCTTGTACACCTGTTGCAGCGCTTCCGCGAACTCCTCGTCGCGCGTGCGCCTGCCGCGCGTCTCGAGCGCCGCCAGGACATCGTCTTTGGTGCTCCCCTTCACCGCGAAGAGGAACGGAAAGCCGAATCGCTCGCGGTAGTCCGTGTTCAGGCGCAGCAGGCGTTCGAATTCGCCGGGCGTCAGCCGATCCAGTCCCGCGCCTTGTTGCTCGCCCGTTGACGCCTCGCCTATGCGCGCGCGGGTGCCAAGGTCCGGGTGCGTCCGCAGCAGGGCCAGTTGCTCGCCCTCGGTCGCAGCGGCGACGGCGTGGGTCATCGCTGCGTGAAGCTCGTCGAGCGAGGAGAACGGACGCCGGTCCCACGCGCGCCCGGCGACCCACGGAGAATCCTCGAAGATCCACCCCAGCGCCCTGACGAACGCCGCTCGATCGTACGCGCTCAACTCCGCGAGCGTCATGTGTGGTGCACGACCGACCCTTCGACGCGGACCTCGCGCACGCTCTCGGCGCCGCCGAGCGTGAAGAGCGCCGTCAGTATGTCGTCCGGCCGGGACGCGTGCCGCATGACCGTGTCGAGGACGCTGCCGGCGGGCGGCCTCAGGTAAACGAAGTCCGCGGCCTTGCCCCGACAGAAGCTCCCGATCTCCTGTTCGAGTCCGAGCGCCTCGGCGCCCGCAAGCGTCGAGAGGTACAACATGCGCGCGGCGTCGAGCACGAGGCCGTCGGGCGCGACCCGCTGCATCAGGTGCGCCTGCAGGCCTTCCTTCAGCATGCCCAGGCCGGTGCCGCCGCCGACGTCGGTCCCGAGCGCGACGCGAACGCCCGCGTCGACGTGGCGGCGCAGCGGAAAGATCCCGCTGCCGAGCGCTGCGTTGCTCGCCGGACAATGCGCGATCGACGTCCGCGTCGCCGCCAGCCGTTCCAGCTCCGCGTCGGTCGCGTGGACGTTGTGCGCCAGCACGGCGTGCGCGCCGGTGAGCCCGAAACGGTCGTACACGGCCGTGTAGTCGCGCGCCCACGGAAAGGTCTCCGCAACCTTCCGAATTTCGCCGCGGTCCTCGTTGAGGTGCGACTGGACGCGCACGCCCGCATGTTCGCCGACGAGCGTCTGGCACATCTCGAGCATGGCGTCGGACGTCGAGAGCGCGAAGCGCGGCGTCACCGCGTAGAGCATCCTGCCGCGCCGATGAAACCGGGCTATCAGCTCCGAGCTGTCGCGATAGGCGCCCTCGACCGTCTGCCGCAGCGGCGGGGGGACGTATCGATCCGAGATCACAAGACCGCTGACGATCCGCAGCCCGGCGGCCGCCGCCGCGTCGAACAGCGACGCGGTCGCGGCGGCGAAGTGCGCGCCGAACACCAGCGCGGTGGTGGTTCCGTGCTCCGCCAGCGCGCCGACGAATCGCACCGCCGTCTCGGTCGCATAGGCCTCGTCCGCCATCCTCGCCTCTTCCGGCAGCGCCGCGTGCTCGAGCCAGTCGAGCAGCGATCGTCCGAGCCGTCCGACGATGCGCAGCTGCGGGTAATGGACGTGTGCGTCGACGAACCCGGGCACCACCACTCCGCCGCGCCAGTCGACGACGGTGGCCTCCGCATCGGCGCGCCGCACCTCGTCAAAGCTCCCGCAGGTGACGACACGGCCGTCCCGTACCAGCAATCCTCCATCGTCGTGGGCATGGAGTGCGCCGGCGTCGTGAAACGGGTTGGAGATGGTGTGAAAGAGGGTGGATCGGAACAGTTGCGCGACGCTCATCGCAGCGCCGTGCGCTCCACTGGCGCCTGTCCGCCGAAGCGCGCAGCGCGAAGGCGGACCTGGCGCACGGCGAAAAAGATTCGCTCGGGCGTCGCCGGGCTGTCGAAGGTGACGACGTCGCCGGCGCCGAAGGCGGCGACCGCGTCGCGCAGCGCCTCGCGCACGGAGATGGCGAGCATCAGCGGCGGCTCGCCGACGGCCTTGCTGCCGAACACCACCGACGACTGCCGCGCCCCCTGGAGGAAGCTGACACGAAAGTCCTCGGGCATCTCGGACCATGACGGCAGCTTGTAGGTGGACGCACCGGCGGTCGCGAGGCGCCCATGGTCGTCCCACAGGAGCTCCTCCAGCGTCAGCCAGCCCATTCCCTGCACGAAGCCCCCTTCGACCTGGCCGCGATCGATGATCGGAGAGATCGAATCGCCGACGTCCTGCAGGATGTCCACGCGCCGCACGCGGTAGGCGCCGGTAAAGCGCTCGACCTCCACCTCCGAGACCCCGGCGCCGAACGCGAAATAGTGAAACGGCTTGCCGTGGCCCGTCGCGCGATCGAAATGGATGTCGGGTGTCCGGTAATACCCCTGCGCGAACAACGGGACGCGCTGCGTGTACGCCGCTTCGCAGAGCGCCTCGAACGTCACCGGCCCCTCGAGAGTCGCCCTGACACGGTCGAGGCGGCCCTTCAGCTGCAGGCAGGCGTCGGCGACCGCCGCGCCATTGAGATCGGTCCCCGCGGAGGCCGCGGTGGCCGACGTGTTGGGCACCCTGTCGGTGCGCGTCGGCATGAGGCGGATGCGCTCGCCATCGACGCCGAGGGTGTCCGCAGCGATCTGGCGGATCTTGGTGAACAGCCCCTGCCCCATCTCGGTCCCGCCGTGGTTCACCTGCACGGTCCCGTCGCGATAGATGAGGACGAGCGCGCCGCCCTGGTTGTAGAAGGTCGCGGTGAACGAGATGCCGAACTTCGCGGGCGTGATCGCGAGCCCGCGCTTCACCTCGTCGTGCTGCGCGTTGAAGGCGGCGACCTCCGCGCGCCGGGCATCGAAATCGCTCGACGCCTTGAGCTCGCGCCAGATCCTGGCGATCCGCCCCGCGTCGGCGACCGCCTGCCCGTAATGCGTGGTGTGCCCGTCGCGGTAGAAATTCCGCTCGCGGATCGCATCGGCGCCGATCGACAGCCGCTGCGCGGCCTGCGAGAGGATGTCCTCGATGGCGACCATCGCCTGGGGCCCGCCGAAGCCGCGGAAGGCGGTCTGCGACGTCTTGTGCGTGCGGCAGACGCGGCCGGTCGCCTCGAGGTTCGGCACGTAGTAGGCGTTGTCGCAGTGGAAGAGCGAGCGCCACATGATCGGCTCCGACAGGTCGAGGCTCCACCCTCCATCGGAGAAGAAAGCCAGCTTCAATCCCTCGATCTGGCCCGTTGTCGAAAAACCCGCCGAGTAGCGCACGAGGTACGGATGGCGCTTCCCCGTGACGGCCATGTCGAGCTCGCGCGTCAATCGCACGCGCACCGGCCGGCCCGTCTTCCACGCGCCGAGCGCGGCGATGGCGGCCCACGTGTTGGCCTGCACCTCCTTGCCGCCGAACGCGCCGCCCATGCGCAGGCATTCGACGGTCACCTGGTTGCGCTGCACGCCGAGGACGCGCGCGATGATCTCCTGCGTCTCGGACGGGTGCTGCGTGGACGATTGCGCCACGACGCCGCCTGTCTCGTCGACCCACGCGATCGCCGCCTGCGTTTCCAGGTAGAAGTGCTCCTGCCCGCCGATCGACAGCTCGCCGTCGATGCGCAGGGCGCTCGCGTCGATGGCCGAGAGGTCGCCGCGCGACAGGCGGAACGAGTCGGTCAGGTAGCTCCCGGCATCGATCGCCTGCTGGATGGTCAGGACGGCCGGCAGCGGCTCGTATTCCACGCGGACGCGCGCGGCGCCGCGCTGCGCCGCGTCGAGCGTCTCGCCAAGCACCCACGCCACCGGCTGCCGGTCGAACATCACCTCGGCCGGAAACAGCGGCTCATCGTGGCGCGATGGCCCCGTGTCGCCTTCACCCGGCACGTCCGCGGCCGTGAGCGTCGTCAGCACGCCCGGCTCCTCGAGCGCTGGCGTGGCATCCAGGGTGGTTACGCGCGCGTGTGCGTGCGGCGCGGTCACCGGCCACGCGTGCAGCAGGTTCGGAACGCGCGCGAGCAGATCGTCGGTGTAGAGGGCGCCGCCCGTCACGTGGCCGCGGGCGCTCTCGTGCGGAAGCGGCTTACCGGCGATCGTCATGACCCCATTCCCACAAGAACTTCTCGACCAGGCTCTTCGACACCTCGCGGCGGTATTCCTTCGACCCGCGATGGTCGCTCATCGGCGTCAGCACGGGGTCGAGCACCCGCTGCACGCGCTCGACGGCGGCCTCGTTCCACGGCTGGCCGGTGACCGCCTGCTCCGCCTCGGCGACGAGCAGCGGCGAGGCGGCGACGCCGCCGAACGCGAACCGCGCGCGCCGCACGCGGCCGGCACGGTCGCGATCGATGGCCATCGCGGCCGCGCACGTGCTGATGTCGTCCAGGCGCCGCTTGGCGACCTTGTAGAACCGCACGAACTCGGGCAGCGGCTTCGGGATTTCGATCGTCGCGAGGATCTCGCCGCGCTGGAGCACCGTGCGCCGGTATCCCGTGAAGAACGTCGCGAGCGGCTGCGTCCGCAGGCCGTCGGCGCCCGCGATGTGAACCGAGGCATCGAGGGCCAGGAGCAGCGGCGCCGAGTCGCCGATTGGCGACGCGGTCGCCAGGTTGCCGCCGAGCGTCGCGCGGTTGCGGATGGGCGGCGACGCGAAGAGATCGAGCCACTCGTGCACGACGGGCGGCGCGTCGCGCCAGCGCGCGCCGATGTCGCTCAGCGGCAGGCCGGCGCCGATGCGGACGCTCGTCTCGCTCTCCGAGAACTCCTGCAGCTCCGGCACCGCCTCGACGCTGACCAGGTGGGGCCAGCGCTTCATTTTCAAATTCGATTCGACGCCGAGGTCGGTGCAGCCGGCAATCACCATCGCGGCTGGATCGGCCCGCAGCGCCGCCGTGCATTCCGCGAGCGTCGCGGGGCGTGAGAAGCCTTGGGTGGCACACCGTTCGAGCCGCGGCGCCGGGCGATCGAGCCGCTCGCGGAACGGACCGCGAGGCGCGCCGGTAATCGCGTACGCCGCGTCGCGAATCGGCCTGTAGCCGGTGCATCGGCACAGGTTGCCCGCCATCGCGAGCGGGTCGCACGCGCCTTTGCGTCCGCGCCGATGCTGTTCCGCAAAGAGGCTCATCACGAAGCCGGGCGTGCAGTAGCCACACTGCGAGCCGCCGGCCGCCGCCATCGCCTGCTGCGCCTCTGACAGCTCGCCGCCCTCGGCGAGCGATTCAACGGTGTAGAACTCGCGGCCGGCCGCCATCGGCACGAACATCAGGCAGCTGTTGACGACCCGGTAGGCGCTGCCGCCGTCTTCGTCCGCGACCATGGCGATCGCGCAGGCGCCGCACTCGCCTTCCGCGCACCCTTCCTTGGCGCCCGTGAGGCCGCGCTCCCGGATGAAGTCGAGGAGCGTCGCCTGCGGATGCGCGGCGCTGATATCAACCGGGCGGCCGTTGAGCAGGAACGACAGGGGCATAAAGCAAAAGGCCGGGCTCCCCAGGAGCCCGGCCTTCTATCATGCCGCGTTTTGACGGCAGCGTTTCTACGGCTTCTTGATGGTGATTTTCTTGAGCGCATCCGCGTCCATCGGCAGGTCGCCGTCGAACGCGACCTGGTTGAACTTCAGGATGTAGGCGACGATGTCGACGTACTCCTGGCGCATCAGCGACCCCGGGTTGTCCTCGGGCATCGTCGAGCGCACCTGTTCGAGCAGGTTGTTCGCGCTGTAGGTCTCCCAGTTCCCCCAGAACATGTCGCCGGTGAGCGGCGGCGTCTCGGTCGACCCTTTCAGGCTTTCCTGGTGACAGCTGGCGCACTTGTCGTTGTAGAGCGCCTTGCCGCGCGCCTGCTGGTCGCCGCCCGCCGCGGCGCCGCCGCCCTGCGCGGACACGGAGGAGCCGACCAGCGCCCAACACCACACGAAAGCGGCTGCAACTGCGAGCAATCTGAATCGATTCATGGATACCTCTGCCCCTCGTGGGGGCCGGCTTCTGCCGGCCCTATTTCGTTCCCGCGGGACGGCCCGCGGCTGCCGGATTATAAGTGAAGACGTAGACGGCGCCCGCCTCTTTCACGGAATTGTCGGACTGGTTGCCGTCGATCCCCTTCGCGTTGCTGTCCTCGCCCCGCGCGCCGACCGCCATCGTCTTCCCGTCGCGGCTGAGCGCCACAGAGCTGCCGAACTCGTCGAACGCCTCGTCATTCGAGCTCTTGACGTAATACTTCTGTCCCCACGTCGTCCCGGTGCGCGTGAAGAAGTACACGGCACCGGCTTCCTGCGCGCTGTCGTCGTCCTGCTTGCCGTTGATGCCCTGCGCCACGCTGTCCTCGAGCTGCGCGGCGATGGCGAGCGTGTTGCCGTCGCCGCTGATCTGGAGCCGCGAGCCGAACCAGTCTTCCTTGCCGGTGTTGGAGGCCTTGATGAACGCCTGCTGCGCCCACTGCGTCCCCTGGCGGACGAAGACCATCGCGGCGCCCACCGACGTATCGGACCTCACGTCGTTGTCGCAGGCGTTCGACGGGTTGACGCCGGTCGAGACGCAGTCCTCGTCGAGGATGCCGCCGACGACCGTGTTGCCGTCGTCGCTGATCGACACCATGACGCCGAGCGAGTCGCCGTTCTCGGCGTTGGACGCCTTCAGGTAGGACTGCAGCGTCCACGTCGCCGCTGAGCGCGTGTACACGTATATCGCCCCGGTGCCGTTGCGGCCGGCCGGGAAAGGTCCGTTGGGCCCGTTGACGACCCCGCGCGTCGAGCCGCCCTCGTCAAAGGAGCTGACCGCGAACGTGTTTCCGTCGGCGCTCAGCGCAACGGAATAGCCGAACTGCACGTTCGCCGCGGTGTTCGGCGCCTTCACGTACGCCTGCTGCGTCCAGGTGGTTCCGCTGCGCACGAAGAGGTACGCGGCGCCGGCCGACTGCATCGAGTTGTCCTGCTGATTGCCGTTGATGCCGGTGGCGTTGCTGTCCTCCGCGTTGGCGCCCACCGCCAGCGTGTTGCCGTCGTCGCTGAGCGACAGCGAGAAGCCGAACTGATCGCCGTCGCCGAAGTTGCCGTCGGTGCCCGCTTCACCCGTGTTCGAGGCCTTGATGTACGCCTGCTGCGACCACGCCGTGCCGCGGCGGGTGAAGACGTAGGCGGCGCCCGCCTGCGGAATGGAATCGTCGTTCTGGTTGCCGTCGATCCCCCTGGCGGCGCTCGCCTCGAAGTACGCGGAGACGGCCATCGTGTTGCCGTCGGCGCTCAGGCTGACGACGTGGCCGAACTCGGCGCCGGCCTGCGGATTGGACGCCTTCACGTAGGCCTGTTGCGTCCACGGGCTGTTCGTGTTGCGCCGCGTGTAGACGTACACCGCGCCGGCGCTGTAGACGGACGTGTCGTCCTGGTTGCCGTTGACGCCCTTCCCGCCGCCGCTCTCGTTCGGCGCGCCGACGGCGAGCGTGAGGCCGTCGCCGCTCAGCGCGACGGAGTCGCCGAGCAGCGTGCCGCCGTTGCCGAAGTGATCGCCCATGTGCGGGTTCGACGCCTTGATGTATGCCGTCTGCCGCAGCCCCGCCGCGCCCGACTGCGCGCCGACTCGTACCGCCATCGCGACCGCCGCCATCGTGACAACGATGGCGGCCGCCTGCCTTGCCCGTCTCATGGAATGTCCCCTACTTTTTCGGTGGCGTCGACGGCGCCGGCTTGTTGAAGCGCGCCGCGTCGATGGTCGCGTTGGCGCGAATCTGCGTCAGCTCGAAGTTGTCGCGGCCGTCGAGCCACGTCTGGGTGACCTTGTACGGCAGCTTCACGCCGTTGACGTCCCGGTAGTCCGAGTAGTCCGCCTGCACCGGGATCTTGCCGACCGGCGAATCGGTGTAGCGAACGGAGCGCGTGAGCAGCCCCGTCTTCTGATCGAAGTAGAGCGTGACGACGATGCCGTCCGCGGTGTTGCCCTGCACGACGTCGACGTCCTGGTCGTCGATCGTCGTCGCCACGCCGACCCGCCAGCGCGGCGCGATCTGCTTCACCTGCGCCGGGAACTGCAGCATGGCGTCGATCTTCGCACCCGCCAGCTCCTGGCCGGCCAGCGCCAGCACCGCGACCGGCCGCAGCGGCGCCGAATGCCACGCGTTGGTGCCGCTGTAGGTCGTCGTGTTGTCGCCGTTGCTCGTGTGGATGACGATGCTGCGCTGCAGCGGCATCGCCCTGGCGTAGATCTCGGTCTGCCGCTTGTCGGCGGCCTCGGGCCCGTAGCCGACGTTGGTGCCGGTCGCGACGTAGCTGGTGAGCGCGGCCGCTCTCTGCGCGCCGCCGACCGCCTGGATGTACTTGTTGAACACCTCGTCCGGCATCGGCGAGAGCGGCGCCTGCGCGACGATGGCGTTCGGGTCGGACGGCTGCAGCGGCCCGTACTGGATGGCGAAGTCGGGCACCGTGCGCGGGGCGTCGGCGCCGCGGTGGCACGAGTAGCACGTGACCATCTGGCGGCCGCCGAAGTTGTCCGCGTTGATCTTCTGCATCATCTGGATCATGCGGCGCGCCATCCGCTTGCGGGTGTTGTCGGCGGCGAAGCCGTCCCAGTTGCGGTCGTCGGCCATGTGGCAGTCTTCGCACGACATGCCGAGCGAGGCCGAGAAGAAGCCCATCGTCGCCATGAACTGGTCGACGGGGATGCCCTTCATCACCTGCACGTTCTTGAACACCTGGTCGGACAACAGCGGCTTCTCGGCCGGCTGCTGCGCCTTCACGATCGCGACGCCCGCCAGGCACGCGCAGAGCGCCGCCACGGCGACCGTCGTCCTCGTCGATCCACGACTCATGCTTGCTCCTCGAGGGCCGACCTGAAGGTCGGCCCCTACGACACCGCTGCCTGAAAAACGAAGGGCCGCGACGGCGCGGCCCGGGATGCTGACAGTAACGGTCGGCCGCGCCTACTGGGCGGCCGGTGCCGGCTGGCCGAAGTTCGCCGTGCGGTAGATCTCCTTGCCCGAATCGGTCATGGTGATCTGCGAGCGCTCCGTGAGGTTCATGTACGGGTCGCCGCTCTTGACGACGCGGCCGACGAGCGTGATGGGCATGCCCGCCTTCACGGTAGCGGGGCTCCAGCCGAACTGCTTGATCAACTGCTGCGGCCCGCCGAGCTCCGCGGTCCAGCGCGTGTTCTTCCCACCGTCGTTCACGTCGAAGACGATCAGCGCGTGCGGATTGACCATGACGAGCTGCACGACGGTGCCCTTGAGGGTGACGGTCTCTTCGTTGTAGCGGCCTGCATCACCGTGGTGCGCCCAGGCAGAGCCGGGAATCAGGCTAGCGGCGGCCAGCGCAACCGCGCACAGAAGGGTCTTCCTCATGGCAGCGATACCTCTCAAAAGTTAGACGGAGTCGAGGACCCTGAAGTTTCTCATCCCCGTAAACCGGTGTCAATTATGGGCTAGGGGGCGCCCGCGAGCCGCCGAAAGGGCCTTGGAGAGAAAATCCGCGCAAAGGGCGAAGAACCGCCCGGCCTCACTCCCAGCCGCGTTGATCAGCATTCGCGGAATTCCGTCCCGCAACCTCGAAACACGGGAGCGTAGAATTGCGCCGAACCTTCAATGACGCCGAAGCGGTGGGCGGAGGTCGAGCGGCTCTTCCAGGCTGCCCTCGCCTTCGATGAACGGGGACGCGGGGCCTATCTGGCGGAAGCGTGCGGCGGAGACGATGAACTGCGCCGCGCGGTCGAGTCGTTGATCTCTCGCGCGGCGGAGACCCGCGGATTCCTAGACGCGCCCGCCATCGCGTGGATGCCGCCATTGGACACCGTCCGGTCGACGTCCTCCCGACCACCTGATATCGATGACGCCCGTTTCGCACCGGGCCGCATGTTCGCGTCCAGATATCGAATCGTGAGTCTGCTGGGACGCGGCGCGATGGGGGAAGTCTATCGCGCCGACGATCTCAAGCTCGGCCAACCCGTCGCGCTGAAGCTGTTGTCCGCGCCTTCCATACCCTCCCAGGACGGCCTGCGCCGGTTCGTCCTCGAAGTGCGCCTCGCCCGCGAGATAGCCCACCCGAACGTCTGCCGGGTGTACGACATCGGCGAGGGTGAACACTGGCACTACCTCTCGATGGAGTACGTCGACGGCGAGACGCTTGCGTCGCTCCAGCGGCGCATCGGCACGCTGCCGCCGGAGAAGGCGCTCGACGTCGCGCGACAGCTCTGTGCGGGTCTCGCCGCGGCCCACGATCGCGGTGTACTCCACCGGGATCTGAAGCCGTCGAACATCATGATCGACGGACGAGGGCGTGTCCGCATCATGGATTTCGGTCTGGCTGTGCGCCTCGACGATGGATCGGTACACGAGATCGCCGGCACCCCCGCATACATGGCGCCCGAACAGTTCACCGGGGGACGTATCAGCGAACAAACCGATCTTTACGCTCTGGGCCTGGTGTTGCTCGAGCTCTTCGGCGGCCGTGAACTCGCCGCGGGCGCCTCGACAGACGAGCGCGGCCATCTTGCCAAGAACCGGGCGTTCGCGGCGCTCGCTGCCGGGGTCGCTCCGCAGGTCGCCGAGATCGTAGCGGCGTGTCTCAGGCACAACCCCGCTGAGCGGCCAGGCAGCGCGCTGTCGGTCGCGGCCGCGCTGCCCGGCGGCGATCCTCTAGCGGCCGCGCTCGCCGAAGGCCGGATGCCGTCGCCGGCCATGATCGCGGCGGCGCGGACGAAAGGCGAGCTGTCATCGATCGTCGCCTGGACGCTGATGGCCGCGGTCGTTTCGGGAACACTTCTCGTTGCATCACGGGGACCGCTGCTCACCTTCGCGCCATCCGAGGTACCGAAGCCGCCGCAGGTGCTCGCGGAACGATCCAGGGACATCCTCGCGAAAGTGGCTCACGTGGCGGAAGTGGCGGACAGCGAATTCTGGTTCGAAACAGCCACGCAAACCGACCGATCGAAGCCGTTCCGGTTCGTCTATCGACAGAGTCCGCAATATCTCATCCCGCAGAACCTGTTTCACGTCGTCACCGGCTCGGATCCCCCCTCCGATGTCGACGGAATGGCGACCGTGACACTCGATCCATCGGGACGGCTCATCGGCTTCTCGCGGATTTCGAACCCGACGCAACGCGAGACGACCTCTGGCATGGCGTGGGCAGACCTGTTCCGCGAGGCCGGGCTCGCGGAGCAGGATTTCATCGAGGTTGGTAGCCGTCGCGGCCCGCTCGTGCCGCACGACAGTCTCGTGACGTGGACACCACGTGACTACACGTCCCCACTTCGAGTGGCCGCCGCGACGCTGGGTGGCGCCCCGGTATATTTCGAAGTGACGGACCCGGCTGCTGGCGGCATCGTTCGACGGAATGTCATGAGGAGCGGGCGCGCGCCAGCTGCCGAGGCGATCCTGTGGGTGTTCGTCGTCTTCGGGTTCACGGCCACGACCGTGATGGCGCGGCGGAACCTGTGCGCCGGCGAAGGCGACCTCGCCGGGGCCAGAAAACTGGGACTGTTCATGGCCTGTGCGGGTACCCTCAGCGCCCTGCTGTACGCACATCACGTCGCCGATGCGATCGAAGAGATGACGCTGCTGCTCGCGACGGCCGGCTGGTCGTTGGTGTGGGGAGGGTTCTCCTGGCTGGCGTACGTCAGCTTCGAGCCGCACGTCCGGCGGATATGGCCGGGCGCCATGATTTCGTGGACGCGGTTGATGGCGGGGCGCATACGCGACCCACTCGTCGGGCGCGACGTCGTTGCGGGCGTGCTCGCCGGAATCGGCATCGCCACAGCCAGGATCCTGCGGCTCTGGTTCGCCGGCCGCGACGGCCCGCCCTTGCTGGTGTCCCCGGCGCTCGAAGCGCTGCGTCCGGGAGGCCATTTCGGCAACGCCATCACCTTTGCCTTGCTCGACGGCGTTCAATTCGCGGTCGCGGGAGTCTTCATGTTCCTCCTGCTGCGTCTGATCTTGCGGAAGACGTGGCTTGCCGCCGCTGCATTCCTCCTGGTGTGCACGCCGCTCCTGGCGGGGGCGAGTTCGGCCGCTCCTGATATCGCTTACGGTGTGACCACCATCCTGCTTTTCATGATCATCACGCTCCGCCTCGGTCTGCTGACAAGCGTGGTGATGCTCAGCTCCGAACGGCTGCTCACTCGCCTGCCACTCACGCTCGATCCCGGAGCGTGGTACGTGAGCTCGTCACTCGTCGTCCTGCTCATCGTCGTGGCCGTGGCCGCCTACGGCTTCATCGTCGCGCGGTCAGGGGGTCGTCCCGCCGCCAGGCAGGCAGTGTGAGACTCCGGCCTCCTCCGTCACCGGATCCTGACGTTCACGTCGCCGAGGTGCTGGACCGATCCGCTTACGATCGTCGATCCAAAGGCGCCAGGTCTTCGCGGTACGTCGCCTGCGCCGACAGCGCGGCGTCGATCAGCGGGCTGATGTCGGGCCAGATCTCGGACCAGATGTCGTAGAAGCGCCGGCCCAGCGCGCGCGGATGCTTGGCGCCGACGATCTCCGCGTAGGAGTCGTTGTAGAGGAACCCGAGCGCGTCGCCCCACGCGACGAACATCGGGAACTGCGACTGCAGCAGGAGGGCGACGACCATGCGCAACGACCGCGGCCAGGTGTCAGGGTGTCCGAGCGGCGACTCCGACCAGTCGTGCGCGCCCGAACGCGGGCGAGCAGCCGCGGTGGCTACTCGCCGCTGAATGCGCGCTCACCACGATCTGCTAGCCGCCACCAACCCCGGCGGCCGTCTGCTGCTGCGCCGCCGCAGGGGCGACGGTCCGCTCGAAATCGGCGTGCGAGCTCGGATTGCCGTGAATCGGCACGTGCTGCGTCACGTCCAGCTTCAGGCGCTTGATGTTGTTGTAGAGCGTCACCGAGTTCGCGTTGACGTTGGCGGCCGGCGTCCCTGCCGCGGGCGGCCCCATGTCGGCGCTCACCAGGAGCTTCGGCCCGGGCAGGTACACGATCGCCATGTCACCGGCGTGATTGAGCCCCTCGACGTGATAGCTGATGACCGTCTGCGTCCCGTCGGAGATCGCGTGCCGCTCGGCGAAGGTCTCGAGCTTCTGCGGGCCGGGGCCTGTCGTCGCAAACGGGAACTTCGACAGCCGATCGGGGCTGAGGCTGCGCGGCTGCGGCGCCAGCACGATCCGCTCGTAGAAGTCCTTGTTGCTCTCCTGCGTGACGATGGTGGCGCCCTCGGCCGCGAAGGCGCGGATGCCGCCCGAGTGATCCCAATGATGGTGGGTGTTGACCAGGTAGCGGATCGGCTTGTTCGGGATCAGCCGCTTGGCCGCCGCGATCACCGCATTCGATCGCTCGTCGTCGAGCGGACCCTCGATGACGGTGATGTAGTCGCGGAATTCGACGGCGACGCTGTTATGCGAGCCGCCGCCCAGCAGCCACACGCCGGGGGCGAGCTGCATCGTGGTCACATTCACGGCCGGCGGCCTCGCCGTGCGCACCGCGTCGGGCACGGGCTGCGCCGCATTGGCGACATTCACCGACGCGTTGCTGATGGCGAGATCCATCAGGTTCCTGCCGCCGAGGAACGGATGATCGCCCTGGTGCATGTGGATGTGGAAGGGGAACTTCGCGCCGTTGCCGACGTCCTTGTACTCGGTGTAGCGGATCTCGACCTGCATGTCGCCCATCACGGGGCTCGGTATCCAGGTCACCACCCGCTCGAGCAGGTTCTGGTCGTTGAACTCCCCGGTCGCGCGGTACTTGCCCATCGTGGTAAAGCCGACCACCTTGAGCGTGCGGCCGGTCCGCACGAAGTGCCGATCGGTGACGCTGACGTTCGGGTCCTGCTGCGCGGCCTTGATGAAGCCGTGCGG
>DATNCQ010000183.1:0-3377 GCA_035571515.1 Vicinamibacterales bacterium
ACGTTGACGCGGATGCGGCGAGCCTTCAGGTCCGTCGTCCAACCGCGTGCGAAGGACCGCAGTGCGGCCTTCGTGGCCGCGTACACGCTGAACGCCGGCATGCCCTTGCCGGGCTGTGTTCCCGATACCACGGAAGTGTCAAGGCGCTCGCGCCGCGCCGGTTTGTTTCTGCGGGAGGTCTCGAATATGGGATCCGGCCTGGACCGCTACGCGCCTGGTAGTAATCCGTGGCGTTGAGGGTCTCACACGCCGCCCAGCTGGCCGGGCAGACTGACGGACCATGGCGGACAGTAGGGTCGAAGATCGTGATCAGAGCTGACGGCCCGATGAATCGCCTGATGGGCTTCAGCTGGCCCGCCAACATCCGCCAGCTTCAGAACGTCGTCGAGCACAGCGCGATCCTGTGCGACGATCCGCTGCTGCGGGTGCCGCCCGAACTGATGGTGGACAAGCGGCCGGGCACGAAGGCCCTGTCCCGCCTGGATACGGCGCCGCCGCGATCCTCGGCGTGCCCGCCTCAACGCTCGAATCGAAGATCAAGCGGTTCAGAATCGACAGCTGCGCTACCGCGCGGCACATCAGTGACTCAGCGCGTCGAGCGGGGCCGAATCTTGCAGTGCTTGTGGCCATGATGAGCGCAAAGCTGTACGGGCGGACCGGCTCGGCCCACGCTCATGCCATTCGGGACTTCCTCCATCGGAGCGATGTGCCCTTCGAATGGATCGAGGTGTCATCCGACGACGAGGCGCGGACGCTGGGCCTCGACGGGCTCAATGACCCGCGACTGCCGATGTGCGAATTCCCGGACGGCACGCGGATGGGGCATCCGACCATCCGCCAGATCACCGAGAAGCTTGGCTGGTTTCGCGATCCGTCGCGATCGGAATACGACGTCGCGATCTACGGGGCCGGCCCGGCCGGCCTGAGCGCGGCCGTCTACAGCGCCTCCGAAGGCCTGAAAACCGTCGTAATAGAGCGATGGGCGGTTGGCGGGCAGGCGGGCAGCAGCCCCAAAATTGAAAACTACCTCGGATTCCCCGGCGGCCTCAGCGGTGCGGAGCTGGCGGAGCGCGCGCGCGAACAGGCATGCCGCTTCGGCGCCGAGATCCTAATCGCGCGCGAAGGCGTGCGCGGGGAGTTTTCCGCCGGCAAGCGGGTCGGCATCCTCGAGGACGGCACGAAAATCGTGGCACGGGCGGCGATCTGTGCGACCGGCGTCACCTACAAACGCCTCGGCCTGCCCAACGAAGATCGCTTCGTCGGGGCGGGCGTCTACTACGGCGCGGGCGCCAGCGAAGCAGAGCTGTGTGGCAACGAGCCGGTGGTCATCGTTGGAGGCGGGAATTCGGCCGCCCAGGCGGCGATTCACTTTGCCAAGTACGCCAGGCGCGTGACGATGGTCGTGCGTCAGGACAGCTTGAAGAGCACAGTGTCGGCCTATCTCGTGGATCGCATGGCATCGGTCAAGAACGTCGAAGTGCGCACCAACACCGAGGTCGTGGCGCTGGATGGCGACGAGATTCTACGGAGTGTCGCGATTCGACAGCGGAACGGAAACACCACGCAGACGGTGGACACGCGGTGGCTCATCGTCTGCATCGGCGGCTTGCCGCACACCGAGTGGGCGGCGGCCGCGGGTGTCATCCGCGACGAGGCTGGCTATCTCGTGACCGGCGCCGACCTTCAGCCGAACGGCCAGCCCCCGCAAGGCTGGCCGCTCGATCGGGCGCCGTACTACCTTGAAACGAACCTGCCCGGGCTCTTCGCTGCCGGCGACGTGCGGCATGGATCGGTCAAACGCTGCGCGTCGGCGGTCGGTGAGGGCGCCATGGCCGTGACGTTCGTGCACCGCTATCTCGCCAACGGGTAGCTCCAGCCGCCAACAGCGCACTCACGCCGATTACCGCGCGCCGAGCTCCAGCACGACGATGCCGCTCGCCGGGACGGTATAGATGAAACCTGACTTCACGCCGGTGACCGGCGACGTTTTCGGCACCACGCGCTCAGGCGCGTCGATCGAGTTCGTGTCCTGAGGATCGCCGGCAAGAGTGATCGCAGTGCCGGCCGAACGAAGCGAGGCGCCGGCGATGTCCAGCTGCACGGGCGCGGCCGCGGCGCCCGCGTTCACGAGTTTCACATATATCGTCCGTGAGCGGCTGTCGCGGGTGACCGACACCAGGACGTCCGTGTCGGTGGCGCTGGCTTTGAGAATTTCGTCGCCAAGGTGAGTCGCAAACAGCTTGATCGCGTGGTAGCTCGGCGATCCGTAAACCCGCAGCGCGTCGTAGCCGATCAAGTTCGGGCGCCACTGCCGCGCCCCCGGGCTGACATTGACCAGCAGCGGCGCGTAGCAGTGCATGATCACCAGGTCGGAGTTCCGCTCCATCTCCGTCATCCATGCGGCGTCGCCAATCGCGGCGCGCAGGTTGGGCGTCGGCGCTTCACCCCGCGAACGCGGATTCCACGGCTCGAACGGCGTTTCGTACGCGCCCCACTCGCCGACGAAGATCTTCGGCCCCTTGCGATCGTACTTGTCGTACTGCCCGCGCGCCGCCTCGAGGAATCCCTCAACCGTCCGGTAGTAGTGTTCGTCGACGACATCCGGCGTGACACGGCGGACGCGCTGGTTCTCGGGATGCTCGAAGCCCACGGTCGAGATGACCTGCAGGCTCGGGTAGCGCGCCTTGATCGCCTGGTTGAACTGCGCGAACCGCTGATCGTACGAGCCGGAGCGGTCGAAGAAGTCCTCGTTGCCGACCTCGACATAAGTCAGCTTGAACGGCGCCGGATGACCGGCCCTGGCACGCAGCGATCCCCACGTCGACGTGGCCGGGCCCGTGACGTATTCGATCTCGTCGAGCGCATCTTCGATGTACGGCTCGAGATCGGGGCCGGGCTTCACGTACGCGCCTTTCAACGAGTAGCCGGCGTAGACCGCCAGGACGGGCTCGGCGTTCATGTCCTCGGCCCACATCAGAAACTCGTGGAGACCGAGGCCGTCGCTCGACCGATACGTCCACGGCGCCATGTGGCCGGGCCGCTGCGACAGTGGACCGAGCGTCTTCTTCCACTCGAAGCGATCGGCAATCTGATCGCCTTCGAGATAGTTGCCGCCGGGGAATCGCAGGAACTTCGGCCGCATGTCGATGAGCATCTGCAGCAGGTCGGGGCGAAAGCCGTTCGCCTGGTTCTTGTACGTCGGCGGGAACAGCGAGACCAGGCTGAACCAGATGGTGCCGGGACGCTCGACGGTCAGCACGAAGCGTGCGTTCGCGGTCGCCGCCACGTCGGCGGTCGACAGCGTCACGTCGAACTGCTTCCACGCTTGCGTCAGACCCGACACCCGTCCGCTGGCGTACGTCGTCTTGCCGTCGTCG
>DATNCQ010000184.1:0-52434 GCA_035571515.1 Vicinamibacterales bacterium
CCGGGTGCGTAATCGACGACGTACTTTCTCTTCTGCAGGTAGAGACGCAGCAGCGGCTTCAGGCGTGAGTCGTCGCTGAGGACGAGCACGCGGGAAACTGGGCGCGGGGGCGTATGCGCCAATTCCGCGAGCGGGGTGAGCACGCGCTCGAGTGCGGCAGTCTCGGAGGCAGATAACTGCCGAGGGGAGGAACCCAGCATTCAGGCTGACTCAACGCAACGCGAATGCCACGCGAAAGGCTAAGGTGCGGGGTCGAGAGCGGAATCTGATGCGCGTCGCGCAAGGCACGCTTCGATCGGACTCGCGGCCGCGTCCCGGACGAGCGCCGTGGGCCCCTGCGAATCGCCCTCGATCGTGCGGCGGATATGGTCGGCCTGCGACTCCGAGAACTCCAGCTTCATGCTCGCGAGCTGCCGGACGTCGAGGTGATTCCAGTGGTCCTTCATCAGGCCGCCGTCCACGTGGGAATCACGGCCGAGCAGCAGATGGCTGATCTCATGCGCCATCACCGACCCCAGCAGGCCGACCTCGTCCGCTCCATGTCCCGCGGCGATCCGCTGCACGCGGTCGTAGATCACGTACGCGATGCGCCCCATCCCCTCTTCCGGCACCGCCGCGAAACCGAGGACGTCGTCCTGGAGGTGAACGCGCGCGGCCATCTCCGGCGTCAGCACGATCACCGTCAGCTTCGCGACCGGTACGCGTGACGGCTCGCGGCCGATGGCGGCATTCGGGCGGCGCACGTCTTTCTTCACCGTCGGGTACCAGTCGACGCGCACACCGATTCTCTTGTACAAGCGCGCGACGACGTCGCTCGCGCCCGCGAGCGATTCGCGTGAGAGGTGCCAGTAGTCGTGGATCTGCGCCGTCACCGTCAGCTCGTTGTCGACGCACTGCGCGTCAGGCGCACTGCGAGCCGCGCCAATCGGCAACGCCATCACGAAGAGCGCGAGCGCGGCATGCATTGCGGTTCTCTCTGGTCCCGCGCCGCATTCGTGCAAGGCGACCGCCGCACGCGCGTGCCCGCTTCAACGCCCAATTTAGCGGTGTGTTTCGCAGACGCTCCCCATATTTCGTGACGATCCACGACGCGCGTCGAGTGTTCGCGTTCATCGTCGCGCTTCGCCCGCAACCAGCACCGAGATGTGCCGGACGCGAGGGCCGTCGAGCTCCACCAGGAACACGCGCTGCCACATCCCGAGCATCAGCGTTCCCGCGCAGACATTCAGGCACGCGGAGGTAGGAAGCAGCAACGCCCGGCAATGCGCGTGGCCGTTGACGCGCTCTTCGGCGGTGATGTTGACGGTGCGCGCGATGAGGTCGTCGTGCCGGTAATGCCGGCCGCGCGGCGCCGCCTCTTCGAGCAGCGACGCGAAGTCCGACAGCAGGAGCGGCTCCCCTTCGTTGACGACGATGGCGGTGGTGGTGTGGAGCGTCTGGATATTGACGAAGCCGAGCTCGACGCCGGACTCGGTGACGAGCGACTGGATGCGTGCCGTCAGGTCGATGAATTCGGTCGCCCTGGTGCTGGTGATCGCGAGCCGGGTGTGCGCACAGGTCTGCGTGGACGCGAGTGTTTGCATGGACAGAGCATCGGCGGTTCGCGCGTCCGAGTCTTGAGCGCGGCGTGAGCGTTCGGTGAGATGTTGGTGATTACGGCCTCCGCGTCAGGCCGAGCGCAAGGCCCAGTCCAAAGATCGCGCCTTCACCCGTGCCGATGAGCGCGCGCGTGGCCGGGCCGAAGTCGGGTTCGCCAATGAGGGCAGCGATGGGTGCGAGCGTCACCTGCGAGCCGTGCGACGTCTGTGCAATGAGGTGAAGGGTGCCGCCGACGAGCGGACGGGCGGCAACCGACAGGCCCAGCGCTGCCACGCCGCAGGCGGCTGCCACGAGCAGCGCCACGCCCCAGCGGCGGCGGCCCCGTGGGGCGGCGACGCCGCCTTCCGCGCGAGAGGTCGCGACGCCGTACGCCAGGCCGGCCGCGGCGCCGATGACGAGACCCTCGACGGTTCCGCCTGTCGGCACGTGCAGTCCGACCAGGGCCTCGAGGCTCCATCGGCCGAGCAACTGGGCGACGGCGCCCGCGATGCCACCGCCGAGCGCGCCGCCGGCGACGAGCGACAGCGTCCGCTGCGAGCGTGCGATGGCTTCCGCGGCCGCGAGTCCCGCGCCGACACCGGCCCCGCCGACGGCGCCGCACACACCGCCGATCAGCGCGAGTACGGCCGCGACATCGACGGGCGCCGCGCTCCCCGGCGCGGCGGACAGGATCAAGCCGCCGAGGGTGCCGGCCACGACGCCGGCGAGACCGCCGCCGATCGACGCGCCGGCCCAGCGCGCCGCGGCGATGCGTCCCGCGCGTCGAAGCCGCAGGCCGACCAGCGCCTGCGCGACCGCGACGGGCGCGGGCTCGCCAAGAATCGGCACCGCTCCCGCACCCGCGACGTCCCAGCGCGTGTCGCGCAGCAGCGCGCGCGCGAACGCATGGCGCGGCTGCCGATCCAGCCGCCGCAGCGCTTCGACGGTTCCGAGCGCGTGCAGCAGTTCGGCGGCTTCGCGCTGTTCTTCTTCCTCGTCCACGCTACGGGCGACATCCGTGACGCGCCGCAGCAGCGGCTCGAACGGATCCGCTGGCGCGGGCGCGGCCGCCTGCGAGTCAGGCGCGGAGGGGGTCAGCGGCGATGCGCTGTCGTCTTCTTCCTCGACGACCTCGGGAAAGACGAAGCGGTATCCGTGGCGCGACACGGTGCGAATGAAGCGAGGCTCGCGTGGGTCGTCGCCGAGCGTGCGGCGGATGGTGCGGATGGCCTGGCTGAGCGCGCTGTCGGAGACGATCACGTCGTTCCAGACGCGGTCGAAGATGTCGCGGCGGTGGACGGCCTCGTGCCGCCGCTCGACGAGGAACACCAGCAGGTCGAAATAGCGCGGGATGAGCGGCCGCTCCTCGCCGCGGCAGCTCAGAAGGCGCCGCCGCGGCGAGAGCGTGAAGTCGCCGAACCGGTAGCGGGACACGGTTCAGCATAGTCCGAGGTCTGGCGACCTCGTCGGCGCCCCGGGAGACCTAGCGGGTCGAGCGCGCCGGGCGTGCCGTCGCTGCCGCCGGTGGCGGCGGCCGCTTGTCGACGACGATCTTTCCCTGCTTCAGCACCACCTTCGTCTTCAGCATCTCGTAGACGTTCTTCGTCGCGTCGCCGTCGAGCAGGATGATGTCCGCGAGCTTGCCGGCTTCGAGCGTGCCGATCTGATCGGCCATGCCGACGAAGCGCGCGGCGTTCGGCCCGATGATGCGGTGGATGTCGGCCATCGAGAAGACGATGCTGAACGACTTCAGCTCGTGCTCGAGCACGACGAGGTCGTCGGCGTTCTGGTCGGTCGAGTACGAGATGGTCGTGTGATTCGGGTCCGCGTCCCAGATGCGCCGGGCGTTGACGATGGTATAGCCGCCCTCGGTGCCGGTCGCGCGCCCCTTCGCGTCGCGGTTCGCGCCGGCAATCGACTCGGGCCACGGCCTGCCGTCGCGGAAGCGCGGCGTGTTGTCCTTCGGCCACTGCACCGGCGCCGCCCCCTGCGAGAGCGTGTCGACGTTCGGCGCGCCGAAGGCGATGAGGCCGGCGACGATCGCCCCCGCCTTCGCAACCGCATCGGCCTGCTCGTAACTGGTCCAGTCCTTGTTCGGCAGGTGCACCAGGCGCGTCACGCCGGCGTCGATCGCGGCGACCATCGCCGGGCTGCTGACCGCGTGCACGTTCACCTGGATGCCGACCTTCTTCGCCTCGTCGACAATCGCCTTCAGCGTTTCGATCTCCGCCTGCGGCGGCGCCGGCTCGGGCGTCAGCGCGATTTCGCCGGTGTGCTTGATGCCCATCTTCGCGAGCGCCTGCACGGCGGCGCGCGCCTCGGCAGGTGTCTGCCGCAGCACCACCGCTCCGGAGGGGATGGCCCGCGGCCCGTTGTATTCGCCGGACTCGATCTTCTTCGCGAGGGCAAGGTTCGCGTCGGCCGGTCCGCCGCCGATCAGGACCGTGGTGTAGCCGGCTTCGAGCAGCGACTGCATCCACGCCTTCCCCGTCGGCCCGTCGGCGAGGTGCTTGTGACCGTCGATGAACCCGGGCATGGCGCTCATGCCCTTCGCGTCGATCACCTGCAGGCCCTTCGGGATCTGCACGGAGCCGCCGGTCACCGTGGCGATCTTCCCGTCGCGAACGACGATCGTGCCCGAGTCGATCACCTGGCCGCTGCCGACGATGATCCGCGCGTTGGTGATGGCGAGGTCCTGCGCGGCCACGCCGCTCGCCAGCACGAAACAGGCGGCCAGCGACACGCAAGACGAGGTGAGTCGGCGGTTCATGTTGCGTCTCCTGCTGCGCAGGCCGGTCAGTCGACGACCTGCCCCGGCTGCTGTCCCCACGTGAACCCGTCGGACGGCCGCCGCAGCGTCACCATCCGCATGCGATGGTCGGCGGGATTGCGTCCAGGGTTGCCGGTGATGACGACGACATCGCCTGCCTTGAGCGTCTCGCGGGTGATCCCCTGTCCGGCCAGCTGGCCGACGCCGCCCCACTCGACCGCCCACCGCTGCATCTCGCCGCTGTCGTCCGGCGCCTCGACGTGGACGAACGAATGCGGGTTGCGGAAGAGGAACTGCACGAGCTTCCCTTCGATCTTGACGGTCCGATCCTCGTGATAGGTCGCGGCAAACGAATGATGTGCGCGGGCGGTCATGCCGGCTCCGGCGACGGCGATCGTCAGCACAACGAGGAGTCTGCCCTTCATCGATCGTCTCCTTGTGAATCAGAAACCGGATACCAGGATTTCGCTCTCGAACGTGTTCCCGAGGTTCGCGTAGCGGCTGCCGTGAAAGATCAGCGGCGACGTGCACGCCGTCCGGTGCAGCGCCACGACTTTCCCGACCACGATCCAATGGTCTCCCCCGTCGTGGATCGCGTGCGTCGAGCAGCCGACGGCCGACGCGCACCCCTCGAGCCGCGGACCGCCGTCCCAGTCGAGGAACGTAAACGCCGGCGGCAGCGGATGCGTCCACCCTCCGGCGAAATAGGTGGACAGATCGTGCTGCTCCTGCCGGAGGATGTTGACCGCAAACCCCTGCATCGTGTGGACGGCCTGGCCGGTCTTGGTCCCCTTCCCCACGCAGAACAGGACGAGCGGCGGATCGAGCGACACGGCGGTGAACGAGTTGACCGTCAGCGCGCGGATCGCGCCCTCGGCCGCGGTCGTGATGATCGTCACGCCCGTGGCAAACTGCGCGACGGTCTGGCGAAAGGCGCGCGGATCGATCATGGCTGTTTCGATCACGTCCCTGCCCCGACACCTCGTTTTTTCAGCACGACGCTGACGTCGTCGGGGTTGATCAGGTCGGGCACCGTCCACCCGTTGACATCGTACTCGGCCATGCACTGCTCGGCGAACCCCTTGTACTTCGCGCTCGCTCCCGTCAGGTCCGAGACCATCAGCGTCTCGAACCGGATGCTCTCGTGGTTGCCGAAGTAGTTGCGTTCGTACAGTTCGTGCCGGCCGCCGAACTCGGTGCCGATCGCGTCCCACAGCAGCTTCATCAGCTTGATGCGCTGCTCGGCGCCGTAGTTGTTCGAGCCGCGCACGTATTGATCGAGATACGGGCGCAGCTCCGGCACCTTCAGGTCGAGGCTGCTCGACGGCAGGTAGATGAGCGCGCTCGCCAGCGTGTTCTGGATGATCTCCTTGATCTTCGGGTAGGCCATGCTCGACATGACGCGGTACGCCAGGCCGTAATCGAGGTTGGGCAGCACGTAGCCGTCGGTCCACGGGATGGTCGTGCGCGCCATCGCGTCCGTCAGTCCCCAGAACAGGTTCCGCCATGCGAGCACCTCGCCGACCTGCGCCTGCACGCCGCGGAAATCCTTGGCGCCCGTCGCGTCGACGGCCTTCAGCAGCAGCCCGGCCAAGAAATCGAGCTTCACCGCCAGGCGCGTACACCCCTGGAACATGAAGCGCGGGAGGAACCCGGAGCGCGGGAAGAAGTTGTTGACCTTGTCGATGTCGCCGTAGGCGAAGACGTTCTCGTAGGGGATGAACACCTTGTCGAAGATAAGAATCGAGTCGTTCTCGTCCATCCGGCTCGAGAGCGGGTAGTCGAACGGCGAGCCCATGACGGCGGCCGTCATCTCGTACGACGGCCGGCAGAACAGCTTCACACCCCGCGCATTCGTCGGGACGATGCAGACGAAGGCGAACGGCTTGGTCTTGATCGGAAGCGCGCCGTTGTTGGCGATGAAGTTGTAGTGCGTCAGGCTCGACGTGGTGGCGACAACCTTGGCGCCGCTCACGATGAGGCCGGCGTCGGTCTCCTCCTCGACGTGCATGTACACGTCCTTCACCTCGTCGAGCGGCCGATCGCGATCGACGGGCGGGTTGACGATGGCGTGATTGACGAACGCCACCTCCTCCTGCACCTTCTTGTACCAGCGCCGGGCGTTCTCGTCGTAGGGCGTGTAGAAGGCGGAATTGGCGCCGAGCGTGGCGAGGAAGGCGGCCTTGTAGTCGGGACTGCGGCCGATCCAGCCGTAGCTGACGCGCGCCCATTCGGCGATGGCGTCGCGCGCGGCAACGAGCTCCTCGACGTTGCGCGTCGCGCGGTAGAACCGGTGCGTGTAGCCGCCGCTGCCCGTATCGGTCGGGATGGTGAGCGTGTCCTTGCGCGCGGGATCGTGCAGCGCGTCGTAGAGCCGGGCGATCATGCGCACGGTGTTGCGGAACGCGGGATGCGTCGTCACATCCTTGACGCGCTCGCCGTAGATCCAGATCTCGCGGCCGTCGCGGATGCTCTCGAGGTATTCGGCGCCGGTGAACGGGCTCGTGCGTGCGTCGGTCATGATCCCTCCAGTTCCCTGGCGCGCTGCTCCCACTCGGCCATGAACCGAAACACGTTCTCCTGCGGCGGCTGCGGGGAGAACGTCTCGAGCCAGCGGACCGGCTCGCGGCCCGTGTTGGCGAACGCGTGCACGCACCCGACACCGGTCCAGAGGACGTCGCCGGCCTTCGCCCGGTACCGCGCGCCATCCATCGTCGCGTCGACCTCGCCGCTGAGGATGAAGTATGCCTCTTCGTACGTGTGGTCGTGCAGGCCGATCGAGACGCCGGGCAGGTACTCGATGAACAGCAGGCGATGGTGGCGCGCGCCGAGCTTCTCGTCGATGAGCCACTTCAGGAAGACGCCCTTGAGGCCGCCCGCCTCGATACGCCCTTCGTCGCCGGGGGGAATCTGTCCCACGTCGAAGTGGCCGAGCAGGTTGCCGTCGAGCCGGCTGAGATCGAGACGCGGGGCGTCGCCGGGTACGGAGGCGTTCCGGAGGAAGAACGTATCGCGCTCGCCGCCGGGTGGCTTCGGCTGCGGCGCGGCCATCTGCAGCCAGCGCACCGCGGCCGGGCCGGCCGCGCGCCACGCGTGCACCGTGCCGACCTTGAGCGCGCCGAGATCGCCGGGACCGACACGGTAGACCTGATCGTTGACGCGGAGAATTGCCTCGCCGCTCAGCACGTAGAAGCTCTCCTCGTACGAGTGGACGTGCGGCGCGAGCGTGCCGCCGGGCGCAAGCTCGGCGATGGCGAGGCCCGTGTGGACCGACCCCGCGGCGCCATCGACGAGCGCGGCCTGGCGGTAGCCGTCGCTGTGCGCGTCGTAAACGGGATGACCTGCCAGCGCGGCCGCGTCGAAGTGCCCGAAGTGATGCATGGCGTATTGATCTCTAGTCGCGTGGCGGCGTATAAGAGGCCGACCACGGGACACCGCCATGACGCTGCCGGAGACTCCCTTTACGGCCGTCGAGACACACGGGCGCGCGCTGCGGCCCGAGAACGAGCTCGTCGCGCACAGCCAGGACAGCGGCTGGCGGTCGCTGCACGCCGCCATTTTCAAGGAAGCGCCGCTCCACGTGACGGAATCGGCGCTCGATCACCCGTTCATCATCTACCACATCACGCATCCGTGCGAGGTGACGCGCAAGATCGAAGGCGCGCGGCGCGAGACAGGACTGCTCGGCCCGCGCAACATCTGCGTCACGCCGCCCGAGACGGTCACCGAATGGGAGCATCACGGACACCCTGAGATCCTCCAGGTCTACCTGCGGCGATCGCTGTACGAGGCCGCGGTGAGCGAACTGTACGGCTGCGACGCGGCGGCGGCCGAGATTGTGCCACGCTTCGGCATCGTCGATCCGCTGCTCGAGCAGCTCGCCATCGCGCTCGCCGACGCGCTGCGCACGGGGTCGGTGCGCGACGGCCTCTACATCGACACCGTGGCGCAGATGATGGCCGTGCACCTCGCGCGCACCCACTCGGTGCAATCGCGTCCGGCCAGCCTGCCGCCGGCGCCTGCCGTGTCGCACCAGCGCATGCGGCAGCTGATCGAGTTCATCGAGGCCAACCTCGACCAGCCGTTGACGCTCGACGCGATGGCGGCACACGTCGGGATCAGCCCGTTGTACCTGGCGCGCGCGTTCAAGGCCGCAGTCGGCCAGTCACCGCATCAGTACGTCCTCGCGCGGCGCATCGAGCGCGCGAAGGAACTGCTGCGCAACTCCGAGATGCCGATCATCGACGTCGCGCTGTCGGTCGGCTTCTCGTCGCAGAGCCACCTCTCGCACTGGATGATCCGCCACACCGGCGTGTCCCCGGGCGTCTACCGGCGCAACGGCTAACACAGGATTCTGCTCACCGCCGTCCCGTTTCTGCAAGACGAGGACGGCCGCTCCGATTAGAAGAACGCTGGGGACCTTTCATCGGGATTCAGGCTGGGGGACTCAGGCCGGGATCCGGGATCCGGGATCCGAACAGACGGGTAGGAGGAGATGACGAGATGCGCCGATTCATCGCGGTCATGTTCGTGCTCTCGTGGATGCTGCTGCTGCCGGCGCGTGCGTCGGCCCAGGCGTCGATCACCGGCGTGGTGCAGGACGCGTCCGGCGGCGTGCTGCCGGGCGTGACGGTCGACGCATCGAGCCCGGCGCTCATCGAGAAGACCCGGACCGCCGTCACGGACGGCAACGGCCGGTTCCAGATCGTCGACCTGCGGCCCGGCATCTACCGCGTGACGTTCACGCTCACCGGGTTTTCGACCGTCGCCCGCGACGGGATCGAGCTGACGGGCTCGTCGGTCTCGCGCGTCGACGCCGAGCTGCGCGTCGGCGCCGTGCAGGAAACGGTCACCGTCACCGGCGAATCGCCGACCGTCGACGTGCAGACCGTGACGCGGCAGCAGGTGCTGTCGGCGGACATGATCGACGCGCTGCCGACGGCGCGCAACTACCTGACGCTGGCGCGCATGATCCCGGGAACGCAGGGCGGCGGCAACGACGTCGGCGGATCGGAGCTGCAGGGCACCGGCGGCAGCGTGACGATCCACGGCAGCCGCACCGTCGATCAGCGCGTCACGCTCAACGGCATCAACACGATGACGCTGCAGGCCGGCGGCAACGTCGGCGGGCAGATCCCGGACCTCGGCTCCGCGCAGGAAATCACCGTTGACTCGTCCGGCCTGTCGGCGGAAATGGCTACAGGGGGCGTCCGCATCAACTTCATCCCGCGCGACGGCGGCAACACGTTCGCCAATTCGGGGTTCTTCACCTTCTCCAACAGCAGCCTGCAGGGCAGCAACTTCACGCAGCGCCTCAAAGATGCCGGCCTCGGCACACCAAACGCGGTGAAACACAACTGGGATCTCAACGAATCGTTCGGCGGACCGCTGCGGCGCGATCGCGTCTGGTTCTGGTTCTCGACGCGCTACAACGAGGTCGAGAACTACGCCCCCGTCTTCGTGAACAAGAACGCGTTCGACCCGACGAAATGGCTCTACGAGCCCGATACGAGCCAGCGCGGTCTCAACAAGGGACGCTCGTTCAACAACAGCCTGCGTATGACGTGGCAGGCGACGCCACGGAACAAGATTGCCGGCACCTACAAAGTCGACCGGTGGTGTCAGTGCCCCAATTTCATCAGCGCGACGCGAGCACCCGAGGCCGGTTACGACCGGCGTTTCCCCCGCCTCCGGCAGGAACACCTGGAGTGGACCTCGCCGGTGACCAACCGGTTGCTGCTCGAAGCGGTCGCACTCCACCTCTACGAGCGCTGGGGCAACATGCAGCTGCAGAAGCGTGGCTCGCTGGAAGACGCGGCAGCGGCGGCCGCCATCCCGTCACTCATTTCCGTGCAGGAGCAGTCAACGGGACTCGTCTACCGGGTCGGCGGTATAGGCCAGGGCCCGAGCACGCTCGGGTTCAACAACACGCTCGTCCCGAACTTCGCCTACCGCGCGGCGATGTCATACGTGACGGGGACCCACAACTTCAAGGTGGGGTTCAATCGCACGCACGGCTACCTCCTGCAGGAGACCTACAACTACCAGCCGTTCCAGTACCGCTTCAACAACGGCGTCCCCAATCAGGTGACGATGTATGCGACGCCGTTTACGGCGAAGAGCAATCAGGACAACGACCTCGGAGTCTTCGGGCAGGACCGGTGGGCGATGGACAAGCTCACCGTCAACCTGGCGCTGCGCTATGACTACTTCGGTACCAGTTTTCCGGAACAGCACGTCGGGCCGGGACCGCTCGTGCCGACGCGCAACCTGACGTTCCCCGCGCAGAAGAACCTGGCGTGGCACGACCTGACCTATCGAACCGGCGCCGCCTACGACCTGCGCGGCGACGGCAAGACCGCGATCAAGGTGACGTTCAACAAGTACCTCCTCGGCCAGACGCTGAATGCGCTCGGCTCGAACCCGAACCCCGTGAACGTGCTCGTGAACTCGGCGACGCGGTCCTGGAACGACGCGAACAGGAACTTCGCACCCGAGTGCGACTTCATCAATCCGGCCGCCAACGGCGAGTGCGGACCGACATCCCCGGGCACGTTCGGCTCGACGCGGCCCGCCGAACTCTACGACCCGGACTTGCTGCGCGGTTTCGGCCACCGCATGGTGAACTGGGAATTCTCGGCAGGCGTGCAGCACGAGCTGCGGCGCGGTCTCGCCGTCGACGTCGGCTACTTCCGCCGGATCTGGGGCAACTTCACCGTCACGGATAACCTGGCGGTCGGTCCCGACGACTTCACGCCGTTCAACCTCACGGTGCCAGCGGATCCGCGGCTGCCCGGCAACGGCGCGAACACCCTCACCGGGTTGTATGACGTGAAGCCGGAGAAGTTCGGCCAGCAGCAGAACTACAACACGCTGTCCGACAAGTTCGGCAAGCAGATCGAGCACTGGGACGGGATCGACGTCAACCTCAGCGCCCGCCTCCAGGACGGCCTGATGTTCCAGGGCGGGCTCAGCTCCGGACGGACGCTCGAGGACAACTGCGAGATCGTGGCCAAGCTGCCCGAGATGCTGAACATGACAGGCGCCCAGGCGTCGCAGACGCCGAACACGCCGGCCATGTGGCGGCCCGCGCAGTATTGCCATCGGGCGTCGCCGATGCTGACACAGGCGAAGATGTACGGTGTCTACACCGTGCCGCGGATCGAGGTGCAGGTGGCGGGGACGTTCCGCAGCACGCCGGGCAACGAGATCAACGCGGCGTTTGCGGCCAACAACCAGTTCCTGGCCGCGAACTCGACGCTCGGCCGGCCGCTCGCAGGCGGAGCGGCGAACGTGACCGTCGGCCTTGTTTCGCCCAACAGCCTCTTCGTCGACCGGCGCAACGAGCTCGACCTCCGGTTCGGCAAGATCCTCCGCGCCGGAAAAAGCCGCTCGATCGTCAGCCTCGACATCTACAATGCGTTGAACACGGATGCGCTGGTCAACGTGAACCAGAACTTCGCCGCCTGGCTGCGCCCGACGGAGATCCTCAACGCGCGGCTGGCGAAGTTCAGCATCCAGTTCGATTTCTGAGGTTGGGCCGGCTGAAGCCGGCCCCGACGAACCTGACGCAGGGGCCGCCTTGAGGCGGCACGAGTGGACGTAGGGGCCGCCTTTAGCCGGCGCGTGCGAGTGACGTAGGGGCCGGCTTTACCCGGCCCGTGCGAGCACGGGAGACGGTATGACAATCCCGCAACGAATAGTCGTCGCGACCATCCTGATGGCGCTCGGTACGCCCGGCCGTGCCTTCGCGCAGATCGATCTGGGCGGCGTCTGGGCGCCCATCTTTCACGAGGATCAACCCGAGCGGGTGCCCGGTCCTGACGTCGGCGACTACGCAGGCCTGCCCATCAACGACGCGGCGCGCATGAAGGCCGACACGTGGGACGCGTCGCTGCTCACGCTGCCGGAACACCAGTGCAAGCCGCACCCCTCCACCTACGGCTTCCGCGGCGTCGGCAACCTCCGCATCGCCCCCGACTTCGACGATGCCACGCAGCGGCTGATCAAGATCAACACGCAGATTCAGTGGATGGAGCAGAAGCGCGAGATCTGGATGGACGGCCGTCCGCATCCGCCGGACTACGCCGCGCACACCTGGCAGGGCTTTTCGACGGGACACTGGGAGGGACCCGTGCTCGTCGTGCGCACCACGCACCTCAAGACCGGCTGGATGCGGCGCAACGGGCTGGCGTTGAGCGACCGCGCGACGATGGAGGAGCGCTTCATCCGTCACGGCGATCTGCTGACGCACGTCTACATGATTTCGGATCCCGTGTACCTGACGGAGCCGCTCATCAAGACCAACGGATTCCGGCTGACGACCAACGGCGTCGTCGATCCGTACCCGTGCGAGTCGGTCGATGAAGTGGTGCGCGAGAAAGGCGTGGTGCCGAGTCACCTGCCGGGGACGAACCAGGCGTCCGAGGAGTTCGCCGCGAAGCACCACCTCGCCGTCGAAGGCGTCAGAGGCGGGGCCGCGACGGCGCTGCCGGAGTTCGCCAAGAAGGCAGCGGCGCCGTGACCAGAATGTTCGCCGCCGGCGCTCTTCTCGCTGCCGTCTTCACTGCCACGCCCGTGCGTGCGCAGACGGGCGCGGCACCCGATTTCTCCAACATCGAGATCCACTCGCTGCACGTCCAGGGGAACGTGTGGATGATCGTCGGCGGCCCGTTCAACGCGGCCGTCTCGATCGGCAACGACGGCGTGCTCGTCGTGGACACGATGGTCGAGCCGCTCGCCGACCGCTTTCTCGCGGAGGTGAAGCGCATCGCCGGCGACAAGCCGATCCGCTACATCATCAACACGCATTTCCACGCGGATCACACCGGCGGCAACGCCAAGGTCGCCAGGGCCGGCCAGTCGATCGTCGCCGGCAATTTCGCGGCGCAGGTGGGCCAGGACGCGGCGAACCAGGCGAACGTGCTGGCGCACGAGAACGCCCAGCTCCGCATGATGAACGACCTGAAGCCGGCGCCGCCGTTCATCGCGATGCCGACCGACACGTTCTTCACCGACTCCAAGGATCTTTACTTCAACGGCGAGGCCGTCCAGATCCTGCACCAGCCCGCCGCGCACACCGACGGCGACGTCATCGTCCACTTCCGGAGGTCGGACGTGATCGTCGCCGGCGACGTCTACATGAACACGACGTTCCCGATCGTGCAGGTCGCGCAGGGCGGCAGCTTTCAAGGGGTGATCGACGCCTTGAACCGCATCATCGACATCACGGTGCCGGCGGAGAAGCAGGAGGCCGGCACCTACGTGATTCCCGGGCACGGACGGCTGGCCGACGAAGCCGACGTGGTCGAGTACCGCGACATGAGCACGATCATCAGGGACCGCTTCCTCGACGCGATCAAGAAGGGGATGACGCTGGAGCAGGTCAAGGCGGCGCGGCTCCTTCGCGACTACGAGGGGCGTTACGGCGCCAGCAGCGGTTTCTGGACGACGGACAACTTCGTGGAGGCGATCTACCGCAGCCTGAGCGAGCCGAAGAAGACGAGCCAGAACCGGTGACACGATGAGACTGACCGCAGTCGTAGCATTCGCGGCGGCCGCGGCCGCCGCCGTCAGCCAACCGCCGATCCTCGCGCAGGCGCGCGGCGGCCAGGCGACGCCGGCGCCCCAGCCGCCACCGACGGCGCGTGCGGCGGCGCCCATCGATCTCACCGGCTACTGGGTCTCGATCGTCAACGAAGACTGGCGCTGGCGAATGGTGACGCCGCCCAAGGGCGACTACGCGAGCGTGCCGCTCAACGACGCGGGACGCAAGGCCGCCGACACGTGGGACGTCTCGAAGGACGGACGCTGCGAGGCGTACGGCGCGGCGGCGCTCATGCGCATGCCGACACGGCTGCACATCACGTGGGAGTCCGACGCGGTCCTGAAGATCGACACGGACGCGGGCCAGCAGACGCGGCGGCTGCTGTTCGACAAGGCGCGCCCGGCGCCGGCCACGCGATCGCTGCAGGGCTTCTCGCTCGCCGAATGGGATCGGCCGGCGCGGGCCGGCGGTGCGGGCCGCGGTGGCCGCGGGGCGGACGCGCAGACTGGACCAGTCCCCGGGTCGAACCTGAAAGTCGTGACCACGCGTCTGAGCGGCGGCTGGCTCCGCAGGAACGGCGTGCCGTACAGCGAAGACGCCCTCGTCACCGAGTACTTCGATCGCTTCGCCGCGCCGAACGGCGATGAGTGGCTCGCGGTCACGACGATGGTGACCGATCCGAAGTACCTGAACACGGACTTCGTGACCAGCTCGCACTTCAAGAAGGAGCCTGACGGTTCCAGGTGGAGCCCGTCACCCTGTAAGACGTCCAGCTGACCGCGCTCGAATCGATCCGCCGACAGCGTCCTGCTCCCCTTCCCCCCAAGTCGCTTCAAGGGTTCACGCCGGATACCAGGCAACCAGGAGGGTCACCGTGATGAAAAAGATTCTTCCCTGGGCGGCAGTACTGATCGTCCTCGCCATCGGGGATGGCACCGTCAACCCTCTCCTCAGCGCCAGCGGTGGCGGGAGTACGTCGAGCACTACGGGCGTGAAATGGATCGGGTCGTTCGGCAGCTCGAGCCAGGCGTATGAAGCGTCGTCGAACGGTTCGGTGCTCGTCGGCTACGCGTCGAACGCCAGCGGGTACTATCGCGCGTTTCGATGGACGGCGGCGACCGGTATGCAGGACCTCGGTGACTTCGGATACGCGTATGCCGCCGCGTATGGAGTCTCCGGCGACGGCTCGATCGTCGTCGGCGAGGCATGGAACGCGAGCTTTGAGCAGCGTGCGTTTCGGTGGACGGCTGCCGGCGGCCTGAAAGACCTCGGCACGCTCGGAGGTCCCTATGCCGTGGCGGCGGACATTTCCGCCAACGGCCTGGTCGTGGTCGGACAGTCGTACACCGCCGCGAGCAGCACGCATGCGTTCCGCTGGACCGCGGCGTCCGGCATGCAGGATCTCGGCACCTTCGGAGGCTACGAGAGCGGGGCGTTCGGCGTGTCAGCCGACGGGTCGGTTGTCGTCGGAAGGGCCTCCGACCCCAACGGCCTCTATCATGCCTTTCGCTGGACTGCGGCGACCGGGATGGTCTATCTCGGCGGCCCGGGCGGCGGTGAGAGCTCGGCGTACAGTGTGTCGGCGGACGGGACGGTTGTCGTCGGCACGTCCTCCACGGGCAACGCCTTTCGCTGGACCAGTGCCGGCGGCATGCAGGATCTCGGCACGCTGGGCGGCTACGGGAGCGCCGCGTACGACGTCTCCGCCAACGGATCAGTCGTGGTCGGAGATGCGTCGACGAGCAGCGGCACACGACGTGCGTTTCGCTGGACCGCGTCGACAGGGATGCAAAATCTTTCCACGACCTATTCTCTCGGGAGCGGCTCGTACCTCGTGTACGCCAATGCCGTATCTGCTGACGGGCTCCACGTCGTGGGGTATGGCTACAACCGGAGCACCAATCGCTGGGAGGGCTATTACACGAATTGACGTGAGCGCGCAGCAATCACCAGCGTGAGATCGCGATGCCCGGAACGTTCGGGCCGCAATACGGCGAATCGAGTCTCCCCTCGTCATCGCTTCTCACCGAACAGACGCGCGTCAGCGGTTTTCTCGTAGACGGTGGTGTTGACGATCTCCTCCCCACGGGCGTTCCTGCTCCTCGTGATCGTCGTCAGCGTGCGGCCGTCCGCGGCGATCGTTACCTTCGCCACAGCCGTCATCCGTGCATCGAGCTTCGCCACGATGTCGTACGTACGGTCGCCCGTCTGGCGGTACGCGTACGTGACGTACTCGTCGGCTCCCTGGACCATGTAGTCGCGCCCGTCGAAGCGGCCGTCCCACTCGAGGTGCTGGATGCCGCCGCGCGGATAGACGAAGTCGTACGAGAAACGCACGCGGCCGGCGTCGAGCGGCGCCACCTTCATCGTCGCGCGGGCGTACGGCGCCGGGCCTGGCAGGTAGACTGACTTCTGCAGGTCGAGTCTCCAGGTCCCGAACCAGTCGGATGCCTGTCCGAGCAGCGGAGGGCGGGCCGAGAGCAGCGCGAACGCGGCGAGAGCGGCCAGGCGGGAACGGACGGGCACGCGGTGCGATTCTAGGGCCTTTCACATCCGCGCTGGCCCTTTTCGATATCATGAACTGTCTTCCAACAAGACAGGTCAACTGTGGCAACCATCTATGAAGTCGCCAAGCGCGCCGGTGTGTCTACGGCCACCGTCTCGCGCGTCCTGAGCCGCCCCGACGTCGTCGCGCCGAGCACGCGACGGCGCGTCATGCAGGCGGTCGAGCGCCTCGGCTTTACTCCCAACGCGATTTCCAAGAGCCTGCGCACGCTGCGCACCGGCAAGCTGATCGTCACGGTGCCCGACATCGCGAACCCTTTTTTCTCGCTGATCCTCAAGGGCATCGAGGACGCGGCGCAGCGCGAGGGGTACAACGTGCTCGTCGGCGACACGCAGCACGAGGAGGAGCGGGAAGAGCGCTACGCCGAAATGCTCAAGCGCAAGGAAGCCGACGGCCTGATCTTCCTCGGCCATCGGCTGCCCAAGGAGGCCGCCTCGCTCATGAAGAGCGTCGCCCCGCGCTGCGCGCCGGTCGTCAACGGCTGTGAATTCAGCCCGCGGCTGGGGCTTCCGAGCGTCCACATCGACAACGCCAAGGCATCGGCGGAAGCGATGGCGCATCTCTACAGCCTGGGGCATCGGCGGATCGGGATCGTGACCGGCCCGCTCGTCAGCCCCCTCAGCCGCGACCGGCTCGAAGGGGCGACGTCGCAGGCGAAGAAGCAGGGGGCCGAGCGCGACTTCGTGGTCATGAACGGCGACTTCTCGATCGAATCGGGCGCCGTCGCCGCGTCACGGCTGCTCGCGCGGCGCGAGCCGCCCACGGCGATCTTCTGCTTCAACGACGAGATGGCGATGGGCGTGTATATGACCGCTCACCGCGAAGGGATTCGCATTCCCGCCGACTTGTCGGTGGTTGGCTTCGACGACATCCGCTACGCGGCCTGCATGGTGCCGCCGCTGACGACGATTGCGCAGCCGATGCGCGAGATCGGGGAAGGGACCGTTCGCCTGCTGATGCAGATCCTGAGGGATCCGGCGGTGGCGCCCGAACCGGTCACGCTGCCGCACATCCTGACGATCCGGTCGAGCACGGCGCCCGCGGCGCCGCACCGCTGATCGCCGCCGCACCCTTCCTGGTTATTGAGGCGGCGGCGTAATCGACTGCTGCTCGATCGGGTCGCTCGCGTCGCACCATTCCTCGAAGGCGTACGAACCGGCGGGCAGCCGGTCGAGCTCGTACTGGTACTCGTGCGGCTTCTGATACACCTTCGGATCCTCCCAGCGGTACTTGATCGTCAGGTGCTCGCCGTCGGGTGACACGACGAAGCGTTCGGTGAGATGCGTCTCCGGCGTGCGCCAGCCGCCGGCCGTGACCCCTCCCGGGGAGATACCCATCGTGTCGACGACGAGCTCGCCATTCTCGGCGTGACCGACGGAATGACCGCTCCCCGTCGGCGTCCAGCGGCTCACGTCCGGATGCTTGCGGCCGTCCATGTAGATGTGCCGGATGCCGCCGCGTTCCGGGGCGAGGACGATCTCGCCCTTGCCGATGACGAAGTGAATCGCGCCCGAGTCGGGATTGATGCCGAGCGCGCCCCCGCCGAACGGCCCCGCGCCGCACGGGCGCGCGACGACGATGTAGGGCTGCCCCGGGTCGTGCGGCTTCTCGTCCGTATACGCGGGTCCGCGCGGCGCCGCCTGCACCCTGCGCATCGATTCCGCGGCGGCGGCTCCCTCCGGCGTGAGGGTCGCGGGCGTGAACTTCGACGTCAGGCCGCCGAAATCGCCGGAGCCGTTCGGGTCGATACGAACCCAGTCGCCTTCGAGGCGCTCGATGCCGTTGAGCGATTGCGGTTTGGTCTGCGCCGTCACGCCGACGGCGGCACCGACCGCCAGCGCGACGATCGCCGCACCCGCCAGTGCGACCGCCCTGCGGGCGCCGCGGTGATCAACCTTCATGTCGTCCCTCGCGTGAGCGGCCGGCCTCATCGCTTCACCGATTCGCGGAACGGCGCCGGGTCGCCGAGAAACTGCGCGCGCGTCTCGTTGTAGGGGTCGCACGGCCAGCTGGCCACCGGCTCGTACGTCGCCGGCAGCCGGCGATAGCGGAACTCGTAGGTGTGCGGCGCCGCGAACACCGTCGGATCTGTCCAGGTGAAGGCCACCGACAACACCTCGCCGTTCTCGAGCAGACGGTAGCGCTCGACCAGGTGCGACTTGTCCGTCTTGAAACCGCCGCCCGGGATCGACGTGATGCCGCGGGTGGCATGGAACCCGATCGTGTCCACGACGAGCGTGTCGCCCTCCCAGTTCGCAATCGAGTCGCCGTTGGTGGTCGCGTCGTAAATGTCGGAACCCACATGTTTGCGGTTCAGGTACAGGTAGCGCGGCGCGGGATTGTTCTCCGGCGCAATCACGATGGTGGTCGGTCCCTGCCGGATGTCGATCGGGCTGCCGGCATCCATGACGTACGGCGTGCCGAGCAGGTTGCACCACCGTATCGCGTGCACGTCGCGGCGCGCGTGCAGGTCGAGCATCGCCCTGGTGACGCGCGGCAGCAGCTTCGCCGGCGGCACCTTGCGGCTGTCGAACGACAACACCCAGAAGCCGGAAATATCACGCGCCGGCGCGGACGCGGCGGCGCGGGGCGCCTGGGCGTGGCCGGACGTCCCGAACGCAAGGCACGCAAGCAGCGCCGCCGTCGCGGCGCACAACACTCTGTTCATATCAGTCCCTGGACAACTGCTCCGCGACGAACCCGCCCTTCGCACGGTCGCGCAGCCACACCGCGCCGAAGACCAGGAGCAGGATGGCGGGAAGGATCGCGACGGCGCGGAACGACGTCTGCGCCGCGATGCTCAAGACCGAGTTCAGCTGTTCGCTCGCCGGCGGGAGCGAGTTGAAGGCGGCCTCGCCGCCCGCCGCGGCAATCTTCGTGCGGTCGTAAATGGCGCCCATGATCGGCAGCACGAACTGAATCGAGAGCGTGCCTGCCGTACCCATCAGTCCCATCAGCAGCGCGCCGCCGCGCGGAAAGCGCTCCGATGCGGTCGCGAGCATCGTCGGCCACATGTAGCAGACGCCGGCGCCCCACAACGTCGCCGCCAGCAGTCCGGTCACGGGCGAGTTCGCCACGCTCAGCGCCACCAGCCCGAGAGACGCCATCAGGCACGACACCCAGAGCAGCCCGATGGACGAGAGTTTCTCGACCAGCGGTCCGGCAAAGTGCCGGGCGACGAACATCAGCGCGCTGACGTAGACGAGCAGCAGGATGCCCGGCATGTGAACCGTGCGGCTCAGCGCGAAGTCCACCCACTGCCCCGGCGCGAGCTCGGAGGCGGCCGTGAGGAACATCGACAGGAACAGCACGATGAAGAGCGGGTTGGCGAGCTCGCGGAACATCTGTCCCATCGAGACACCGGCCGCCGCGCGTTCGGTGGGCGGAAACCTGACGCCGATGCAGAGGATGGCGACGAGGATGCCCGGGATGGCAATGAAGGCGAGCTTCGCCTCCCATCCCAGGCCGGCGGCCGACATCGCCACGCCGAGCAGTCCGCCGATCACCAGCCCGCCGGGCCACCAGGCGTGCACCGCGTTGAGACGCGCGGCCTTGTCGCGCGGGTAGAGGCTCGTCATCAGCGGGTTGATCACGGTTTCCACGAGCCCCCAGCCGATGCCGAGCACGAGCGCGCCCAGCCACAGCACGGTGTACACGCCGCGGCCCGTCGCCAGGCTGCCCGCAAAGACCATGATCAGGTTGCCGGCCGCGAGCAGGAGGCCGGAGAGCGGCAGCAGCAGCGCCATCCCGATCACGTCGAGCAGCGGGCTGCCGATGGCGATGGTGAACGCGAAGCCGAGGAACGGGATGCCGAGAATGGCGCCGATCATCTCGGCCGAATGCGCCTTGTCGATCGGATCGAGGAAAATGCGCTGGATGTCGGCGGCGCTGTTGGCGCGCAGCGACGCGGCGATCCCCGCCGTGGTCAGCGCGAGCGCGCTGACGAGGAACAACCGTGTCGTGTTGTACGCGGCGCGATCAACGACGGCCCCGGGTGCGGTCGCGGCGATTGGCCTGGCCATGAAGATGTCGGGCCCCCGTTAGGTCCACCACGCGTCGGCGGGCGGCTCGGTCAGAATGACGCGGCTGAGGAGGTCGACGGCCGCGCGCAGCCCCTCGTCGACCGACGCCAGCGCATCCTCGTGCTCGATGCTCACGACGTAGTCGTAGCCCGCCAGCCGCAGCGCGCTGACGATGCGCTTCCATTCGAGCTCGTCGTGGCCCCACCCGACGCTGCGGAACAGCCACGACCGCGCCTGCATCTGGCGGTAGCTCTTGACGTCGAGCACGCCGTTGACGGCGACGTTCTGCCGGTCGAAGGCGAGGTCTTTCGCGTGCACGTGAAAGATCGCGTCGCCGAGCGCCCGAATCGCGCTCGGCATGTCCACGCCCTGCCAGTACAGGTGGCTCGGATCGAAGTTGATGCCGACGTTGTCGCCCACGGCGCCGCGCAGCTTCAGCATCGTCTCGGCGTTGTAGACGAGAAACCCGGGGTGAGCTTCCAGCGCGACCTTCACCCCGTGGTTCGCCGCGAACGCCGCCGCGTCGGTCCAGTAGGGGATCGCTTTCTTCTCCCACTGCCAGTCGAGCACTTCGAGGAATTCCGGCGGCCAGGGGGTGGTCACCCAGTTCGGATGCTTCGCCTCGTCCGCATCGCCGGGACAGCCGGAGAAGGTGACGACCACCGGCACGTCCATCCGGCGCGCGAGGCACACCGTCTTGCGGAACAGTTCGTCGTACTCGCGCGCCACGGCCGCGTCCGGGTGCAGCGGATTGCCGTGGCACGACAGCGCGCTGATCGTCAGGCCGGCGTCGGCGATCATCGAGCGGTAGTCTTCGAGGCGCGTCTGGTTCTGCAGGAGGCAATCCAGATCGAGGTGGCCGTTGCCGGGCCAGCCGCCGGTGCCAATCTCGAGCGCCTGTACCTTCCCCAGCGCCTGCACCTTCGCCAGCATCTGCCTGACGTCGAGACCGCCGAACACCGGCGTGAACAGACCAAGCTTCAACGAATACCTCCAACCAGTTCCACGCTCTGCACCTTCGTCCACGCGCCGCCGTCGCGATGACTCTCGAGGACGGCATCGACGAGGCACGCGACGCGGTAGCCGTCCTCGAAGGTGGCAAAGGCGGGCGCGCGGCGGTCGCCGGGCGCGCGCCCCTCGGCGATGAACGAGTAGATGTCGCGCACGACGTTGGCGAACGCGTCCGCCCATCCTTCCTGGTGGCCGCCGGGCAGGTGCGCGTACGGCCGCGCGCCCGGGCCCATCAGCGACGGGTCTTTGGCGAGCACTTCGTTGGCGGTGTCGCGCCGCCCGATCCAGAGTTCGTTCTGCTGCTCCTGACGCCAGCGGATTGACGCGTCCGCGGCATTCACTTCGATCCACAGGTCGTTCTTGTGGCCAGCGCACACCTGGCCGATCGTCGCGCACCCGCGCGCGCCGTTCTCGAAGCGCACCAGGATCGTCGCGAGGTCCTCGCTGCGAACGCGGAAGGCCTCGCGCTTGTCAGTCGCGGCGCCCGAAAACGCCTCCGGGCTCACCACCGGCCGGTAGCGGATCGGGATCACGGTGGCGAGGTCGGCGAGGACCTCGACGATCGGCGACCCGGTGACGTGCTGCGCGAGGTCGCACCAGTGCGAACCGATGTCGGCGAACGCCGAGCTCGCGCCGCCCTTGTCCGGTTCGAGGCGCCAGGAAAAATCCGTCGGCTTGAGCAGCCAGTCCTGCAGGTAGCCGCCCTGCACGAAATGCACGGGGCCGACGTCGCCCTGCGCGATCGCCGCGCGCGCCTGCTGCACGAGCGGATTGCCTCGATAGTTGAACGTCACCGCGTGCACGATGCCGGCGTCGGCGGCAGCGGTCCAGAGCGCGTGCGCCTCGGTCGCCGACGAGGCGAGCGGCTTCTCCGAGATGATGTGCTTGCGGTGCTCAATCGCCGCGCGGATCACCGGCCCGTGCAGGTGGTTGGGTGTCGTGTTGTGAATCACGTGCACGGCGGGATCGCTGGCAAGCGCCTCGAACGACCCGTAGGCCTTCGGCACGCCGATGGCCTCCGCCTTCTCGCGCGCCAGCGCCTCGCTGCCGTCGGCGACGGCAACCACGTCAACGAAGCCCAGGCGGCGGACCGCGTCGATGTGGTGCATCCCGACAAAGCCGGGCCCGACGAGGCCCATTCCGATTCGTTTCATACCTTCGTCACCTGGTGCGCCGCCGCGGGATATCGTGCTGCGATGTAATCGGTTGCGATGCTATCGCATTTCGCAACCCGCTTTCCGCGGCCCGGCGCGCGCCCGTCGCGTCCGGACGGCCGGCCGCAGGACAGGCGTCCCGCGGCCGGTCTTCGAGCCTAGAAGATGTACTTGATCGCAAACTGCATCTGGCGCGGGATGTTGTTGCCCGTGCTCGAAATCGAGCCGAAGTTCGCGTTGCCCAGTCCGCTGTTCGGGACGACGAAGTTGGGCGTGTTCGTCACGTTGTAGACCTCGGCGCGCAGCTGCAGCTTGGTCTCGCCGGACACCGTGAAGTCCTTGAAGAGCGACAGATCGAGGCGGCGGTTCGCCGGCCCGTGCAGCACCGTGCCGGGCGTGCTCCCCGGCGTGAACTGCGCCTGCGGCGCGAAGCACTCCGTCCTGAACCACTTCTGCAGCGTGCGCTGATCCTTCGGCAGCTTCGGATCGCACACCATGTCCGGGCGATCGGCGCCGCCCGTGTTCATGCGCGCCGCGGCGTTGGTGACCGTGAACGGAAAGCCGCCCTGCCAGAACGCCACGCTGTTGACCTGCCAGCCGCGGAGCACGCCGCCCGCGACGCCGGTCAGCGATTTCCCCCACGGCAGCTCGTAGTTCGCCGTGAGCACCCAGCGATGCCGCACGTCGAGCGCCGCGTCGGACCACTCGAACACGTAGCCGCTCCACGGCGCGAAGGTGTACTGCTGCGCGCGCGCGAACGTGTAGTGGGTGTTGAACGTCAGCCCCTGGTGGTAGCGGCGCTGGAAGATCAGCTGCAGCGCGTCGTACTGCGTCTTCCCCTGGTTGGTCCACAGCTGGATGTTCGTCACGTTGGGAAACGCCGCCGCGAACACGCGGCGCGGCTGCACGGCGCCCGCCGCGGCGGGCGCGAAGTTGATCTGCGGGTTGATCGCCATGCCATGGCCGCGCTGGCCCACGTAGCCGACCGAGACGACGTTGTCGCCGAGCTGCCGCTCGATCATCGCGTTGAACTGGTGCACCCGGTTCGCCTTGAAGTCGAGCCCCGTGGCGATCAGCGCTCCTCCGAGGTTGGACAGGTCGTTGGTGGCGACCGGCGGCAGCCCGTCCGCGAGCCGCACGTTGGGCACCAGGCCCGACGCGCCCGTGCTCGTCACCGGCCCGTAGTTGGCCGTGAACGGCGGGTTCTTCAGGTAGGAGGTCGAGGCGGTGTTGCCCGGGAAGTAGGTGATCCCGTAGCCGCCGCGCACGACCGTCTGCGGCGTCACGGTCGCGGCGAACCCGAGGCGCGGCGCGAAGTCCGTGTAGTCGGTCTTCACGCCCGCGGTGCGCGAGACGCCGTTGACGCCCGCGACGAGCATCTTCCCGGTCGCCGGCTCGAAGTTCGCCAGGCGGTTGCCCTCCTCGGTGAACGGCGTGAAGACGTCGTAGCGCACCCCGAGGTTGAGCGTCAGCCACGAGGTCGCGCGCCAGTCGTCCTGCGCGTACACTGCCGGCTCGTTCGTGTGGTAGTTCGGATCGAACGGGTTGAGCGCGCGCACCACGGCCGAGGGATAGCCAAGGAGGAGCGACGCGATCGTGTTGCCGCCCGCGCCCGCGCCGTTGTTGGTCAGCAGCGAGTCGAACGTCCACACGCCGACCGGCGAGATGCTCTGCAGCACCGAGAACTGGCGCAGGATGACGCCGCCGCCCATCTTGATGTTGTGCGGGCCGACGGTCTTGGTCAGCGACGCGGCGTACTGCTGCGTCCGGTCACGCGTGTTCAGCGGCACTGCCTGGGCGTCGCCGATGAGCGCGAAGCCGGTCGTCGACATCAGCGGCATGCCGGAGGTGAGGTCGTCGACGTTCGTGTTGGGGAGGCCGAACTGCGTGCCGAGGTTCTTGCCGTAGTTGGCCGGCAGCGAGTTGATGTCGGGGTGGTTGTAGCTCCCCTTGAACTCGCCGATCAGCGTCGGGTTGAAGACGCGGATGTAGCTGGCGACGAAGTTCTTCGCCGTCGTGTGATTGGGGCCGGGGAACGCGCCGCCCGCGGCGATGCCGCCGACGATGCAGTTCGGGTCGATGCCGTTGACGATGGGACAGGCGCCCGGCGTGAAGGTGTTCACGCGGTTGTACGAGTAGCGCGCGAACAGCGAGTTGTTGCCGTCGAAGCGGTGATCGACGCGGAAATCCGCCGTGTCCATGTTCTGCGTCCGCATCGTCGTGCTGGCGTAGTTGTTGGCCAGCCCCGGCAGGTTCGGCAGCGGGTACAGCGCGACCAGCCGCGCGGCGATCGGGTCGATGCGGCCGGCGGGAATCAGGTTGCCGGCGAACGCGGCGCGCGGGGCCGAGGTGGGGTCGTAAATCGACGCCGACAGCTCGGAGAAGTCGCCGGCGCGCATTTTCGCGGTCGGGACGGTGATCAGGTTCGCCACGCCCTGGCGGTTGCGGAAGCCTTCGTAGTCGACGAAGAAGAACGTCTTGTCGCTCCGGATCGGACCGCCAAGGCTGCCGCCGAACTGGTTCTGCTTGAGGACCGGCCGCTGCTTGGCGAAGAAGTCGGCGGAGTCGAACTTGTCGCTGCGGCCGAACTCGTAGGCGGTGCCGTGCAGCTGGTTCGTGCCGGACTTCGTCAGGATGTTGATGACGCCGCCCTGCGTGCGGCCGACGTCGGCCGAGTACAGGTTCGTCTGCACTTTCACTTCGGCGATGGCGTCGATGGAGGGCTTGACGCCGACCGTGCCGATGGCGCGCTCGTTGTTGTCCAGCCCGTCGATCAGCTGGTTGTTCTGCGTGTCGGCGGTGCCGTTCACGGAGACCGACGAGGTCTGGCGCCGGTCGTCGGGACGCGTGCCGTTGGCGGTGGAGCTCACCGCGCCTTCGTTCGCGCCCGGGATCAGCTGCACGAGGCGGATGATGTTGCGGCCCGCGACCGGGAGATCCTGGACGGCTTTTTCGTTGATCAGCGTGCTGACCGTCGAGGCGTCGGTCTGCAGGACCGCGGCTTCGGCCGTGACCTGGATGCTCTCGCTGACGGTGCCGAGGCCCAGCTTGGCGTCGAAGCGCGCGCGGTCGCCGCTGGCGACGGCGAGGGTGGTGGTCTGCGTCTGGAAGCCCTGCAGGTCGACGGTGACCGTGTAGGTGCCGATCGGCAGGAGATTGAAGACGTAGTCACCCGTGTCGCTGGTGATCTGGGTACGGGTGTCGCGCGTGGCGGTGTTCACGATCGTGACGGTCACGCCGGGCAGGACGCCGCCACTGGAATCGGTGACGCGGCCGAGGATGTCCGCGGTAGTGACCTGGGCGCTGGCGGCCCCGGCCACGAGCAGGGAGAGCGCACCGAGGACGACGGCACGCCGGACGAACGTCATAGCTGGCTTCTCCTTGTGTAACCGGTGACGCGGCTGAATGTAACCGGTTGCAGATGGTAACCGATCACCGTCGGCCGCGCAAGAGGTCGGCGCCACGCCCCATCGATGTAACCGGTTGCAGCTTCGTGTATCATCCCCCCGATCGTGACGCCCCTCCTCCAGGCCCTCCAGAACAGCGCCTTCTCCAACTGGGTCGTCGGCTCCGACTCGATCTGGGCCTACCCGATGATCCTCACCATGCACACCGTCGGCCTCGGCATCGTCGTCGGCGGCGCCATCGTCATCGACTTCCGCCTGCTCGGCGTCGGACCCGGCATCCCGCTCGAGGAGGTCGAGCGCGTGTTCCCGCTGTTCTGGCTCGGCTTCATCATCAATCTCGTGAGCGGCGTGATGCTGTTCGTCTCCGAGGCGGCCGACAAGGCGACGCAGCCGGTGTTCCTGGTAAAGCTGCTGCTCGTCATCGTGGGGGTCGTCGTCACCTCGCGCATCCGGCGGCTTCTCTTCGGCGGCGGCTCGCCCGCGGCGCGCGTGCCGTCGCGCGTGCGCACGCTTGCCATGACATCGCTCGCGCTGTGGGCCGGCGCCATCGTCGCCGGGCGCCTGATGGCCTACCTGAAATAGCGTATGGACCCATTTTCCGCATGGCTCGAGGCGACGCGCATCTCGACGGCGATGCGCGACATGACGTGGCTGTGGCCGGCGTGCGAGTCGATTCACTTCATCGGCCTCGCGCTGCTCATCGGCGGCGCGGGCTACTTCGACCTGCGCCTGCTCGGCTTCATGCGGCGCGTGCCGATGTCGGCGGCGAAAGCGTTCATGCCGTGGGCGATCGGCGGCTTCGCCATGAACCTGGCGACCGGCACCTTGTTCTTCGTCATGGCGCCGCACATGTACGTGCCGAGCGCCGCCTGGTGGGCCAAGGTGTTCTTCATCGTGATCGCCGGCCTCAACGCCATGTTCTTCGAGACGACGCTCGGGACACGCGTGCTGCTGCTCGGCCCGAACGAAGACACGCCGACCTCGTTCAAGATCGTCGGCGCCGTCTCGCTGTTCTCCTGGTTCGCGGTGCTGTTCTTCGGCCGCATGCTCCCGTACATCGGCACCGGCAACTGATCGAGGTGCCGCGCACTACGTGAAAGGACGGACTATGCACAGACGTGACGTGCTGAAGGGACTGTCGGCGATGGCGGGGCTGATGGCGATCCCCGTTTCGGACCTCTGGGCCGCGAAGGTCGATTCCACCTACAAGGGCGTGAAGCTGGGGCTGATCACCGGCTCGCTCAACCCGCTGCCCAACGTGCCCGGCAAGGACCCGATCGACGTCATCATCGAGAACTGCCTCGCCATCGGCGCCGCGAACGTGGAACTGGTCAACGTCGGCCTGCAGATGCCGCCGCAGGTTCTCAACGGCGGCCGCTTCGGCCAGGCGCCGGATCAGCGAACGCCCGACTACCTCAAGACGCGCGAAGAGCTGCGCCAGTGGCGCATCAACCTGCCGCTCGAGCGCTTCCGTGAGGTGCGGAAGAAGTTCGACGACGCCGGGCTCAACCTGTTCTCGTACGTCTACACCATTGACGACGACATGACGGACCCGGAGATCGACGCGGTGTTCCGGCAGATGCAAGCGCTGAAGGTCGGCCTCTTCTGCACCAACCAGACGCGCGTCACGATGGCACCGCGCCTCGTGCCGTTCGCGGCAAAGTACAAGGTCCGGCCGGCGTGGCATCCGCACGACGCCATCGATTCGCCGGTGGAGGTCGCCACCGCCGAGACGCTCGAGAAGCTCCTCGCGATGTCGAAGGACTTCGTCGTCAACTTCGACATCGGCCACTTCACGGCCGGCAACGGCGACGCCGTCGCGTTCCTGAAGAAGCATCACGACCGCATCACGCACCTGCACGTGAAGGATCGGAAGCGGAACCACGGACCGAACGTGCAGCTCGGCGAAGGCGACACGCCGATCAGGGAGTGCCTGGCGCTCATCCGCGACAACAAGTGGCCGATCTACGCGCTGCTCGAACGCGAGTACCGCGGCCCCGGCACGCCCGTCGACGAGACGAAGTGGCAGATGGACTACCTGAAGAAGGCGCTCGATTCGACGACGTAGGCCGCTCCAGCGGCGTATGTCCTGGCGCGTGCGTCCCTCCTGCTGCGCGGCGTCGCACACGGGCAGTGCAACCACGAAGGGCACGAAGAGCACAAGGGCGGCGGCCAGCCGTTCCGAGAGGCCGCAGGGCCGCTCGATGCGCCGCCGTAGGCGGCGACACGTGGAACGAGATCGGCAAAGGCATGAACCTTAAAGCCCGATCAGGTTCATGCCGTTTGCGATCTCGTTCCACGTGCGGTCGGCCCGCTACGCGGGCCGACGCGTCGAGCGGCCCTCCGGTCTTCGTGTCCTTCGTGGCCTTCGTGGTTTTCAACCGCCAGCGGCTGTCGGGGGACGCTATGGGTCGCGCCTTATCGTGCCGGCGCCGGCGCGTCCGTCAGGAACCGCGCGCGGTCGGCGTCCCCGGCGATGCAGTTGACGATCCGCGGTTCGCTGATCGAACCCACCTTGTAGTACCGGAACGAGTACGAGTGCGCCCGCCGGAACACGCCGGGATCGGTCCACGTGAACGTGACGACGAGATGCTGGCCATCCGCCGACAGCTGGTATCGCTCGCTCAGGTGCGAGCGCGCGCCTCGAAACCCGCCGCCGGGAATCGCCGTGATGCCGCGCTCGTTGAAGCCGACGGTGTCGACGAGCAGCGTCTCGCCGTCCCAGCGGCCGATTGAATGCCCGTTGGTCGTCCCCTCGAGCTCCTCGGCGTCGGGATGCTTGCGGCCGTCGATGTAGACGTAGCGCGTTGACGACGGCGCCTTCGCGACCATCCCGATCACGCTGCCGCTCTGCCGGATGTCGAGCGTGGCGTGGTCGTTCATCAGCGCGGGCACGCCGACATTGACGCAGCCGCGAATCGCATCGAGATCCTTCTTCCGCCGCGCTTCGACGGCCGCCTGCGCCTGGGTCGTCAGGGCCGCGGCGGGCACGTTGAAGCTGTCGAACCGCAGCTCCCAGTAGCCGGAGAGATCGGGACGCGCGGCCGCCGCGCCGCCCTGCGCCCATGCCGCCGGCGCACACCCAAGCAGCAGCACGACCGCCGCAAGAACCTTCCGGCTCACTACTTCTCGACCTGATCGGTGATGTATTTCGGCTGCGGACCCGTCGGCAACTCCTCGTTGTTCTCGATCGGGATGCCTTCCGCCAGCCGCTTGTACGTGTACGCGTAGGTGTGCGGCGCCAGGAACACGGTCGGATCGTCCCAGGTGAATGTCACCGAGAGCTCGTCGGCGTTCACCAGGCGGTAGCGCTCGACGAGGTGCGTCGTGTCCTTCGCCCGGCCGCCGCCGGGTACCAGCATCACGGGCCGGCGGCTGTCGCAGACGCGCGGCGCAAATCCGATCGTGTCGACGACGAGCGTGTCGCCTTCCCACCGGCCGATGGAATGGCCGAACCCGCTCGGCACGTAGGAGGGATCCTTGACGTCGGGATGCGGACGGCCGTCGGTGTAGATGAAGCGGCCGCGGTTCGACTCCGCGCCGATGAGGACCTCGTCGCGCGACGAAACGATGTTGAGCGGCGGCGAAGACGCCATCATCATCGGCAGGTTCCCCACGGGGCACGCGGCCGTGCGCGGCATCCGGTTGACGACGTTGCCCGCGCGCTCGCTCGCCGCGATGCGCTCGTTGTCGGCGGCAATCTCCGGCAGGACCTGCGGCTTTGGCACGTTGTCGAACCACTCGGACCAGCTGCCGGAGCCCGGGTCCTGCACGATCCACATGCCCGACAGGTCGCGCGCGTCCTTGTCCTGCGCGTGGACGCCGGCGGGCGCCAGCAGCGCCGCCGCGATGACCCACGCGATGGAACGCATCGACGTCATCGGAGTTTCCTGGTCAGGGATTCAACGTAAACGCAAACAGCGTGTCGCCGGCGGCGACCAGCACGTACTGGCGGCCGTCGACCATGTAGGTCTCGGGCGCGTTCGACACCTGGCCGATCGCCGCGTGCCACAGCGGGTTGCCGTTGGCGGGATCGTAGGCGACGAAGTTGCCGTCCGGATCGCCGCCGAAGAGGAGCTTGCCCGCCGTCGTCAGCAGCCCCTGGCCGCGTCCATCGGCGACCGTCCGGTACTTGTGCTTCCACGCGATCTTGCCGGTCTTCGGATCGATCGCCATCAGGTAGCTGCCCACGGTGCCGACGTTGCGTTCGTCCTTGCCGCCGAGGCCCATCGCGCCCCGCGGATCCAGCTCGGTGAGGTAATACATCGCGTAGGTGTCGGACGCCGGCAGGTAAAAGAGTCCCGTGTCGGGGCTGTAGGCGGGCGGGGGCCAGTTGGTCGCGCCCTGGTTGGCCCCGGACACGAGCGCGCCGCCGACGTGATAGTCCTTCGCCGGGTTGCGAACCGGCTGCCCGGATTCGTTCAACCCGGTCGCCCAGTTGGCGGTCTCGGAGAACTTCGACGTGACGACGTGCTGGCCGGTCATTCGATCGACCGTGAAGTAGAACCCGTTGCGGCTGGCCGTCAGCACCAGCTTGCGGCGCTGCCCCTCGACCATCGCGTCGACGAGGATCGGCGTCTGCGCCGAATCCCAGTCGTGCGTATCGTGCGGCGAGGTCTGGTAGTACCAGGCCATCTTTCCCGTATCGACGTTGATCGCCACCAGCGCGCAGGTGAACAGGTTGTCACCCTCGCCGCGCGTCTGCGACGTATAGGCCGGCGTCGGATTGCCGGTGCCGAAGATATAGAGGTGTGTCTCGGGGTCGTAGGACCCGGGCACCCATGGGTGGCCTCCGCCGTGCCGCGACGCATCGAGGTTCTTCCACGTCTCGAGACCGGGCTCGCCCTCGTTCTGCGGCGTCACGTACCACTTCCACTGGCTCCTGCCGGTCTCGGGGTCGAACGACTCGAGCCATCCGGGCGCATCGAGGTCGTTGCTCGTGCCGACCAGCACGTGATTGCCGATGACGATCGGCGCCATGGTCGAGAAGTACTGCTGGCTGAACGGGCTGAATTCGCGATGCCAGCGTTCCTTCCCGCTGCGCGCGTCGACCGAGACGATGTAGTCGTCGGGGGTGACGAAGAACAGATAGTTGCCCCACATGCCGACGCCGCGGTTGCCGATGTGCGTGCCGCCCTTGGTCTTCCAGAAGTAGTGCCACAGCTCGTGGCCGTCGTTGGCGTCGAGCGCCCACGTGTTGTCCGGCGTCGTCACGTAGAGCACACCGTTGACGGCGAGCACCGCGCCCTTGACCGTCGTCGCGCCGGCGACGGTGACCGAGCCGTCGCCTTCGCCGCCGATGACGATCTCGGAATCGCGCGGACCCCGCGGCCCGCCGGGACCGGGCCCGTTGGCCAGGCGCCGCTGCCACGCGAGCGTCATGTGCTTGACGTTCGACTGGTTGATTTGCGTCAGCGAACTGTAGCGGCGGCCGGTGTAATCGCCCGAGTAGGTCGGCCACGATTCGCCGAGCGGTCTCGTGATCGACGCGGGGTCGAGACCCTGCGCCCCTGCGATCACCGACGCCCCCACTACGCATGCCGCGAGCAGCACTCTCTTCATATCAGGTTACTTGAGCGTGACGAGGAACGCCGTGATGTTGTGAATGTCCGAGTCGCTGTAGGTCTGGAGCAGATCGCGATGGCCCTTGAGCGGATCGCGCAGCTCCACCTTCGGCGCGTTCACGCCCTCGGTGCGGAACGTGCGGTAGGTGCCGTCAGCCATCTTCAGCGACACCATGAAGTCGTCGAGCCGGTTGAGGACGCCTTCGACCTTCTGGCCGTTCGCCATCGTCACGACGGCGGCGATCGGCGGTGCGGGGCGCGGAGGACCGCCGCCACGCGTTCCGCCCGTGCCGGGAAGCAGCCACGTCTGCTGCAGGAGTTTGGGATCCGCGAAGCGGCCCGCGAGGCCCTGGAGGTCGCCGGTCGCGGAATGGCACGACGAGCACTTCGCCTGGAAGAACGCACGCCCCGCGTCCGCGTTGCCGACGACGATATCGACGGGCCGTTCACCCGTGCGGCTGCTCACGGGCAGGCTATGAAGGAAAGCGGCGATGTCGCCGATTTGCGCCGGCATCAGCATGAACGGCGGCATCCCCTTGTCGGCGCGGCCGCCGAGCACGACCGGTCCGATCTTCTCCCCCTTGTCGTCGAGGAGGACAACGTCGGAGCGCATCAGGTTCGGCCCGCCGCTGTCGCCGCCGCGCGCGTCGGGCCCGTGGCAGAAGGCGCAGTTGACGGAGAAGAGCGCTTTGCCTCGTTCGACGGCCGCGGGATCCGTGACCGGACGCTGCGGGTAGGCGACGAAGCCGCCCTGGCCGGGCGGCCCCTGCGCCGACAGCACGCGCAGCATCAGGACGGCGCCCCCGAGGGCGCACGCGGAGAGCAGCCGTCGATGACGGGTCATGTCGGCAGCGCGCTACGACGCGTCGCCCTTCGGACGCGCGATGTCGTGATAGAGACGCTTGCCATCCGGCAGGATGACGTAGAAGAGCGAGGCGCCCTTCGACCCATCCTTCAGCGGGTGCGCCACGACGGTGATCTCGTCGCCGGCCTTGAAGGTGACCTTGTTCCATCCCTGGCGGCCCATGATGTTGGTGCTGCCGCCCTCGATATCCCACGTGCCGACGGTCTCGGGATCGACGCCGGCGCCCGCATCGACCTTGATGATGATGTGCGAGTGCGGGTTGACCCACTTGTACTCGACGACCTTTCCCTTGTACGTCGTGTTCTTGTCCATCGAGAAGATGGAGAACGAGTGATGGGCAAAGGCAGGAATGGCTGCCGTCAGGGCGAACGCCGCGATCACGGCGGAGCGTCGAAACGCGCATGTCATAGAACTGGCTCCTGTCATTCGGACGTAGGCGGAAGGATAACTGCGCCGGATATTCTCGCGCGAATTGCAACCGGTTACAAGGGCTTTTGTCAGGGAAATATGCCCGATTTCCGGGCCTCGGCGATGATAGCATTCGCGCCTATGCCGCATGCCTCCACCACCACGCTTTCCTGGACGTTCGTGCTCGCCGCCCTGTTCGGTCCCTCAGCTGCCGCCCAGTCGCCGCCCAACCCGCTTCAGCTGACGGCGAACCATGCCACGGCCGCGGTCACGGACATCGATCGCGCCGTGCGGTGGTACCAGGAGGTGCTGGGCTTCAGGATGGTCAACCGGGGCGACCGCCCGAACGGGATGCGCTTCGCCGATCTCGAGATTCCCGGCTTCGGCATCGGACTCGTCCAGAACCCCGGCGCGCCTGCCCCGGCGCCGGCAGCGACCGCTCGCTCCGGCTGGGCGCACATCGTCTTCGCCGTTCCCGATCCCGGGCAGGCGTACGCGACGCTGGAAGCGCGCGGCGCAGACGTGTTCACCCGTGGCGCCGCGCCGCCCACACCGATCACCACGTTCCTTCTGCGCGACAGCGAAGGAAACGAGATCGAAATCGTCCAGGCGCCTGCGCAGCAGGCGCAAGCTCCGGCCGCGGCGCCGGCAGCGCCGCGCGTGTCGGCCAGGCCGATCGCCGACGGTGTCTACATCTTCGAGTACGGCGGTTACCAATCGATGTTCGTCGTCGATCCCGGCGGTGTGCTGGTGACCGATCCGATCAGTCCTGCCGCGGCGACCGCCTACCTCGCGGAAATCCGCAAGCTGACATCAGCGCCGATCCGCTACGTGGTCTACAGCCATCACCATTTCGATCACATCGCCGGCGGCGCACCGTTCAAGCAGGCCGGCGCCACCTTCATCGCGCATCGCAACGCGCGGCCGCAACTGCAGCGCCTGAAGAACCCCGACGTGGTCCTCCCAGATCAGATCGTGGACGACTCGAAGGTGCTCACGATCGGACACACGCGCGTCGAGCTCCTGTACATGGGCCGTAATCATTCGGACAACAGTCTCGTTGTCTCGGTGCCCGCGAAGAAAGTGATCTATGCCGTGGACTGGCTGCCCCTGGGCGAGCTGATCTGGCGCAACAACTTCGACTCGTATGTCGACGAATGGTTCGAGGGCATCGACCGCGTGCTGGCGTTGGACTGGGAGAAGCTCGTGGTCGGCCACGTACGCGCGCACAACCCGAAGGGGTGGGGAACCAAGGATGACGTGCGGGCGTTCAAGGCGTATTACACCGACTTGAAGGAGGCGGTGCGGGTCGCCTACCTGCAGGGACTCTGCCCCGACCGCGCCCCGAACGAGGTCAAGCTGCCGAAATACGAGAGCCTCTTCGAGTACAGGGAATTCCTGCCGATGAACGTCGATCGGATGTGCCTGTACTGGCGCAACGGGTGGCAATAAATGCAGGAAGGGCCGGCCTGAAGGTCGGCCCCTACGATCGATCGTGTGATCAGTAGTACTTGCTCTGAATCGGGCACCCCGGCCAGTAGTTTCCCTTCGCGAGCTCCTCGGCGCAGTGTTGCCGCGCCCGCTCGGTCCCGCCCTTCAGCAGCTCCTCCGCCTGTTCGTAGGTGAGCACGTCCGGGTGCTCGCGCCACACGGAATGAACCGGTGAGATCTTCTGCACGTCGAGCTTGTAGTGCGCAATCACGTCGCGGAAGGTGTCGGGCCAATGCTGCCAGTCGAAGGCGGCGGTCACCATGTCGCCTTCGATGACCAGTTTCTCCGCGGGCACGTAGGCGAAGACGACGTCCGCCATGTGGCCGTTGTTGCGGCCCCAGTAGACATCGACCGTCTGCGTGTCGTCGGCGAGCCGCAGATGCTCTTCGACCGGCGTGAACTTGAGCGGCTTCGGGTTCTTCGCCAGGTCGTCGGGAAAATCGGGCGCCGCGTGCGCGGCCATCTCGCGGAAGATCACGCCGCTCATCGGACGCTGAATGATCGTCAGCCCCTCCGCCACCGCCTCGCGGAAGCCGGCCGTGTGGTCGAAATGATGGTGGCTGATGATCAACTGGGTGACCGGCTTGCCGGGCACCAGCGTACGCGCGTGGTCGATGACCGCCTTCGCCTGCCCGCGGGCGTTCACGCCGAGTTCGAACAGCATGACGTGATCCTTGAACTCGATGACGGTCGTGCCGTTGCTGATGCGCCAGATCCCCTTCCCGACAGGCTTCGACGTCACGGGCTGGACCTGATATGACGGCGGCTCGGGCGCGCTGCGCACCGCCGCGGGCGCCGCGAGGTCCGGGATGGTCGAGTCGACGTCGTAGGCATCGACGTACAGCTTGAAGAAGTCGATGTTCCTCCAGTCGAGGCGCGTCTGGTACCCGAGCGGCATCATCAGGCCGGCGGTGTCGGACCAGCCCGTGAAGGACGTAGTGAGCGTCGCCTGACCGAGGTTGCTCTGGGGATGCGACCAGCGTACCCACGCCGGCAGGCGATCCGCCGCGAAGGCCGCCGTCAGCTTGTCGCCCTGCGGCAGCGTGACATCGATCGCGGTGAGGCCGGACGCCTGGCGCGGAGCAGACAGCTTCGCCGCCGGGTCGAGCATCGCGCGCACCAGCACCACCGGGTTGTTCATCATCCACATCCGGCGCATGTGGAGACCGTCCATGATCAGCGCGCCGTCCACGAACGGCGCGACGCGCTGCGACCGATCGCCGTTGACGTCGAACGCGATGTCGCCGTCGAGGCGGTTGTCGTTCACCGCGAAGCTATGGCCGAACGGCGCCAGGAACGGGAACACCATGTTGCGGCGCTCGCGCATCTGGAAGCGATGGTTCGCGAGGTCGTAGACACGCGTCAGGTCGTTGGCCGCCATGTACTTCTCGGGCGCGTCCGGCGAGCCCGAGATGCGGCCACCGCCCATCTGATAGGCGTACTGGCCGTAGCCGTGGAGCGTGATGTTCCTCACCGCGCGAATCCTGTCGGCGCCGCCGAGCGCCATCGCCGCCGCGTCGACGACGGCGCGCGCCGATGCGCCCTGCGCACGCCCGACCTGCAACGTGGCCGGAACGATCGCCGCGGCCGCCAGGGCGACCGCCAGCAGTCTCATGTAGCGCATCACTTCCTCCTGTGGCGCCGGGTCCGCAGCGCGCTCACCGCTGCACGCGCCGCGGCACCCGACCTACGTACGTGGGGCGGGTCGCGGCGCGCCGCCGATCCGCGCGTCGTGGACCCGCCACGGCATCAGAGCCCGCATCAAAAATCGAAATTGACACTGAACTTCACGAGCCGCGGATTGAGCACCGCCAGCGGCTGACGGAACACCGCGAAGCCCGCATTCTCGGTGAGGACGGCGTTGGCGTTGAGCGCGTTGAAGAGATCGAGGTTCAGCGCCATACGCGTGCGCGAGAAGCGCAACAGCTTGCCGACGCGGAAGTCGAGCTGATTCAACCGGTCGCCATACCTGGTTGCCGGCGCAATCACGTTCACGACCGCGGTCGCGGTGTTGCCGGCAAGCGGACGGCCGAGCGAACCGGCAACGACGGCGGACGGGTAGACCACGTTCGCAGCGACGACGGGGCCAGGAACGCTCTGCACCGTCGCCGCAACCTGCACATCCGCGCGCGGCACGGTGTAGGCGCCGAGTGCCTTGAACTGCGTGAGGAACGGCTCGACGACGCGGCAGTAGGGGTTGAGCGGCGACGTCACGCCGGCGATGTTCAGCTCCGGCAGCGCGCGGCGCACGTCGCAGATGTCGGTCAGCCGCCGACCGGTGCTGATGCCGCCCTGGAGCATCACGCCGCGCAGCCGCGCGGTCGCCTGCGCGTCCACGCCGTGCCAGTTCTCGATCTGCTTGCCGTACTTCTTCGCGAACGTCAGCAGGTTGTTGGTCTGGCCGAAGCGTGTGGGCACGACGTCGAACAGGCCGCCGATCCGCTGCCCGCCGTTGCTCGGCAGCCGGGAGTCGGACGGCGCCACCACGCTGAACGGCTCGAAATCCGCGGGCGTCAGGGCGACGTTGTCGGTCACCAGGAAGTTGCCATACCAGCGCCGGAAGTACCCGACTTCGGTGGACACGTTCGACAGCAGCTGGTGCTGGACGCTGACGGTCCCTTCCCAGTTGTATTCGCGCTTGCCCCAGCCGCTCAGGATGGCGGGATCGTACGTGGTGCTCGGCACCGGGTTGCCGAACGCCAGACTGCTGATCTGCCCGCACTCGCCGTTCAGCAGCGGGTTGAGCAGGTCGCAGTCGGGAACGAAGTCGCGGTTCCCGTCGGTCCAGGCGCGGTTGACCGACTGCACGGTCCGGTTCGCCGGGTTGGCGCTGTCGCCGAAGGTCCCCGTGTAGGTGAGCTGGCCGACGTACTTCGCCAACGAGGCCTTCACCGCCGTCCGTCCGTTGCCGAACAGGTCGTACGCCGCACCGAGCTTCGGCGTGATGTCGTTGAAGCTGGCGATGTCGGCGCCCTGGAACGTCACGTTGCGGTTCGGGGTGTAGACGCTCGGCCCGAGCGTCTGCGTCGGATAGTTGGTGCGATAGAAGTCGTAGCGCACGCCCAGGTTCAGCGTCAGGCGGTTGATCGTCCAGCGGTCCTGGCCGTAGATGCCGCCGTCGTGGACGTGCGTCTCGGAGCTGAAGGGCGCCCGGACCGCGATCTGGACGGGATTGCCGGCGTTGAAGATGTAGGAGAGGTTGCCCGCAACCGACCTGTTGAAGTTGTTCAGCACGCGGCCCACGTGATCCTGATACCCAATCTTGGCGGAGTGTGCGCCCGTGACGTACGACAGCGACGATCGCCAGCTCGTGTCGGTCAACTCCGCCTTGAATCGCATCGAGGTCATGAACATCGGACGCGGACCGCGATAGTAGACACCCGTCGCCTGGTCCTGGATGCCGATGAGCGCACTCGAGTCGTTGCCGCCCTTCGGCTCGAAGTAGCCCCAGTCTTCAGGCTTGTGCGCCCATGCCGCTTCGATGAGGACGCGGCTGGTCACCGGCGCGGTGTAGGTCGCGGTGACGAGTCGCTTGGCGGGGAACTCGAAATTCGCCGACGCCTCGGGCGACGTCAGCGCGCGCGTATCCACGCAGCTGCAGCGGTCCTGATAGTCGACGAAGAGACTCAGCTTGTGTATCTGGTTCACCTGCCACGTGACGCGGCCGTTGACGTCGCGCCACTGCGTGTCGCGCGATCCGCGGAAGCTGGAGTCCGGCGCGTAGGCGAATGATGCGGCGTTCCCTGCGTTCGCATTGCGCACCGCGCCGCCAATGTAGTTCTTGACCTCGGACACGCGGCCGGAGGTGAAGAACCAGACGCGGTCGCGCACGACGGGACCGCCGAAGGCGGGGTTCAGCTCCCAGTTGCTCTTCACCTCGCTCGACGAGACGATCCGGCGGTCGCGCAGCTTCTGATCGATGTTGTCGCCCTGAAAGCGCGAGCCCGTGCCGCCCGCGAACAACGAGCCCGAGAACGTATTGCCGCCGTCGCGCGGCACGATGTTCATGCGCACGCCGCCGGCCGACTGTTCGGCGGAGCCCGCCGCCGAATCGACCACGACCTCCTGCACCATGCCGGCATTGGCGGCAAACGCGCTGACGGATGTGCCCTGCGACTGCATCGAGAGCCCGTCGACCATCCGGCGCATGTCATTGCCGCGGCTGCCGTGGATCGTGAGCGTCTGCTGCACCTCGCCGGTGTTGCCGCCGACGTCCTGCCCCTCGCCGCTGAAGGTGGTCGACAGCTGCATCCCGGGAATCAAGACCGCGACGTTCAGCGTCGTACGGCCGCTCGGCAACGTGTCGATCATCTCCTTGTTGAGCACCCGCTGCTGCTCGACGCTCTGCACGTCGACGAGCGGTGTCTCGCCGGTGACCGTGATCGTCTCTTCGACCGCGCCGACGCGCAGGTCCGCATTGATCGTCGCCGTCATCGAGCCCTGCAGCGTCACGCCTTCGCGCTTGACGGTGCTGAACCCCGAGAGCGTGAACGTGATCGCGTACTCGCCGGGCCGCAGATCGACGATCCGGTACTGCCCGTTCGCGTCGGTGACGACCTGCCGCGCCTTTTCGATGAGGGCCGGACTGGCCGCCTCCACGGTGACACCAGGCAGCACGCCGCCCGATGCGTCCTTGACGACACCGGATATCGAAGCCTGCGCCTGCGCCATCGCAGGAATGGCGAGGGCGCACACCGACGTGAGAAGGAAGAGACGGAATCGACGCATGCGCTGCTCCTTGGCGGGTACGCCCGCACATGTATCCGGTTACACGGCCGGACCGCGCGGGATGCTAGCAGCAGAGGCGGAAAGTAGCAACGATTTTCGACCGGCGCGTTCGCATAGCGAACGGAATCGTGCTACCGTTGCCATCCGATGGCACCAGGTCAGGCGCTTCCGGCCAAGGGCGCGGGCCCCGAACGAGACGGCACCAGCCGTCCCGACCGGGAGTTCATGTCGACCCTCGCCAAGGGCCTGAAGGTCCTCGCCTCCTTTGGCGAGCAGCGCCCCACGCTCACGCTCTCGGAAGCCGCGGCGCTCGGCGGCCTCTCGCGCGCCGCCGCACGACGCGTGCTGCGGACGCTCGCGTCGCTTGGTTACGTCGTGCAGCAGGGTCGCACCTTCGCGCTCGCCCCGCGCGTCCTCGAGCTCGGATTCGGCTACCTCTCCACGCAGTCGTGGATCGACCTGGTCGAACCGCATATGAAGGTGCTCAGCCAGGCCGTCGACGAGTCGTGCTCCGCCGCCATCCTGCAGGGCACCGAGATCGTCTACGTGGCGCGAATGCCCGCGCCGTACAGGCTTCTTTCGACGATCATCGCGGTGGGGACACGGCTGCCGGCGTTTCACACATCGCTCGGCCGCGTCCAGCTCGGGTTTCTCGACGACGCGGAGTTGTGGAACCGGCTGAAGTCCATCCGGCTGACCCCCTACACGCCGTCGACCATCGTCCACCCGGGCGCGCTCGTCGAGCGCATTCAGCAGGATCACGCGCAGGGGTTCTCGATCGTGGACGAGGAGCTCGAGCGCGCGTTGCGATCGATCGCCGTGCCCATCCTGACGCGCAACGGGCGTAACGTCGGCGCGATCAACGTCTCGACCAACGCGGCGCGCATGACCCGCAACGAGCTGCGCGAGCGCGTGCTGCCGCGGTTGATCGCGATCCGCGACCGCATCGCCCCCCTCCTGGTTTAGCGCCCACCTCACACAACCGGTCGGATCTTGTTGACACGGCAGGCTCCCGCTCCTATTATTCGACCGCACTACGAACAGTCGTTCGCATATCGAACACAAATCCGAACAACGGAGCGCTCATGAACACGGCCGTCAGTGATTCCCAGACCGAAGCCGCCCCACCGAAGACCGCGCAGCCCGCCACGCCGATGACCGGACGCGACTACATCGAGTCGCTGCGGGACGGCCGCGAAATCTTCATCTACGGCGAGAGGGTCGAGGACGTCACGGTTCATCCCGCGTTCCGCAACACCGCGCGGATGATCGCCCGTCTCTACGACGCGCTGCACGATCCGCAGCGGCGGGATCGCATCATCACGCCGACCGATACCGGCAACGGCGGCTTCACGCACGCCTATTTCAAGGCGCCGACCTCGGGGGCGGATCTCCTGCAGGGACGCTCCGCGATCGCCGAATGGGCGCGGCTGACGTATGGATGGATCGGCAGGTCGCCCGACTACAAGGCCTCGTTCCTGGCGACGCTCGGCGCCAACGCCGAGTTCTACGCGCCGTACGAGGAGAACGCGCGACGGTGGTACCGGTTCACCCAGGAGCGCGTGCCGTACGTGAACCACGCCATCATCCATCCGCCGGTCGATCGCGATCGTCCGCCGAACGAGGTCTCCGACGTCTGCGTGCACGTCGAGAAGGAAACCGACGCAGGCCTCGTCATCTCGGGGGCGAAGGTCGTCGCGACCGGATCGGTGCTGACCAACTTCACCTTCGTCGCCCACCACGGCCTGATACCGGTGCAGGACAAGAACTTCGCCTGCGTCTTCATCGTGCCGACGGCGCTCCCGGGCGTGAAGTTTCTCTGCCGCGCATCGTACGAGATGTCCGCGACCGCCATGGGGAGCCCGTTCGACTACCCGTTGTCCTCGCGCCTCGACGAGAACGACGCCGTATTCATCATGGACAAGGTGCTCGTCCCGTGGGAGAACGTCTTCGTCTACGGCGACCTCGACAAGGCGAACAATTTCTTCCCGCGCACCGGGTTCCTGCCGCGCTTCGTCGTCCATGGCTGCACGCGTCTCGCCGTGAAGCTCGACTTCATCGCCGGCCTGCTGCTGAAGGCCGTCGAGGCGTCGGGCACGAAGGACTACCGGGGCGTGCAGGCCAATGTCGGCGAGGTGATCGCCTGGCGCAACCTGTTCTGGGGCCTGTCCGACGCGATGGTGCGCGACCCGCAGCCGTGGATCGGCGACTACGTGCTGCCGAACATGGATCCGGGCAACGCGTATCAGATCATCGCGACCATGGCGTATACGAAGGTGAAATACCTGATCGAACAGACGGTCGCGTCGGGGTTGATTTACCTGAACAGCCACGCCAGCGACTTCAAGAACGAGGAGATCCGTCCCTACATCGATCGCTACCTGCGCGGGTCCAACGGCTACAAGGCGGAGGAACGCGTCAAGTTGATGAAGCTGCTGTGGGACTGCATCGCCAGCGAGTTCGGCGGGCGGCACGAGCTGTACGAGATCAACTACGGCGGGTCGACCGAGGAAATCCGCCGCTACGCGCTGTTTGGCGCCATGGCCTCGGGCAACGCCGACCGTTTCAAGGGCTTCGCGGAAGAGTGCATGGCCGAATACGACCTGAACGGCTGGCGCGTGCCCGACCTTGCCGACCCGGGCGAGCTGAGCTACCACCTTCGGAAGAAGGGATGAACGTGTCGCGCGTCGCCACGTCCGAGCAGGCGCCTCCGATCGACGCGGGGCTGTTCCGGCGCGTCATGGGGCGGTTCGCGTCCGGCGTGGCCGTGATCACCGCGGAATCCGGCGGCCAGGTGCGCGGCATGACCGCGAGCGCGTTCATGTCCGGCTCCATCGATCCGCCGCTGATCATCGTCGCGGTCGCCAGGCGGGCGCTGATGCACGGGCACCTCATCGCCGCGGGACGCTTCGCCGTCAATATCCTCGGCGCGGGGCAGCACGAGGTGGCCAATCACTTCGCGGGGCGGGCGCTGCCGGCGTACGCGCCGGAGTTCGTGTTCGAGGGGGCGATTCCGACACTTGGAGGCGTGGCGACGGTCATCACCGCCGACACCGCGACGACCTACGAATGCGGCGACCACTCGATTTTCGTCGGCCGCATCCGCACGATGACGGCTGACGACAGCCCGCCGCTGGTGTACCACGCGGGCAAGTTCGGCGCGCTGGCGAGCGGATCGTGACCGTCCCGTCGCAAGCGGTCGTCGTGGATTCGCGTGCCGGCGTCCCGGACTTCGTCTACCGCGGCGTCCCGCAGCGCATTGTCTTCGGCAGCGGCACGCGGCAGCGGATTGCGAAGGAGGTCCGGGGCGCCGGCATCACCCGCGCGATGGTCGTCTCGACGCCGGGCCACGCGGGGCGCGCGGACGAGATCGCGGGACTGCTGGAGGACTGCTGCCAGGTGCGCTTCCCCGGCGCGCGCATCCACACGCCGGTGCCGATCACCGAGAGCGCCGTGGCGCTCGCGGCACAGCACGGCATCGACGGCATCGTGGCCGTGGGCGGCGGCGCCGCGATCGGACTCGCCAAGGCGATCGCGCTGCGGACCGACGCGCGGCAGGTCGTGCTGCCCACCACTTACTCCGGGTCCGAAATGACCGACATCGTCGGCCAGACGGCCGGCGGCATCAAGCAGACGACGCGCGATCGGCGCGTTTTGCCGGAAGTCGTCATCTACGACGTGGAGCTGACGGCGACGCTCCCGGCGGTGACGTCGGTCACGTCCGGCATGAACGCGATCGCGCACGCGATCGAGGGACTCTACGCCGAGAACACGAATCCGCTCGCCGCGCTGATGGCGGAAGAGGGCATCCGCGCGCTCGCCTCCGCGCTGCCGCGCCTCGTGCGAGCGCTCGATGACAGCGCCGCGCGCGCGGATGCGTTGTACGGCGCCTGGCTGTGCGGCACCGTGCTGCAGGCCACCTCGATGGCGCTGCATCACAAGCTGTGTCACGTCCTCGGTGGCGCGTTCGATCTCCCGCACGCGGAGCTGCACGCGGTCCTGTTGCCGCACACGATCGCGTACAACGCGCCGGCCGTGCCCGTGGCCATGGCACGGGCCGCTCGTGCGCTCGAGTGTCGGGACGTGCCGTCGCGCCTGTTCGACCTGGTCCGCGACGGCGGCGCGCCCGTCTCGCTCCAGGCACTCGGTCTGCCCGCTGACGCGATCGACCGCGCGGCGGACCTCGCCTTGTCGAACCCGTACTGGAATCCGCGTCCGCTCGACCGCGGCGGCATCCGCGCGCTCCTCGAGGATGCGTGGCACGGTCGGCCCCCCCGGAGCACGACCGCGTCATGAGAGATTTCAACGAACGCAGCGCGACCGCGGCGGTCATCGCGCGGATGGAGAACTGCTCCGACGAGCGGCTGCGCCAGGTGGTGGCCTCGGTCATCACCCACCTGCACGCCATCGTGCGGGAAGTCGAGCCGACGTTCGAGGAATGGGCGTTTGCGATTGACTTCCTGACGCGGACGGGCCAGATCTGTGACGACAAGCGGCAGGAGTTCATCCTGCTGTCCGACACCCTGGGCGTCTCGATGCTCGTGGACGCGATCAATCATCGGCGCAGTGCGGCGACCACCGAATCGACCGTGCTCGGGCCGTTTCACGTCTCGGACGCGCCGCACCTGCAGATGGGCGATTCGATCTCCCTCGACGGGAAAGGCGAGCCCTTGTACATGTCCGGCCGCGTCGCGGACGAAGCCGGCGCGCCGATTGCCGGCGCGCTCCTCGACGTGTGGCAGACGTCGTTCGACGGCTTCTACGACGTGCAGGATCCCCGTCAGCCGGCCATGAACCTTCGAGGCCAGTTCACGACCGGTGCGGACGGCCGCTACTGGTTCCGGTCCGTCAAGCCCTCGTCCTATCCGATCCCGAGCGACGGCACCGTCGGCCGCATGCTGGCGGCGCTCGGACGCCACCCGATGCGTCCCGCGCACGTCCACTTCATCATCACGTCGCCCGGCTACCAGACGGTGACGACCCACGTGTTCGTGGAGGGCGATCCCTACCTGGATTCCGACGCGGTGTTCGGCGTGAAAGAGAGTTTGATCGCGCCCTTCGTTCGCCACGATGATCCGTCAATGGCCGGACGGCTGGGCGTCGGCAACCCGTTCTACACGGCGGAATACGATTTCGCGCTGGCGAAGACGGCGCACACGACCGGAGACGCGCTTTCCGTGGGGTCAGCAACATGAGGGAAACAGTGCAGCGCTGGGACACGCAGTACGAATGGAAGGCGGTGACGCTGCTCGCGCTCGGCTTCGGCCTCGTCGGGCTCGACCGATGGATCATCGCGCCGCTGTTCCCCTTCATGGCGAAGGACCTGGGGCTCGACTATCAGGCGATCGGAATTCTCGTGGGCGTGCTCGGCATGGTCTGGGGCGTCTTCGCGGTCGTCAGCGGCCGCCTGTCCGATCGGGTCGGACATCGGAAGGTGCTGGTGCCGGCGGTCCTGCTGTTCTCGGTGATGTCAGGGTTGTCCGGCCTCGTCACCAGCCTGTCGGCGCTGATTCTCATCCGCGGCCTCATGGGCCTGATGGAAGGATCGTACTGTCCGACCAGCTTCGCGGCGACCGCCGCCGCCGCGCATCCGTCGCGCCGCGGACTCCTGCAGGGGTTGCAGCAGAGCGGATTCGCGCTCTTCGGTTTCGGTCTCGGGCCGATCATCGCGACACAGTTGCTCGCGGTCGTCCCCTCGTGGCGCTGGGTGTTCCTCGTCGTCGCGATTCCCGGGTTCCTCGTCGGCGTGGGCCTCTGGTTCGTGCTGCGCGAGCCCGCCGAGGCGCCTGCAGCGCCAGCGGCCGCCATGCATCCCGCGATGCGCTCCGGTGGGTACGCGGAGGTCTTCCGATCGCGGAACATTACGCTGTGCATGCTCGGCCTCGCGTGCGCGATGTCGTGCATCTTCGTTCTCGGGGGCATGCTGCCCAACTACCTGATCGATTACCTGCATCTCACTCCGCAGCAGATGGGTTTCGTCGCGTCGGCGCTCGGCTTCGGCGGGTTCGTCGGCCAGTTCGCCGTGCCCGGCGTGTCCGACCTGCTTGGGCGCCGCGTCACGGCGGTGCTGACGTTTGCCGCGGCGGCGGCCGGCGTCGCCGGCCTCATGCGCGTCGGATCGTCTCCATCGGCGCTGTTCATGATGGTCTTCGTGGTGTCGTTGTTCTCGCTCGGCGCCGTCGCGTTGATCACGGGGCCGATTGCCACCGAGTCGGCGCCGGCCGGACTCGTGTCTTCCGCCATCGGCGTGGTCGTCGGCTCCGGCGAGATCTTCGGCGGCGGCGTCGCACCGGCGATTGGCGGTGCGATTGCCCAGCGGTATGGCATCGAGAACATCTTCTGGATGCCGCTCGTGGGCGTGGCCATTGGCGCGCTGGTGTCGATGGGGTTGAGCGAGACCGCGCCGCGCAAGCTCTCTCGGCACGTCATCCCCGTCGAGACGCCGGTCGTGCCGTCGCGATAAGAAAGGACCAAGGAGAGGTCATATGAAGTACCGCGTCATCATCGTACTGGCCGTTGGGTGTCTGCTCGCCGCGCGCGCCGGCGCCCACCACTCGTTCGCCGCGACCTACTTCGAAGACAAGACGCAGACGATCGAAGGAAACATCGTGCAGTTCATGTTCCGCAATCCGCACTCGTTCGTGCACGTCGAAGCGCCCGACGACAACGGACAGATGCAGCGCTGGGCGGTGGAGTGGGCCGCGACGGCGCAGCTGAAGGAAGCGGGCGTCGACTACGCATCGCTCAAGCCTGGCGACCATGTGATTGTCACCGGCAATCCGGGCCGCACGCCGGCGGACCATCGCCTGCGGATGCAGAGCGTGGAGCGGCCGAAGGACGGCTGGAAATGGTCGGGCACCGTTCGATGACGGCGTCGGCACGCGCCTGCCTCGCCGCCGCGGCCGCCTGCGCCGTCATCGCCACCGCGGCGCCGGCATTCGCGCAGGTCGATCTGAGCGGCCCGTGGGGCGCGCGCCTGCACGAAGACAATCTCGAGCGCGGCGGTGGTCCCGAGATGAACGAGTTCGAAGGGCTCCCGATCAACGCGGCGGATCGGATGCGCGGCGACAGCTGGAGCGCGTCGCTCTGGACGGTGCCCGAGCACCAGTGCATTCCGCACCCTGCCGATTACGGCCCGAACTTCTCGCAGCTCGTCATGTGGAGCGACGTCGATCCGGTCACGAAAGCGGTGACCGCGTGGCACACGGAGATGTCGTGGATGAACCCGGTGCGGACGATCTGGATGGACGGACGTCCGCATCCGCCCGCCTGGGCGCCGCACACGTGGCAGGGCTTCTCGACCGGGAAGTGGGAAGGCGACATGCTGACGGTCGAGACCACGCACCTGAAGCCCGCCTACATCCGGCGCAACGGGCTCGCGCGCAGCGAGAAGGCGACGGTGCGCGAGCACTTCGTCCGCAACGGCGACATCCTCACGATCATCACGATCGTGACCGACCCCGTGTATCTCACCGAGCCCTACATCAAGAGCCGGAATTTCCAGGTCGAGCCGGGATACCGCATGACGCCGTATCCGTGCTCGGTGGACATCGAGATCGACAGGCCCGCGGGCGAGATTCCGCACTACCTGCCGGGCGCCAACCCGTTCATCAGCGAGGCGGCCGCCAAGCACAAGATGCCGCTCGAGCCGGCTCGCGGCGGGGCCGAGACGATGTACCCGGAGTACATGGAGAAGATGAAGACGCTGCCGACGGCCACCATGCCGGCGGAGGCGGCGCCGAACGCCGCGCAACCCGCTTCCGCGACTCGTCCGGCCGCCGCCGGAGCGTCCACGCCGGCGCGTCCGCGATGAACTGCCGCGCCGCACTCATCGCCGCGATCGCACTCGCGTCGGTCGCGGGCCCGTTCGCCCAGACGGCACGGCCTCCGGCAGCGACGGACGGCGCGGGCGCCGTCCACGTCTGGCCCGTTCAGCGCAACATCTACGCGCTCTTCGGCCCGGCCGGCAACAGTACCGTGAGCATCGGCGACGAAGGCGTGCTCGTCGTCGACACGATGACGGCCGACGCGGCGCCCGATCTGCTCGCCGCCATCAGGACGATCAGCGACAAGCCGATCCGCTGGGTCATCAACACCCACAGTCATCGCGACCACACAGGCGGCAACGCGACGATCGCGAAGTCCGGCGTCTACATCGCGACAGGCAACACGCGCGGCGGCGGCGGCGCATCGATCCTCGCGTTCGAGAACGCCCTGATGCGGTTGAACGGCAGTGCCGCGAGCCCCGACGCGGTGCCGGAGGGCGGCTGGCCGACCGACAGCTTTTTCGTCAAGCAGAAGGACATGTTCTTCAACGGCGAGCCCGTCGTGACGATCCACCAGCCGGCCGCCCACACGGACGCCGACGCAATCGTGTTCTTCAGGCGCTCCGACGTCATCGCCGCCGGTGACGTGTTCACGCCCGACCGGTATCCCGTGATCGACGTCGCCGAAGGCGGCAGCATAAACGGCCTCATCGCCGCGCTCAACACGCTGCTGGACCTCGCCGTTCCCCAGTTCAACGAGGAAGGCGGCACGATGATCGTCCCGGGCCACGGCCGCATCTGCGACGAGAGCGACGTCGGCGACTACCGCGACATGGTCACCATCGTCCGCGATCGGGTCCAGGATCTGATCGCGAAGAAGATGACGCTCGCGCAGGCGAAGGCCGCACGTCCGACGTTCGACTACGACGGCGTCTACGCCTCCCCTTCCTATACCGGCGACATGTTCGTGGAAGCCGTGTATCGCAGCCTGACGGCGGCGCCGGCGTCCGCGCAACGTGCGCCTTCGAGGTAATCCGTGTCGAAGTCTTTCCTTCTCGCATCCGCCGTGGGAACGCTGCTGGCGACGGCGCTGGCGCTCGCGGCGCCGCAGAATGCGGGCGCGCCGGCGCAGCCCGCGCAGAATCCGGCGCCGGAGGGCGGACGTGGCGGGCGCGGCGGTCCTCCCGGTCCGCCGCCAACTGCACAGGCGCAGGCGCCGTTCGATCTCACGGGCTATTGGGTGTCGGTGGTGACGGAAGACTGGCGCTGGCGCATGTTGACTCCCGCGAAAGGGGATTACGCGAGCGTGCCGCTCAACGCCGAGGGCCAGCGTGTCGCCGGGCTGTGGGACCTCGACAAGGATAAGACCGAGGGCAACCTCTGTCGCGCCTTCGGCGCGGCGGGGTTGCTGCGCCTGCCGCTGCGCGTGCACATCACCTGGCAGGACGCGAACACGCTGAAGCTGGAAACCGATGCAGGCGAGCAGACACGGCTGTTCGTGTTCACGCCGGCAGCGGGCGCGGCGGGTGAGCGGAGCTGGCAGGGACGTTCCGCCGCGCGCTGGTACAAACAAGCGCAGCTCGAAGGGCTCGGCTTCGGCGGACGCGGCGGCTCGGTTGCCGGCGGCAACCTGCGCGTCACCACGACCAACATGCGGGCGGGCTACCTGCGGAAGAACGGCGTTCCTTACAGCGAAGACGCGGTGCTCACCGAGTACTTCAACCGCCACGACGAGCCGAACGGCGACCAGTGGATCACCGTCACCCGCGTCGTCGAGGATCCGAAGTACTTGACGATGCCGTTCATCACCAGCGAATCGTTCAAGAAGGAAGCGGATGGATCGAAATGGCACCCGACGCCGTGCCAGGTGGACCCGCCCCGTACGTAACTCGTCAGGAGGCTGCATGCGGTACACGAGACGTGATTTCGGAAGGCTCGCGCTCGGCGCGCTTCCCGCGGCCGCGCTGATGCGACGGCCCGCGGCCGTCTTCGCCGCCACCAGGCCGGACTCGGTCATCAACGGCGTGCACCTCGGCACGATTACCTACAGCTACCGCAGCATGCCGGACCAGAGCGCCGAGGCGATTCTCCGCTACGTGCTCGACTCGGGCATCAGCGCCATCGAGTTCATGGGCGGTCCGGTCGAGGCGTTTGCCGGCGCCCCGCAGATGCCGCGAGGCACGTTCGGACGCGGTGCGCCGACCCCCGACCAGCAGGCCGCGCAGCGCGAGGTCGCGCAGAAGCTGCGCGCCTGGCGCGCGTCGGCGTCGATGGACCGGTTCAAGGCGCTGCGCAGGATGTTCAACGACGCCGGCGTCACGATCTACGCGTGGAAACAGCTGGCGCCCGAGATGTCCGACGCGGAGATGGAGTACGTCTTCAACGTGGCCGAGTCGCTCGGGTGCACGCACACGACGCTCGAACTGGTCGACGACGCGGCGCAGCTGAAGCGGATTGGCGCCTTTGCCGAAAAGCACAAGGTCTACGCCGCCTATCACACGCACCTGCAGGGCAGCATGACCGCCTTCGACCAGGCGTTCGCCGCGTCGAGACACAACATGGCGAACGTCGACCTCGGACACTACGTCGCGGCGGGCGGCGACCCGATCCAGTTCCTGAACAAGTTCCACGACCGCGTGGCGAGCTTCCACCTGAAGGATCGTCAGACCCCGGCGCACGGCGCCGGCAATCTCGCGTGGGGAACGGGCGACACGCCGATTCGCGGCATCCTGCAGCTGGTGAAGAAAAACAAGTGGACGATGCCGGCGACGATCGAGCTGGAGTACGACGTACCGACCGGCTCGGACGCGGTGAAGGAAGTGGTGAAGTGCCTCGGCTACTGCCGCGAGGCGCTCGCCTGAACCACGCGACGCCCGCCTGAGATCGTGGGCGCGGCGCCGCCGCGGCGTGTCGTCATGGACGCGCGGTCACGAACGCGGTGCGCCCCTCGTCGAACGGATCGCAGTTGAGCGGCAGCCGCGCCTCGTAGTCCCGCGGCAGACGCGCGTAGCGGAACTCGTACGTGTGAGGCGTGCGAAACACGCCGCGGTCGTCCCACGTGAACGTCACCGAGAGCATCGACCCGTTGTTGATCAGCCGGTAGCGCTCGACGAGGTGCGAGTTCGCGGTCCGGAATCCGCCACCGGGGATCGCCGTCACACCCTTGTCGGGGTCGAAGCCGACGGTGTCGACGACGAGCGAGTCGCCGTCCCAGCGGCCAATCGAGTCGCCGTTCGTCGTCGGATCGAAGATGTCCTTGCCGATGTGGGCCGGGCGATTCAGGTAGATATAGCGCGTCGCCGCGTTGATTTCGGCGGCAATCACCAGCACCCGGTCGGTCTGCCGGATGTCGAGCGGCCGCGGGGACGCCATGATCGCGGGCATCCCGAGGATGTTGCACCAGCGGATCGCCTTGGCGTCCTTCTTCGCCTGCGCGTCGAGGACTGCCCGCGTGACGCGCGCCGCCAACTGGGCCTTCGGCACGTGCTGGCTGTCGAGGTACGTCAGCTCCCAGTAGCCGGACAGGTCGGGACGCGTCTGCGCCGACGCGACGCCCGACACGCACGTCCACAGCATCGCGACCATCGTCAGGCGCACCGTCATGGCAGCTGCTCCGGCGGAACGACCGACTGCCGCTGGAGCGGATCGCCGGAGTCGCACCAGTTCTCGAACGCGTAGCTGTCGGCGGGGAGCCGCTCGAACTCGAACGCGTAGCTGTGCGGACGCGCGTAGATCTTCGGATCGGTCCACGTGAACGTGATGCGCATGTGCATCGCGTCGTCGGCCACGTGGTAGCGCTCGGTCAGGTGCGTTTCCGGCGTGCGCCAGCCGCCAGCGGTCACCGCGCCCTCGGTCAATCCGATCGTGTCGACGACCAGGTCGCCGTTGTCCCACGTCGCGGTCGAGTGGCCGGCGCCGTTCGGCACGATGCGCGAGAGCGGCGGGTGGTCGCGCCCGTCGGTGTAGATGTGGCGGCCGCCCGGCCCTTCACGGGCGATGAGCACTTCGTCGCGCGTGGGGATGACGAAGAGCGCCGCCGAGTTCGGCTCGACGCTGTTGCCGGGGCCGATGCCCCCGCAGCGTCCCTGCGTGACGATGTACGGCTCGCCGGCCTTGTGCGGCCGGTTGTCGGGATCGACATCGTCCGGATCGCGCTGCGGCTTGATCTTCGCCGCGCCCTCGGGCGTGAGCGCCGCCCGCGCAAAGCGCGCGGTCAGGCCGCCGAAGTCGCCCGATCCGCTCGTATCGAGGCGCACCCACCCGCCCTCGAGCGCGCCGGGCCCATCCGCGGCAGCGCGTTGGGCCACCGCGATGCCGCGACCGCCGAGCACGAGGACGATCGCGGCGAGGACCGCGTATCGCGTCACGTTCATCGGTTCCTCCGGGACGTCGCCGGCTCCTAGCTGCGCGCCAGCGTATCGCGGATGAACTGCACGCAGTTCTTCACTTCCTGGATCGCGGGCGCCTGTCCCATGTACTCGTACTCGATGATGGCGTAAATCGGGTATTTCTCCTTCTGCAGCAGTCGAAGGACGTCGGCCACCGGCGTCTCGCCCTGGCCCCACGGCTGGTTCGGCCCGTTGTTGCGCCGCCGATCCTTCAGGTGCAGGTGCGAGATGCGGTCCTTGCCGTACTGCCTGATGAAGGCGACCGGGTCGTTGTTGCCGGCGACGAAATGGCCGATGTCGAGGTTCGCCTTGAACCGCTTCGACATCGAGAACAGGTTCTTGAAGCTGTCAACCGAGGCGACCTCCGTCGGGTCGTCCACCATCGCATGGTTGTGCCAGCCGAGCACCATGTCGTACTTGTCCGCGAAGGGCGCCAGCCGCTTCCCCATCGGCACGCGCGTCTGGTTGGTGCCGATGATCTTCACGCCGAGCGTCTTCGCCGCCAGGAACGTCCGATCGATCTCCTCGTCGGTGAAGTCCTCGGAGAAGGTCATCACGTAGCCCATCAGCTCGATGCCGGCCTTGTCGAACTTCGACTTGATCTCCTTGAAGCGATCCATCGGCGCCGTCAGGCGCCACTGGCGGAGCTCCCCGCGCCGTTTCGTGTACTCGGGCGTGATCGGGGCGGGGATGCGGCCGCCACCCGGAATCGCCGGCTCCGGTTCGACGCGCACGGACTCGAGCTCACACAGGCCGAGACCGACCTGCTTGAAGGCGTCGATGAGCGTGTCCACGTAGTCGCCGCTGGGCGGGCGCGGGATGCTGCGGAAGCAGTAGCTGATTGCGCCCACCTTCACGCCGCCGATCGTGGAGTCGATGGCGAGCAGCCGCGCGCCTGCCACCGCAGAGGCGATGCCGCCGAGCGTGATCTGCGTAAACTCGCGGCGCGTGCCGCTCCATCCCGTGCGTGCTGCGTTGCTCATCGGCCCATCTCCCGGCGCCGGCGCCATGAAAGTAACCGGTTACACGCGCCTATGATGCCACAGTCGCCGCGTTGGGCCGCTGTGCGCCGTGTCGACGGGCCTTTCACACCGGCAGCTTGCAGAGAACGCCGTCAGTCTCTACAGCAGGAAGTCGAACAGGTTCGCGATCGGCATCTCCAGCAGAAA
>DATNCQ010000185.1:0-15244 GCA_035571515.1 Vicinamibacterales bacterium
GTTTCCGGAGATGAAAAGTCACAGACATTTCGACCGCCCCCCCACCCTCGCGCCGCGCGCCGCTTCCGCTTCCGTTTTTGCTTTGTGACAATCCCAGCAGATGCCCTGTTCGTTCGCCTCGTCGTCGGTGCCACCGGATTGCAGGTTCACCACGTGGTCTCGGATGGTGGCCAGGCTGGTACGTCCTGCCGCAGCACAGAGGCGACACAACGGCTCACGCTCGAATAGGGCAGCACGCCGACGCTGGAGCTCACGGCCTCGCACACGGGCGACAGGGCGGCTCGGTTGCCAGGCCTGCCGTGCACCACCGTGGTCAGGGCAGTACGCACCAGCACCAGGGGGCACACGGTTCGGGCACTGAGGAGCAAGGCAGAACTTCATGCGGAGCCGGTCGCCTTTCCCTGCTTCAACGGCGTGAGCCGCGCGGGGAGCGCCTGAGTGGCAGCGGGCGAACAGAAACAGGCGGCTACCCACGGCGCGTTGACGGTCGCGCAGCGCGGACAAACCCAACCACGAGGCGCTGGCGGTATGTCGGTGACAGTCGGCCAGTTGTGTAGGATGTGAAACATCGGCCCGCTGTGCTTCGCGCACATCCCGGCCGTCAGTTGCGCGCACTCACGGCATCCGTTCATGGCTGCCTCTCTCATTCGTCCTCGTTCCTGTCTCCCGCTTGCGCCGCCTTGTAGTCGAAGCCTTCGGGATAGCGTCGACGTGCACGGCCGGCCTTCACCTTGCGCGTGTGACGGATGCGGTCACGACTCGTTGCACGTGGAACACCGGCGTCCTCATCGGCATCGAGACGCGCTTGCCACGCATCACGGCCCCGATACTTCCGAGCGATCGCCGCCATGTCCTTCTCGATGGCCAGCTTCTCGCGCCGACTACCAGCGGCCAGATACCGCGCGAGGGCCGCTTCCATCTCGCGGACCATTGGGCTTTTCTCGATAACGGCGGACTTGGTCATGCGTTCACCGCCTTGGCTTTCTCGGCGTCGGTGAGCATCCGGTTGTGGTGGCGCAGCCGGCCGCCGCATTTCCCCTCGTGCAGCTGCTGACATTCCTCGAACCAGTTCGCGTCCAACGGGATGGCTGGTCGCCGGCACGCTGCGACCGCCTCCAGCGCACGGCGCTTGATGTAGGCGAGCGTGTCGAACTCCTCGTTGCTCACCACCAAGTCGGCATCCCACTCGGGATACAGGGCCACCAGATCGACGCCGGCGTGCCGTGCGCCGCTTTCGTCTTCAGCGACCTGGTGCTGCCGCTCGCTGACTTTCAACCGTCTGCCATTGAACGCGCGCGCGCGCCCGCGTCGAGAGCTTTCTTGGTCTCTAGAAAGCTCTCTTCTAAGATCCGGATCCAAGTAACCGGGTTCGTTACCGGCATCGTGACCGGGGTCGTGACCGCTGTCGTTACCGGGTTCGTTACCGGCATCGTTACCGTGTTCGTTACCGCGTGCGTTACCGGGTTCGTGACCACGCCCCTTGCGGTCCCGATACGCCTTCTGCTTTTTCACGCGCCGCTTCGTCTGGTGGATGACGTCGTCGAGCGTCTTGTTGTGATAGCCGTCGCCCTTTAGCGTGAAGCAGGCCATCACGCGCGTTCGGACGCGCTCCCAACTGGTGATGTCGCCGCACGCCCGCGCGAGCACGCGCTCGTCCTTCGGCAGCGACCCGCCTCTGAGAAACGCCTCGTCGAGCAGGTTGCGATACGCGCCCTGTTCGTCCAGGGTCATATCCATGTAGGCGGTACTTTTCCGCCAGCGGTCGATCCACCACATCAGGCCGGAGAGCGCCATCTACGCGGCCGCTCCCCGCCGTTTTTCGCGACCCAGGCAGGCCGCATAGCCACGTTCCCAGACGATCTGAAATAGGGCGAGCAGCTCCTCACAGGAGATCCGTCGCTTCATGCGCGCGATCTCCGCGCGAAAGCGTTCGGCCCGCCGACGCGCCGCGAGCCGGCGCATCGTCGCACTCACCTTGGCGGCCCGGGTGCCAGGCGGGATGCAGGCCGGCGTCGCCCAGCGGTGTTCACGCCCGTGCGTCCGTACGCCGCAGCCGCAGGCGCAGAGCGGGCCACGTCGACGGCTGGCCCGCGGCCGACCGCTCGGCTTGCGCACCTTCACCGCGAACGGGAGCGTCGCCAGATGCCGCGCGCCGGCGCAGGCTTGGGGGGTCTTGTGCTTGCCGCAGGCGCAGCTCATGGCGTGCGCTCCTGGACGTCATACGGCCAAGGATTAACCACGAAAGGAACGCGTCTCGTCCCATCCTGAGCTCTGGCAAAAATCGTCGTCGGCCGCAACCACTCGATGAAGTCGTTCGTCGTTAGGTCGTCGAGCGAAACAAGCGGGTGAGTGAACGGCGGCGCAGATCCGAGATCGAAAATCTTGACCTTGCCGGGAGTCCACAGCAACTGCTCGACATCGAGCGTGGCGACAGCCGCAGTCGCAGTGGCGAGAAGTCGCAGAAATGAGCGACGGTCGGTCCTCACCGTGTCCGCTCCGCGTAGATGCGCTCGAGCGCTTCCACCTGTTTCTCGGTGAGCTGATGACCCGCATCGAATCGGACCCGGAGGGAGTCGACGAAGGTCTCTTCCCAGGAGGTCAGGTTCACGCCTTGACGCTCGATCGCTTCGAGCATGGTGTTGAGATCCTCGCGGCCCCAGAGTTTGTGTGGCATGGGTCGCTATGCGGAGCCGATCGGCGTGCCTGGATCCGACGGCGTGAACCGCGCGGGGGAGGGCGGAGATGGTTCGATCATCTCGACGGCGGCCGCTGTCAGCAGCATCAGCAGCAGACCGTCGACGTCAGCCTTGTGAATGTACCCACCGAGATCGATCAGCGCTTGCAGTACCGTCCGACGCTCGCGTTGCATGTGGTCAGCGATGGCCGCCTTCCACGGCGCAATCCTCTCGTCGAACTCGTCGCCTAGGAGACTGCGCGCGGCACTTCGACACCGGTACAGCTGCGCGGCCATGAGTGCGGTGGTCTCTCCAGCCATCAGCGCGCCTCCGTGCCGACATCGGCGATCGGCGTCGATTCCATGCGCGGCCAGGTGGGGATCTCACCGAGACACCAAACGTTCGGCTCAGCCCCGCGAATCCCGGCACGGGTCGACGCGGTGAACTTGCTCGCGATCGGCAGCGGCACCTGCTTCAACGCCACCAGGTCGCGCCGGATCGTGCGCGGGTGCACACCGAGCATGTCGGCGAGCTCGACGAGCGTGTGCGGGCGCTGGCGCAGCAGGACGAGCACCCGCCACATACGGACGAACGTCCGACAGCGCTGTGAGGCCATCAGAGCGAGACCCTCGCCAACGCACCACGCCCCAAGCTCGAGCCCATACCTGTGCCGTCCGTCAAACTCACGCCTTGCCGTCCTTTCGTCCCATCCCACACGGTTTCAAACTCGATCGCTTCGCGGCGAGGCACGACGCGAGGATGCACCGGCCCCGGACTCGGCGGCGGCGGCGCGGACGCGATGTCGTTGTCGGCCTGCTCAAGGTGCCTCCTTCGCGACGGGCCGACCTGGTCGCGCGTAGCGACGCCGGCGCGGACGTGGGCGACGTCGCGGGGCCGTCCCGTTGAGACTCGCCAGCGCCGCCGCGATGATCCGACCGAGCGGATCCATCAGCGCTTCTTCCTGGCTTTCTTTTTCACGGAGGTCTTCGCCGCCTTCTTTGGTGCAGACGTCTGCACGGGCTTCGCGGCGTTCTTCAACAGCGGCTTCAGGTCGACGCCCAACGTCTTCGCCAGCTTTGGCACATGGGTGGGTGCGGCCCACGTCGAGGCCAGGGTCCGCGCGACTTCCTCCCAGGTCAGCATCCGCAAGACGTCGATCGCCGTCTTCGCCTTCGGCAACTCCTCCTCAGATATGTCCCCACACCGGAGCACGAAGTCGACGAGCGCGGGTTCCTTCAGCGCCTTCACACGCGCGAGAAACGCTTTCCTCAGCGCGGGTTCCGCCTGTTGATAGCGCGCGCGGTCAGCCTCGTCGCGTTCGCGCTGCTCCTCCCACGGCTGTCGCTCAGCGAGCACCTTCGACGCCCCAGGCGCGGGCTCGTCGTCGGTATCGTCGTCGGGTGCTACGGCGCCAACAGGACCGCGAGGCGAACCCTTGCGCTCGTGTGCCCAGTGCACGTCGCAGCCGCGATCGACGCAGACCCTGAACGCCGTCCCGCGCTCGGGGCCGATCACGACGACGCCGAGCACGCTCCGGTCGCACGTCTCCACGTCCGCGCGTTTCCATAGGCGACCCGTGAGCACATCGTTGTCCACGTCGGCGAACGCGTAGTGTGTGATGGAGACGACCTCCTCGGCCCGTTCCTGCGCGACCGCCGCCTCGGGAAAGAGATCCGCGTCAACCGGCTGGGCGAGATCGAGCCGGACGTGCTCGTCGATCCACCCCTCCAGTTCCCGCACCGAGATCGCGTGGGCGTTCGCGTAGGGATCAGGCGTCGTCAGCTCGGTGCGGTCCTCGATCCCGTAGTTGTCGAACTCGAAGAGCGCCCGTTCAGCCGGATCGATGGCGCGGGCCTGGTGCTCGGGTGTGAGCCGCGCCAGCAAAATCGCGTGGCTGGCCGTGATGCGGCCATCGAGCACGAGCTGCTGCGCCTCCGGCACCAGCGCCAGTAATTTCACGCGGTCGTAGACGTACTTCTTCGAGCGGCCGATGCGGGTCGCCAGGCGATCGATCTGGTAGCCGGCCTGCAGCAGACGAGAGAAGCCGTCCGCTTCCTCCAACGCATTCACGTCCTTGCGCTGGTTGTTCTCGATCACCATGATTTCGAGCGCCTGGGCGTCCGACAGATGCCGGACCGTCACCGGGACAGCCGTGAGCCCCGCGCGCGTCGCCGCTTGATAGCGCCGCTCCCCGGCGACGATCTCGTAGTGATCGCCGACAGGGCGCGCGAGCAGCGGATGCAGCACGCCGACCGCCTTGATGTTGCCGGCGAGCGCCTCGATCTCCTCGAACCGCTTGCGCGGGTTCAGGGGTGACGGCTGCAACTGGGTGAGCGGCAGCGCCTCGTGAAAAAACCCAGGGCCAACAGAGACGACGGCGTCAGCGGTCGCAGGGGCGCTCATAATGTGGTCTCCCACCCGGGCGAGTCATGCCCGCACGAGGTGCAGCGCAGCATCACGCGGCGCCCCTTGATGCGCAGAACGTTGTGATGGCCGTAGAGCAGCCAGCAGAGGAGGTGCCGCAGGCGCGTCATCGGCGGAACTCCACGATGTGCTTGGCCCGTCGGCGATCGGCTTCACGCCAACACACCTCACAGTGCCCGGGGTTGAGCGGGCTGAACGGGTGCGGCCGCATCACGGGCTCGCGTTCGGCCCACCCGACGAACGCATCCATCGCGAACGCAATCGCGACGACGACCAGCAATCCGGTCAGCGCGACGGCGATCAGCACAACGTCGGGGTGTTCCATGAGCGCGCGATCAAACATCGAGACCATCGCTACCTCCCTCACTGCGGCCGCACGTGTCCCACGTGGAACGCGCGACCCTCCCGACAGAAATACACATGCAGCCGTTCCTTCGGATGCCGGCGCTGGAAGTTACGCATCCCGCGCCGCGCCGCGTCCGCACTGCCGTAGTTCGCCATCCCGCAGAACGTGCAGCGCTCCGCCACCGCGAACTCCTCGTGCGCACGCGGATCGTCGATCACGCAGACCTCCGACGTTCGCGGGCGTAGCGGGCGCGCCGCGGCGCCAGACGCGCACGCTCCTGGAGCATGTGAGCCTGAACACGCCGCTGCGCCCCCACAGGATCGAGGCCATCGCGCCACGCCCCAACGATGATCTGTGCGTGCCGACGAGTCGATTCCGCGGCGCGCAAGAGTTGCGCATCGGTCCAGTCCTGGCCGGCCTCGCCGACGATCGCGCGCAGTTCCTCGATCGATCGCAGAGACATAGCCATTCACCGATGGAGCGTGACGGTGACGTCGGCATCGCCATCGAGCACCAGGTCGATGCACGCCTGTGCGTAGTCCAGCGACGACGCGCAGACACGATACCGGCCGGGCATGGTCTCAAAGGCCGTGCGGCGGTCGCCGTGGGCGTCGGCGCGGATCACATGCTCGATGCCGTTGTGCGCAATCGTGATGACGGCGTTCGGCACGCCGACGCCGCCAGCCCTCACATGGATCAGCAGGATGAACGGATCCGGCGTCGGCACCGGCGCAATCGAGCGAGGCGCCGCGCACGCGAGGGCGAGCGCCAGCACGACGGCCGCGAGGGACATCCGCATCACGACCGCCCCCAGTGCAGCACCTTCGGCCGTCGCGCCCCGTAGTGCCGTCGCGTGTTCCGCACGGGCGGACGCCGCCGAACCACGTCGGTCTGGATCATCGGCTCCATCGATCGCCGGACCCCGAGCAGCGACTGACGGCCATCGAACGTCACCACGAACATGACGCCCTCGTCGACGACGAGATCGCCCACGCGGCTCACACGCCCTCCAGCAGCGGCCGCGTCACACGCGCGCGCAGGTGGGCGATGTGTTCGAGAATCGCGCGCACGGCCTCGTGCCCCTCGCGCTCGACGCGGGAAAATTCGTCCGGCGTGACTTCCTCGTCTTCGGTGGCTTCCGCGCCCGCCTGGAGGAACTCGGCCACCTCGCGCATGGTCTCGGCCGCACGCCGGGCATCCGCACTCGCTCCCGCCCGCGGCAGCCGGAACACGTCGCACCCCTGCAGGTGCGCGTAGAAGCGCAAGAGCGTGAGGTTGTCGGAGGCCTCGAGGACCTGCGGCAGGCGGACGAACGGCAGTTCGTCGGTCCGTGACAGCAACGCCGTGTTCGCCAGCGTGCTGTACTCCAACCGCATCCCCTCAGCGATCGCCTTCAGTGGCGCCGTCGAGTTGTGAAGGGTGTCGTGCAGCGCGCGCTTCTGGCTCTCACGCAGGTACGTGGCGTGCGCCACCTTCTCCAAGCCTTCACCCGAATCACGACGCCGCCGTTCGGGTTGTACGGTCCTAGGCCGGGTTGGTACGTTCAGGGCGTTCGATGCTGATCCATTCATCGCGTCACCGCCGCGGCTTGAAAAGGCAGGATGGGCTTGGTGGGGGAGCCTTGGGAGCCGGGTGGCTTACCAGGGACCTCCACGCGGGTGAGATACCGTTCGACGTCCTGGCCGAGCGCCGCAGCGAGCTTGGCGGCGGTCTTCGGGGTCTGCACGACCCCGCGCAGAAAGCGGCCGACGGTCTGATTCGAGATCCCCGCCTCACGCGCGAGGTCGACGGTGTTCCAGCCGCGCTTCGCCATGTCGGCCGTCAACCGCGCAACGTTCCAGCAGGCTTTCGGTCGGGGAGGTCTTGCCACCGTGGAAAGAATCTGCCCGTCTTCCCAATTTGTCAAGACATTTTTGGACGGGTTTGGACAGATAGCCCGCTGCCGTGCTTACCATGAGCGGGAGTGTGGCTACGCGAGCGGTAAAAACCCCCGCGTTTGGCGCGTGGTTGGAGAGGTTGCGAGGAGAGCGGTCGCTCGAACAGATCGCGCAGAAAGTGCGCCCGCTCGTCAAAGAGGCCGGCCTCAAAGTCGACCAGTCCCTGATCTACAAAATCGAAAAAGGCCGGATGCCGAGCTGGCCGATGCTCGGGGCGCTCAGTCGTGTGTATGCCGTCCCGATAAAAGAGACCACCGAGCGTCTACGAGCGTCTATAGTATTTCCGGGATCTGACCACCTGTTCCGTCAGGCGGTGAGTGACGTTCAAGAGGAGGAACGCCCAGATGACGCGGCCGCTTCACCTCGCTCACTCGACGCCGACACGTCTCGCATCCTGTCGGAGCTCACCGACGCCTGCCTCGCCTTCCACGATCTCTCCGTCACCTGCCAGGACATTAGTACCCGACTCGCCGGCAGACTCGGGGACTATGGCGTCACGGTCTTTAGGCGACAAGCTCCAGCTGATAGCCCTCAAACGTCCAGCGCGACTGATGATCGTCGAGCACATCGTCGATCGGATGATGGTCGACCTCGAAGAGTGACACGGAAAACGCGATGACTACTACAGACACACCGGTCGGGCGGAACCTAAAGCAGATCGGCACGCTGCTGCTCGTGGTGGGCATCCTCGCGATCGGGCTGTTCTACGCCTGCGACCGCGTCCTCAATCAGTAATGTGCAGACGTCTGCACACCGGGTGTAGAATCCTCAGCCGATGCGCGCCGTCCTCTACTGCCGCGTCTCCACCGTCGAACAGACCCAGAACCTCAGCCTGCCCACCCAGGAGCAGGCGTGCCGCGAATACTGCCAGCGTCACGGCTACGACGTCGACGCCGTCTTCGTCGATCATGAGAGCGCGAAGACCGCCGACCGGACCGAATTTCAGCGCATGCTCGAGCACTGCCGCCGGAACAAGGGCCGCCTCCATGCCGTCGTCGTCTACTCGCTGACACGGTTCTCCCGGAACAGCGCCGCGCACCACGCGATCGCGAGCCTGCTCCGCGGCCTCGGCATCGCCCTTCGCTCCGTCACCGAGCCGATCGACGACACGCCGAGCGGGAAGCTGATGGAGGGCATCCTCGCGAGCATGGCCCAGTTCGATAACGACGTCCGCAGCGAGCGCGTCACCGCCGGCATGCAGGCGGCGATCGACCGCGGCCGCTGGGTGTGGCACGCGCCCCTCGGGTATCTCAATGGCCGACGCGGCGGCCCCAGCCTCCTCCCGGATCCTGACCGCGCCACCGCCGTCCGCGAAATCTTCGAGCTGTGCGCCGCCGGCGTCGTCGGAGCCGCGCTCCACCAACGCGCCCACGATCTCGGCCTCCGCACGAAACACGGCCACACGGTCAGCCAGCCACGCCTCCACAAGTTGCTACGCCAGCCGGTCTACATGGGCGTCGTGCGCCAAGCGACCTGGGGAAAGGATCGCCGAGGCGACTTCGAGCCGCTCGTCAGCGAGCACACGTTCGCCCGCGTCGCCGCCCAGTTAAGCGCGCCGATCATGCCGGGCCCGGGAGTGGGGAAGGATCGCCCGCACGAAAACGCGTTCCCGCTGCGCCGATTCGCGCGCTGCCAGGTCTGCGGCCGGGCCCTGACCGGCAGCTGGTCGCGTGGGAAGATGGGCACCCGCTACGCCTTCTATCACTGCACGCGCGGGTGTGTGCGGTTCAGCAAGGCCGCGCTCGAGCAGGCCTTCGTCGAGCTGCTCGAGCAGCTGCGCCCGCACCCGGCGTACTGGGCGCTCCTGCGCGCCGACGTCCTGGATGCCTGGCGGCTCGAGACCGAGCAGGCCCGCGAGGCGAACCAGGTCGCGCGTCGACGCGTCGCCGAGATCGAACTCAAGCGATCGCAGCTCGACGACGCGTTCATCTATCGCCGCGCGATCGACGACAGCACGTACCGCGCGCAGCGCGACGCCTTGCGCGAAGCGCTCACGGTGGCCACCCTCGAAGCCTCAGAGGCCGCCAGTGACGCGCTGGACGTCGACGGGATGCTCACCTTCGCCGAGCACGTGCTCGAGCACGCCGGGGCGTTGTGGACGATGGAGACGTCGCCGGCGCGCCGCGTGGCGCTCCAATGGCTGCTGTTCCCCACAGGATTCAGCGTGCCAAAAACCGGGAAGATCGAACTCCCGGTAACGTGCTTGGAATGCTTTCAGTTACCCCAGCCCGCACGGGGCGACTCCGGGGTGGGTGAGGGGTTGGTGGACCATCCGACGCCGAGTTGGAACTCCGTCCGGACCTGGCTGAGCTCGTTCCAAGCCTACCGGGCGGCATAAATGCCGACGCGTCCGTCTAAGCAGCAGAGACGCCAGAAAGACAGGGGCCCCATGCACACCCGTCACGCCAACCCGCCGACGCACCCGACCGTGGACCTCCGGGTCCTCTTTGCCACCGTCGGTGGGCGGATGGCGGTGGCCAGGAAACAAGCGGGGAAGACCCAGCTGGAGGCGGCCTACGCGCTGGGGGTCAGTCGATCGCAGCTGGCCAACATGGAAACAGGCGAGTCGATGATCGCCTTGGCCCATCTCTACAATGCCGCGCTGCTGTACGGTGTCGACGCGAAGACGCTGCTGCCGTAGGGCTGACGAGAGGCAGGCCGGCCCTCCCTGCACCGTGCCAACTGTCACAGTGCAGTCCCAGAAGACCGCCTGCCTCGCCGTCAGTCCTGCGGCTTCAACACCACCCGCGCGCAGCAGTTGCAGAAGCCATCCTCGTCCACGGATTTCGTCGCCTGGCAGTCCTCCCGTGGACAGTCTCGATTCATACCGGCGGCGCTGGAGTCCTGCGCGCCGCGATCTCCGCTTCGAGCGCCGCCACCAAGAACGCATCCCGCGACGCGCTATCGTTGAACAGCTGCTCGAACGCGGCGATCACTTCGGTGCTGGTCGGGCCGGGCTCGTCGGCCGGCCGCCCCTTCAGCAGCAGCTGCTGCACGAAGCCGATGATGCCGGGCGCCTGCCCGACGAGTAGTTGCGTGAGCGTCTTGTTCATGGCAGCTCCTTCAGCAGCGCCTGCACGATCACCACGTAGGGCGCCACGGTGCGCTGGGCGTCCGGTTTCAGATGCTGCACGGCCTCACCCAGCCCGACGCTGACCTGCGTCCGCCAACCGGCCGGCGCGGCGTGGACCAGCGCGATCGCCGTCTGATGCCACTTCACGATCACCAGGGTGTCCTCGGCCGAGAGCAGCGGCGGCGTCGTGGCGTGGGCGGCGACCGCAACCTCGCGCAACCGATCAAGATCGTGAATGACCTGCGTGCCGTAGAACGCGCGCGTCGCGGCGGGGGTCAGATCGGGCGGAACCTTCGCGCAGGCGGCACAGAGCGCCAGGGCGAGTACGACAACGGCGCACGATCGAGAGAACTTCATAGGTCGGACTCCTGTTCGAGTTACGTCAAGGTCTTCGGCGGCGGCGACGCCACCGTGGTCAGGTCCACGCGATCGGGCGTGTTCTTCACTTCCACGAGGACGCCGGCGGAGATCGCGGATTCGGCGAGCGGCTTCGTCGGCGTCTGCAGCCATTCGTAGAACCCGCTCGAGCTGCCGGCCATCATCACGGCCTGCGTCATGTTCTGCCAGAGATTGCCGGGCAGCGTGTGCCAGACGTAGTTGGTCATGGCGGTCAACACCGCCGAGATCGCGACCGCATACAACCACGTCGGCACGGTGTTGACGTACGGCACGTTCCCGACAGCGCGCTTGAGGACCGAGACGAGGAAAATCGTGACAACAACAACACCGGTCACGCTGGTGTACCACGCAGTGAAATCCATGTGCCTCTCCCTACCGTGTAAAGAGCACGCCGACGTCGTCGAGCGGTCGCCAGCCCGCCTCCGGCGACGCCGTGCCGCGCTGCTGACAGCGGACCATGTAGTTCCCGATCACGTAGGTGCGGCCGAGCGCCGTCTGGCCTGGTTCGTGTTCCGCGTCGATCCGACGGTACGCGCCGAGCGCCGCATCCGGCGCGATCTGCCCGAGCACCTCGAGCGCGAGGCTCCAGAGCGTCCGTTCGTCATCGGTCGGGAGCTCGCCAAACTTCCCCGTCTCGCTGTGCATCGTGAAGCCGCTGCCGAACAGAAACGAGGCTGCGATGTGCGAGCGCCACGCCACCCAATCGCGCGGCACGTCCTGCAGCTTCGCCGGTTCGTCATTCACCCACGGCACTCGACAGGCAGGTTCGTCGGGGTTGTTCGGACCGCCGCCGTGGAAGTACTCGACGGCGTCATGGGCTCGCCGCGCGAAGTCAGTGGTCCGCGCGGGGTGATACAGCCCGTGCGTGCCGCGCCAGTGGTGCGAGTTTTCGTAGTTGCCCGTCGACCACAACCGGCCGCTCGCCTGCATCACGCCGATCAACGCGTGGGTGTCGATGGCCTTGTGCGTCTCCGGCTCATTCCCGCACTCGTGGAGCACGTTGTCGCAGCCGGCGGCCGTGATCGCTTCGATCGTGCGCTTCGCCGGTTCGAGCCGCGCCGGGTCGTCGTCGGTCAGGGCGGTCCGATTGCAGTAGAGGCCGCGATCCCGCAGGTAGCCGAGGAAGTCGATCCAGCAGGATACGGGCGACGCGTTCCACGCGCGCGCACCCCAACCAGACCCCACGTAATCCCAGACGCGCGGCACGCGGAGTCCCGGATACGCGTCGAGAATCCGATCGACGGCCGCGGGGCCCTGGTGCTCGAAGATGCTGCACAGCGGAAACTGCGAGCACCCGAGCCACAGCCACGGCTCGCCATCCCGCCGAAAAATCTGTCGATCGGTCGTGAGGACTCCGACGTGGCCGCCGGCGCCAGCGACGCCGGCCATCAGCAGTAGTGCGGCGGCGTCGGTCATGACACCTTATCCACAGGCACGAGCAGCCAGGAATAGTACTGGCCGTCGATGTGGTAAGTGATCTCGCTGCCGTTAACCTGCCCCTGCTCCCACGGACCATCCGTGCCGGCAGGGCGCTCGTTGGTGCCTTCCGGATCGCGGTGATGGCCAGAGAACACATTTCCGTTCGGCAAGATGACGTTGGTGCAGCCGCTGCGCGACGACGGCTTGAGCGCCTTGTACGGAACCACCTTTGCGCTATCGATCGTGAGGAACTGCATGATGTCTCCTGATTGAGGTAAGAGGGGACGTGGTTGCCACGGCGGCAGGTGCGGACAGACCTGCGGTACGCACCCGGTCAGCTTCGGACCGAGGTCCTGTCCGCCGAGCAGGTAGAAGTCCGATCGCGCCCACATCGCGTCGGGCGGAAAATGCGCCGGGCCGTTCTCGTAGACCGCTTCTGAGCCGTAGGACTCCCAGCGACACGACCCCGCGCCCTTCGCATAGAACCCGAGCTCCACGCTGCGCCCGGGTCCGTGGAAGCCGCCGGTTGGGTCGTAGGCGACCACGATCGTTTCCCGCTCCCCGAGGTCCGGTCCCCAGTAGTAGCGGTCGTAGACGGCGTGCAGCCACATCTTGCGCCCGAAGGGTTCCCGGCGCACCGGCGCACAGGAGGCCCGATCGCGGAACTGCGTCTCGTGTGGGCCCGAATCGAAGCCGTGTGCTTCACCGATCTGCATAACCCGCGGGAACCAGCGCGGATCGAGAAAGCTGTACGGCGGGTTCGAGCTGGCGTCCTCGAGGTGGTAGATCCAGTTCGCGTCGTAGGCCCACGTTTCGTACGCTCCGGGATCGTGGAACTTGACGAAGTGGAAGAGGTCCCCCACGACCCGTTGGTGCATCGGGTGCGTCGGCCCCTTGCGCGGCCAGGTGCCGGCGTCGCCGAGGATGTAGGCCAGCAGGTCGTAGGTGCGGCCGTCAGCCGGCCGCGGGTCGGAACGTGGGCCGATCGGCTCGACGACGGGCGGCGGCACCACGGGCGGCAAGGCGCGTAATTCCACCATCGTGGTCATGATGAGGACCACGCCCTGCTCGTTCGAGAATGCGATCGCGACCACGTCACCGTCGCGGTTGGCATTCACGAACCGGCAATCGCCGAGCGGCCCCTGGCGCAGCGTGAACACGCCCATCTCGTCGCACGTGAGCACCTGGAGCCCACCGCCGTCGTAGGCGGCGTGGCCGATCCAGCAATCGGCCGCGAGCTGCGTGTATTCAAAGAGACCGTGGAACGGGCCGATGGTCGAATTGCACGACACGATGACGTTCTCGGGCGTCACGTAGCGGTAGCCGTCCGCCCACACGCCAGGCCGGCCGTCGCTGCGATGGAGCACGCCTTCGCGGTCGTAGATCGTCGGCTGCGTGCCGTGGCAGGGCGGACCGTAGGACACCCAGCCCTCGCGCGTCGTCGGATCCCATTCCCAGCAGGCCGGACTCAGCGTCGTGTGGGCCTGTCCCGCGAAGCGGAACCCGCCGATGGCCGTGCAGCGCGGAAAGCCGAGCCCCCACGGCTCGCCAGGCGGCAGGCCGACATTGCCGAGATGCGTCCAGAGGCCGACGTTGGGAATCGTCGCGACCCACTCGCCCGTGGGCAGATAGTCGCCGTACCACGCGCCGGGGACAAGGTTGGGCGTCATGCGAGATCCCCCCGAATGCGGTGGTACCGCCGAAGCACTTCGTCCGCGTAGTCGCGATTCCGCAGCGGGCCGTTCGGACCGTTGCCGCCGCGCCCGCCGTTGTAGGCCGCGAGCGCCGACCGCCGGACCGCCGCCTCTTCATTCGTGGCGAGTCCCGTGTACAGACCGCGGGCCCACGCCATGAGCTTGGCCAGGACACGACAGCCATACTCGAGCGAGACGGTTGGGGCGAACAACTCCCACGGTTGCCCGGTGAAGCCATGCTCCACGGCCACCGGGAACATCGTCTGCATCAGTCCGTACGAGGAGGACACTTCACGAGGGTTGCGATCCTTCCAGAGCGGCGCACGTTTCAAGTACTTCTCCCAGAAGTCCGCTTCATGACGAAAGGCCGACGCCCAGCCGTTGGATTCCTGCATCACCACCGCAGCGACCAGATCGGGATCGAGACCATGCGCGGCGGCGGCCGCCTCGATCTCCGCGCGGTACGGACCACTCGTCATCGAGCCACCGGTGGCGGCGTCACCGTGGTCGCCGGCGGTGACACGTAGACGGGCGATTGCTGCGGCGTCCGGTTGAGAAACAGCACCACCGTGACGCCGATGCTGCCGATGACGAGCAGCGTGGCGACGAGCCCCACGATCGCGACCAGCACCTTCCAGCTCTGATCCACCCCTCCGGACTTGCCCTCGCCCTTCGACAGCGAGAGTTCAACCGCCTGCAGGCGCTTCGTCACGTCGCTGTACTGCGCCGAGTTGCGCGCCTCCTGCGCCGCGGCGGTGTCCGTGACCTGTTTGGCAAGGGTCTGCGCGATGCGTTCCTGTGCGGTCGAATAGGTATTGACGGCGTCGAGGATCTGCTTCGCCGTCGCCTGTGCGTTCGCCATATCGATCGTGCGGATCTTGTCCCACCGATCGTTGTCATACTCGCGCGTCTCTTTGCCGTGCGCCGCACGCAGATTCGCGATGACATCCTGGGCACGGATCTTCTCGTCGGCGAGTTCCTTCTGTAACGCCGCCTCACGCGACAGCGATTTGATCGACGCCTCCATCAGCGCCTTGACGTTCTCGGTCGGATCGATCACCGCCCCACCATAGGCGTCGATGCCCAAGCCAGGCATGCTGCGCGCGGCGGCAATGCGGCGTCGTCGATCAGCCATCACGCCTTCGCGAGTCGCGTGATGGATTTCTTCAGCGGACCGAGCGTGCCGCGTTCGACCAGCTCGAAGTGCTTATAGACGAAGCCCGCGATCGCGTCCGCCTCAGTGCGGTCCGCGCAGAGCCCGCGGTCGACGAGCACGC
>DATNCQ010000186.1:0-5569 GCA_035571515.1 Vicinamibacterales bacterium
TATAGCGGAATTGAAACAGGTGTTCCACTCCTGTACGTGTGTTACGAGATGGGACATTTGGCGTAAACCTCAGGCATATCAGCGGTTGGGGTAGATATTACGCTTTTGAATGTCTGTTTCTGTTCTGAAACAGATCATCACCGATCTGTCAGGGGTGGTGGGGTGGTATGTCGAACTGGACCTAAGCATCTTTTAATCAGCGTGTTACAGCCGCAAAAGACTAACCCAGCCGTACTGGCCCTCCACTTGCTCTATAAGGGGCGCACTCGTAAATCTCGATCCAGCGAGGTTCTGACATGGAGTTCGCGTGTACGAACGTGACCGGGTTCGACAAGGCCGTCTGGGGTTAGTTCTGAACCTCGACGTAGAGAGGAAATGCATCGTGACTGAGTGGCGAAAGATACTGGCAGGGGCGCTGACGGCGTCCATCTGCCTCTTCGGCTTGACCGCGCAGGTCGATGCCGCCGGTAAGGCGGATAAGGCCCCGCGGGTCAATGACTGGAGCCGCAAGTCCAGCGATCATCCCAAGCTTGACCGCAAGCTCAATGATCGTGCGGACAAGGGCGGCTCCGGCGTGTCGCGCGTAATCGTGACGCTCAAGCCGGGAGCGGACCTGGGCGACGCCGTCGGAAAGCTGGGCGGGAAGCGCGGCCGGAAGCTGGGCATCGTGAGCGGCGAAGTCGTGGAACTTCCGAACTTCGTGCTCCGCAAGCTCGCGGACAATCCGGCCGTCGAGTCGATCCACTGGGATCGCCCCGCTGGCGGCAAAATGAACCGTGTCGCGGTCGTCGAAGGCGCGCGCGCGGTGCAGGAGACCTACGGTTATGACGGCGCCGGCGTCGGCGTCGCCGTGATCGACTCCGGCATCACGCCGTTCCATGACGACCTGACCTATCGCGGCAGCAACCCCGCCGTGAAGGTGGTGGGCAACCAGCGCGTGACGAAGTTCGTGGACTTCGTCAACGGCCGGCTGACCGCCTACGACGACAACGGCCATGGCACGCACGTCGCCGGCATCATCGCGGGCAACGGGTATGACACGCTGGGCGCGCGCGCGGGCATGGCCCCGGCCGCGGACATCGTCAGCCTGAAGGTCCTCGACGATCACGGCGCGGGCTACATCAGCAACGTCATCGCGGCGCTCGACTGGGCGGTTGCGAACAGGACGCTCTACAACATCCGCGTGATCAACCTCTCGGTTGGCGCGTCGGTGTCCGAGTCGTACAACACCGACCCGCTGTGCCTGGCGGCCAAGCGCGCGGTCGACGCCGGCATCGTCGTCGTGACGGCGGCCGGCAACCTCGGGAAGAACGCCGCGGGCAGGACGCAGTACGGCGGCATCACGGCGCCGGGCAACGCGCCGTGGGTGCTGACGGTCGGCGCCTACAGCCACGAGGGGACGATCACCCGCACCGACGACGTGATGGGCGGCTACAGCTCACGCGGTCCGACGGCGGTCGACTTCATCGCGAAGCCGGACGTGGTCGCGACCGGCACCGGCATCGTCTCGCTGGCGTCGCCGGGCAGCACGTTCTACTCGACGAAGTCGGCGTACCTGCTCAACGGGCTGCTCCGCACGGCGAACAAGCCGTATCTGAGCCTCACCGGCACGAGCATGGCGTCGCCGGTCGTAGCCGGCACCGTCGCGCTGATGCTTCAGGCCAACCCGAAGCTGACGCCGAACCTGGTGAAGGCGATCATCGAGTACACGGCGCAGGTCTACAAGTACGACGCCCTGACGCAGGGCGCGGGCTTCCTCAATACCAAGGGAGCCGTCGACCTGGCGAAGTTCCTGGCCAATCCGAAGGCCGGGCAGCCGTACCCGAGCAACAAGGCGTGGAGCCGCACCATCATCTGGGGCAACCACAAGCTGCAGCGCGGCGTCATCAAGCCGGCCGGCAGCGCGTGGGCGAACTCCACGGTGTGGGGCTCGATCGCGACCCGCGAAGGGGACAACATCGTCTGGGGCACGGCCTGCAGCACGAAGTACTGCGACAACGTGCTCTGGGGCACGGTGGCGATGGACGCCGACAACATCGTGTGGGGCACCTTCGCGCGTGAAGCGGACAACATCGTCTGGGGCACGGTCCGCGAGGCCGACAACATCGTGTGGGGCACGCTCGCGGGCGAGATGGACAACATCGTCTGGGGCACCAAGTGCGACGGCGCCAACTGCGAGGACGTGGTCTGGGGCGCCAGCGTCGCCGAGGCCGAGCTCGACAACATCGTCTGGGGTACCCAGATGGAAGCCGACAACATCGTCTGGGGCACCAGCGGTGAGGTCGACAACATCGTGTGGGGCACCTCGAGCGAGACCGACAACGTGACGTGGGGCTGCTCGGGCGAGGAAACCCCGCTGTTCGACGATCCGGACGTCCCGAGCGTGTTCGACGGCGACGTGGCGACGTTCGACTCGTTGTTCAACGAGCCGGCGCCGGCACCGGCCGATTCGACCTCGACGACTCTGCTTTCACAACCTCAGGTAGCGATTACAACGGAGACCACGGTGACCCAACCGACCCTGCAGGTCGTGGGAGGGGGCTTCTAATGGAGAAGATGCCGTTCCGCGATGCTCAGTCGGTCAACACTGACCTCCAGGCGGTTATCGCGGCCGCCCGTGGCACTGCCACGACGACGTCTGACTGGAAGCACGCGCTTCCGACCTTGACCGGATCGATGGTGACGCTCCGTGAGCTGCGGCTCTCGGACGCGCCGGCGCTCCTGGCGATGCTCTCGACCGAAGAAGTGGCGCGCTTCATTTCGCCGCCGCCGACCACGGTCGAAGGGTTCGAGCGGTTCATCGCGTGGACGCACCGCGAGCGCGCGGCGGGCAATTACGCCTGCTTCGCAGTGGTGCCGCACGGGATGGACACGGCGATCGGGATCTTCCAGGTGCGGCAGCTGGAGCCGGGCTTCGGCACCGCCGAGTGGGGATTCGCGATGGGATCGGCGTTCTGGGGCACGGGCATGTTCATGGACGGCGCCCGCATGGTCATCGAGTTCGCGTTCGACACGATTCGAACGCACCGGCTCGAGGCGCGTGCGGCGATCCTGAACGGCCGCGGCAACGGAGCGCTGCGGAAGGTCGGCGCGGTGCAGGAAGGCGTCCTGCGCAAGTCGTTCCTCCGCAATGGCGAGTATCTCGACCAGGCGCTCTGGACGATCCTGGACGAGGACTGGCGCGCGCAGCGGACGGTCTATGGCGCTCGCGTGCACTAACTGAAGGAGCTTCCGCTGAGGCGGAAGCCACCTGCGACGCAAGTAAGCACCCTGCACGGGCGCGGCCTCTTCGAGGCCGCGCCCGTTTTTTTTCCGGTGGGCTTTGCCCCGCCGGCCCCCCTACACGCTCACTCGCGGGGGCCCCTTGCCCCGCTCCGTTTCCGCCTCTGCTAAAGCTCCGGCGGGACCTCGCCGAAGCGCTTCGCGCGAAGGCGGGCGCGTGGCTCACTCGCTGCGCTCGTTCGCTCTGTGGTACGGTTTGCTGGTGAACCTGCGAGCGGTGTTTCCGCCGATGCCGACGCCGTTCAAGGACGGCGAGATCGACGAGGCGGCGATCGGGACGAACGTCCGCCACTGGATGACGACCGGCCTGGGCGGGATCGTCGCGCTCGGGACCAACGGCGAGGCGTCGCTGCTCGACGATGACGAAGCGGATCGCGTGCTGGCGGCGGTGCGCGCGGCAGTCCCGGCAGGGCGGACGCTGATTGCCGGCGTCGGCCGGGAGTCGACGCGCGCGACGGTGGCCGCGGCGCGGCGCGCGGCGGCCGCGGGGGCGGACGCGGTGCTCGTGCGCACGCCGTCGTTCTATCGCGCGCACGTGCCGGTGCCGTCGCTGGTCGCGCATTACACCGCCGTCGCCGACGCCAGCCCGGTGCCGGTCCTCCTCTATAACTACGCGGCGTTCACCGGCGTGAATCTCGCGCCGGACACTATCGCGCGCCTTGCCGCGCACCCCAACGTCGCCGGCCTCAAGGAAACCAGCACCGACGGCGCGCAGTTCGCCGATCTCTCGGCCGCGGTGCCGGCGCGCTTCACCGTGATGGCCGGATCCGCGCCGGGGGTCTACGCCGCGCTGTGCGCGGGTGCGCAGGGGGCCATTCTCGCCGTCGCCTGCGTCACGCCCGAGCTGTGCCTCGAGCTGTTCGAGCACGCGCGGCAGGGACGCTTCGCGCAGGCGCTCGACTGCCAGCAGCGGCTGACGCCGCTCGCCCGCGCCGTCACCAGCGGCTTCGGCATCGCCGGCCTGAAGGCCGCCATGGACCTGTGCGGCCTCACCGGCGGCGAGCCGCGCCCGCCGCTCGCGCCGCTGGCGCGCGAAGGCGTGGAGAAGATCAGGAGCCTGCTCGATGCCACACGCGTCAATTCCGCGAATGCCGCACGCCGCTGAACGGCTGCTGCTCGGCCCGGGCCCGAGCCCGGTGGCCGATCGCATCACGCGCGCGATGGCGGCGCCCGTCCTCAGCCATCTCGATCCGGCGATGATGGCGATCCTCGACGAGATCCGCTCGCGGCTCGCCGACACGTTCCGCACCGATGCCGGCGCGTTTTCTTTCGCCGTCTCGGGCACCGGCACGTCCGGCATGGAGACCGCCATCGCCAATCTCACCAGGCCGGGCATGCGCGCCATCGCGCTCGTCAACGGCTACTTCGGCGATCGCCTCGCTCAGATGCTGTCGCGCTACGGCGCCGCCGTGACGCGCGTCGAGAGCGAGTGGGGACGCGCGATCGATCCGTCACGGCTCGAGCGCGCGCTCGCCGACGGCGCCGACGTCGTCACGATGGTCCACGCCGAGACGTCGACCGGCGTGCTCAACCCGGTGCGCGAGCTGTGCGCGCTGGCGTCCGCGACGGGAGCGATGACGATCGTCGACACGGTCACGTCGCTCGGCGCGCACCCGGTGGAGGTCGCGCGCTGGGACGCCGACGCGGTCTACAGCTGTACGCAGAAGGGCCTGGGGGCCCCGTCGGGTCTTGCACCGATCACGTTTTCGAAGCGTGCCAGAGACTTCCGCCTTCAGGCGGAAGACCAGCGGTCGTTCTACTTCGATCTGAAGCTGCTGGAAGACTACTGGGTCAACCGCAAGTATCACCACACGATCTCCGCGCCGCTCGTCTACGCGCTCCGCGAGGCGCTCGTGGCGATCGACGAGGAAGGGCTCGAGACGCGCTGGGAGCGGCACCGCGCCAACCATCTCGCGCTCGCGGATGCGCTCGCCGCGATCGGGCTCGACCTGCTGCCGCCGCCGGCCGAACGCAGCTGGTCGCTGAACGCCGTCAAGGTGCCGGACGGCATCGACGAGGCGCGCGTGCGCCGGCAGCTGCTCGACGACCACGGCATCGAGATCGGCGCCGGGCTCGGACCGCTGGCCGGGCGCATCTGGCGCGTCGGCCTCATGGGATCCGGATCGACGCGCGAGAACATCGACCGGCTGATCGCGGCGTTGCGATCGACGACCCGTCAATGAGCCGTGCGGCGTCGCTCACGCGCGGGCTGCGCAAGACCGGGCGCGGCATCGCGGCGCTGCTCGGCGTCGGGTTCGTGAGCGCCGCCTACATCTATCTCACCCTG